>JBBQHP010000020.1:0-74389 GCA_038324085.1 Burkholderiales bacterium
GTTGAACACCAGCGCGTCGCCCGAATACCAGTCGCGCACGATCGTGCTGAACGCGTTGTTGTCGATCCACGTGCCCGAGTTGTTGATCGTCGCCGGACCCGTGTAGAAGTCGTTGGTGTTCGCCGAGGTCGCTCCGCTCCAAGTCGTCGTGCCCAGCGTGTTGATCACCCGACCGCCGTTGATTACCTTGCTGCCGGCCCCCGTGATCGCGAGGTCGCCGAGGAAGTTGAGCGTGCCCGCGCCATTCACCGAACCACCAGACCACGTCGCAAAGGCACTCACATTGATCGTTCCGGTTCCGGTGAGCGTTCCGTCGGCCATCTGCCAGCGAACCAGGTCGAGGATGCCGTTCGCGGTAAAGGTGCCCCCGTTGATCTGCGTGTCGCCGCCGATCGCGCCACCACCATCGATGCGGAGCGCGCCTCCCTGTAGCCGCAGCCCGGAACGCAGCATCGCGTCTCCGGCGACGGTGAGACTGCCGCCCGTCACCACGAGTTGCGTATCGCTCGTCAGCGTCTCGACCGTCACGGTGCCGTTGCGGAACGCGATGCTGCCCCCGGCGGGAAGTCCGACGAATACGTCGTCGCCGATTCCGGGCGCGACACCCGTGCTCCAGTTTGCACCGACATCCCAGAACCCGCCGGAGGGTCCGATCCACTCGGCGGTATACGACTTGACCGTGAAGTGCGTCGTCTGCGGAACATCGCCCAACGCATTGCCGGCCCGATCCGCGATCGCGGTTGCATCCAGCTGCAGCTGGTACGCCCCAACCAATGTCAGTGGATCGTACGTGACCTGGAGCTCACGCCCATGCTGCCGGAACTGGAAGTTCTGCGGCGTCACGGCGTTCCCGTCCGGTCCGATCAGTTGGATGGTCGACGCATTCAACGAGGTCTGATCCATCGCCTCGGAGAACGTCAGGGTCAACGCACGGAAGCTGCGGCCTTTGCTTGTCCCCTCTACGACATTGCTCGCGACGATCGTTGGCGCGAAAGTGTCTGCCACAAGGTCGACGGTCACCGGTGCGGAAAGGCCGACATTGCCTCCGGTATCGGTGGCGCGCACCTGCAGCGTGACGGTGGCGACACCATCGTTGCCAGCCAGGGTCGGCAACGTCGTCGCTAGATCGAATGGATAGCCGACGTCATTTGCGACAACGATTCCGTCCCGCAACAGTTCGACGTTGCGCAGTTGAACGTCATCGCTCACGGTAGGCCGCAACGAGATCGTGGCGCCCTCCAGCACCTGGATTCCCGCGGTCGCGGGATCGATGTCGATACTGGAGAATCCGCCATCGACGCTGGGCGCGACGCCGCCGACATCGAGCTGGGCGTAATTGACCACCTGCAATCCGCCCAGTCCGTCGGCGACGAAGGCGATGCCACCGCCGATCGCGATGTCGTAGGGAATCTGGGCGAGGTTGAGACGGGTGATGATCTTCGACGTGTTGGACGGGTCCGAGACGTCCATGACGTCCACCGACCGGAACCCCCCGAAGACGAAGCTGCTGCTTCCGGCTACCACTGCGAGTCCCGAGCCGTTCAGCGCGATCGCGGTGCCAGCTACCGAATTGCTGTCGACCGCAGAGAGCAGGTGTGGCGCCTGCGGGTCGGCAACGTCGACGGTCATGAAGCCGCCGATTCCGCCGGTGCCGGCCGCGACGTAGGCCACGCCGCCGCCGACGGTGATCTTGCCGCCCGCGCTCGGCAGGTTCAGGGTGCCCAGCGGTTCCAGCGCTTCGCCAGTCATGCGGAAGGTGCGCAACACCCGACCGCTGTCCATTGCGTAGAGGACGTCGGCGTCCACCGCCAGACCAGTGAGGGTGCGACTGCCGACGAATGCATCCAGCTTCTCACCGGTCAACAGGTCGTAGGCACGCAATTCCGTGCCGGTCACGACATAGGCGATGCCTTCGTGAATCTCAACCTGGCTCGCGTTGATCGCGATCGTCTGCAGCAAGCGCGGCGCCACCGGATCGCGCACGTCGACGATGTGCAGGCCGCCGCTGCCGGAGGCGACAGCGGCAATCCGGAGCGAAGCGTCGATGGCGACATCCACGCTGTCCCCCGCCAGCGCGAGTTCGGAGAGAACCGTGGGTTTGCGGGGCTGAGACACGTCGACGATCGCGAGCCCCTGCGTTCCTGTTGCAACGAACGCTGTCTGGCTGGCGGAATCGATTTCCGATCCGGACAGGACCACGGCCTTGGCCTCGCCCCGCAGGGTCGCGTTGCCGACGACCCCGGTCTGGAGCGCCCGCCCGCCCAGGGGGTCGGTACCGGCGACGAATTCAGCACGATCGGAAACGCCATCGCCGTCGGAGTCCCGCAATACGCTGGAAGTGCCCACGACCCGTTCCGACCGATCCGAGATGCCGTCGCCGTCACTGTCGACGGATCGGTCCGGCCCCATCGCGATGCCCTGCAGTGCGCTGTACAGAAAGCCGTTCTGTTGCGCCGAACCGGAATTGCCCGAATCGAACAGCGCGGCACCGTATGTTCCGCTGATCGGATCGACGGCTTCGACGAGATAGTGCGAATTCGGCGCGACTACGATGCTCTCCGTGACGGTGGAGTTCGAGCGTCCCTGCAGCACGACTGCGCCGGTCTCGATGGACGAGACGCGGTAGGTGAATCCGGTCGAGATCGGCTGGGCGACGAATTCCGCCGTCTGGCTCTCGATGAAAGCCTCGATCTCTTGCGTCGCGGCGGCCGCGAGCCGATCGAAGTCGCTGCTGTCGGGAGCACCACCCAGGATGATGTCCCGGCCCGCAGCGAGCAGATCGGCAACCTGTGTGCGAAAACCCTGATCGTCGAGGAGTCGCGGATCGAGGAGATCCTCGAGACGGTATTGCAAGACCCGTCCCTCTGCATCCAGCGACGGATTCCCGTCTTCGCCATAGACAGTGACGGTGCCGTCGTCGAAAGAGACCGTCCACAAGTCCTCGGCTGCCGGGAGTATCGCATCCAGTCGGTCTCCGATCATCAATTCCATGGCGCTGTCGACCAGTTCCGACGCGGCATCGATGCGCTCCAGCATTTCCCGGAGAGCCGGCAAATCGTGAACGTCGGCCGTCGCCAGCAGACTCCTCGCGGCGGCCTCGGGGCGATTGCCGTTGAGGCATTTCTTCGCGTTCTCGTAGAAGTCGTAGAGGCTCAGCGCCTTGCCCGCGAATTTCAGGAAACTCTTGAAGCCTTGCGCCGAGCTCGCGTTGAGCTGCGCGACCCGATAGTTCTCCCGAGCCTGCCGCACGCGTTCGAAATCCGCGGATGGGCTGTCCGGCGTCAGCCGGGGCTGGGAGTCGATGTGGAGCTTCTCGTCGGGCACCGGGAACCGATCGACGATCGCATCGCCGGCGCCGTCGAAAACCTTGTCCACCACGCCGGCCGGCGGCAGATCACTGCCGCCGCGCAGGAAAGTTACCAGATCGGTTGCATCGTTCACCGCGCCGAGCACGCCCAGAAAGGCCGCTGCCGCGGTGAATGTTGCGCCCCCACCGGCCAGCACGCCCAGTTTGATGACCGCCGTGACACCCGACAGCGCTGCGTCGAAGCAGAAATTGTCGACGAAGATCGCGTTGAACCACCACTGGACACCGGGTGGAATGAGCCCATGCCAGCCCGGTTTCGTGATGCCCTGCCCGGGATCGGTGGTGACCGACAGACCATCGGCAGATACCGTCGCCGTCCCTTCGATCACGAGCCTCCCCGTGGTGTGATCGAACGAGAGGAAATTCAGCTTCTCGCCCGGCGCCGCCTTGAACACGTTCGGGAAAGTGATCTGCAGTGGCGTGTTGAACGCCGCCACGCCGGGCGCCTGGATCGTGATGTCGAAGGTATGCTGCAGCACACCCGGCGGCAGCATGTCGCGTACGAGTTCCGGCGGGACCATGCTGATGCCGACGACGCCGTCAGTGACGACGTTGCCGTGCTCGTCGATCAGGCTGCCCGGTTCGACGACCAGCTTCAACTGGTCGCGCTGTTCTGCGGTGAGCGACGTTGCGGAAGTCGCCTCGACGCCGATGACCGTGTTCTCGGTCTGGCTCACCGGGTGGAGCATGTCGGTCTGCAGACGGGGCAGGTAGACCTCGACCCGATCCTCGTTCGCGCGTTGCTCCTCCGCGCTGCCCATGGACCCCATCACGGTATTGACGACGCCCGGTTCCAGAATCAGGTCCATCACCATCTCGGGCCAGAAGAGGCCGTCGGGTGCATTGGTCGCCGTGCGACCGTCGATGGCGAGCTTAACGTCGCCGACCGGCACGTCGATCAGGGTGAAGTTGCCGTCGGCATCGGTGAGGACGAACTTGTCTTCCAGCCCCAGGATCCACACCTTGGCGCCTGCGATCGGATTGAGGAAGACGTCATCGGACGTATGGATCACTCCATCCGGTCCGCGCCGCATGTCGTCGAACGTCATGGGCTGCAGGTCCGGCCCCGGATCGACCAGCTTTCCGGTCAACGTCGTGCCGGGCACGGCCGCGCTGCTGACCGTGGTGAACGTGGCACTGTAGGCACCGCCCGCCGTACCGTCGCCGTTGCCATCGAGCGTGACGCCGTCCGCTGCAGCACGAACGAGATCGCCCACGACGTGCAAGGTGATCGCGGCGCCACCGGGCATCGGTTGCGCGAAGAACAGCCACGCGAAAGTGGCGTCCGCCGACGTGACGATGGTCGCGTCGAGCTTCCGGCCATCGGGACCGGTGGCGTAGAAGCTGTCGCTGGTCAAGGTGGTGACGTCGACCGCGCGGGAGAACGTCACTTTCGGGCGGAACGTGACGCCGACGTCCGTTGCGCCGAGCGCGGGAGTCGCTTGCGTGATCGCGAGCGGCGCGGCCACGGCGACCGTCAGGTTGCGCGTGAGCGTTGCCTGATTGCCGGCCGCATCGAGCGCAGTGACCGTGAGCACATGATTGCCGACTGCGAGGTCCGCCGTCGCCAGTGCGTCGTCGAATGCGCCGGTCGTGCGGTCGAACGTCAGCGGCCGCGACGGACCGCTGCCGATGACGTAGCGGAGGCTGACCAGCGTGGAGCCGGTCGCATTCGCCGTTCCAGCGATGCGGCTCGCGGCGTCGATGGTCGCACCTTCGGCCAAGCCGTCGAGGGCGATCGTCGGCGCCCGGGTATCGAGCACGAAATCGCGACGGAGTCCATCGGCGACGTTGCCGCTGGAATCGCGCGCGACGATGCTGATCCAGTGCGCGCCGTCGTCCGCGCCGTCGAGCGCGAAACCCGTGGTGAGACTGAATGCGCCCTGGTCGCCAAGGACAAGGTCGAGCAGCGCGCCGCCGTCCACGCGATATTGCGCGCTTGCGACGCCGGACAGGTTGTCGAAGATCTGCCCGGTGAGCGTGAGGTTGCTCCTGACCACCGACGCCGAATCGGCCGCAGCGACAGTCGGCGCCTGCGTGTCGTCCGTGAGCGCGAAACGGGCGAGTACGGCATTGCCGACGGCCTGGCCTTGCACCTGACCCGCCGCGTTGGTGAACTGGTAGTGAATGCCGCCGTAGACGCGGCTGCGTCCGGCCTCCGCGGCCGCGTCGCTGAAGCTCGCGAACTCGCGCGTGACGCCCGGCAGGGTTGCGCTGGTCGTGGCGAACGCCGTGTCGTCGCCGAAGTTTGCGGCCAGCACGGTCGCCGCAGCCCAGCTGAACGTCGAGTGGCCGGACGTGTATTCCGGGTGCGCCGGGGTGATGAGCAGCGCGCGCCAGGCGGTATCGGGGTCGGTGGCGTCGTTGCCGTCGAGATCTGCCAGGTGGATTGCCGTCTCAGGGCGCCAGAGGTCGTACGTGTATTTGGTGTCCCAGCAGGCGATCGCCGCATCCGCGAGCGCCACGTTGAGCTGAGCGAACAGTCGGACATTGGCCGACAGGCTGTTCCCCATCGCCTCCGCGGTCTGCGTGGCGATCTGGTTCCAGTGGCCCGGGGGCGTATAGCTGCCCTTGCCATCGGCCCAGAACTGGGCGGCCTGCGTCTGGTCGTCGGTGCGGGTAGTGCTGGTGGCGCTGCCGAGGGCCTTGATCTCGTTCACCGATGCCGCGTAGGCGGCACTATCGAGCGCGGGCGGCGGCGGGGCACGGAATTCGCTGGCGGAACTCAGCGCGAACGGCGTCACGTACTGCCACTGCGGCTCGTTGGGCAAGCTGAACATCGGCCCCGTGGGTCGCCATTCGCCGACCGCGTCGGAGCCGGGAAAGTCGACGAATGCGTCCGATCCGTCGTGGCTGCGGGCGGCCCATATCGCATCGGCGACACTGAGGCCGAGCGCGATGCCGGTGTCCTTCGCAGCGCCATCGGCGACCGCGCCGAGTGCAGCGGTGAGCGCGGTATCGAACACCGACTTCAGTGCCGGATAAGCCAGGCTCAGGATGCGATGGGCGGCCGTCGCCAGGGCGGCATCGACGTCGACCGCACCGGTAACGCTCAGCGCAACCAGATAGGCCGGTGTGCCTTCGATCGCGGCGAGCGTGTCGTACTGCGCGAGACTCATCATCGCGAGCGTGCGGGTGGCGACCGGCGGATCGGTCGCATCGAGCTGGACGGCCCGGAGCGCGATCTCGTTCCAGGCGAGCACGGTATCGGCGCGCGTCTGCTCCACGCGCGTGATCGTGCGTGACAGGGTCGCGGTGTTGCCTGCAGCGTCCGTCGAAGTCAGCTCGAGCACGTTCGCGCCGACGGCCAATGCGACGCCGGGCATGATGAACTGGCCGCCGGCGCCGGCGACGACGCTCAACCCCTGGCTCGCCAGGACGACGATAGCGCCGGCTTCGCCGATGCCCTTGAGTTGTACGACGGCTGCGGCTGCCGTGTCGTCGGTGCCGGCGATCGCGTCGGCGCTCGCGAGCGCGACGGACAGCGCCGGCGGCGTGGTGTCGAGTTCGAACATCAGCTCGACCGGCTCGGATTGGTTGCCGGCCCCGTCGCGGGCGGATACGCGCAAACGCTTCGTGCCGTCGGTCAGGGCGCCGCCATTGATGCGCTCGAGCGCGGCGCGATCGAGCGTGAACGCGCCACCTGCGCCCAACGACGAGGTGACATCCACCAAGGCGCCCGTCCCGAATGCCGCTTGCAGGAGCACCACGCCGCCCAGGTCGGCGACCTGACCCGTGATCGTCGGATCGCCGGTCAGGCCGTCGACGCTGGAAACACCGGTGTCGTTGCGCAATTGGACGGCGAGGACAGGTGCCACGATGTCCGCGCTGCGCGTCGACAATCCGGCTGCCGCTCCCGGTGCCGTGACCAGGCCGTTGATGCGCACGCCCGGCGGGAATGTTCCCGCGACGACCCGGGCGCCGGGGCCGAGGGCGCCGCCCACGAGCAGTTCCTGGATCCGGCCGCCGCTCGCGACCAAATCGTTACCGTCGTCGAACACGCCGTTGACGGGATCGACACCGACTTGGATCGATGCGTCGCTCACTCCGCCGACGATCCGCACGCGATTCAGGTTGCCGGCGCCAAAAGTGTCCGCATCGGCGCCGGTGCCGCCGAGCATGCCGTCGGCACCGAGATTCGCACCGATGAAGATCGCGGCATCGACCACGTCGCCCCCGACCTGGAGCACCTGCAGGGCGGGCGCGTACAGGCGGCCCGAGAAATCGCCTTTGGTGGTGACCGAAGTGACGGGTGCGGTGAAGGCGGCGAACCAGTCCGCACCGGTGGTCCCGGCCGAGATCGGTCCGCTGCGGCCTTGCACATTCCAACGACCATGGGCGATCCGGCCACCCACGCTGGCGTTGCCGAGCACGAAGCCGGACGCACCCGCTCCGCTCAACTGCAGCCCCGCCTCGAAATCATCGGTGACGACAAGTTTGTCGAGCACTGGCGCCGCGATCGAGTCCGCCGTTGCGTCGGTGTCCAGCCACGAGAGGACAGTCACGCTCTTCAGCGGACTGTCCGCGACGATGGAGGCATCGGATACGTGCCGCGCCGAGAACGTCGTGCCGGCGCTGCCGGCGCCGATGGTCAGCGTCAGTGGGCCGGCAATGTCACCCAGCGCCAGCGCATCGATCCGCCCGACCACCAGGTCACCCCGCAGCGTCGCCGCCTCGGCATCGAAGCTCCGCAGCGGGCCGGCCGCGGTGACCCCGACCAGGACGAACGTGCCGTCCCCGCCACTTGCCGTGATGGAAACCGCGGACGTCGCATCGGTGCCGTCAAGCGATAGGGCATAGCCATCGTCGGTCGCGACAATGCTTCCAACGCCGGGCCCCGACAGCGCGAAAATCACCAACGTGCCGTCGGCATCGGTGAGGCCGAGCGGCACGCTGTCCGCGTGTCCCGGCACCTCGCCGAACAGCGCTTGCACGGACAACGACTGCGCCGAACGGGCGATGTTGTTGGTTTCGTCGGACTCTGCGACCGAACCGTCCGCATCGACCTGTGCAAAGAGCGCGTAGGTCCCGGGGCCCGGGACGCCCACATCGATGTCGAACCGGATGGAACCGTTCGGATCGAGCACCCCGGCCGTCGCCGCCGTGCCCAGGAGGATGTCGCCCGCATCGAGGGTACCGTCGAGCGACGCGAACAACTTGACCGAGACGGGCGCTGCGACCGGATCGGTGCCCAGGTTGCGCAGCACTACCGGGATCACGATGGCGTCGCCCGGGACCACGGGATGACCCAGGGCCGGCACGCTGACTTCGCCCATGAGGTCGGCGCTCAGGAGCAACCTGGGCTCCAGCGATTCGAACACGACTCGAGGCTTGCGCAAGGCCTGGCTGGCCGAGCGTGCGTGCATGCGGAAACCCGAAAGGAAACCGGCGATACGGCCGAGCAGCCATCCCAGCAATCGGCTCGGCTTGCTGCGACGAACGGTGGCGACACGACTGCGCATGGCAGGCCCCTCCGACTTCGGGTTCTAGGGGATCGGCGGCGATCCGGCGGCTACATCATCGGCTGGAGCGTCCTCTGAAGCGGCCGAAACCGAGGGCGGCCAGGCCGACGCCGAGCATGGCCCAGGTTGCGGGCTCAGGTATCGGTGCGGCCGGCACGGTCGCGAACGTGCCGGTCACGTTGAAATCGGCGTCGACAAGTTCGTAGGACTGGCTGCCGGGCAGTGCGTCGGTCAGCCGGGTGAACTGGATCTTGAACGGTCCCGCCAGCGACGGCGCGTCCTGGTTGGCGCTCGCCTGGTACAACCCGTCGGCGAGCAGCGCCGGAATCGGTTGCGTCGTGGACACGCTCCAGTCGGCGTTGACGGCGGGTGGCGGATCCTGGAGGTTCGCGAACAGCGCGGAATCGAACAGGACATTGAAGCCGGCGAACTGACCAAAGGTGCCCGTCACCGTGTATTGGTATTCCCACAGGTCCTGGCCGCCCACAATATCCGGCAGATCAATCGCCTGGTACTGAATTGCCGCACCGGCGCCGCTCGAGATTGCCAACAACGCCAGGGCGATCGGCAGTCGTCTCAATCCGTCCCCAAGAATCCGTTTGTTCATGTTTGGTCTCCACGCAGCCCCGGTTGCGCGGAAACAGCGGCAGTCCCTGCGACTGACGACTGTCCGGCACCAGAATTCTCACGAAATGGAAGGTTGCCAGAACTCAAACTGCGCATCAAAACATTTCGCACGGATCGTTGCGGCGAACCCGAAACAGCAACGAAACCGCATGACGGCGGCGTGCCCATGGCTGGGAATCGAGCGCGGTCCGAGCGCCGATGGGCCCATCAGGACAGGGGATCGAGGGCTTGGACGGGCGCCCCGACTCCGTTGCGCGCCGACATCCTGGCGACCGGCGGGCGTTGTCGCGAAGCCGAGAGGTTTCTTGCCCTTGCGGCTTTCCTCATACGCGGCGTTTTCACCCCGGCCCGGCACCGGCGGCTCCCTGTGCCCGCTGGGGAAGGTCACGGCGTGGTCGCCGCCCTACCGACGCTCCGTCACCAGTTGCGTCGCACCAGCAGGCGTTGAGCAGTCAGCGCGCTCGCACCGCACACGGCAATGACCAGCGCCATCGGCAAGGCCGTGCCGTCGTGCGTCCAGCCCACCGCGGCCCCGGCCACTGCAGCGATCGCGAACTGCACGGTTCCGAGCAGGGCCGAGGCACTGCCCGCCTGCTCCGGATAGGGCGCCATGGCACCTGCCGCCGCGTTCGGAAACGAGAATCCCAGGCTCGCCACGTAGCCGAACAGCGGAATCAGAATGCCGGCGAAGCCTCCGAACCCGGTGGCGGCCGTCGCTGCGAGCGCCGCCCCGAAGAGCGCGTTCGCGAGATTGGCCCTGGCCAGCAGCCGGTCGGGGCCAAGCGTCCCGATCAGGCGCGCGTTGATCTGCGATGCGGCAATCAAACCGAGCGCATTCAATCCGAACAGCCATCCGTACGACGCGGCAGGCACGCCGTAGACTTCGATGAAGACGAACGGCGAACCCGAGATGTAGGCGAACATGCCGGCCTGGGCGAATCCGCCCGCGAGCGTGTAGCCGACGAAGCGGCGCTCGCCGAGCAGGCGCGCATACCCTCGCAGCGCCGAGCCGGCGCCCAGCCGCACCGTCGTGCGCGGGCGCGTCTCGCGCAAGGCAAATAGTGTCGCCACGGTGCATACCGCGCCGAAGCCGACCAGAGCCCAGAAGATCGCCCGCCAACCCCATGCGCCGAGCATCCACCCGCCCAGGAGCGGCGCGAGCATCGGCGCGGCGCCCATTACCAGCATCATTCTCGACAACATCCGGGCCGAAGCGCTCTCGTCGAACAGATCGCGCACCACGGCCCGCGCGATCACGACTCCGGCACAGCCGCCGAACGCCTGGATGAACCGCCACACGATGAGGCCTTCGATGCTGGTGGCCAGCGCGCAGCCGGCGCTCGCGAGCACGTAGAGCGACAGACCCAGGTAGAGCGGCGGCTTGCGTCCGTAGCGATCAGCAAGTGGACCGTAGAGCGCCTGGCCGATCGCAAGTCCGAGAAAGAACGCGGACAGCGTGAGCTGCGTCGACGCAGTGTCGGCGTCGAATTCGCGTGTCAGCGTGGGCAGGCTCGGCAAGTACATGTCGATCGACATCGGCGCGAACGCGCTGAGTGCACCGAGCACGAGCGTCAATCGGAAACGGGAAGACACGGGAGGCTGAGCCGGGACGACGACGCGTGCGAGTGTACCGGTCGGCGCATGCTATCCACGACGGGCACGAAGGGGGTGCAGGCATAATCGCGCCATGACCCCATTCGAAGCAACGACGGTGCACGGACTCGAGGCACTGCGCATCACCGCGCCCGGCGGCGCAACCGCACTCGTGACGCACCACGGCGCACACGTGCTTTCGTGGGTTCCTGCCGCTGGCGACGAGCGTCTCTATCTGTCCGAGCGTGCGGTGTACGCGAGCGGCAAGGCGATTCGTGGCGGCATCCCCGTGATCTTTCCGCAGTTCGGCACGCTCGGTCCTTTGACGCGCCACGGTTTCGCGCGGATCCTCCCCTGGACCCTCGACACAACCCGCGAAGGCGAAGACTACGCGCTCGCGACGTGGCGGCTCGACAGCGATGCGGCCACGCGCGCCGAGTGGCCGCACGAGTTCCGCGCCGAGTTGACAGTCAACGTGGGCAGCGCGCAGCTCGACGTGGAGCTCGACATCGAGAACACCGGCGGCGACAGTTTCGCTTTTACGGCGGCGCTGCACACGTATCTGCGCGTTCGCGAGATCGAGAACGCGCTAGTGACCGGACTGGAGAACACGAAATACCGCGATCAGCGCGAGGGCGGTGCGAAGCGCACCGAAACCGGCGAGACTTTCTCGCTCGAGGGCCCGGTGGATCGCATCCATGTCGACGTTCCGCCGCGACTGATCCTGTCCGAATCCGGTCGTCAGACGCTGATCGAATCGAGCGGCTTTCCCGACGTGGTGATCTGGAATCCCTGGGAAGCCGGCAACGCGGCGACCGCCGACATGGCGGCGCTCGATTTCCGGCGCATGCTCTGCGTTGAAGCCGCCGCCGTCGCGACGCCGGTCGCACTCGCTGCCGGGGCAGAGTGGTTCGGCCGCCAGTCGCTCATGGTGTTTTGAGCCGGCTTCTGACCTTCGTTCCGCCGCGCCCCCGGCGCTGGCTGATCGGCCTGTTGACGCCGATCAATCGCGGGGTCTTCCTGCACGGCATGTTCGGCAGGCCCGGATTGATGGGCATCGAGTCGATCGAATTTCCGGCCGGGGACGAAGCGCGCTTTCGGGACGCGGTGCATCCGGGCACGGCAGCTTTCATCGCGCCGAACCATCCTGAATTTCTCACCGACTGGTTACTCGACCGGCTGGCGCGATGACCTGCATCGTTTCGTGCCGCGCCCCGTCGGGCCGCGCGTGGCGCAAGTCCGGGTGCCCGAACCGATCGACGTTTCAGCGTGGATCGACGCACGCCCGGCGGACACGGCATCCGTTGCGACAGTGCTCCTTGCGCTGCTGCGCGATCGGATGCAGACGAGCCTGGACCAACTCGCCGATGACCTGTCCGTCGGCGCCGGATTCCGTACCTATCCGAACCCGTTTCGCTAACGTGGACGGATCGTGGGGGCGACCGGATCGGCCGGCGTGATCGCCGGAGGCACCTCCGCGCCCGGTTGCGCCGGATGCGTGCCGGGCCGGAAGGCGCGCGGGCCCTGATTGCGGATGCGCGCCCACATCACGTCCGGATCGGCCGCGAAGATGCTGGCTCGTTCGAACTGGTGCACCTGGACACCCTGTCCCAGGGGCGGTTCGAACCGTGGCGACACCGACACCTCGTTCGGGCGCAATTCGCGATAGAGGCGACGTTCGAAATCGCCGGTATCGATGAATGCCTGCCGACCATCCGCCAGTTTCACTTCGTAGACCGGGTCGCGCACGGGGAAACCGCCCCCGGCACGCACGTCCACCACCGCGAAGCGGATCTTCTCGTGAATGCCGATACGATGCCGCAGTTCCGGATCTTCGTAGAACTCCTCGCTGGTGTCGGACAGTCCCGGTCGGGCCCAGAAGGTTCTTCCGACGCGACCCTCCACCGTATCCGTCGCTTCCGCCACGGCCGCGCAGACGAAGCAGGATGCCGCGATGATCACGAACGCTGCCCACGACGCGGCAGCGGCTCTCGTCACAGGAAGGAATCCGCGAGTCGAGCGACGTTCTGGACCATGCGCAGGCCCACCCGCCGGTTCGCCCACTGCTCGGCGCTCAGGCGATCGCTCGCGGCAAAGTAGCGCTCCTGCACCTCGATCAGCGCAGCCACGGTCGCGGTGTCGTAGATGAGGAGGCTCGCTTCGGCGTTGAGCGAGAAGGAGCGGATGTCGACATTGGTCGAGCCGACCATCGCCATCTCGTCGTCGACCGATATGTGCTTTGCATGCAGGAATCCGGGCTGATAGAGGTAGATGCGGATGCCGGCGCCGAGCAGCGCCTGGTAATAGCTCTGCTGGGCAAGCTCGGCGAATCGCTGGTTGGAGCGCTGGGAAACCACGACCCGCACGTCGACGCCGCGCAGCGCCGCGATCTGCAAGGCCTGCAGGAACGAATCGTCGGGAATGAGATACGGGGTCGTGATGACGATGCGCCGGCGCGCCGCGTACATCAGGGCCACCATCAGGTCCTTGGCGTTCTCACGCCCGTACGCGGGACCGCTCGGCAGCAGCTGGGCGGGCGTCGCGCCGGTCGGCTCGAGCATCGGGAACAGTTCGCCGCGATCGAGCGCGCCGCCGCTCTCGAAGTAGTAGTCGGCCACGAACAATGCCTGCAGTTGCGCCACCGCGGGACCCGTCAATCGCACCACCAGTTCAACGTTGGGTCGATCGGGAATGAAGGCCGGGTCGACGATGTTCTGCGATCCGATGTAGCCGACGCGCCCGTCGATGACCGAGATCTTGCGGTGATTGCGCAGGTCGAAGCGAGCGGCGCTGCGGCGGAACAGGCCCACGGGCAGCATGGCGTGCACGTCGACGCCGGCATCACGCAGCGCCGGGCGGAATCGACGCAGGCCGCGCGCCGACCCGACCGCATCCATGAGCACCCGGCACCGGACACCCCGGCGGGAAGCGCGCATCAGCGCGTCGGCCACGCTGCGTCCCGTGTCGTCGTCCCCGAAGATGTACGTGAGCACGTGCACGTGCTGCCGGGCGCCGTCGATGTCGGTCACGAGGCGGTCGATACTGCCGGCGTAGTCGTCGAGCAGCTCGACGCGATTGCCCTCGAAGACGTGGAAATCGCCGAGCGCGACGGCGAGCTTGGTGATCGAATGCAACGGCTCGGCCGAGCCGGTCTCGTGGACTGACGGCGACGGCAGCCGGTCTGCCTGCGCCTGCTGGATCAGCAGCGATACCTGGCGCTGCATTGCCAGTCTGCGGCGCGGCAGGTAGATGCGCCCGATCATGCCGTAGAGGATCAGGCCGGGAATGGGCAGCAGAAAAATCAGCAGGAGCCAGGTGCGGGCGGCCGCCGGCGTGCGCTGCTGCGGCACGTAACCGAGCATGGCGAAGCGGATGATCCATTCCGCCGCCAGGTAGAACGCGGACCAGTGAATACCGGCGATGGTCATCGAGAATCCCGCTGCCCGCCGAGATCGCGGTGCACTAGGGCCTGCTAACCCTTGGAACGGACCTGCGCTGGGGGTGGCGCGGTCTCGTCGAGCAGTGCGCGCGCACGCGCCTGCTGCTCGGGCGATAGTGGCACCGGCGGGCCGCTCATCCGGGTCTGCCGACGCTTGATGTAGGCGAACAAACCCGCGATGGCGGCGGCCAGCAGCACGAACGGACCGATCCAGAGCAGCCAGGTGGTGGCCTTCACCGGGGGGCGGTACAGCACGAAATCGCCATAGCGATCGGTCAGGAACGACTTGATCTGCGCATCGCTGCGCCCCTCCTGCATCATCGCGCGCACCTGGTTCTTGAGATCGATCGCGAGATCGGCGTGGGATTCGGCGAGCGACTGATTCTGGCAGACGAGGCAGCGCAGTTCCGTGGTCAATTCCGTGACGCGCTTGTCGAGCGCGGGATCGTCGGACACCGGTCGGGCGGTATCCGCAGCACCGACGAGCAGCGCCGCAAGCAACAACACGAGCGAAGCTGACGCGCGGATCATCCCTGAAGCTTCCTGACGAGCGGCAGGATGGTGCCGGTCAGCACTTCCGGCGAGATCGGACCGATCTGCTTGTAGCGGATGATCCCGGCGCGGTCGATGACATAGGTTTCCGGTGCCCCGTAGACCCCGTAGTCGATGGCGATGCGACTGTCCGGATCGACCACGACCAGCGCGTAGGGATCGCCGAGTTGATCGAGCCACTTGAGCGCTGCGGTGCGATCGTCCTTCCAGTTGAGCCCCACGATCGGCACGACATTGGCCTTGCCGAGCTCGACCAACAGCGGATGTTCCTGCCGGCACGACACGCACCAGGAACCCCACACATTGAGCAGCCACACCTTGCCCTTGAAGTCGGCCGGCGAGAACGTTTTCCGGGGCTCGCGCAACTGCGCGAGCGCGAACGCGGGCGCGGGTTTGTCGATCAGCGGCGAAGGCACCTCCCGCGGCTTCAGGTTCAGGCCGATGCCGAGGAATGCAACCAGGACCGCGAACAGCGCGAGCGGGATCAGGAAACGCGTCAAGGAAGCGTTCCTAAGCCGCCGCCGGCGCGGTCGCGGCGCGCGCTTTGGCCGCTTCCTCGCGACGGGCCAGGCGGTAGCGTCGGTCGGTGAGCGCGAGCAGGCCGCCCAGCGCCATCACGAATCCGCCGCCCCAGATCCAGTCGATGAAGGGCTTGTGATACACGCGCACGATCCAGGCATCGTCGCCGACGGGCTCGCCGAGCGAGACGTAGAGGTCGCGCGTCAGCCCGGAGTCCATGTCGGCTTCGGTCATCGGCATCTGCTGCACGGGATAGAAGCGCTTCTCCGGCTGCATCACGCGTTGCACCTGCCCGTTCTTCAGCACCGAGATGTTGCCGACGGTGGCTTCGTAGTTCGGGCCATTGCGGCGCGTGAAGCCGTCGAGGCGGAAGCCGTAGCCGCCCACCTCCACCACGTCGCCCGCTTTCATCTTCACGTCCTTCTCGGTCTCGTAGCCGCGCACCATCGTGACCCCGACGATGAAGATCGCCACTCCGCAGTGGGCGAGCAACATGCCCCAGTAACCGCGCGGCTGGGCCCGTAACGCCTTGGCGGTATCGCCACCGTTCGTCGCGCGCAGCTGTCGTACCCGTTCGCGCACGTTCACTGCGCTCGAGGCGACGATCCAGAATGCGAGCGCGAGACCGAGGAAGATCATCGGCGACCAGCGCCCCATCACGAACGGCACGATCGCGGCAGTGACGAGGGCGACCGCGGCGGCCCAGCGCAGACGAGTGGCGAGCTCCGGAACGCTGGCCTGCTTCCAGCGTGCGAGGGGCCCGATGCCCATCAGGAACACGGCCGGCGCCATCAGCGGTACGAACACGGACTCGAAGTACGGCGGCCCCACCGAGATCTTGCCGAGATCGAGGGCGTCGAGGAACAGCGGATAGAGCGTCCCGAGCAGGACGGAGGCGGCGGCCACGACCAGCAGCACGTTGTTGGTGAGCAACGCGGATTCGCGTGACATCGCATCGAACTTGCCACCCAGCCCGACACGGGGCGCACGCCACGCGAACAGCGCGAGCGAGCTCCCGATCACGACGGCCAGGAAACACAGGATGAAGATGCCCCGCTTCGGATCGGTGGCAAAAGCGTGGACCGACGTGAGCACGCCGGAGCGTACGAGGAAGGTGCCGAGCAGACTCATGCTGAACGCGATGATCGCGAGCAGCACGGTCCAGATCTTGAAGCCACCGCGCTTCTCGGTGACCGCGAGCGAATGCATCAGCGCGGTACCGACCAGCCAGGGCATGAACGAAGCATTCTCCACCGGATCCCAGAACCACCAGCCGCCCCAGCCGAGTTCGTAGTACGCCCAGGCGCTGCCGAGGCAGATGCCGACGGTGAGGAACATCCAGGCGGCGGTGGTCCAGGGCCGCGACCAGCGCGCCCAGGTCGCATCGAGCCTCCCGCCCAGCAACGCGGCGATGGCGAAGGCGAACGCGACGGAGAATCCGACGTAGCCCATGTAGAGCATCGGCGGGTGGATGACCATGCCGGGATCCTGCAACAGCGGATTCAGGTCACGTCCGTCCTCGGCCATGGGCAGCAGGCGTTCGAACGGGTCGGAAGTAAACAGCATGAACAGGAGGAAGCCCACGCTGATCAGCGCCATCACGCCGAGGATGCGCGCGACCATGGCGTCGGGCAGATGCCGGCTGAAGAGCGACACGGCGGTCATCCAGGCCGTCAGCATGAACACCCAGAGCAGCAGCGAGCCTTCGTGGCTGCCCCAGGTTGCGGCGAACCGGTACTGGACCGGCAGAGTCGAATTCGAATTGGTCGCGACATTGAGCACCGAGAAATCGTTGTGCACGAACGACCAGGCGAGGCAACCGAATGCGATCGCCACGAATACGAACTGCCCCTGCGCCGCGGGCCGGGCCATGCCCATGAGCCGGGCATTCCCATTGGCGGCGCCGACCAGCGGCAGAGTCCCCTGCACCAGCGCGATGCAAAGCGCCACGATGAGCGCGAAGTGGCCTAGTTCGGGAATCATTTCGGGGTCTCCTTCGCGTGCTCCATCACCAGCGTCTTCTGGGATTCGTGTTCGGCCTTGCGCGCCTTTTCGACGGCATCGGCGGCCTCCGGCGGCATGTAGTTCTCGTCGTGCTTGGCCAGCACCTCGCGCGCGTGGAACACGCCGTCGGCCTCCAGCTTGCCCTGGGCAACCACGCCCTTGCCCTCCTTGAAGAGATCCGGAAGGATACCCGCGTACATGACCGGGATGCTTCTGGCCGTGTCGGTCACCACGAAGCGGACGGTGATACCGTCGGGCTGGCGTTTGACGCTCCCCTGCTCCACCAGCCCGCCGATGCGAAACGATCGATTGAGGGGCGCCTCGTTGCCGGCCACCTGGGACGGACTGTAGAAGAACACCAGGTTGCTCTCGAATGCGTTGAGGATCAGTGCCGCGGCGATGCCGAGGACGGCGATGCCGCCGGCCACCAGCGCGAGTCGTTTGCTTCGGGGTT
Source organism: Burkholderiales bacterium (assembly GCA_038324085.1). Taxonomy (GTDB): domain Bacteria; phylum Pseudomonadota; class Gammaproteobacteria; order Burkholderiales. Next base: position 18,018 of record JBBQHP010000020.1, read on the forward strand.
TCATGGGTTGGAATCCGGTTGCTGAGCACTAGGACTGGCGCCACGTCGCAACGTTCGATGGCGACGCCGCAGGACGGTGATCTCGGCGATCAGCACGAGCGCGCTCAGCGCGTACGACCCCCAGACGTAGAAGCCGTAGCCGCCCATGGCGAGGAAGCTGTCGAGGCTGCCCCAGTTCATGCCGGCGCGCCCGTGGTGAGTTCGCGCACCCACTGCGCATTGCGTTCGCGCTCGAGGATGATCGAGCGCACGCGCATGAGCGCGGCGACGATGGTGTACATCCAGAACGCGAGCGCCATGAGCAGCATCCCGAGCAGCATCGTATTCGCCATCGACGGCGCACGCCCGATGCTGACCGAAGCGCCCTGGTGCAGGGTGTTCCACCATTTCACCGAGAAATAGATGATCGGCACGTTCACGGCACCCACCAGGGCGATGATCGCCCCGGCCTTGTCGGCGCGCCGCGCGTCGTCGATCGACGCCTGCAGCGCCATGAAACCGATGTAGAGAAAGAGCAGGATCAGCTCGGAGGTCATGCGCGCATCCCAGGCCCACCAAGTGCCCCAGGTGGGCTTGCCCCACAGCGATCCGGTCCACAGCGCGATGAAGGTCATCAGCGCCCCGGTGGGTGCGAGCGCACTCGCCATCATCGACGACAAACGCGTGTTCAGCACCAGACCCAGCGCTGCCCACCCCGCCATCACCAGATAGATGAACATCGACATCCACGCCGCCGCCACGTGGATGAAGATGATCCGGTAGACCTCGCCCTGCTGGAAATCCGTCGGTGCGACAAAAAAGCCGATGTAGAGGCCCGCGACGCCGAGTCCGGCAGCGAGGACCGCGAACAGCGGGATCATCCGCCCCGCAAGCGGGTAGAAGGTCTGCGGGGACGCGTACTTGAACCAGTTGATCGCCACGGTGGACTCCGGCTATTCGAGGGCGATACGCAGCGCCGCGGCCGTCGCCCACGGCGCGAGCACCAGCGCACCGAGCAACCCGGCCGCGAGCAGTGACAGGTGCGCGGACGCCCCGGTTCCCGCAACAGTCGCCTCGACCGCCCCGGCGCCGAAGATCAGCACCGGAACATAGAGCGGCAGCACCAGCAGGGCGATCAGGACGCCTCCGCCGCGAACCCCGAGCGTCAGGGCCGCACCCACCGCTCCGACGAGCGATAGGCAAGGCGTGCCGAGCAGCAATGCGAAGAACAGCACAGCGACAGGCGCACCGTCCAATCCGAACTGAAGTCCGAGGACGGGTGCCATCAGCGCGAGAGGCACTCCGGTCAGCAGCCAGTGCGCGCCCACCTTGGCAAGCACCAGCACCACGAGCGGCTGCGGCGTGAGGACCAGTTGCTCCAGTGTTCCGTCCGCATGGTCGGTACCGAAAACACGCGGCAGCGACAGCATGGCGGCCAGCAGTGCCGCGACCCATACGATGCCGGGCGCCATCGTGCGGAGCAAGACGGGCTCGGGACCGACGCCGAGCGGAAACAGGCTCACCACGATGATGAAGAAGAAGAACGTCGTGAGCCAGTCGGCGCGGCGACGCCAGGCCTGCAGCAGATCACGCGTGAAGACGGCGACAAACGCATCCCACATCGTCAATGCGAGAGTCGCAGGCGGCGCATGCGGCCTGCGGGCAGCGGCACTTCCTGGTGCGTGGTGAGCACAGCCAGGCCCCCGCCTTCGAGATAGGTGCCAACGAGTGCGGCCAGTCGTTGCACCGATTCCGCGTCCAGGGCGGCGAACGGTTCGTCCAGAATCCACAGCGGCCGGGACTGAGCGAGCCAGAGTCTCGCGAGCGCCGCGCGTCGACGCTGGCCCTGCGAAAGATGCCGCACCGCGAGATCGCGCCGCTCCGCCAGACCGCTCGCCTCCAGAGCGGCGTCGATCAGTTCCGGCGTCGTCGCGAGTCCGCTCAGCCTCGCACCGAAGCGCAGATTCTCGGCGACCGTCAGGTCGTCCTTCAACGCGTTGGCGTGGCCCAGATACTGGATCTCGCGCGCGAAGTCCTCGCCCAGGGCCCGGGCGTTCTCGCCACGCCACCGGACCTCGCCGTCCTCGGCGGGGCTGAGACCGCACAGGATGCGCATCAGGCTCGTCTTGCCGCAGCCGTTGCGGCCTTCGATCCAGAGCCACTCGCCGGCTTCGAGGGAGAACGACACGTCTTCGAACAACATTCGTTCACCGCGGCGGCAGGCGAGATTGCGGGCTTCGAGCATGGGTTGCAGACCGGCGAAATGCGTCTATCTGGAGGGCGTCGGATTATAGCGGAGGCCCTCCCGAAACCTCCTATCGGCCCGAGAGATCACGCCAAGTATCGAAGGTAAATACCTGATCGGAATTAAAACACACCTTCACATCAATCACTTCCACGAAACTTTTGTGAGATTTTCGGTGTCTTCTCCAGAGCTCGTGAGGTTATAATCCGGGCCGTGTTCGCTTCTGCGGGCACGTTCACCCGATAGCATCACGCGCAGTTCGTGATGTGCAAACAGATTCAGGGTGGTTGGCCGCACCCCTCTGCAGCCAGCCCCCAGTCAAGGTAGTGAGGCGATCGTCCCAGACTTGGGAAAGGGTCGTCAAAGTTCCCGGGGCCGCGGCCGAGTCCGCCCCCAAAGCAAATCTAGCAAGCAGGCATCGAACGGCAATGGCGCCCTTGTGCGTTGTTGCATGGAGAGACATGGAAACTCGATCACGACAGGCCAGGAGAGCTTCGGTGCGCACCAAGCGCACGGCGGCGCCGTTCGTCTGTTCGGATCGAAGGCGTTCATCGCTGTTCGGCGGGCAGGTCGACCGTCGGATTCGCATCGGCGGCAAGCGACGCCCGTGCGCGCCAAACAAAAGGCCCCGTGTCGGGGGCCTTTTGTTTGGCGGAGAGGGTGGGATTCGAACCCACGTGCCAGGTTACCCTGACCATCTGATTTCGAGTCAGCGCCGTTGTGACCGCTTCGGTACCTCTCCAGCGGGCGCGAATTGTAGCACCGGTGACATCGTGGTCACGAGCCTTCAGAGGGTCGGAACCTGACCATGCGCCACCTCGTAGCTTCGCTTGCCCTCATCGCAGTCACGGCCTCGGCGCCGATCGTTCTGATCGACCGCGAACCGCCGCTGCCGCGGTTCTCCGATGCCGGCGAGCTGGTGGTGCTGACGCGCAACAGTCCCACCACGCGCTATCTCGATGCCGACGGCAATTTCATCGGCCTCGAGCACGATCTCGTGGAACTGTTCGCGCGCGATCTGGGCGTACCCGTGCGCTACGTGGAGGCAGAAAACTACGCGGAGATCCTGCCGAAACTGGAACACAGGCAAGCGCACATGGCGGCTGCCGGCCTCAGCGTGACGCCGGAGCGCAGTCGGCGTTTCCTGTTCAGCCCGCCCTACATGGAAGTACAGCAGGTGCTGGTGTACAACAGCACGCTGCCGCGCCCGCGCAGCCTCAAGGCACTCGAGGCCAAGCACATCCAGGTGGTGTCGGATTCGAGCGGCGCCGAACATCTGCGCCGGCTCTCGGGCCGCATGCCTAAACTCGCCTGGGACGAGATCGCGACCGCGAACCCCGAAGATCTGCTGATGCGGGTATCGGACGGCAGCGCCGCGTATGCAGTCGCCGGCTCGCACATCGTCGATGTGGCCCGCAACTTCTACCCGAACATCGCCAAGGGCATGGCCTTCGGCGATCTCGAGAAGCTGGCCTGGGCCTTTCCGAAGGATGGCGATCCGTTGCTCGTGCGCCGCGCGCGCGAATTCTTCGCCCGCATCTCGAATGACGGAACGCTGAAGCGCCTCATCGACCGCTATTACGGTCATGTCAAGCGGCTCGAGCGCGGCGATCTCGACAATCTGTTCGAGGCAATGCGCACGCGCCTGCCCGAATACCGTGACCTGTTCCATGAAGCCCAGGAGCTCACCGGACTCGACTGGCGCTTCATTGCCGCGCTGTCATTCCAGGAATCGCGCTGGGATCCTCTCGCCACTTCGCCCACCGGCGTGCGCGGCATGATGATGTTGACCAGCACCACGGCCGATCGCCTGGGCGTCAAGGATCGACTGGATCCGCGGCAGAGCATTCTCGCCGGCGCCAGGTATTTCCGCGACCTGCGGGAATCCCTGCCGGCGCGCATCGCCGAACCCGATCGCACCTGGATGGCGCTGGCCGCGTACAACCAGGGTCTCGGGCACCTGGAGGACGCGCGCGTCCTCACCCAGCGGCTCGGATTCAACCCCGATACCTGGATCGATATCAAGAAAGCCCTGCCGCTGCTGTCGCGATCCGATTACTACGTCAGCCTGAAACACGGTTTCGCGCGCGGTGGCGAAGCGCTCGTGCTCACTGAGAACGTGCGTACGTTCTCCGACATCCTCATGCGCCTGCAGGAGGCTTATCGCCCCGACGCGCCGTTCCTGGACAAGCTGCTCACGACCTTCAACGACGACATGCCCTGGCAGCGACGCCAGGCGCGCGCCAACTGACCGGCGACTGTCGACGCGCTTCAGGGGCGCGTGATGCGCTCTGCGCCATTCATGTAAGGACGCAGCACGACCGGAACCGACACGCTGCCGTCGGCATTCTGGTAGTTCTCGAGGATCGCCACCAAGGTGCGGCCGACTGCCAGTGCGGAGCCGTTCAGCGTGTGCAAGAGTTCGGGCTTGCCCTTCTCGTTGCGGAATCGGGCCTGCATGCGTCGCGCCTGGAACGCCTCGAAGTTCGAACAGGAAGAGATTTCCCGGTAGGCCTTCTGGCCGGGCAGCCACACTTCGATGTCGTAGGTCTTGGCCGACGAGAATCCCATGTCGCCCGTGCACAAGGTGACCGTGCGAAACGGCAGTTCGAGGCGCTTGAGGATTGCCTCGGCATGTCCCGTGAGCGACTCGAGCTCCGCGAAGGACTTCTCGGGGTGGACGATCTGCACCAGTTCGACCTTGTCGAACTGATGCTGCCGGATCATGCCGCGCGTGTCCTTGCCGTACGAGCCGGCCTCGCTGCGAAAGCAGGGCGAGTGGCACACGAACTTCAAGGGCAGCCGTTCCATCGGTACGATCTCGTCGCGAACGATGTTGGTCACCGGCACCTCGGCCGTGGGAATCAGATAGAGCTTCTCGGCATCCTTGCGCGGCACCGCGAACAGGTCGTCTTCGAACTTGGGCAGGTTGCCGGTACCGAGCGCGCTGGCCGCATTCACGAGATAGGGCACGTAGACTTCGGTGTAGCCGTGTTCCTCGGTGTGCACGTCGAGCATGAACTGCGCGATGGCCCGGTGCAATCGGGCCACGCCACCCTTCATTAGCGTGAAGCGCGCGCCAGCGATCTTCACGCCCGCAGCGAAATCGAGCAGTCCGAGCTGTTCGCCGATGTCCACATGATCCTTGGGCTCGAACTCGAAAATGCGCGGGTCGCCGATGCGACGCACCTCCACGTTGTCGTCCGATGACCTGCCGGCCGGAACGCTCGCATGCGGCAGGTTCGGCACGACGAGAAGCAATTCGGAGAGACTGCCCTGGACGGCATCAAGCTGCCTCTCGCAGGCCGCCACCTCGTCGCCGAGGCCTGCGACCTCGGCCATCAGCGACGCCGTGTCTTCGCCCCTGGCCTTGGCCAGGCCGATCCCCTTGGACAACGCATTGCGTTTCGACTGCACTTCCTGCGTGCGGGTCTGGAAGCGCTTGCGTTCGGCTTCGAGGGCGTTGAAGGCGGCCACGTCGAACTGGAAGCCGCGGTCGGCCAGGCGTTTTGCGACGGCCTCGATGTCGGTGCGCAGGAGCTGGATGTCTAGCATGTCGGGTCTGTGGTCTGGTTCAGCCAGGAAGGGCCGGCAATTGCCCGAAGAATACGGTGCCCGCCTTCATTTCGAATTCTTGCCATCTATCGTGTTCCTGGTCCCGGACTCTTCGCGGTGCTGCGCATCCAGCTCGCGCAGATGTTGGAGCTTTTCGCCGATCTTGCCTTCGAGGCCGCGCGACGTCGGCTCGTAGAACCGCCGGGGCTTCAGGTCGTCGGGAAAGTAGCTCTCTCCGGCAGCGTAGGCTTCCGGTTCGTCGTGGGCGTAACGGTAGCGTTTGCCGTAGTCGAGCGACTTCATGAGCTTCGTCGGCGCATTGCGCAGGTGCAGTGGCACCGCGCGCGAACCGTCGTTCTGCACGAATTCGCGCGCCGAATTGTAGGCGGCATAAGCGGCATTGCTCTTCGGGGCGCAGGCGAGATAGATCACCGCCTGTGCGATCGCGAGTTCGCCCTCCGGGCTGCCGAGGCGCTCGAACGTTGCGCAGGCATCGAGCGCCAGCTGGAGCGCTCGTGGGTCCGCCAGGCCGATGTCCTCGATCGCCATCCGGATCACCCGCCGCCCTACGTAGAGCGGATCGGCCCCGCCATCGAGCATCCGGCAGCACCAGTACAGCGCCGCATCGGGACTGGAGCCCCGTACCGCCTTGTGCAGCGCCGATATCTGGTCGTAGAACGCCTCGCCGCCCTTGTCGAACCGGCGCAGGTTCTGCGCGAGCGTGGCCTGCAGGAAGGTCTCGTCCACCTCGTCGAGCTGCGCCGCGCTGGCGGCGGCACGACTGGTCTCCAGCATGTTGAGCAGGCGGCGCGCGTCGCCGTCGGCGGCGCCGATCATCATCTGTTTCGCGCCGTCCGAGAACTCGAGACCGCCGAGGGCCTGTTGCCGCGCCCGCTCGAACAAGGTCGCGAGTTCATCGGTGGTGAGCGGATTCAGGACATACACCGCGGCACGCGAAAGCAGCGCGCCATTGACTTCGAACGAGGGATTCTCCGTGGTGGCGCCGATGATCGTGACCACGCCCTGTTCGACATAGGGGAGGAACGCGTCCTGCTGTGCCTTGTTGAAGCGATGCACCTCGTCGATGAACAGTATCGTGTGCCGGCCGTTGCGGGACAGCGTCTCCTGCGCCTTCGCCACCGCCTCGCGAATGTCCTTGACGCCCGAGAACACGGCAGACAGAGCGATGAATTCGGCCGCGAACGTGTGTGCCAGCAGCCGCGCAAGGGTGGTCTTGCCGACGCCCGGCGGCCCCCACAGGATCATCGAATGCGGTCGACCCGATTCCACCGCGAGACGCAGCGGCTTGCCCGGGCCGACGAGGTGCGCCTGGCCGACGACGTCGTCGATGCGCTGCGGACGCATCTGCTCGGCCAGCGGCACCAGCCCGGTGGGTGGCGGAAACAGATCGGACATCGGAATGTGGAGTTCCTGGGCGCCGGTACCGCTCACTGATCGCCGACCACGTCCGCTCCGGGGGGCGGCGTGAAGCGGAACAAGTCGGCGGCGACCTTCGGATTGCGTTCCAGATGGATGAACTTGATGGTCGTCACCTGGCCGAGGCGGTCGTGCAATTCCATGGTATCCGGGTTCGCCTTGCGGAAGCCCAGACGCATCTTCTCGAACTGGCTGTCGGGGTCGGTCGGGGTTGCTTCGACCCAGTCGAGGCCGTCTTTTTTCGGCTGCTGCACGAAGGTGTACGCACGGTCGAGATCGTTGCTGCCCGCGAGCAACGCGGCGGGGCTGGAACCGAGCGCATCGCCCAGCGCTTTCACGGAGACCTGGTCGAGATCCTTGTCGTAGACCCAGACCTTCGCGCCGTCGCCGACGATGAGCTGGTCGTATGGTTTCAGATAGGTCCAGCGGAACTTGCCCGGCCGTTGGAACTGGAACGTGCCGGTGGACTGCGATATCGGTTTGCCGGACGAATCGAGCACGGTCTGAACGAATTCGGCGCGCGCACCATGGACTTCCGCCACGAAATTCTTGATGAGGTCGGAGCCTGCGGCGGAGGCATCGTGGACAAATGCGAGTGCAGTGATCAGCAGCACGCGCGTCAGGGTATTTTTCATTCGCTCCTCGCCGGAACCAGCACTTCGCGGTTCCCGTTGTTGGCCATGCTCGAAACGAGCCCCGCTCGTTCCATCTGTTCGATCAGGCGGGCTGCCCGGTTGTAGCCGATGCGCAACTGTCGCTGCACCAGCGAGATCGACGCGCGTCGCGTCTTCAGCACGACGGCGACGGCTTCGTCGTACATGGGATCGGACTCGTTGCCCTCGCCACTGGTTCCGCCGTCCTCGCCGCCGTCCTCGCCCTCGCTGCTCTCGAGGATGCCATCGATGTACTGCGGTTGGCCCCGTGATTTGAGGTACTCGACCACCTTGTGCACTTCGTCATCGGCGACATACGCACCATGCACGCGTTGCGGGAAGCCGGTGCCCGGCGGCAGATAGAGCATGTCGCCCTGGCCGAGCAGCGCTTCCGCGCCCATCTGGTCGAGGATCGTGCGCGAATCGATCTTCGAGGAAACCTGGAACGCGACCCGCGTCGGTATGTTCGCCTTGATCAGTCCGGTGATCACATCCACCGACGGTCGCTGCGTGGCCAGGATGAGATGGATGCCCGCAGCGCGCGCCTTCTGGGCGAGCCGAGCGATCAGTTCCTCCACCTTCTTGCCGACGACCATCATCAGGTCGGCCAGTTCGTCGATCACCACCACGATGAGCGGCAGTTCCTGGAGCGGCTCGGGCGCCTCGGGGGTGATGGTGAACGGATTCGTGAGCGGCTGGCCCGCCTTGTGGGCTTCCCTGAGCTTCGCATTGAAGCCGGCAAGATTGCGCACGCCGAGCGTGGACATCAGCTTGTAGCGGCGCTCCATCTCGGCCACGCACCACTGGAGCGCGTAGGCCGCCTGCTTCATGTCCACCACCACCGGCGCCAGCAGGTGGGGTATGCCCTCGTAGACGGACAATTCGAGCATCTTCGGATCGACCAGGATCAACCGCACCTCGTTCGCGGTCGCCTTGTACAGCAGCGACAGGATCATCGCGTTGATCGCCACCGACTTGCCCGAGCCCGTCGTGCCCGCCACCAGCAGATGCGGCATCTTCGCGAGATCGGCGACCACCGGCTTGCCAGCGATGTCCTTGCCCATGGCGAGCGTGAGCGGCGAGCCCATGTCCGCGTACACCTGGGACGACACGATCTCGGACAGGCGAACCACCTGGCGTTTCGGATTCGGGATCTCGAGGCCCATGCAGGATTTGCCGGGAATGGTCTCGACCACGCGAATGCTGATCACCGACAACGCGCGCGCCAGATCCTTCACCAGATTGACGATCTGGCTGCCTTTCACACCCGTGGCCGGCTCGATCTCGTAGCGCGTGATGACCGGTCCGGGATAGGCGGCGAGCACCTTCACCTCGATGCCGAAGTCCATCAGCTTCTTCTCGATCAGGCGCGAGGTGTAGTCGAGCGTATCGGCGGAAAGCACTTCGACGCTGTCGGCCGGCTCATCGAGCAGTTCGAGCGGCGGCAAGGGCGAATCGGGCAGGTCCTCGAACAACGGCTTCTGCTTCTCTCGCGCCACGCGTTTGGACTTCGGGATCTCCATGACCGGCGGTTCGATGCGAATCGGTGCGCGCTCGTCGACCTCGAGGCGCCCGCGGGTCACCTCGACCACTTCCTCGCGCTGGATCGTCGCCTCTTCGCCGAGGCGGCGGTCGCGTCGTTCCTCCAGGCGCGTGGCGAACATGCGCCAGCCGGATTCGAGGGCATGCCCGACCCGCTCCGCGGCGGCGAGCCAGGACATCCCCGTGAACAGCGACAAACCGATCGCGAGCCCGACGATGAGCACCAACGTTCCCCCGGTGAACCCCAGGCTGGCGAGCAGCGCGCGCGACAGCACCTCCCCCAGCATGCCTCCCGGCAGGTAGGGCAACGCGACCGACAGGGAGTGCAGGCGCATCGCTTCGAAGCCGGACGAGGCCGCCAGCAGCAGCCCGAAACCGCAGAGCGCGATGTAGACCGGCCGCCGATCATCGCCGCCCGGGACCTCCAGGCGCCGGTAGAGCCAGTACACGGCGAGGATGCACAGGACCACCAGCCACCACGCCGAGAACCCGAAAACGAACAGCAGCAGATCGGCGAGCCAGGCGCCGAAAACGCCCCCGGAATTGGTCACTTCCGGCTCCGACACCGCATGCGACCAGCCCGGATCGGATGGGCGGTAGGTGGAGAGGATCAACGCCAGGAAAGCCCCGGCGCCGGCGCAGGTGAGCCACCATGCTTCGCGGATCAGCCGCCCGAGGCGCGGCGGCAGCGGTGGCGCGGCGATTTTCGTGGTTCCCTTGTCAGCGCGCGCGCGGGCCATCAGGTCCTTGATTATTCGAGTCAAGCATGCGCGATTATAGTCGTGGCGCGCGCGCGGCCGCCATCATCGCGGCGGTCGAATCGACAGCAGCGCAGCCAAGCTGAGAGAATTTGGCCTTTGCGGCTTCCGCCCCCACCTCATCGGCATCATGGCAAAGACCACGCGACATTCCCGACTCCTGATCCTCGGCTCCGGTCCCGCCGGATACACCGCGGCCGTCTATGCTGCACGCGCGAACCTGAAGCCCGTGCTGATCACCGGGCTGGCCGCCGGTGGCCAGCTCATGACCACCACCGACGTCGACAACTGGCCGGCCGACGCCATGGGGGTGCAGGGCCCCGAGCTCATGGAGCGATTCCAGAAGCATGCCGAACGCTTCGAGACCGAACTCGTCTACGACCATATCCACACGGCAACCCTGACCGAGACGCCGTTCCGGCTCGAGGGCGATTCCGGCACCTATACGTGCGACGCCCTGATCATTGCCACCGGCGCGTCGGCGAAATACCTGGGACTTCCTTCCGAGCATGCCTTCATGGGCAAGGGTGTATCCGCCTGCGCCACCTGCGACGGATTCTTCTTCAAGAACCAGGATGTGGCCGTGATCGGGGGCGGCAACACCGCCGTCGAGGAAGCGTTGTATCTGTCGCACATCGCGAAGACCGTGACCGTCGTGCATCGCCGCGACAAGTTCCGTTGCGAGGCGATCATGCGCGACAAGCTGTTCGCGCGCGCCAAGGAAGGCAAGGTGAAGATCGAATGGAACCACACGCTCGACGAGGTACTGGGTGACAAGAGCGGCGTGACCGGCATGCGCCTGAAGAGCACCACGGACGGCAGGACGAAGGAAGTGGCGGTCACGGGCACCTTCATCGCGATCGGACACACTCCGAACACGCAGCTGTTCGAGTCCCAGCTCGACATGAAGAACGGCTACATCATCACCAGGGGCGGGCTCGAGGGTAACGCGACTGCGACGAGCGTACCGGGCGTGTTCGCAGCCGGCGACGTGCAGGACCACGTCTACCGCCAGGCAGTCACCAGCGCCGGTACCGGCTGCATGGCGGCTCTGGATGCGGAGCGCCATCTGGACGCCCTCAGCTGAGCCCGGCCCGGAAAAACGCAATGTCGCCGCGAACCATGCGCATCTGCACGAAGGAGATCTGCGGACGGGCCGCTCCGATTCCATCTTCCTGAGCGGTCCCCGCCGTACGTGTTGCCAGCAGTCCTCCGGAACTTGCCGCCACTGCCATGCCCGAGAAGCCCGACGATGACGACATCTCCGCCTTCCGCCAGGAGGTGAAGGACGTCGCCCCGATCAAGGCGAAGACACGCGTCGTCGCGCCGGTCAAACGACCGCCGCCGCTGCCGGTGCAGACCATGAGGGACGAGCAGGCGGCGCTCCAGGACAGCCTCAGCGATGTGATCGACGACGACATTGCGGTCGAGGTCGGAGGTGAACTGTCGTACCGACGCGACGGCATTCCGCCCGACGCGCTGCGCAAGCTGCGGCGCGGTGTCTGGGTCCTGCAGGATCACCTCGACCTGCACGGGCTCACCTCCGACCAGGCGCGGGCGCTGCTCGCGAGTTTCCTCGGCGAGGCGGTCCGGCGCGGCATGCGCTGCGTGCGTGTGGTCCACGGCAAGGGGCATCGCTCGGCGAGCGGCGAACCGGTCCTCAAGCGCAAGGTCGCGCACTGGCTCGCGCAGCGCGACGAGGTCCTGGCTTTCGTGCAGGCGCGACCGGAGGATGGCGGTGGCGGCGCCGTCATGGTTCTCTTGAAAAGCGCGAAGCGATCGACCCCCGCGGGCTGAAAAGGAGTTGAGACCCGCGCAGGATTCCACGAGACTGCGAAGCGTCCCCGGGGCGATGCCGGGGCGTGCAATATCGACGAGGGGAACGACGATGAAGACGTTTGCGCTGGGTGCCTGGGTCGCCGCACTGTTCGCGACCGCCGCCGGGCTGGGTACCGGCGCTGCGGACGCCGCGGAACAACGTGCCGGTGCGGCCAATCGCGGTTTGCCGCCCGGCGCCCTGCGGGCGCAGATGGTCGAGATCATGGACATGAACGGCTTCGAGCGGCCGCTGCCGGCCGTGTTCGGCTTCATACCGCTGGGCTGGCAGGCGCAAGGCGGCATCCAGTGGGGCCGGCAGTTCATGTGCACCAACGGCTACAACTTCAACTGGGTGGCCCGCTCGCCCGACGGTGCGCAGAGCGTGGCGATCCTGCCGCAGTTCAAATGGGAGCTGAACAACTACGGCGCAGGCCCCAGCACGCCCGGCTGCGGGAGCGCGCAGATCACTTCCATTCAGCAGTATCTGCAGCAGATGCTGGCCAGCATGCGTCCGGATGCCCGAATTCTCGAAGTGCACCCGCGCCCGGACCTCGTCGCGAAATTCCAGCATCTCAACCAGGCCACTCCCACTGCGATGGGTGAAATGCGGACCTGGGTCGAAGCGGGCGAGGCGCAGTTCGGGTTCAAGGAACAGGGTCGCGACATGCGCGGAGTCATCGTATCCACGGCGGTGTTTTCGCTGATGCGATCGCGCGGCGTATCGCCCGGACAGACCATGGATGCGCTGACCGGCTTCGTCTTCCCCGGTTTTGCGGCGACGGGTCCGGCCGGACAGTTCAATCCCCAGTTCGCCGAGGCCATCCGGCAATCGTTCCTGCCCAATCCCGCCTGGCAGGCACAGATCGCCCGCCACAATGCCGCGATCTCCAAGGTCGCAGCCGAAGAGATCCGCAAGCAGGCCAAGGCGATTTCCGAGGCCAACGACTACATCAGCCTGTTGCGTCGGCAGACGGCCGACATGCGCGCCAAGAGCGACGAGCGCCGCCAGCGCGAGTTCGGCGAAGTCATCAAGGGCGTCGAGACCTACGACGACCCCAACGCGGCCGCCGGCCAGGTCGAGTTGTCGAGCATGTACAACCACGCCTGGCGATTGAACGACGGGAGCTACGTACTTTCCAACGATGCTGGCTTCGAGCCCTATCGCGATCTCGGCGTGGAAGGCCGACAGTTGGAGCGCACGCGCTAGTGTCCCCTCACCCTTCGCAACCAGGGTCCGGATCGGGCCTCGAATCGCCGGACCAAGGTGCTGTTCGAGCACCCTGCGAATGCCCTGAGGCGCGGCCTCCTGCGACTCGATAGCAAGACGGCTCCGTCACGTTCGATTGTCGGTCCGACGACGTCCCGCGGCAGACCTCCGACCTGCGCGCCTCCGTCCGAGTTGCCGCCATGAATGATCATTGCGCCGACATTGAATGGTGCCGCGGCCGTCCTGCACATCACAACCGGTCTTCGATGCGCGACAAGGCGCGCTCTGGCTTCAGCCTTTGCCGACGATCGTGCGCTTCTTCTTTTCGGGGTCGTCGAAAGTGAGGCTGTGGGCAATCGCCGGGCACGAGACGTTCTTGCCGCGGATCTCGAGCCTGGTTCCGTGCACCGCATAAGCCGGATCGACGCGCGCGATGGCCATCGAGCGGTTGGTAAGCTTCGACACCATGCCGCACGTGATCACGCCGACTTTCCTGCCACCGGCCCAGAGTTCGTCGCCGCCGTCCGTTGGCTTTTCGGTCTCGGCCAGCACACCGAATATCCGGATGCGCTCCTTGCCTTTCAGCGCGTAGTGCCGCTCGGCCCCGCGGAACCCGGTCTTGCCGGGACTCACCGTGAAATCGAGCCCGAGTTCCCACAGCGAATCACCGTCCACCGCATCGGGGGTCTCGTACGGATACATCTGCGCATTGTCGTAGGGGTAGAACAGCAGATAGGACTCGACACGCAGCATGTCGAGCACCGTGAACCGGCACGGGATGATGCCCATGGATCGGCCTTCCTGCAGGATCGTGTCCCACAGATAAACGACATCCCTGGCGCCGACGAACAGCTCGTAGCCCCGCTCGCCGGTGTAGCCGGTGCGCGAGATCATCACGTGGCGCCCGAACAGCGTGGCCGGGCGATGATGGAAATAGTTGAGGTCGTGGATACCGGGGACATGCTTCGCGAGGAATTCGACGGACAGCGGTCCCTGGAGCAAGATGTCGTGAAGGTCGTCATCGAACTTGATCGCGACGTCCCTTCCGACGGCCGAACGCGCGATTTCTTCCTGTCCGGTGCCACTGCCATGTACCAGCAGCCACGAACTGGGCGCGAGCCGGTAGCAGATGCAGTCCTCGGTGAAATAGCCGGCGTCGTTCAGCATGGACGCGTAGACCGATTTCCCCGGATAGACCTTCGACAGGTCGCGCGTGGTCGCGTGGTTGAGCACGGCGGTCGAATCGGGACCGGTCAGGTGAACTTTCTTGAGGCCGCTCACATCCATCAGCCCGGCCGTCGTGCGTATCGCGATGTGCTCCTCGTACATGTCCTTGTCGTAGGTCCACGCGGTACCCATGCCATTCCAGTCCTCCAGTTTCGATCCCAACGCGAGGTGCCGGTCCTTCGGTGCCGAGGTTCTCCACGAATCCGCCATGTTCCTGCCTTCCTCTGTCGTGCATGTTTGAAGGTTCTGTGCCATCCCGGTACGGGGCTGCCGGAAGGTGTGGATCGGGGTCAACCAAGCCGGCGCACCGCCGATGGCTGTTCATCCGGATCGTGTAGTCGCCGCCGTCGGCACCAAGTAAAGCGCCGATGAAACACGATCTCCCGTCGGATGCGAGCAGCATGGCCACCGGCGCGATCTGATCGACCCGGCCGGCGCGCCCGATGGTCAGCGCGGCAAGATTGCGGCGGCGCCATGGTTCGGGAATCTTGCCCCTCATTTCGGTGTCGCCCGGACCTGGAAACCGGGCGCATCACGTCCTTCGCAGTTTCCTCTGCGGCGTTTTGTCTTGAGGTCGGGCACTACTGCATCTATGCCTTCGCCTGCACAAGCCGGCGCTATTGCTATTGCGCATCCGATACTGCAGGCGGCGCCGGCAAAGAATGCTTTCTTGCGTTCAAGCCCATTCGTTGCCGCGCTCCCACTCAGTGCATCCAATTGAAAGGCTCCACGGGTCGTAGCGCGGGCGGCGGACCAGCTTCACGACCGTGCCGGAACGCCCGCTACTGACGGATGCGCTGCTCTCTCGGAGCAACGCATTGCTGCGTTCCCCCGAGCATGCTGTTCAACAAATGGTCATGCGATGCAGGCTACGCACGATCGATACCATCCGACGGATTCAAGCGTATGAACGACCAATATGTTTTCATTCAACGTTCTGTAACTCGGATCGTTCATTCGCACTGAAGCGGACTCGCACGAAACCGTGCCCCTTGGGGTCTACGCGCCCAACATTCGAGCGCCTCGGGCGATGGCGATCCTTCCGAGACCGGAGACTCCTCCGGGATTCCGCTTTCGTACATGGTTTTCGACTGCGCAGGAACGCTGCGAGAGCGCGCTTCAGGCCGTTCGATCGCGCCCTCCCCCTACCCACTGGTGGTGTTGTCCTACAAGAAAATGCGACGCCGGGCGGTACCGGCGTCAGCGCCGCGCCCGCATGCTTCAGGCATGCACGATCCAACGCCAACGTCGTCGCCGCGCCTGCTGCGCGTCCTGACCGTCAACATTCACAAAGGCTACGACGCATTCAACCGCGCATTCGTGCTGCGCGAATTGCGCGAAGCCGTGCGCGAAGTTCGTAGCGACCTGGTATTCCTGCAGGAAGTCGAGGGCGCTTCGAGCCGTTCCAACGGGGCCTCCGTAGGCGCGCAGTACGAATACCTCGCGGACCAGATCTGGTCCGATCACGCCTACGGGCGCAATGCAGTCGCCCAGGGCCAGGACCACGGCAACGCCGTCCTGTCGCGCCTGCCGGTCCTGCGCAGCCGCAACCACGACGTATCGTTGCCGCCGGCCGAGCCGCGTGGGCTGCTCCATTGCGTGCTCGCGGAACCGAGCGATCGGCACGAACTGCACGTGATCTGCGTCCACCTGGGGCTCAGTGAAGCGCATCGACGCCACCAGCTGATGCAGTTGTGCGAGACGGTGCGTCGCGAGGTGCCGCCCGACGCGCCGCTGGTCGTAGCCGGCGATTTCAACGATTGGCGTTCGCGCGCCGACGGGGTGCTCGGATTGTGCGGCCTGAACGAAGTGTTCCGCCACGCGCATGGCCAGCACGCCCGCAGCTTTCCGGCCCGCTGGCCGTTGCTGCGGCTGGATCGGATCTACGTGCGCGGAGTCGCTTCGTCCCGCCCGATCGCGATGCCGCGTCGGCCCTGGGCGCGCTTGTCCGACCATGCGCCGCTCGCGGCCGAGATCGAACTGCCGGAGGCGCCATGAACTCGCGCTGGTTGCCTGGAAACCGCTTCAGCCTGCTCGAGAACGGCGAGGAGTTCTACCCGCGGGTGTTCGATGTCATCGCGAACGCCGAGCGCGAAGTGCTGCTCGAGACCTTCATCCTGTTCGACGACAAGGTCGGACGCGCCTTGCAACAGGCCCTGATGCAGGCAGCGCAGCGCGGCGCCGAAGTGCATGTGCTGATCGACGGCTGGGGTTCCCCGGATCTGTCGGAGTCGTTCACGCGCCCGCTGCTCGACGCCGGCGTCAAGATGCGCAGCTTCGAACCCGTCCAGCGCGTGTTCGGCGCCCGCGTCAACATGCTGCGGCGCATGCATCGCAAGCTTCTCGTGGTCGATGGTCGGCGCGCGTTCGTCGGCGGCATCAACTATTCGATCGATCATCTCGCCGAATACGGACCTCTCGGCAAGCAGGACTATGCGGTCGAGATCGAAGGCCCGCTCGTCGGCCAGATCCGGGCCTTCTGCCGTGCGAGCCTGGAGAGCCCGCAGCCCCCGCGACGGCTGTGGCTGCGCCGCTGGCTGGCAAGCCACCGCGGCGCGCGCGGCGACGAGGCCGCAAGCGGCACGGAAGACGGCGCGCGGGCCGCTTTCGTGACACGCGACAACCATGCGCACCGCACCGATATCGAGCGTGAATATCGCGCGGCGCTGCGTGGCGCGCGCGAGCGCGTCGTCATCGCCAACGCCTATTTCTTTCCCGGCTATCGTCTGCTGCGCGACCTGCGTCGGGCGGCGCGCCGCGGCGTGCGCGTGGATCTGATCCTCCAGGGTTGTCCCGACATAGTGGTGGTACAAAAGGCGGCAACCCTGCTCTACGGTTACCTGATTCGCGCCGGCGTACGCGTCTACGAATATTGCGAGCGCCCCCTGCATGCGAAGGTGGCAGTGATCGACGACAAATGGGCGACTGTCGGCTCGAGCAATCTCGACCCGACCAGCCTCGGCCTCAATCTCGAATCCAATGTGATCGTGCGCGACACGACCTTCGCGCGGCAGGTGCGCGAACGGCTCGAACAACTATTGCAACAGCGGTGCGAACTGGTGCAATTGCCGACGCCCGGACGACTGGGCGCCGCCTGGATCGCGTTGCGCAGTTTCGTCGTGTTCCACGCCATGCGGCGCTTTCCCGTGTGGGCGCAGCGCCTGCCGGGCAGCACGCCGCGGGTCGTGCCGGTGCAGGTCGACCCGACATGAGTCCCGGGGCACAGCGGACATGGTACTGGGTCAAGCGCGTGGCGCCGTGGGTCATCGCCGTACTGGTGCTGACTCTGATCGCGCATCAGGCGCACACCATGGACTGGCCGGCAGTCTGGAAAGCCTTGCGGACGCAGTCGCCGACCCGGCTTGCAGCGGCGGCCGCCATGGCCCTCGCGAGCTATTGCCTGTATGCGAGTTTCGACCTGATCGGGCGCCATCTCACCGGTCACCGTCCCTCGGCTGTTCGTACGGTCAGCACTGCAGCCATCAGCTACGCGTTCAATCTCAACTTCGGCGCCCTGGTGGGCGGCGTCGCGCTGCGACTCCGGTTGTACGCGCGTCTGGGACTGGAGACGCCCACGGTGCTGCAGATCGTTGCGCACAGCATGATGACGAACTGGATCGGCTACCTTTGGGTAGCGGGGGCAGTAATGACATGGGCACCGCCACCGCTGCCCGATTCCTGGGCGCTGGCCGATACCGGGCTGCGTGCCATCGGGGTCGCGATGATGGCGGTGGCCCTCGCCTACCTGGCCCTGTGTCGCTTCTCGCGCCGGCGCGAGTTCACCATCCGCGGGCACGCATTGATCCTGCCCAGCGGCCGGCTGGCCGCCCTGCAGGCGGTGGCCGGCGGTGCGAACTGGCTGCTGATGGGCGTCATCATCTGGAGCCTGTTTGCCGGACGCATCGACTACCCGACCGCGCTGGGGGCGCTGCTGCTGGCGGCGGTCGCGGGTGTGGTGACTTCCGTGCCCGCCGGCCTCGGCGTGCTCGAGGCCGTATTCATTGCAACCCTCGATGGCCGCCTGCCAGCAGTCGAGGTACTGGCCGCGGTGCTTGCCTACCGAGCCGCTTACTACCTGGTCCCGTTGGCCCTTGCCCTGCCGGCGTACGGCTTGAGGGAGGCGGCTACGCGACGCGACGCGACGCGCGCCTCTGGCGGGTCGCTGGCAGTGGCGGACTCGGGCACGTCCGCGGCGTCCGCACGTTGATCGAGGACGGCGCGAAGCGCGCGTGACGCACAGCCCGCATGTCCGGTCATGCGGGGCGCTCAAACGGCTGCAGCGCGCGGACGGTCGTTGAACGACGTCGATCCTCGAATGCCTTGCGTCGTCGGCGATGGGTACGCCCAGCGCCAGCGATGGGCGCACCGCCCGCGCGCAGCCCAACCCCGCGACCCGCGACCCAAGCGTTCCCCGGAGTACTGGCGTGGCTTTGCGGCACCACCGCCCCCGAGCGGTCGGGCCAGAATCGAGGCCGGTACCGCACCCAGCTTTGAGCCACGGCGACTTGCCGCAGCGCCGACGAATTGGGTCGGCTAGGTCTTCTCGAAGTCGATGCGCTCGTCGATGGGCAGGCCCTGCAAAAAACGCCGCAGGCAGTCCAATCCCATCTCCACCGTGCCGAGACGGATCCATTCGCGTCCCCCCAGCAGCCGGCTGCGACGCACGACGACACCCGCGGCAGATGCGATCGCCAGACACACGGTCCCGCCCAGTTCGAGCCGATCGTCGCCTTCGTCGAGGGCCACCAGCACTGCCAGCGCGTGCGTCGCGCCGCCAGCGGTCCGCATGGCCTCGGCGACCGACGCGGCAATGGAGACCGTAAGCTCGCCGGCGATGCCCGCCGGGTCGAGCCCAAGGGCGGTCATGACCTCGGCGATCTCGCGCGCCACGAGGCCGCGACGGAATACCCGTTCCGCGCCGGCGAGGGGCGCAAGGCGCGCCGCAATGGCGCCCCCGGTGAATGTCTCCACTACCGTCAGCGTCGCCTGCACCCGCTGGAGCGCCTCGAGCACCACGCCCTCGAGCTTGTCGTTGTCCTCCGCCAGGATGAAATTGCCCAGGCGACTGCGCACCTCCGCCTCGATCGGCGCGAGCCTGCGCGTCACCTCCTCCGCATCGGCACCCCGCATCACGAGCTTCGTTTCCAGTTGCGGGTAATGGGCGCGGAAGCCGAGCTTGAGACTGCCGTCCGGCGCCATTGCTTCGAGATCGGCGAGCAGCCCGTCGGCGCGCGATTCGCCGATGCCGAACGAATGGAACCGCTTGAGCCGGTTCACCGTAGGCTGGCCGCCGCGCGCAAGCAGGCGCGGAATGATCTGCTCGTCCAGCATTCGATGCAGCTCTCGCGGTACGCCGGGCGTGAAGAAGAATCGTGCCCGGCCGATGTCGAGTGCGAATCCACAGGCAGTGCCGATCGGATTGTCGAGCCGTTCGGCGCCGGCCGGCAACATGGCCTGCTTGCGATTGTTGGGCGGCATGACGCGCGCGCGCCGTTGAAAGTACGCCTCCATCCGAGCGTACCACTCGGCGTCGAATTCCAGTTCGAAGCCCGAGGCCCTGGCGGCAATCTCCTGGGACAGGTCGTCCACGGTCGGCCCCAGCCCGCCATTGACGATCACCGCGTCGGCCCGCTCGGCCGCGCGCCCGAAAGCCTCGAGCAGCGTGTCCCGGTTGTCGCCAACGGTCGTGCCCCACCGCACTTCCAGTCCGGCGTCACCGAGCCTCTGGCTGATGTGGCTGAAGTTGGTATTGACGGTCGCGCCGGTCAGGACTTCGTCACCGGTGCAGATGATCTCGATACGGGCGTTCATGGTGTCCCGGGGTTTGCCTCGCCATGCCGACGGCCGGGATGGCGTCACGGTGGGCGAGGATACCTCATGCCCCGGCGGACGCCTCCGCGTGGCGCCCGTGCATCCCGCAAGCACGTCGAGCGCTCGACGTGCTTGCGCGGTACCCTGACGCAGCGGCACGCTGCCGTCGCCGCATCGATCGCACCGGCGTCGCGGACGCCCCCTGGGGCCCGCGCCGTCGCGGCAACCCGGGACCATGGAACGGGAGGAGACATGTTGCTGAGAAAGCGCGCATTGCTGGGCACGATCGTGATCACGCTCGCGCTGATCGTGGGCTGGGGGGCGGGAACCTTGGGTTCGGGTGCGACCCTCGCGAGCACAGGCGGTAGGACGATGACGGTCGTGCGCCTCTACACCGGCAGCGACGGCAGGTCCCATTTCGAGGACCTGCAGGTGCCGCTGAAGGACGGCGGCAAGGTCGGCTTTCTCTCGGAAAGAGTCCGCGCCACGGGCATCCTGTTCCGCGAGACCGAAGGCGACTACAACTACGATTTCCATACCGCACCGCGGCGCCAGTACGTGGTCAACCTGCAAGGCGAAGTCGAGATCGAAGTGGGCGACGGCACGCGACGCATCCTGCGCAGCGGCGACGTGTTGCTCGCGGAAGACACCACGGGACAAGGTCACATCAGCCGGGCGGTGAAAGGGAAGCCGCGCAAATCCCTGTTCATCACCCTGGACGACTGAGCGCCCGTCCGCCCCTGGCGCGGCGGCTAGAGCGCGCTGAGGCGCTCGAACACGAACCTGTCGATGACGATGCCCTCTCGCGACAGGCGCGCCCGCTCGCGAAACGCGCGCTCGGACGGTATGCGGATCTCGTCGACACCGGGTGCTCGTCGTGTCGACTTGACCCGGTCGACGAGGTCCGACATCTCGTGCTTGAACTGCTCCGTGGCGGTGAGCAGTTCCGGTGTGAAGATGATGAACAGGTAGGCGTTCTCCTGCTCCGCGTCGAGCAGCGCGCCCGCCAGCAGCCCGAACGCCTGCATCATGAAGGCGAGCCCGTAGCCCTTGTGGCCCCCGAACGGGAGCAGCGCCCCGAGCTTGACCTGGGTCGGATCACGCGAGGGCTTCCCGGTGGCGTCGATGCCGACACCATCCGGTAACTGCCTGCCCTGGCGCTCGTGCAGCAGCAGGTCGGTCATCATGAAAGCGGAAGTGCCCATGTCGAGAATGACCGGCCCGCGCGAACTCGGCACCGCGAACGCCAGCGGATTGGTGCCGAGCACCGGGGCAATTCCGCCGTGGGGAGCCACCGCGCGCGAACAACTCACCGTATGGATGCCGACGAGGTCCGCGTTCGCCAGCATCTCCATGTAGTAGGCGCTTCGACCGCTCACCCAGGAATTGGTGACACCGATCACGGCGATGCCCTGCTCCTTCGCCAGATCGATGCCCGCTCGGGTCGCCACCTGGAGCGCGTACATTGCGTTGTTGTTGCCGGCATCGAACAGCTTCGACACCGCGGTCTCACGCAACAATCTGATCGGCGTGCACGGCAGCTTGAAGCGCGGATGCTCGGGGAGATTGAGAATCTTCGGCAGCCCTGAATACTCGTACCCGCAGAGCGCGGCATCGAGCACGTGATCGCCGATGATCCTCGCCTGCTCGTCGTCGTATCCGAGCGCGCGCAGGGCGCTCTGCGCCAGGGTGCGGGCTTCGGGAACCGTGAGATGCATGCGCCCCGGCGAGATCTCCTTCACGGTCGTGTTCCGGTCTGCATCGGGTCCTGTCCGGCCATCATGAGCGGCGATGGGTCATCCGCGACGCGCGCATCTTGACCCGAAGCAGGGTCCCACGTCACGTGCCCACGCCAAGCAGAGTGCTTGCGCTGCTCGCGGATGTCGTTTTGTGCGGGCAGGCCATGGTGCAACGCAGCGTAAAATAGGATACTTCGTCCGACGCCGTCACCAGATACCCGCCCGCCATGCCTGCCGTGAAATCCCTGCTGGTCGCCAACCGTTCCGAAATCGCCATCCGCGTCATGCGCGCTGCTGCCGAACTGGGCATCCGCACTGTCTCGATCTACTCCGACGAAGATCGGTTCGCGCTGCATCGCTTCAAGGCGGACGAGAGCTATCGCGTGGGCGAAGGCAGGAAGCCATTGCAGGCCTACCTCGACATCGAGGACATCATCCGCATCGCGCGCCAGAGCCGGGTCGACGCGATCCATCCCGGCTACGGTTTCCTGTCCGAGAATCCGGCATTTGCCCGTGCTTGCGCGGAGGCCGGCATCCGCTTCATCGGTCCGACGCCGGAAGTGATGACCACGCTGGGGAACAAGGTCGCCGCGCGTGACGCCGCGGTGGCGGCCGGCGTGCCCGTGATGCCCGCCACCGGCCCCCTGCCTCGGGATCTGGCGGAAGTAAAAGGACTCGCGGCGTCGGTGGGCTATCCGCTCATGCTCAAAGCGAGCTGGGGCGGCGGCGGACGCGGCATGCGCGTGATCGAGTCCGAATCCGATCTCGATGCGCAGTTCGACGTGGCCCGGCGCGAAGCGGGCGCGGCCTTCGGCAACGACGAGGTCTACCTCGAGAAGCTGGTGCGGCGCGCGCGCCACGTCGAAGTGCAGATCATGGGCGACATGCACGGCAACGTCGTGCATCTGTTCGAGCGCGACTGCTCGGTGCAGCGGCGCAACCAGAAGGTGGTCGAGCGCGCACCCGCACCATACCTGGATGCCGCAAGGCGTACGGAATTGTGCGACGCCGCGCTGCGTCTGGCGCGCGCGGTCAACTACACCCACGCCGGCACGGTCGAGTTCCTGATGGACGCGGACACCGACCAGTTCTACTTCATCGAGGTCAATCCGCGCATCCAGGTCGAGCACACCGTGACCGAGCAGGTGACCGGCATCGACGTCGTGCAGTCCCAGATCCGGATCACGGAAGGCGCGCGCATCGGCGACCCGAGCTGTCCGGTGCCCGCCCAGGCCGACATCCGCTTGAATGGGCACGCGCTCCAGTGCCGCATCACGACCGAAGACCCCGAAAACAATTTCACCCCGGACTACGGACGTATCACCGCGTATCGCAGCGCGGCCGGCTTCGGCTTGCGGCTCGACGGCGGCACCGCCTACACCGGCGCGGTTATCACGCCGTTCTACGATTCGCTGCTGGTCAAGGTGACGGCCTGGGCGCCGACCCCGCACGAGGCCATCCGCCGCATGGACCGGGGCCTCCGGGAATTCCGCATCCGCGGCCTGTCCACCAACCTCCAGTTCGTCGAGAACGTCATCAACCATCCCGACTTCATCGCCGGGACGGTCACCACCCGCTTCATCGACACGACCCCGGAACTGTTCAGCTTCATCAAGCGTCGCGACCGCGCGACGCGCGTGCTGCGCTACATCGGTGATGTCACGGTCAACGGCCATCCCGACATGAAGGGTCGCCCGAAACCGGATCTCTCCCATGCCCATGTGACACGGCCGGAAGTGGACCTGACCGCGCCGACCCCGCCCGGCACGCGCGACCGACTGCGCGCCCTCGGTCCCGAGAAGTTCGCCGAATGGATGCTGGCCGAACCGCGCGTGCTGTTGACCGACACCACCATGCGCGATGCGCACCAGTCGCTCTTCGCCACGCGGATGCGCACCTACGACATGCTGCGCATCGCTCCCGCCTATGCGCGCCTGGCGCCTGGCCTCTTTTCCCTCGAATGCTGGGGCGGCGCGACGTTCGACGTGGCATTGCGCTTCCTGAAGGAAGACCCCTGGCTGCGGCTCGCGCAACTGCGCGAGGCGGTACCCAACGTGCTGATCCAGATGCTGCTGCGCGCTTCCAACGCGGTGGGCTACACCAACTATGCCGACAACGTGGTGCGCTACTTCGTCGCGCAGGCGGCCCGGGGGATGGACGGCAAGGGCGGCGTCGACCTGTTCCGCGTCTTCGATTCGCTCAACTGGGTCGAGAACATGCGCGTGGCGATCGACGCGGTGCGCGAGGCCGGTGCCTTGTGCGAGGGCGCGATCTGCTACACCGCGGACCTGCATGATGCCTCGCGCAAGTATTCGCTCGCGTATTACGTCGACCTCGCGCGCCAGTTGCAGCGCGCCGGCGTGCACATCCTCGGCATCAAGGACATGTCCGGCGTGTGCCGGCCGCGGGCCGCGGCGGCGCTGGTCAAGGCGCTGAAGGAACAGACCGGACTGCCGATCCATTTCCACACGCACGACACCAGCGGCATCGCGGCTGCCTCGGTTCTCGCCGCCATCGAAGCCGGCGCCGACGCGGTCGACGGAGCACTGGACTCCATGAGCGGGCTCACCTCGCAGCCCAATCTCGGCGCCATCGTCGCCGCGCTGGAGGGCGCGCCGCGCGACCCGTGCGGGCCGGAGAGCGGCGTCGACCGCGCCGCGCTGCAGGCCTTGTCGGACTACTGGGAAGGGGTGCGCAAGTACTACGCGCCGTTCGAGGCCGACATCCGTTCCGGCACTTCCGATGTCTATCGCCACGAGATGCCGGGCGGTCAGTACACCAATCTGCGCGAACAGGCGCGGTCGATGGGCCTCGAACATCGCTGGCCGGATGTCTCGCGCGCCTATGCCGACGTGAACAAGCTGTTCGGCGACATCGTCAAGGTCACGCCCACCTCCAAGGTCGTGGGCGACATGGCGCTGTTCATGGTGGCGAACGATCTCACCCCCGAAGCCGTGCTGGATCCGACGCGCGAGGTCGCCTTCCCGGAATCGGTGGTATCGCTGTTCAAGGGCGAACTCGGTTTTCCGCCCGACGGATTCCCCGAGGCGCTGGCGCGCAAGGTGCTGAAGTGCGACACCTCCGCCGCGATCCTGCCGGCGCCGCCGCAACCCTATCGTCCCGGCGATTCGCTGCCCGCAGTGGATCTCGACGCCGCACGCAGGGATGCGACCAAGGCCGCCGAGCGGCACATCTCGGACACCGATCTTGCGTCGTACCTGATGTATCCCAAGGTGTTCAAGGAATACGCGGAACATCACCGGCACTACGGCGACGTGAGCATTCTGCCCACGGCGACCTTCTTCTACGGCATGCGCGAGCGCGAGGAGATTGCAGTCGATCTCGATCCGGGCAAGACCCTGGTCATCCGCATGCAGGGGCTCGCGCCGGGCGACGAGGACGGGTTGGTGAAGGCCTTCTTCGAACTGAACGGGCAGGCCCGGACCATGCGCATCGAGAAGGCCGGGGCGGCGAAGGCGCACCGGCGGGCCCAGGCCGACCCCGCCAACCCGGCCCACGTGGCGGCGCCGATGCCGGGCATGATCGTGACGGTGGCGGTCAAGGTCGGGCAGACGGTCAAGGCAGGTGACCCGCTGGTCTCCATCGAAGCCATGAAGATGGAATCCCAGATCCGCGCCGACCGTGACGGCACCGTGAAGGCGGTCCTGGTGAAGTCGAGCGACACCGTGGCGGCCCGCGATCTGCTGCTGGAATTCGGTTGAGCCGACAACTCGCCGGCGCATATCCGGTCCCGGCAACAGCCGGAAGGGGGATGTGCGTCGCGCTCCGTGCAAATTCATTGACAGGTCGACGCATCGAACATAACCTCACGTTCTAATAGGTTTGCATGCAGATCGTGGCCGTGAAGTTGCGCGGACCCATGGCGCCAAGAGCCTTCCGCACCGCCCGGACAACACGCTTGAATCAGGAGACTTGCCGCGTGAACAAGAGCTTACGTAATCCCCTCCGCCTGCGTCAGGCGCTCGCCATCGCCGCACTCACATTGACCGCGTCGTTTGCCCAGGCCACCAGTTTCCTGGGATACGACATGCAGCTGGTCGGATCAGCCTCGGTCCTTGATCCGCTGAACCTCCAGATGACGCCGAACGCGACCGACAACGTGGGCGCCGCGTGGGTGACGACGGCTCTGTCGACCACGCAGGACTTCTCCGCGAATTTCTCCTTCTCCATCTCCGGCACCCCCACGATCGCCGACGGCATCGCCTTCGTCCTCCAGTCGGGCGGCACCAGCGCGATCGGTTCCGGCGGCGGCGGCATCGGCCTGGGAGGACTCGACGCGGTCGCATCGGTCATCCACACGTTCGCCAACAATCACGTGGGCTTCACCGGGAACGGGGACCCGTTCTCCGTGCAGGACGTGCCCACGGACCTCGGCGCGGCGACGTCGATCACCGGCTTCCAGACGGTGAGCTATGACTCCATTGGCAAGACGATGTTCATGACCGGCATCGTCACGGTCGATGGCACCGACTTCGAAGTGTCGGACGTCCTGAGCGTCGACCTCGAGGCGCGCTTCGGCTCGAGCATGTACGTCGGATTCACCGGCGCGACCGGGGCGTTGTCCTCGGATCAGCGCATCACCGATTTCTCGCTGGCGCCGGCGCCGGTTCCCGAGCCCGAGACCTACGCGCTGATGCTCGCCGGACTGGGACTGGTGGGATGGCAACTGCGCCGCCGTAGACACGCTTGACCTGCACGTAGGCAGTTCCTTCCCGGCAGCTGCTGCGACGAGCAGCGGCTGCCACGCAAAAACCGCAGCCGCATGGCTGCGGTTTTTTGTTGGTACTGTCTCCGGTGGCCGGCCGGGTGGATCAACGGCACCCAGCCGTCCGGGCGATCGCTCGAGCGCAAATCTGTGCTTCAATCGCGCTGACGTTCCTGTCGCTCGCCCTGGAGGGGACATGATTTCGCGTAGAACCGGTTTGCTCGCGGCGCTGCTCGGCTGCGCAGTGTTGCTCGCCGCCCCGGCGCAGGCCGCAAGGTTCACGATGGTGATCAGCCATCTGGGGCCGGAGGACCTCGGCAACAACGAAATGCACCCCGCGTTGAAGCATTTCGAGTCGCTGGTCGAAGCGCGCACCAACGGCGACATCGATGTGCAGGTCTTCGGCAACGGCCAGCTCGGCTCCGAAGTGGAGACGGCGAAACAGGCGCAGGCGGGCAAGACAGTGCAAGCCACCCTGATCTCGTCCGGGGCGATGTCCTCGTTCTTTCCCGCCTACCAGATCATCACCACGCCGTTCCTGTTCTCCAGTTATCGCGCTGCCCGCGCTTATTTCGACGGCGAATGGCACGCGAACTTCATGCGCGGCGCGCTGAAGGGCAGCGGCCTGCGCTATCTCGGCACACTGGACGACGGCGGCGGCTTCGTCGCGTTCACCAACAACAAGCGCCTCATCAAGACGGTCGAGGACTTGAAGGGGCTCAAGATCCGGGTCGAGGAGAATCCCGCCCACGTCGCCACGATGAAGGCTCTCGGGGCGTCCGCGACGCCGCTGCCCTGGGGCGAGGTACTGACCGCGCTCGGCACCGGGCTCGCCGATGGCCAGTTCAATGCCCCCGGCATCAGCCTCGCCTTCAAGCTCTGGGAGGTGAACCAGTACACGACGTGGAGTGGTCACGTCTACAACACGATCTCGTGGATGATGAGCGACAAGTGGTACCAGACGTTGCCTGCCGGGTACAAGCAGGTCATCGTGGAGGCCGCCCGCGAAGCCACCCAGGTCGCCCACGGCATCGCGGTGCTGGCTGCGATCAAGGGCTGGGATGCGTCCTGCAAGAAATTCAAGCAGTGCTGGATCCTGACCAAGGTCGAGCGCGACCGGATGGCCGCCGTGGCACGGCCCGCCTGGAAACAGTGGGCCACCCGGGATTTCGGGATCGACGTGAAGCTCGTCGACCAGCTCTGGTCGGAAGTCGCCCGCATCGAGAAGGAAGTCAGCGCGCTGGACCTGAAGCGCTACGGGCAGTAACGGGCGCGCGAATGCCGATCGGCGACCGGCTCCGGTCACTCAGCGATCGCCTGAATACGGCTGTGATTGCGGTCTGCATCGCCTGCGTGCTCGCGATGCTGGCGATCTCGTTCGCCGGTTTCTTCTACATGGCCGCGACCGGCGAAGCTCTGAGCTGGACCTATTCGCTCGCGCGCCTGTTCATCCCCTGGATCGGCATGCTGAGCATCACCGTGGCCTTCAGGAGCGGCGAACACGTGGCCATGAGCCTGCTTTTGCGGCTCGCGCCCCGGTGTGTGGCGGCCGCGCTTCGATGGACGGTCGTGGCGCTGATCGCGCTGTTCGCGCTGCTGCTGGTCTGGTTCGGCTGGGACTTCTTCGTCGGGTCGAATCGCTATTACATGGTGTCCGACCAGATCCAGATCCATGCCGGCTGGGTGACCGCCTGCATCCCGATCACCGGCGTGATCCTGCTGTTGCATCTCGTGAACGGTCCCGACCTGCTGGAACCGTTGCATCCGGCGACGGAGCGCGACTGATGGCGGCTGCCCTGCTGGTCTTCGTCGTCGTGCTGCTGATCGGCGCACCCATCGCGCTGGTGATGCTGTTCTCCGGGCTCGGGGGCGCCCTGTCCCTCGGCGGCACGGCGTTCCTCGAAATCGTGGCCGACCGCATGTTCTCCGGCGTCAGCAGCTTCCTGCTGATGGCCGTTCCGTACTTCATCTTCACCGCCGAGCTGATGAATCGCGCCGGGCTCACGCAGCGCATGATCGACTTCAACAACGCGCTGCTCGGCCGGGTGCGCGGGGCCCTGAGCCACGTGAACATCACCAGCAGCCTGCTGTTCGCCGGCCTCACCGGCGCTGCGGTCACCGATGCAGTCGCCATCGGCAAGCTGCTGATCCCCGCCATGAAGAAGGAAGGGTACCCCGCGCCCTACGCCGCCGCGGTCACCGCGTGCGCCTCGGTGATCGGGCCGATCATTCCACCGAGCATCGTCATGGTGGTCTACGCCACCATGCTCTATGACGTGTCGGTGATCTCGCTGTTCATCGCCGGCATCGTGCCCGGGCTGCTGCTCGCCGTGTCGTTGCTTGCGGTGAGCGCCTGGCTCGCGTGGCGCCGTGGATTTCCGGTGCATGGCAATGCGAGCCTGCGACTCGCCGTGCGCGCCTTCCTGCCGACCGTGCCGGCCCTGCTCGTGCCGGTGATCATCCTGGGCGGCATCCTGAGCGGCTGGAGCACCGTCACGGAGGCCTCGGCGTTCGCTGCCGTGTATGCGATCGCGATCGGCATGCTCGTCTATCGGACGCTCACCTGGCGCCACGTCATCGCGGCGCTCGTCACGACCGTGCGCCTGTCGGGCGTCGTGTTCTTCCTGCTGGCGACCGCCACGGTACTGGGCTGGTTCGTCACCCGGTCCGGCGTCACGCGCGAAGCGGCGGAACTGATTGCCGGCTTCAGCACCGATCCGATCGTGCAGATCATGCTGGTGAACGTGCTGTTGCTGGCGATCGGCACGATGGTGGACGTGTTGCCGGCACTGGTGATCGTCGCTCCGGTCCTGGCGCCGGCCATGACCCAGCTGGGCTTCGATCCGCTGCATTTCGCGATGGTGATGATCCTCACCCTGAACGTCGGCAATGTGACGCCGCCCGTCGGCATGTCGCTGATGACCACGGCACGGATCGCAGGCGTCAGCTACGAAAGCGCGATTCGCGCGTCGCTGCCCTTCTACGCGAGCTTCATCGCGGTAATCGTGATCGTATCGGTGTGGCCGCAGACGGTGCTCTGGTTGCCGGGCCTGGTGCGGTAGGGCCGAGTCTAGGTGGTCATTTCGAAGTGTCGCTTGAAACCCAGCACGCACAGGAACAGGAGCGCGATCGACAGCAGCGATTGCAGCGTCGCGACCAGGCGGATGACGAGATAACCGAAGGCTCCGCCCTCGGCGAGAAGGTGCTGCGACCAGAGCTCGCGCGGCGCGTCCGTCGCCTTTCCCGGGGTCCAGACCGCCAAGGGCTTCAGCACGTTCTCGGCCGAGAATCGCAATGCATCGACGAGCGCCGGATCCAGCGCCCGCGGCGGATGTGGATTCAGCGCGCCGAGCAATTCCCGACCGGTCTGCGCCGAAGCCCAGTAACCCAGCCCGAAGATGGCGACCAGCGCGAGGAGCAGCAGCAAGGGTCGGGTGAATGACGTACCGCACAGACTCGACGCATCGTAGAGCCAGATGATGCCGCGCTCGATCGCGGAAGCCTCCGAGTGCCGCCGGCGCGCGAGCAGTTCCAGTCGATAGAAGCGGTGCTGGTCGAGCCGCGCCTGCTGTCGCGCCATGCCCTGCTTCAACGCCTGGAACGCCGCTTCGAGTTCACCCAACCGGCGGTCCAGCGCGGCGGCATGAGCGCGATCACCCTTCGATTCAGCGGCGGCTGCGCGCCCGGCCGCATCGAACGCTGCGTCGAAGGCAGCATCGTCACGCAGGACGCGTCGGGAAAAAAGCAGGCGCTGCTGAAACGTTGCCTCCACGAATGCGCCCCACGCAGTGAAGGGCTCGATCGAGAAATCCGCGGTACGGCGGAAGTCCGCGCCACGGAACGCACCGTGGAAACAACGCGCATCCGCCGGGAATTCGCAACCGGCGAAATCGGCCAGACCGTCGAACACCGTATTGTGGAATTCCATGGTGCCGCGAAAGATCACCTGATCGAACCGAACCGTCGATTCGAAGACCGCGTTGCGAAACGACGCCTTGCCGCGCCACCGGACTCCCTGGAATTGCGTGGACGACTTGAAGCGGCTTGCCGCGAACCAGGCGTCGCGCCGGACGAACAGGAACGTGAATGTCGCACTGCCCTCGAAGCTGCAATCGATGCAATGAAGATCACCGTAACAGCGGCCCGCGAAGTCGACGTCGGTGGCGAACACGTTCTCCACGAATGCCGCATGCGCACGAAAACGCACGTTCACGAAACTGGTGAGATTGAGGAAACGGCACCACGCGAAATCAGCCTCGCCTGCGAAGGTCGTGTCATCGAACAGGCAGGGCGCGTGAAACACGGCGGAATCGCATTTGAAGGCGCCGTCCACCCGGCTCGCCAGCAACGAGATCTCGCCGTGGCAATCGCAATCGGACAGGTGCATGGCGCCCGCGACATCCGCATCCTTCATGCGCATCGACGACTCGAAGGTCGAACCGTCGAACCAGAGCGCGCCGTGGACGCCGACCAGATCGAAGTCGGCGGTGCGACTGAACAGGCAGCTCCGCAGGTCGAGATCCGCGTGCGTCACCACGCCCAGGAACGACGCCACGCCGAGAAAGGCACAGCTCGGAAAGGACGCGTTCAATTGACCGAGCGGTTCATGCCAATCCCAGTCCCGCGGCAGGTCCCCGAATACGACGCCCGTCAACCGTGCCCTTGCGGGGACGACGCCGTCCGGGTCGTGGCCGAATTCGCTGGTGTTCGCCGCGTCGAGCCGGGCCCGGACAACGTCCCAGAACCGTTCCCAGCGCGCATGGTTACGATCCGCTTTCCAGCTCGGCGTGCCATCCTCCCAGTGCGAAGGCACATGCACGATGTGCCAGAGGCGGCCGCCCGGATCGCGCTCCAGTTCGCCCGCCTGCAGGAGCGCCGCGTCGCCGCGAGGAGCGTCTGACACCGGGTCCGCGCGCCACTGGTCCTGAAGCGTGGCTGGCTCCCCGTCGTCGCCGGCAATCGCAAAGCGCTCGCCGGCAATCGACGCCCAGGAGAAGTCTGCGGCCCACCATCGCGCCCACCAGCGCCTTGAGTGTTCTTCCGCGGAAACCACGTCAGGCAGTCGCATGGGCGTGGGCTGCGTCAGCGCGCATCCCGGGCACAGCGGAACCCGATATCGTCGGCGCGCAGATCCGGCGAACCGCTGTAGCGCTTCGTCGCCATGAGGCGCTCGGCGGGTTCGTAGCGACTGCCACCACGGATCACTCTGGTCGTGCCGCTGTCAGGTCCTTGGGGATTGCGCACGTCGGCAGTGGGAAAGCGCTCCGAGTACCAGTCCGCGACCCATTCGCCGACATTTCCGGCGAGATCCTCGACGCCGAACGGACTGCGCCCCGCGGGATGCGAACCCACCTTGCTCAAGCCACCGTCATAAGCTTCGGGAGAGCTGTTCTGGAAGTTGGCGCGCTCCGGCGTGGGCGGATCGTTGCCCCACGGATAGCGGCGCCCGTCGGTTCCGCGCGCCGCTTTCTCCCATTCGGCATCGGTGGGCAGGCGGCGGCCGACCCATTTGCAGTACGCCGCGGCGTCATTCCAGTCGACCCCGACCACCGGCAGCTCGCCGCCGCGAGCGAGATCGAGATCCGCCCATCCGTCGGGTGGGCGCACCGAGCCGGTGGCCGTTAGGAATCTTGCGAAGCGCGCGGTCGTCACTTCGAACCGGTCGATATGGAAAGAGTCGAGGAACAGTTCGCGCCGCGGCGATTCCTCGTCATCGCCCATGACGAAACTGCCGGCGGGTATCAGCACCGCGGGTGCACCGTCCTTGCCGGTGACCTCCACCGCGGGTGCGGCGGTCGAGCGCAGGTACCAACCGCCCGCCGCCAACAAGCCGAGCAGCAGGATGCCCGCACCGACCTTCCACAACAGCGACCTGCGCCGATCGAGCGCGATCCGATGCACCGCATCGGCGACCGCCGCCGGAATGTTGCCCTGCGTCTCCAGTACGGTTACCGATTTGAGGAACGCGGGGAGCGCATCGAAAGGCGTGGGATGCAGCAGCACCGGCAGCAATCGCCCGGAGGGACGCTTGATGGTCTTCTGCGCGATGTCGAGTTCGGTCAGCGTGTAGCTGCCCGGGTCGATGGCCTGACCGCTCACCAGGAACACGAACAGATCCGACTGCTCGATCGCCTTGCGGATGCGGATTTGGAATTCCTCGCCCGGTGGCAGGTCGTCGCGATCGAAGAACACGTCGTGCCCCTGTTCCAGCAAGGCGCCATTGATCGCATCGGCCATTGCGCGATCCTGGGAGGCATAGCTCAGGAAGATCTTCATGATGCAAACGCCGGTTCGCGCCGCCGCCCGCGCCGCACGCGAGTCGCCCCCCCATCGCGGGTGTAGCCGTGCCGCGCAACGGCGGGGGCGGACACGGAGGTCGTGAGGCGCCGCAACCGGACGCGAACTGCGCGCGATTTCACGGCCGGCGCTTCGCGATATGGCTGTAGAAATTGCAGGCCCCGAAGAACACGCCTTGCGCGGACCGGCGCAGCACTTCTTCGGCCCAGTCCGCGACTTCGGCTTCGGTCGCCGCACCGGACTTCGGTATCAGCTTCATGAACGATTGGATGCTGCCGGTCCAGAAATCGGCGGTGCCGACCTCGGCCAGCACGTGAGCGAAGGATCGTTCGAGGTCCAGCCCTGCGGCGCACAGGAGTTGCGGCATCTCGCGCATCACACGAGGATTCGTGACGATCGCCGCGATGATCGCGTCGTCCATGGCGCGGCCCCGCGCCGGGTCGTCGGTTCCGAAGGTGATCGACGCGTAGTCGCCGTCGAAGACCGCGATCGTCCCGCCCGGCCTGACCACGCGGGCCATTTCGTCGAGGACCGCTGTCGGACTGTCCACGTGGCTGATCAGCGTGTGCGCGATGACCGCGTCGAACGACGCATCGGCCAATTGCAGGCTCTGCGAATCGCCCGCATGAAATGCCGTGGCCGCGGCCAGACTTTCCGCAGCGGCGATGCGCCGGGCCGCATCGATGAGCCGCGGACTGACGTCGATACCGGTCACGCGCCCGCGGAATCCCGCACGGCGGGCGATCGTCCGTGCGACCACGCCGGTGCCGCAGCCGACGTCGAGCACCCTCGCCGCGCCGTCGATGCCCATCGCATCGAGATACTCGTTCATCATGTGGAGGAAGCGCGGATGCTTTCCGCGCGCCTCGAGGCGCGTTTCGAGCACGTCCAGCGTCGCGGAATCGAGCCGATCCGTGATGCGGTACACGTCTACTGCCGTCATGCATGCCTCCATGGGTGCCGTGACTCGCTCGTCGGGCTCGGATGGGCCGCCAACGACGTGTTGCCGGATCGTGCGGCTGCCGTGACCCGCGCGGGAGCGAACAGTATGAATCCTTCCGTGGCTGCAGGCGTGTCGGGCGGGTCCTCCACGGGGCGATACACTCTCCATCGTCGCACGTCGCCTGCCTGCCGCCCCGAGATCTGAAGATGCCCCAGGAATCGAGTTCCGGAACTTTTCCCTGCACGCTGGCGCGCCCGATGGGGGCAGCCCGCAGGAACAGCGATGGCGCCCGGAGAAGCTGAGCCCTCCGCACGCGACGGCGTCGCTCCGGCGCTCCCCTGCCGGCAGTGCGGCGGGACATCCCTGGCGAACCTGGGACCGCTACCGCCCGGGGACACCTTTGCGGGGCGTCCGCTGGAACCGCCCTGGTCGGGCGGCGACCTGGTGCGTTGCGGGCACTGCCGACTGGTGTTTCGCGCGCCCGTGCTGGAAGAGCGGGCCTACGAAGCGCACTACGCGCAGGCGCCCGACTCGGTCTGGACCTCGGATCGTCCGCGCGGTGACCGCAAGCCCGTCCTCGACCTGATCGCGCGTCATGCGCCCACCGCCAGGGACATCCTCGATCTCGGTTGCTACGACGGCTCGCTGCTCGACCGCATCGATCTGCCGGTCCGCAAGTACGGCGTCGAAGCGTCGCGAGCCGCGGCCGACGTCGCGCGCGACCGTGGCATAGAGATCGTCGCCACAGCGTTGCGCGAGCTTCCGACCATTGCTGCCCGCTTCGACATCGTCATGGCCATCGACGTCATGGAGCACGTCCTCGACCCGTCCGCGTTCCTGCTCGAGATGCTGCGCCTGACCCGGCCCGGCGGACTGGTGCTGGTCTCGACCGGCAATGCGGACGCATGGCCGTTCCGCCTCGCCGGGGCCACCTACTGGTATTCCGCCATCGCGGAACATCTCAGCTTCGTCTCGGACTCTTGGATGCGCGACTTCGCCGGACGCCACGGCGTCGAGATCCTCGCACTCGAACGATTCCGGTACTACGACGAACCCGCGGTCCACCGCTCGTCCGCGGCGCTGGCCTTCACCGTGGCCGCGATCAAGCGCAGGCTCCGGCGGCGCTTGTTCGGCTGGCTGGGTCGGGAGGACACGCCCGCTTCCTGGCATCTCGCGGGTCCCGGCATGTTCGAGGACCATTTCGTGATCGCGCTGCGCAAGCCGTGAACCGGCCGGCGGACCTGCCATGCCGAAGCCGCGCGACGGCGCGATCCGGCCAGGGCGCCGCGCGTGCCGCGGCAACGGGCCGGGTCAACGGACCAGCAGCTGACTGAGCGCCGCGCGCAGGCGGACCGGTCGAACCGGCTTGTGGATCAGCGGTTCGCTGCGCAGCACGACCTGGCGAATCGCCTCCATCGTGGTATCGCCGGTGATGATCAATGCCGGCACGTCCCGACCCAGCGCACGACGGACCTCGTCGATCGCGTCGAGACCGCTGGCACCGGCGCGCAGGCGCAAGTCCGCCACGATCAGGTCCGGCCGCTGCGTCGCGATTGCCGCAAGCGCGTCTTCGCGGGACGTCGCCAGCAGCGACAGGCAACCCCAGCGATCGAGCAGCGTGCCCATGCCGTCTCGCACACTGCGCTCGTCATCGATCACCAGGACGGTCTTGCCGCGCAGGATGTCGCCGGATTCGCGCGGCGGCGGCGGTTCCTGATCCACCTGGACCTGCGCCGCGTCGCCACGCGGGAGCTGCAACGCGAAGCGGGAGCCCGCCTCAGTTCCGGTCGCCGTTTCGGATTCGAGCTTCAGCGCCGTTCCGGTGAGCGTTGCGATGCGTTTCACGATCGCCAGGCCGAGGCCGAGCCCTTTGCGGCGATCGCGCTCCGGATTGCCGATCTGGAAGAATTCCTCGAACACCCGCTCCCGGTATTCCTCGGGAATGCCGATCCCGGTATCGGCCACGCTCAGGATCACCTCCGAGCCCTCCGCCTCCGCCTGCACGCGGACCGTCCCGCGCACGGTGTACCGGATGGCATTGGCGATCAGGTTGGCGAGCATGCGCTCCAGCAATGCCGCATCGGCGACGACGACGAGCCCGTTCGCATCGATCGAGAAATCGAGGCCTTTCGCCGCGGTGACTGGCGCGAACTGCGCACGGAGTCGATCGAAGGTGTCGTCGAGCCGCAGGTGCCGGGGGCGCGGCTGCGTGAAGCCCGCGTCCAGACGCGACAGGTCGAGCAGTTCCGCGAACAGCGATTCCAGCGCGTCGATGCTGGCGAAGATCTGCTCCACCACCACTCGCTTCTCCGGTTCCATTGCCATCTCTTGCAGCGCCGCAGTGAACAGGCCGAGCGCATGCATCGGCTGCCGCAGGTCATGGCTTGCCGCGGCGAGGAAGCGCGATTTTGCGTGGTTGGCCGCTTCGGCGCGGTCCCGCATCTTCTCCGCCAGCATCTTCTCGGCCTTCAGTTCCGCGACCAGATCGACGTTCTCGTGCTTCAGGCGGATCGCCTCGCCGAGCTGGCGGCTCTGCATGCGCCCATACGCGAGCAGGAACAGGTAATAAAGGACCACCGTGATGGCCATGGGCACGTAGTTGGTGTCGCGGAACAGCGCCAGCCGCAGGGCCAGCGGCAGCAGCGCGAGCGACAGGAACCACTGCACGACCGGAAACAGATAGGACTGCGAGGCGATGACGCCGCCCGATACCAGCGCAAGCACCATCACGAACACCGCGACGGCGAACGGGTCCGCGCCATCGAGCAGGAGGGTCGGCGCGAGACCCCAGCAGACCCCGATCATCGCGATCATCCGGCCGTAGCGCCGCGCCCACAGATCGGCGCGCGCAACGCGCTCCGAATCGGCGCGGTACCCCAGGATCAGCGGAATCCGCGTGCTGATTGCGCACAGCGTCAGCGCGAACCAGCCAGCCAGCGTGGCCGCCGGCGCGAAACGCCACATGACCAGCACCAGGCACAGCGCCACTGCCGCGGAACCCCAGCCGCTCGGCACGGCCTGACGATAGATCGCCGCGACCCGCTCGGCATACTCGCGGTGCGTCCGATCGATAGCGCCCGCCGCCGCCGATCCCGTCATGGCGTGAGGCCGAGCTGCCTCGCCCTCACGAGTGCACGCGTGCGTGAATCCGCGCCCAGCGCCTGGAACACGGCACCCAGATGGGCCTTGACGGTACGCTCGGCGATGCCCAGTGCGAGCGCCATCTGGGCATTGGAACGGCCTTCCGCGAGCAACTGCAGCACTTCGATCTGTCGCTGCGTGAGCACGACTGCCGGTTCGGGCTGCGCATCGCTCGCCATCGTCGCGGGCCAGCACGTGTCTCCGTCCAGCACGCGCTGGATTCCGGCAATCATGTCGGACACGGACATGGCCTTGGACAGAAACCCCTGGGCACCGGATTGCATTGCCGCGTATGCGAGTTCGGGCGCGACTTCGGCCGAGATCAGCATGCGCGCGACGTCCGGGTGTCGCGCACCGATCTGCAGCATGACGACCAGACCGTCCTCACCGTTCAGGCGCCGATCCACGAGCGCCAGTTCGATCGTCGGATCGCTGTCGAGTACCTGGACGGCCTCAGCTGCCGAGGACACCGCCACGACCTCCGCACGCAGGGGGTGGCCACTCAGCGCGTGGACCAGGCCTTCGCGATAGAGCGGATGGTCATCGACGAAGAGGATTTTCGGCACGACACGAACTCCCGAAACTTCCCGCATGCCCATTCGGACAACAGCACGGTCCGCGAACGGTGCGAACCTGCCCTTTGGTGCGATTGTGGCAGAACGCCGCGGAGACCGGCACCCAAGCTGCGACAGCTTGCGCGTCGGCACGATCGCGGACACCGGAATTGTCGATGATTGGCCGTCGGACCGAGCGACCTGCCAACCGACGGGCGTCACCACAACTTGCGGGTGTCCAGCCAGGTCACGCGGCCGGTGCGATCCTTGACTTCGTTGTACATGTGGGCCGTACCGCCCGGTCCGTCCGAACCGCCGCCGTCCCACAGCGCCACGAAGCGGACCTTGTCGATGCCGAACGCGAGCGACGTGTACAGCAGCCACAGGTTGCAACGCTCGAACGCATTGGCATCGATCGGCAGCGGCCCCAGCTCGTCGGGCATGACGCGCGGCGAATCACCGAGCCGGCCCTTCAGCGCGAAATAGCGCTTCCGCCAACCCTCGCCGTCGACGGAGGGCAACACCGAGCTCTGGATGAACTCGGGTTCGGCGAGCGGCAGCAACAGTTGCACGCGCACGCCTCGTTCGACGCATGCCTCCGCAAATATGAGGTCCCCGCCCGCCGCGCCCTGTGTCAGGGCGAGATCGCCGTCGCCGGCACCGAGTTCGTCCAGGGCCGTGGCGATGGCAGCCGTGGCGACTGCCAACCGGTCTGCCGGAAATCGCGGCTTCGGCCGTCCCGGCGCATCCACCATGTGTCCGGAGAACAGGAATACCTGTCGCGGCGCGAACGGGGGCGACGTGCGCGCGATCTCGCGGTCCAGGATCTGCAGGGCAGCGGCGGTTTCCTCCGGACGAAACGCCAGATCGCGAAACAGCAGCAGCGTCTGCCGCGTGGAATCGAGTGCGAACCAGTCCTTGTTCGCCGCCGCGACGGCAGCCTGGAATTCGCGCACCACGGCCTCTTTCGGATTCAGCAGCAGGAACAGCTCCGCGAGACTGGCGCGCGCCCAGTAGTCTTTCCGATTCCGCTCCTGCGCGGCCAGGCAGGCCCACAACGCCCCGCCTTGCAGGTTCACCAGTGCGCGCTCGTCGACCGAACCGCCCAGATGCTGCTGAAGCATCCGCAGCGTGAGCGCATTGATGCCGGAATAGTAGTGCGACGGATCCTGGATGAAGGCGGCCTGGTAGGGCTCGATTGCCTCGCGCAAACAGGCGTCTTCCCCCGTCGCGGCTGACTGCATCTCCGTCGGGCTCGCACCCGGCTGCCGCCAGCGCTGCATCCACACGTCTTTCGCCAGACGTGCGGCCAGCGCCCAGCATTCGGGGTCGGTCGGGTAATCCTCGGTGAGCTGGCGCAGCCACTCGCTTGCCTCCTCGAAGCGTTCGATCCGACCCAGGCACACCGCTTTTTTCTCGCGTGCGGGTTTGCAGGTCGGTTCAACCGCGAGGACAGCCTCGAACTGCTCGAGCGCAAAAGCAAACTGCTTCAGCTTGAGCAACGCGTTGCCGGCGACGAGTCGCGCTTCCAGCCAGAGCGCCCGCGTCGGCGTTTCGTCCGCGAGCACGAGGATGTCGCCGGGCCGACCCTTCTGCCGCGCGACCTCCATGCGGCTCGCCCAGCGGGCCTGCGCGTCGCTGAATTCGTTGCGCTGCTCCAGCAGCAGCTTGCGCCAGTCGGGTTCGTGCAGGTGGGGCAGCAACTGATAGACCGGACTCACCTTGCGACCCGACCACGCCGCGAGCGTCGCCGCGGCCATGACGCTGATCGCCTTGCGGTCCGCCTCGACGAACCCGGGATCCGGCGCGCCGTCCTTCAGCCGGTAGTGCAGCTTGCGATCGGTATAGATATCGA
Organism: Burkholderiales bacterium; assembly: GCA_038324085.1. Classification (GTDB taxonomy): domain Bacteria; phylum Pseudomonadota; class Gammaproteobacteria; order Burkholderiales. The sequence goes on from JBBQHP010000020.1 coordinate 57,505, forward strand.
ACGGCTGGGTCGCGCGCGGGCCCTGCACCAGCAGCACCCCCCGGTCGCGCAGCGCATGGCGCACGCCGAGTTCGTACCAGACGTTCGGATTGTCGAGCGTGAGATCGGCAACGACGAGATCCGCGACCAGCAGTTCCTGGAACATGTCGGTGCGGATGTCACCCGCCCGCTGTTCCTCGTCCGCACGAAACACTTCGAACATCGCCGCTTCCAGCGCCGGCCTCAGCAGTTCGTCGTAAACGCGGTTGAAATCGATCGGATTGCCGTCGGCATCGGGCTTGATGCCGAAGGGCATTGCGACGAACGCGTGGGGTTTCATGAACCGTAAGTTAACCCAGAATCTCCTCGATCAGATGATTGCCTCACAGTGCGGACCGGGGCGCTGGCGGCCTCCAGACAGACGGGAAGAACCGCCCGGAAAGGTAGTGGGGCGGCTCACGAGGAAACATCCGCTCCGATAGCAGGATCGGAGCCACCGATCGAAGGGCCGCATGTCTTGTTTCGCAGAATCCGTCGCATGGCGACGTCGCAAAAAAAACGCCGGTCATCGACCGGCGCGAAGAAGCGCTTGGCGCGCGTCGGGTGATCACGGCAACCGGGTGATCCGGGGCCGGTGCAGGTTGGGATTGGCCGGGTCGTACGGCGCGAGCGGCGTCCGGTAGCCTTCCTTCAGATACTTCACCAGCGCATCGATGTCCTGCGCCCCGCCGAGCGGATCGATCCCGCTCTTCAGCACGGAGAAATTGTCACCACCGGTGGACAGGAAGTTGTTCACGGTGACGCGGTAAGTCTTCGCCGGGTTCTGGACCACGCCGCCGATCACGATCTGTTCCGCGGCAGCCGTGGGCGCAGGCGGGATCACCGTCACGTTGGTCGGTGTGAACGTCACGTCGACGATCTTCGAACACGGTGCGGCGGTCTCGCTCCATGAATACGCAAGGCCGTTCGAGATCTGCAGTATCCGCTGTGCGGTCTGCCCATTGCACCCGGGGAACTGCTGTTCGAGGACGTCTTTCACCTGCTGCGCCGTGAGGGTCATCGACACCAGCGTGTTTGCGAAGGGCTGCACGGTGAATGCCTCGCCGTACGTCACGTCGTGAGGATACGGACCAGAGTTGAAGCCCGGGTTGCGCACCCCACCCGGGTTCATGAAGGCGAACTGCGCGCCGCCGAGATTTTCCGGTTGCGTGGAGGCCAGCTGGGCATCGGCGATCAGCACGCCGGCGGCCATCTCGCCCGCGGCGTTTGCCGTGTTGCTCGCCGGCGCGACGAGGGTGCCGATCACCTGATTCTGCAGTGGAGCGACCAGCGCGTTGTAGCTCGCGACCGTCGCCTGGATCGCCGGATCGACGAAGGACACCACCGTGGGGTCATTGCGATCGACGATCACGTTCTCCGCGCTCACCGCCGTGACTTCGCCGGTTTCATTGTCGATGGTCATGTCGATGTCGGTGAGCACTCTGCCGAATGCGCTGGCCTGCGTCACCGGGATGGTCCTGCCCGTCTTGTTGGACAGCCGGCACACGTAGCCGGTGTGGGTGTGCCCCGAGATCACCAGATCCACTGCATCGTCCAGGCGCGCCACCACCGCCTTGATGGGCGACGCGATGGCGTCCTGCAGCAGCCCGGAACAGTCGTTTATGAAGTTCGGCGACGTGGCAGCCTGGAAGCCTCCCTGGTGGATGAGCACCACGATCGCCCGCACGCCTCGTGCCTTGAGCTTCGGTACGAGCGCATTGACCGTGTCGGCCTCGTCGGCGAAGGTGAGGCCGGCGACGCCGGTCGGCGTGACGATCGACGGCGTGTCCTTGAGCGTCATGCCGATGAAAGCCACGCGTACGCCGCCCGCAAACTGCTTGATCACGTAGCCGGGGAGCAGCGTCTTGCCGGTACCGGCGTCGAGAACGTTCGCGGCCAGAAACCGGAAGCGCGCGCCGGGGAAAGGTGTCGGTGGCACCACGCACGACGCGGGATCGCGATCGATGCAGCCGCCGTTCTGCTTGCGCAGCAGTTCCACTTTGCCGGCATCGAACTCGTGATTGCCCACGGCGTTGAACTCCAGTCCGAGCTGGTTCATCGTCTGGATCGTGCCTTCGTCATGAAAGAAGGCAGAGATCAGCGGGCTCGCACCGACCAGATCACCGGCAGAGACGACGACATTGTTCGGGTTCGCGGCCTTGAGCCTGGCGACGTAGGCCGCGAGGTAGTCCACGCCCCCGCTGGGATTGCCGCTGAACGAACCCGGCGATTGCAGGCTGCCGTGGAAATCGTTGAACCCGAGGATCTTGACGGTGATCGGCGCCGCGACGGCGGCGACGGTGAAGGAGACGCCGAGCGCGCAGCCCAGCAGGAAGCGACGAGGGTTCATGGTAGCTCCGGGTAGGGTCGATGGCGAACGCGACGGGTGGTACTCAGCCCGGTCCTTGACGGCGGCGGATCGCGCCGACCAGCGCCGCAATTCCGCCCGCCAACAGGGCCCAGCTTGCAGGCTCCGGCACGGCGGCGATGCGCACCGCGCCCACGGTGGCGTCGAGCGGTACCAACGTATTGTCCAGCGCGGACCGGCTCATCAGGCCAGTGACCGAATGGGCACCTGCGCCGAGCATGAACACCCCCCGGCTGTAGCGGTTGTCGGCCAACGCGTGGTCGAAGCCGGCTTGCGTTGACGCGAAGGAATCAGGGTACGAATCCAGGGCAGCCGACGTGAAGCCGAGCGACACGCCGCTGTCGAAGACCTCGAACTCGTCGCCGGCGAATCCACCATCCAGAACGGTGAGCGCCACCGGCCCGGCGGCGTTGAAGGTGAACGCGAGCGCGTCGCCGCTCAGATCGATCCAGTCCTTCGCCGGAGCGAATTCGGCATCGACGTCGAACGGGTGCCATTGCCCGTCCATAGGAAGGACCACCGAGTCCGCGTGGGCGCTCGGCGTTGACAAACTTGCAAGCGCCCAACCGAGCGCTGCGACGGATATCAGGCGTTTCATGGCGCTTGTCTCCCGGGTTCGCGGCGACGACGAGAGTCGATGCCGTACCCGCCGAGCATACGAAGCGCGCGTTAAGTTTCTCCGGGCGGTGCCTGGCTACTACGGCTCATGTTCGGACGAGGACAGTGACATTTCGAAGTCCGTCCCTGATCCGGTCGACGAATCGCAATGACCCATCGACGCAATCGGCTGGGACGAATCGACGGCTCACGCAATTGGAATTCCGATTCTTTTTCCGGCGCGACAACCCGGGCCCGCCGCGCCATTCCGGCGTCGGAGCCCATGTACTCGGGCCGATTGCCCCGCGTTGCACCGGATAGGTACAATCCGCTGGAGACTCAGCCGCAGTCGCGACCGGGTCGTTGGAGTCCCAAGCCCTGCTCATCAGGTACTTCGGTGGCGCACGATGGCGGTGGCCGGATGACTCAGCAGCGCATAACAAAGGGAGGTTTGCATTGCGATGAAAAAGACACTCATGCTGTCCGCGGCCCTGTTCTTGACTGCGGCGTTTCCCTGGCAGGCGAGCGCCGGCACCTATGCGTTCAGCTTTGATGGCGCGGGCGTCAGCGGCACGATCGAGCTGACGTACGGCCCGGGCACGGACGCGACGTATCCGCAGGCGTTCGAGGTCACCGGAATCAGCGGCACCTTCTCTGATTCGAACAATGGGCTCAATATCGTCAACGCACCGATCGGTCCGCTCGCGCCCGTCACGCAGGACACGCCGGAAGCGAGCAACCTGCTGGCACCCCACGATTTCAGCCGGTTCGCGGTGGCAACAGGCCTGCCCGCGCAGAACAACGGCTCTCTTAGCTTCGACAACCTCTTCTACCCCGGCGGCTCGCCCCAGACCGCGTCCGACTACCCCGTGCACGGCGGGTTCCTCGACATCTACGGCCTGCTCTTCGATATCGGCGGCGGCAGGATCGTCAACTTCTGGAGCAACGGCGACTTCAGCATGACCGGCACCGGGCCCATCGACTACGGCGTCGCCGTCGCTACCCACGACACGGCGTTGGACTACGTCGGCGGAGGCGTGGCCGTGGCCGCAGTTCCGGAGCCGGGCGCGTTTGCCCTCCTCGGCAGCGGTCTGATAGGCATGCTGGTTTGGCGCCGGCGCGGCACCGAACAGAGGGCGCTCTAGAAGCAGCGTTGCAGCGACCGGAAAACCCGCAATGGCTGGCTCTGCGGCGGTGACGCCGCAGAGCTGACGGGACGGCGAGGTACCGCGAATGCCGGCAGACGCACTGAACGGCGCAATCGTAAACACCGCGGCACCCGCAAGTGCGCGTCACGAGCGGCAACCGAAGCACGCGTTTCACGGGCATCTCCGATCAGGCCACCAGGCCTTGGATTCCTTTCCCTCGTTCGGGCCCGCTCCGGCGCGGATGCGATTCCCCGATCAGGCGCGCCCCACCGATGTCCGACCATGCGTCGCATTGCCCACGCTTTTCAGCGCCCGCGCCACGACATCATGCGTCAGGCTCTCTTTCACCGCGCGCGCCGCCGGCAGCATCTCCGCGCGGAGTGCGAGCGCCATCGCGACAGCCTGGAGCACATCGCCGTTCGCCGCGGTGAGCCCGCCCTCCACTTGCGCATCGAGGGCGTTCAGGATGGCCGAGAGGAGCTCGCCGACCCGGCCACTCGAAACGGTCTCCGGATGCAGTTCGAAGTCGACGTCGATGACGCTTCCCGATGATGTCACCGCGCGGTAGGACATGGTGGCCATATTCAATCGTCCAGCAGTGCTTGCAATCGCTCGAGTGTATCGGCTTCTGCGATGGGCTTGTCGGCACGGATGCGCAGCATGCGCGGAAAGCGCACGGCGATCCCGCTCTTGTGCCGCGGTGAGCGCTGGATGCCCTCGAAGCCGATCTCCATCACCAGCTCGGGGGTCACGCTGCGCACGGGACCGAACTTCTCGAGGGTGTGTTCGCGGATGAACGCGTCCACGTCGCGCATCTCGGCGTCGGTGAGTCCCGAGTACGCCTTCGCGAACGGCACCAGTTCGGCGCCGTGCCAGACGGCGAAGGTGTAGTCGGTGTACAGACTGGCGCGGCGACCGTGTCCGCGCTGCGCGTAGATCAGCACCGCATCGACGCTGTACGGGTCGATCTTCCATTTCCACCACTCGCCGCCGGCACCGAGCTTGACGCGCCCGGCGCCGTATGCGGAATCGCGGCGCTTCAGCATGAGACCCTCGACCCGTCGCGCGCGGGATTCGTCGCGTTGGCGCGCCATGGCGTCCCAGGTATCGCCCGTGAGCGCCGGCGACAAAATCAGCGAGGTGTGACCTGCTGCGCGGACGATCCCCTCGAGTCCTTCCAGTCGCCGATGGAACGGGTGGCCACGCAGATCCTCGCCGGCCAGCTCCAGCAGATCGTAGGCAACCAGCGCGGCGGGTGCGCTGTCCAGAACCTTCTGCGTCAACGTCTTGCGGCCGATTCGCTTCTGCAGCAAGGCGAACGGCAAAGGCGCACCCTCGCGCCAGGCCAGAACCTCACCGTCGATCACGGTGCCGTCGGCAAGCGCGTCACCGATTGCGGCAATCTCCGGAAAGCGCTCGGTGATCAACTCGTCCCCGCGTGACCAGAGGAATGTCTGCCCGTCGCGGCGGATCAATTGCGAACGGATGCCATCCCATTTCCATTCGGCATGCCAGTCGGCGACGGGACCCAGCGTCGCGGGTTCCTGGTGCAGCGAATGGGCCAGGAAGAAGGGATAGGGCCGACCGGAGCGCTCACCCGCCACACCGCGCAGCAACAGCGCGCGGTATTGCTCCGGGCTCGGTCGCCATTCGCCCGTCAGGCGCTCCGCCACAAGGTGCGCATCGATACCCGCCGTTTCGGCGACGGCGCGCGTCACCAGAAGCTTCGATACGCCCACGCGGAACCCGCCGGTGATGAGCTTGTTCCAGACGAAACGTCCACCCCGGTCCAGTTCCCGCCAGGCATCGAGCAGGCGCGCCGCGGCTTCGACCTCCGGCAGTTTGCGCAACGGCAGCAGGCGCTCCTCGACCCAGCGTGCGAGCGGCAGGTCGCTACCCGGACCGGGATCGGGCAGCAGGTGCGCGATGGTCTCGGCAAGATCGCCGACGGCCTGGTACGACTCCTCGAACAGCCAGTCGGAAAGTCCGGCTTCGCGGATCGCAAGTCCGCGCAGCAACCGGGTCGGCACGGCCTGTGGCAGCTTGTGGCCCGCCAGGAAGAACACCGCCCAGGCTGCGTCCGCGTCGCTGGCCGCCGAAAAATACTCCCGGAGCGCAACGAGCTTGGCGTTCGTCGAAGTGGTCTCGTCGAGTCGCGCGTAGAGCTCGGCAAAGTCTCTCACGCCGGAGTCCCGTTCGTTCGGGTCGGCATGCCTGGATGCCCGTCCGCCAGCGCGCGCGCGACGCCCGCATCGCGCTCGATCGCGACCCGCGCCGGGACTCTCCCTGGCGCCATCCGCCCGCCAATGTGTGCTGCCCCGACATCAGTTTCCATTGCACGGCGCGACAGCGCTTACCCCGGATCCGCCGCGATGGCGTCGGGATCGTCGGGTTCGTCGCCGAACCGGCTCTCCATCGGCCGCGCATCGAATCCCTGTTCGCCCAGCCAGCGCACCATGACGGGAACGTAGCCGTGGGTGACGAAGATGCGCTCGGCGCCGGTCGCCCGCACCGCGTGTTCCAGGCCCGGCCAGTCGGCGTGATCGGACAGCACCACGCCCCGATCCACTGCACGGCGACGACGAGCGCCGCGCAATTGCATCCAGCCGGACGCGAAAGCATCGCCGTAGTCGCCGAAACGTCGCAGCCACGGCGTCGATTGCGCGGACGGCGGTGCGACGACGAGCGCACCGGAAAGCGCCGTCTTTTCGGTCAGCTCGCCTGCGATCCGGGTCGGCGGCAGCACGACACCTGCGCCACGGTAGGCTGCGTTCAGCACCTCCACCGCGCCGTGGCAGACGATGGGCCCGATGCCCGCGTCCACGCCGGCCAGGATCCGCTGCGCCTTGCCGAATGCATAGGCGAATATCACGCTCGTCCGCCCGACCGCCGCATTCTCCCGCCACCACGCGTTCAGTTCGTCGAACAGCTCGGATTGCGGACGCCAGCGATAGATGGGCAGTCCGAACGTCGATTCGGTGACGAACACATCGCAGCGTACCGGTTCGAAAGGCGCGCAGGTGCCGTCGACCTCGAGCTTGTAGTCACCGGAGACGACCCAGACTTCGCCGCCCTGCTCGATCCGCACCTGCGCGGAGCCGAGCACGTGCCCGGCCGGGTGCAGCGACACTCGCACGCCGTTCAGCTGGATGCTCTCGCCATAGCCGAGCGTCTGCAGGGAAATGTCGCCCAGCCGGGCGCGCAGCACGCTCGCGCCTTCCTGTGCGGCCAGATAGCGGTTGTTGCCGCGGCGGGCGTGGTCGGCGTGCGCATGCGTGACAACAGCCCGATCGACCGGTCGCCACGGATCGATGTAGAAATCGCCCGGCGGACAGTACAGACCGCGCTCGGTGGATCGGACCAGGTCTGCTTCGGCACCGCCCGTCACGTTCTACGTCCGATCGGATTACCGGGACTTCGCACCGGCGTTGCGCACAGCCCGGCTCAGGTCACCGCCTGCAACAGGGCGTCGTACGCTTCCTCGAACAACCGCACGCCCTCCTGCTGCAACTGCTCGCCGACCGCCTCGTGGGCGATGCCGAGCTTCTCGATCGCATCGAACGCGGCTCTCGCCTCGGCAATACCGTCAGTGACGGTCAGTGCCGCCTTGCCGTGATCGCGGAAGGCGACCAGCGTGGTGTCCGGCAACGTATTGACCGTCTGTGCGCCGATCAGCGGTTCGACGTACATGAGATCCGGATAATCCGGGTTCTTCACGCTGGTGCTGGCCCACAGCAGATACTGGGGCCGGGCACCGCTGGCGCGCAATGCGGCGAAACGCGGCGCACCGAACACTTCGCCATAGCGCTCGTAGGCGAGCTTGCCAACGGCCACCGCCATCCTGCCTTTCAGCGCCTGCGCCTGCGGCGTGCCCAGTGCGTCCAGCTTCTTGTCCACCAGGACGTCGATGCGACTCATGAAGAAGCTCGCGACGGACTTGACCCGCTTGACGTCGCCACCGGCGTTCTTCAATCGCTCCAGTCCCGTCTGGTAAGCCTCGAAGATCGCGTTCATCTGGCCCAGCGAAAACAGCAAGGTCACATTGACGCTGATGCCCTCGGAGATGCATTGCTCGAAGGCCTTCACACCGGCGGGCGTTCCAGGAATCTTGATGAGCACGTTGTCGCGTGCAACCTCGCGTCGCAGGCGGCGGGCGGCGGCGATCGTCCGGTCGGTATCGTTGGCGAGATGCGGCGAGACTTCGAGGCTCACGTAGCCGTCGTCGCCCTTGGTCAGGTCGAACACCGGTCGCAGGATATCGCAGGCGGCCTGGACGTCCTCGATCGCAAGCCGCTCGTAGCGCCGCTCGGGCTCGGCTTCCTCGGCTTTCAGTCGGGCGAGCTCGGCCGCATAGGCTTCGCCCTTCGCGATCGCATTGCGAAAGATGCTCGGATTGGTGGTGATGCCGGTGACTTCACCGGCGTCGACCAATTGCTTCAATTCGCCGCCCTGGATCAGGGGGCGGGACAGGTTGTCGAGCCAGATGCTCTGGCCGATCTGATGCAACTGGGTGAACTGGGTAAGGCGTTCCATGATGATTCCCCTCCGAGACTGGCCGGTCGCTTGCGCGCGCCAAAGCCGTTGGAGTCGCCCCGCCGCGATCGGTTCAGCCGGATTGGGCGGATCGACGAATCGATGCAAATCGAGCGCTGGTCGCCGACCCGCGGAGCCCGAGTGTGTTCGAACGCAGTCGAGTCGTCGGCCTGCGATCCCTCGGCCCGTCCGAGCCGTGGCTCGGCGGCTCAGATCGCGGATTCGTCCGTCTCTCCGGTGCGAATGCGGATCACCTGGGAGACGTCGCTGACGAAGATCTTGCCATCACCGATCTTGCCGGTGCGCGCGGCCTTGACAATCGCATCGAGCGCGGCGTCGACCAGACCGTCGCCGATGATCACCTCCACCTTCACCTTGGGCAGGAAATCCACCACGTACTCGGAGCCGCGATACAGTTCCGTGTGCCCCTTCTGCCGGCCGAAGCCCTTCACCTCGGTGACGGTGAGGCCGGCCACGCCGATCTCGGACAGGGCTTCGCGCACCTCGTCCAGCTTGAACGGCTTGATGACGGCTTCGATCTTCTTCATCGGTAGTCTCTCCTCGGAGGGCGGATTCGGCTCGGTTCGAGTATAGCGCCGTACCCGTCCGGTCAGAACTTGTCCCGATAGCGGTTCGTGATCGGATAGCGCCAGTCCTTGCCGAAACCACGCGGCGTGATGCGCACGCCCACGGGCGCCTGCCGGCGCTTGTATTCGCTCAGGGTGAGCAGGCGCACGACCCGTTCCACGTCGGCGCGGGCAAAGCCCAGGCCCATGATCTCGCGCGGCCCGCGATCGTGTTCCACGTACAGTTCCATGATCGCGTCCAGCACTTCATAGGGCGGGAGGCTGTCCTGGTCCACCTGGTTGGGCTTGAGTTCGGCCGACGGCGGCCGCGTGATGATCCGCTCGGGAATCACCGCGCCCACGGTATTGCGCCAGTTGCACAGGCGGTAGACCAGCGTCTTGCTGATGTCCTTCAGCACCGCGAAACCGCCGGCCATGTCGCCATAGAGCGTCGCGTAGCCCGTGGCCATTTCGCTCTTGTTGCCCGTGGTCAGCACGATCGAACCGTATTTGTTCGACAGCGCCATCAGGAGCGTGCCGCGGATGCGCGACTGCAGGTTCTCCTCCGCCGTGTCGAAGGGCAGGTTGGCGAACTCGCTGGCTAGGGTCTCGAGAAACTTGTCGAACACCGGCTTGATCGCCAGCACCGTGTATTGCACGCCCAGGTTCGCCGCGAGCAGCTCGGCGTCCTCGAGGCTCATGCTGGCGGTGTACTGGGACGGCATCATCACCGCCCGCACCTTGTCCGGCCCCAGCGCATCGGCAGCGATGCACACCACCAGCGCCGAATCGATGCCGCCCGAGAGCCCCAGCAGCACGCCGGGAAAGCCGTTCTTGCCCACGTAGTCCTTCACGCCCAGGCACAACGCCCGGTAGACCATTGCCTCGAGCGGTTGCTCGGGTGGCAATCCGGCCGCGACCGGGACGCCGCCCTCGAACACCACCACGCCGAGCGCTTCCTCGAAGGCGGGCAATTGATGCGTGACCTTGCCAGCGGCATCGACGACGAACGAAGCGCCGTCGAACACGAGTTCGTCCTGGCCGCCCACCAGATTGCAGAACACGATCGGCATGCCGGTCTCGCGGGCCCGTGCCCGTACCACGTCATAGCGCGTCGTGAGCTTGTCCACGTGATACGGGGACGCATTGAGGACCAGCAGCACCTGCGCGCCGGCCGCGCGGGCCATGCGGGGCGCCTCCGGGGCCACGATCCCGACGCGGTCACCGTTCGGATCGTCGAGGGCGATTTCCTTTCGATCCCGCGCGCGCGCGGTGCGCGGACCCTGGGGGCCCCAGACGTCCTCGCAGATGTTGACGCCTATCCGGCAGCCCCCCGCCTCGAACACGCAGGACTTGTCGCCCGGCTCGAAATAGCGCTCCTCGTCGAACACCGTGTAGTTGGGGAGATCCCGTTTGGCATAGGTCGCGACGACCCGCCCGTCCATCAGGACCGATGCCGCGTTGTGCAGGCGACCGCGCGAGCCCTGGGGGTGGCCGACGATCACGACGATGCCGCGGGCTCGCGCGGCGAGATCCTGCAGCCCGTTCTCGCACGCTTCGATGAAATCGTCGCGCAGCAGCAGATCCTCCGGCGGATAGCCGCAAATCGACAGCTCCGGCGTGAGCAGGACATCGGCCCCAAGGGCACGAGCGCGCGTCGCGCAATCGAGAATCCTGGACACGTTTCCGGCGACATCGCCGAGGCAGCAATTGATCTGTGCGATGGCGATGCGCATGGGTCGTACTATAGCATTGGGTACCAATTGCTCATGCGCACCGAACACTCGATCGAGATCGCCGATTCCCTCTCCGCCGTGGCACCCGCGGAATGGGATCGTCTCGCGGAACACCACCCGCTGGTGTCGCACGCGTTCCTGCACGCGCTGCACGAAAGCGGCGCGGCGTCGGCGGATTCCGGCTGGGCTCCGCAGTACCTGCTGCTGAAGGAAGGCACCACCCTGGCCGCGGCGCTGCCGCTGTACCTGAAATCGCATTCCTACGGCGAATACGTGTTCGACTGGGCCTGGGCGGACGCCTGGCAGCGAGCCGGCCAGCGCTATTACCCGAAGCTGCTGGCCGCCATTCCGTTCACGCCGGTCACGGGTCCGCGCCTGCTCGCCGCCACGCCCGCACATCGCACCGTACTGGTGCGGGCCGCAGTCCAGTTCGCCGAGGAACTCGGCGTCTCGACCCTGCACTGCCTGTTTCCCGACGAGGCCGGAGCGGCGGAACTGGCCGCGGACGGTTTCCTGCTGCGCAAGACCGTGCAATTCCACTGGACCAACGAGGGCTTCGCGACATTCGACGATTTCCTCGCCCGCATGAACCACGAGAAGCGCAAGAAGGTGAAGCAGGAACGGCGCCGCGTGCGTGACGCCGGCGTAACGTTCGAATGGAAAGTGGGCAGCGACATCACCGAGGCCGACTGGCGCTTCTTCGTGCGCTGCTACGACAACACCTATCGCCAGCACCATTCGACCCCCTATCTCAATCTCGACTTCTTCCTGCGCATCGGCGCGTCGATGCCAGCCAATCTGCTGCTCGTGATCGGCCGCAGGGACGGGCGCCCGGTCTGCGCGTCGCTCGACGTCTACACCGCCGCAGCGCTGTGGGGCCGCTACTGGGGTACGCTCGAGTTCGTCTCCGGCCTGCATTTCGAGACCTGCTACTACCAGGCGATCGAGTTCTGCATCGCGCACGGCATCGGCTCCTTCGAGGGCGGCGCCCAGGGCGAACACAAGCTCGCCCGCGGCCTGATGCCGGTCACCACATGGTCGGCGCACTGGGTGGCCGAACCCGAGTTCGCGCGCGCAATCCAGAAGTTTCTGGAGCGCGAATCGCGCGGGATCAGCGCCTACGTGAACGAACTCGAGGAGCATGCGCCGTTCAAGGGCGCCGACCTGCTCGAACTCTGACCCGGCCGATGGCCTTTCGTCGCCGGCCATTGCAAGTCATGGTCGCGGCCACCATCTCCCGACTCCACGCTTTCATTTCGCAATCATTCCTTCCCGGTCCAGGCCCATGATCCCTTTCTCCGTCCTCGATCTCGCCCCGATTCCGCGGGGCGCCACGGCAGCGGACGCGTTGTGCAACACGCTCGCGCTCGCGCGCCAGGCCGATGATCTCGGCTACCGGCGCTACTGGCTCGCGGAGCACCACAACATGCCGGGCATCGCCAGCGCCGCGACGGCGATCGTGATCGCACACGTCGCCGGCGGTACCCGCACCATCCGGGTCGGCTCCGGCGGCGTCATGCTGCCGAACCATTCGCCGCTGGTGGTCGCCGAACAGTTCGGGACACTCGCGTCGCTGTTTCCGGGTCGCATCGACCTGGGCCTCGGCCGGGCGCCGGGAACCGACATGCTGACGGCGCGAGCGTTGCGCCGCGACGCCACCGACAGCGCCGAACAGTTCCCCCAGGACGTGCTCGAACTGCAGGCGTATTTCGCGCAACCGGAAGCCGGACAGCATTTGCGGGCGGTGCCGGGGGAGGGGCTGGAAGTCCCCATCTGGCTGCTGGGTTCGAGCCTGTTCAGTGCGCAGCTCGCCGCGATGCTGGGCCTGCCCTTCGCTTTCGCTTCACATTTCGCACCCGATCTCATGCGGCAGGCCGTGGACATCTACCGCAGCCGGTTCGAGCCCTCGCGACAACTCCTGCGCCCCTACGCCATGCTCGCGGCCAACGTGGTCGCTGCCGATAACGACGCCGACGCCCGTCGCCAGTTCACCTCGCAGCAGCAGTCCTTCGTAAACCTGCGGCGCGGCATGCCGGGTCAGGTGCCGCCGCCCATCGAGAACATGGACGCATTCTGGACGCCGGCCGAGCGCGCGATGGTCGAGCGCTCGCTCGCCGTTTCGTTCGTGGGTTCGCCCGACACCGTGCACACCGGTCTCGCCGCGTTCATCGATGATCTGCATCCCGACGAACTGATGGTCACCGCGCACCTGCACGACCAGCCAGCGCGTCTGCGTTCGCTCGAATTGATCGCCGGCGTGCGGCAACGGCTGGCCGGCAACGCAACGGGAGCCCACTCGAGCACGGTCCTGTCGGAAGGCGTCGCGCCATGACCATCGCCTCCTGGCTGGGTATCGAGCTGCCGATCATCCAGGCGCCCATGGCGGGTGCGGCTGCGGGCGCGATGGTCGTCGCGGTGTCCAATGCGGGCGGGTTGGGCTCCATCGGCTGCGCCACGCTGTCGCTCGACCTTGTGCGCAAGGAACTGGCAGCCATCCGCGCGGGCACGAACCACCCGTTCAACGTGAACTTCTTCTGCCATGCAACGCCCGTGGTGGATCCCGCACGCGAGAACGCTTGGCGGGCCGCCCTCGCCCCCTACCACCGGCAATTCGGCGTCGACACCGAAAGCATTCCCGCCGGTCCGGGACGAGCGCCGTTCAGCAGCGATGCTGCCGACATGCTCGACGTCCTCCGGCCGCCGGTCGTGAGCTTCCATTTCGGCCTGCCGGCGGCGCCGCTGCTGGCGCGTGCGAAGGCCACCGGCGCGAAAATTCTCGGATCGGCCACGACGGTCGAGGAAGCGCTGTGGCTGGAAGCGCAGGGCGTCGATGCCGTCATCGCCCAGGGCGTGGAAGCCGGCGGCCACCGCGGCATCTTCCTGACCGACGATCTCACCACGCAGGTCGGGACGTTCGCGCTGCTGCCGCAGGTGGTCCGGGCGGTGAATATCCCGGTCATCGCCGCGGGTGGCATCGCCGATGCCACCGGTGTGGCGGCGGCGATGGCGCTCGGCGCTGCGGGTGTGCAGGTCGGGACCGCCTATCTCCTGTGTCCGGAGGCAACCATCACGGCCGTCCATCGGGCTGCGTTGAAGAGCGATGCGGCACGCCACACTGCGTTGACCAACCTGTTCACGGGCCGACCCGCCCGCGGCATCGTCAATCGCGTCATGCGCGCGCTCGGCCCCATGAGCGATATCGCACCGGCCTTCCCGCTGGCCACGTCCGCGATCGTACCGTTGCGCGCCAAAGCCGAGGCCCTCGGATCGGGCGATTTCTCGCCGCTCTGGTGCGGACAGAACGCCACCGGCTGCAAGGAAGTCCCCGCGGCGCAGATCACGAGGGAACTGGCGGCCGCGCTCTAGCCTTACTGAGTCACTACAACCAAGGCGAATCGAGCGTGATTACCAGGATCTCAAGCAGAAACTGGGGCTCGGCCACTACGAGGGACGCGGCTGGCGGGAATTCCATCACAATACGATGCTGTGAATCGCAGCCTACGGATTTCTGGTGACCAAACGCATTGCCGCCAGCAAGCCCAGGGGGGCCAACAAAAACTTCGCCGCACGCCAAATGCCTCCCGTTCCCACGGATTACGTTCTAGATCCCTCACGGCAGCCCAGCGCGCACAGCGACACGTATCAGGTTCGATCACCACGATCCCCTACCAACTCAGCTTTCAGTTGCTCGCTTGCCTTGGACAATGTCCGTGCTGCAGAAGACAAAACGAAAGACGACACTTGTGACCCAGTAAGACTGGGACGTGAAGAACGCGAAGCATGAGCAAGCTTGAAGAGATCCGTACTAATGCCGCCTTGCGGGGCATCCTACCCGATGAGCTGGTCATCGTCGTAAGCACGCAATGGTTTGGTACCGAGGCACTTGAACTGACCTACAAGACCGCCTCGGGCAAGGTCGCCAACGAATTGCTGTATCGCCATGACGAGCCCCGACTCGAGGTTGCACAGCAAGGGCGGCCCTGGAGCTTTGATGGTGACGGCGCCCTCTTCAGACTGGTCTCCGAGGCGCTGCGAATCCGCCTTGCGCACCTTTTCGACCCAGTGCTGGCGGTTCACACGTCGGTGGTCGATCCTCTGCCACACCAGATCACTGCCGTCTACGAATCCATGCTGCCGCGGCAGCCGCTGCGCTTCCTGCTGGCCGACGACCCCGGTGCGGGCAAGACCATCATGGCGGGCCTGCTCATCAAGGAGTTGATCGCCAGAGGGGATCTGCAGCGCTGCCTGATCGTGTGCCCCGGCAGCCTGGCCGAGCAGTGGCAGGACGAACTCAACCGACGCTTTCACCTACCCTTCGAGATTCTCACCAACGACAAGCTCGAAGCAGCGCGCACCGGCAACTGGTTCATCGAGACCAACCTGGTCATCGCCCGCCTCGACAAGCTGTCTCGCAACGAAGACGTACAGCAGAAGCTGCAGGCGCCCGATTGCCGCTGGGACCTGGTGGTGTGCGATGAGGCGCACAAGATGTCGGCCACCCTTTTCGGCGGCGAGATCAAGTACACCAAGCGCTATCGCCTCGGCCAGTTGCTTTCCACGCTGACGCGCCACTTACTGTTGATGACGGCCACGCCGCACAACGGCAAGGAAGAAGACTTTCAGCTCTTTATGGCGCTGCTGGATGGCGACCGGTTCGAGGGCCGCTTTCGCGACGGCGTTCACGTTGCCGACGTGTCCGACCTGATGCGCCGGATGGTGAAAGAGAGCCTGCTCAAGTTCGACGGCACGCCGCTGTTCCCCCCGCGCATGGCCTACACGGTGCCGTACAAGCTCTCGGACGCCGAAGCCCAGCTCTACAAGGCCGTTACCGACTACGTGCGCGAGGAATTCAACCGCGCCGACGCCCTTGAAAACGACAAGCGCGCCGGCACGGTCGGCTTTGCGTTGACCATCCTGCAGCGCCGGCTCGCCTCGTCGCCCGAGGCCATCTACCAATCCCTTCGGCGCCGGCGTGAGCGGTTGGAAAGCCGGCTGCGTGAACTCGAAGTGCTGCAGCGCGGTGGCCAGGCGACACCCATCGTGGCGCTTAGCGCGCCGTCGCTCGACGCAGAGGATGTGGACGACCTCGAAGATGCGCCCGACAACGAAGTCGAAGCGGCCGAAGAAGAGATCCTCGACCAGGCCACCGCCTCACGCTCGATGGCCGAGCTGCGCGCGGAAATCGAGACCCTGAAGGCGCTGGAAGCCCTGGCGCTGGCCGTTCGCCGCAGCGGCTCAGACACCAAGTGGCGTGAGCTGGCCAGCCTGCTGGACGAGGTCTTTTCCATCGGGCATACAGACCCGCACGTGGCCGAGCCCACCGCCCCGTACGGCGCAGGTCCGATCGTAGGCCCCACCGCGTCACCGCATCAGAAGCTGGTGATCTTCACCGAGCACCGCGACACGCTCAACTACCTGGCCAGCCGCATCACAACTCTGCTCGGCCGGAAGGATACGGTGGTCGTCATCCACGGCGCCATCGGCCGTGAAGATCGTTTGAAGGTGCAGGAGTCGTTCAAGCACGACCCTGACGTGCAGGTGCTGCTCGCCACCGATGCCGCCGGTGAAGGCATCAACCTGCAGCGCGCCCACCTGATGGTGAACTACGACCTGCCGTGGAACCCCAACCGCATCGAGCAGCGGTTCGGCCGCATCCACCGCATCGGGCAGACCGAGGTGTGCCACCTGTGGAACTTGGTCGCCGCGGGCACCCGCGAGGGTGAGGTGTTCCAGCGGCTGCTTGAGAAGATCGAGCAGCAGCGCGAGGCGTACTCCGGCAAGGTCTTTGACGTCCTCGGCGCTGCCTTCGACGACCAGCCGCTCCGTGGACTGCTGGTCGAGGCGATCCGCTACGGCGACCGGCCCGAGGTCCGTGACCACCTCAACACGATCATCGACGAGAAGGTCGGGCTAGGCCTG
>JBBQHP010000021.1:0-73873 GCA_038324085.1 Burkholderiales bacterium
GATCGAGCGGCTGTTCCGCAGGCTCAAGGGATTTCGGCGCATCTTCTCGCGATTCGAGAAACTCGACCTCATGTTCATTGGCTTCATCAACTTCGCGCTCATCGCCGATGGGCTGCGAGTAGTGTGAACAGGCCCTAGATCG
The DNA here is from genome assembly GCA_038324085.1 of Burkholderiales bacterium. GTDB lineage: Bacteria > Pseudomonadota > Gammaproteobacteria > Burkholderiales. The sequence goes on from JBBQHP010000021.1 coordinate 143, forward strand.
GCTCGCGTAACGGGGTCTCCCGGGAGATCCCTCCCGCAAAATCAGCCTCGGGCATCTGCCCGGGGCTGTTTCGTTTCCGCCGGCGAATCGACCAGGGCGCGCGACCGTTCGACTGAATCCTGGACCGATCGGTCGACTGCCACGAACCGGCATCTGCTCTCGGTCCAGGCGCCCGCCGCCAATCCTTCCCTGTCAGCCGTCGAGCAGCGCGCTCGTCTCTCGTCGAAAGGATCGACGCCGGCCGTTCGGCGCCCGCCACGCTCTTCCGCGTGTGCCGCAGGGTCGACGTACAACAGGCACGCCGCGCGGAAACCCGTATATTCGATCCAATTCCCCAGGCCCGAAGGAGGCCGCCCATGCGCGAATCCCGTCATAGTCATGTGCTGCAACTCGACATCCAGGGTACGCCGCAGGCGTGGATCACGCTCGAGCATGCCGCCTCGCACATGGCCACGGACTCGGTGGCGTGGGTGGACGGCGACGGCCCGTTGGCCACGCTGCATGGGGGATTCAACGTGGCCCGTGGCCGGCAGTCGGTCATCGACGTGCATCCCATCATGGCGCTGCTCGGCGCTTCCCGGGTGAACCTGTTCGACGTCGTCCCCGGCTTCAGCAAGGCGAAACTGTTCCGTCGCGACCGCTACACCTGCGCCTACTGCGGTGACCGCTGTCCGGAGCGCGATCTGCAGTGCGAGCACATCGTGCCCGAATCGCGCGGCGGGCTCTGGGCCTGGATGAACCTGATCACCGCCTGTGGACCGTGCAACAGCCGCAAGGCCGACCGGACACCGGAGCAAGCGCGCATGCCACTGCTGTATCTGCCCTACGTGCCGAGTCGGTTCGAGGATTTTCTGCTCGAAGGGCGGCACATCCGCGCCGACGTGCACGATTGGCTGGCGGTGCGGCTGCCTCGGGGATCACGGCTGAACTGACGTCCGGTCGCCCCCGCATCTGCGCCGTCGAAGGCCGGATCTCGGTGTACGGCGGTCTGGGCCGGATGCTCGACCCGCTCGCGAAGCCCGCTTGACCGGTCCGCGCACCGGCGCGCACCGGAGCCTGACAAATGAATGCACCATCGGGTGCACGGTGGGGGAGCGCGCGTTGGCGCGTTTTCCCGGACTCGGAGAAGGACATGGAAACGACCTACGTCGAACAATCCGTTTCAGGGGGTGTGCCGGTCAGGATGTGGACGCGCGGCGTGCCGCTCGAGGACGAAGCCAGGCGGCAACTCATGAACGCGGCGCGCCTGCCCATCGTCTTCAAGCACATCGCGGCGATGCCGGACGCCCACTTCGGCATCGGCGCAACCGTCGGATCGGTGATTGCTACGGTCCGCGCGATCATTCCCGCTGCCGTCGGGGTCGACATCGGCTGCGGCATGATGGCAGCGAAGACCACGCTGCGTGCCGAAGATCTGCCCGACAACTTGGGCCCTCTGCGCGCGACGATCGAGCGTTCCGTCCCCCATGGCCGCGAGCCGGGCACGCGCGATCGCGGTGCGTGGGGCAAGGTGCCCGGACCGGTCGACATTGCGTGGGCGCAACTCGAGCCCGGATTCACCGAATTGTGTCGCGACTACCCGAAACTCGAAAAGACCAACCACCGCAATCATCTGGGCACGTTGGGCACCGGCAACCACTTCATCGAAGTCTGCCTCGATGAGGCCGATGCCGTATGGTTCATGCTGCATTCGGGTTCCCGCGGCGTGGGCAACGCGATCGGCCGCATGTTCATCGAGCTGGCCCGGCAGGACGCATTGCGCAACAACAGGCACCTGCCGGACCGGGATCTCGCCTATTTCGAGGAAGGCAGCCGTCACTTCGGCGACTATGTCCGCGCCGTGGACTGGGCACAACGGTTCGCGACCCTCAACCGCGAAGTGATGATGCGACGCGTGATCGAAGCGGCCGGCACCGTCATCGGCAAGCGGTTCGATAGTCAGGTCGAGGCGGTGAATTGCCATCACAACTACGTACAGAAAGAGCACCACTTCGGCGCGGACGTGTACATCACCCGCAAGGGTGCGGTGAGCGCCAGACTCGGACAGCTCGGGATCATCCCGGGAAGCATGGGCGCGCGCAGCTTCATCGTGCGCGGCAAGGGGAGCCCGGACAGTTTCGAGAGTTGCTCTCACGGGGCGGGACGGGCGATGAGCCGCGGAGAGGCGAGGCGGCGCTTCACGCTGGCCGACCACAGGGCCGCCACGGAAGGCGTGGAGTGCCGCAAGGACAAGGACGTGATCGACGAGACGCCGGCCGCCTACAAGGACATCGATGCGGTCATGGCGGCGCAGCGGGATCTGGTCGAGATCGTGCACACGCTGAAGCAGGTGGTGTGCGTGAAGGGGTGAATCGCCGTGGGCCCGGCGTCGCCGGGGCGTTCGCGACCATGCGGACGCCCCGGTTCTTCTGGTTCGCCGTGCGCCCGCGAGGCCGTGATATGTCGGGAAACGACGCTGTTGGAACGATCGCCAAGGGGGTTGAGGTCGCTATCGCTCGCTCAGCGTCATCAGCATGTCGGCGTACCACGCGCTGTTCAGTCCGAGCGACTCGTCCTGCACCAGATCGCGCCCAGGCATGTCGAGGCGCGCGGAATGCACACCGAGCAGCTTCCACGGAAGGGGATCGCGGCGCAGCGCCGCCTCCCGGTCGCGCATGACCACGGGAGCCCCGCTGGTGCCGCGATGCGTGCGGGCATCGGTCAGGAAGTAGCCCTGGCCCTGGAACCGGACACCGAAGGCGGAAGCGATCGCCGATTGCCGCACGACCGGCAGATGATGCAACGTGTCGTGAAATCCCAGCGGGAAGCCCACGATCGATACCGCGCTGCCGACTTCAACTTCGTCCGGGACCACGCGCAGGTGCTCCGGGGTAAAAGCGCGCAGCACCCCCGTCGCAGGCAGCGCCGTGCGGTCGAGCTCGATCATCGCGATGTCGATCTCGCCGCCGGAATCGGTCCCCTGCCGCCACAGGCTCCGGCCCTGGTCGTAGATGAAGATGGAGAAGCCGATCGACTGCGAGAGATCGATCTCGCTGACGTGGAGCTCGATCTCGATGCGGTTCGGGAAGTGATTGCTCGGTGCATCGACCAGGACATGCCGGCTCGTGACGAGATGGAGCCGCCGGTCGCGCTCGAAGAAGAAGCCGCTGGCATTGGTGAGCGGCCGGTCGTGCTCGAAGGTGCCGATGCGCGTCGCCGTCAACAGCAGCGAATCGATCAAGGTGGCCTCGTTTCCGCTGCCCGTGGGGAATCAGGTTCCATCGGCGCCGTCGCCCAGCGGCCGCGTCGCTGCACGCCCGGCACCCCGCAAGTCGCACCTGAACGGGTGCAAACGTCCGCTGCGCCCGGCACCGGACGGGTCAATCCCTGGCCGCATCCGCGATCAGTGCTTGAGGAACGGCACGACCTCTGCGTGGTGCTTCTTCTGCTGTTTGACCACTTTCTTCTCCTTGGGGGTCAACACCGGCTTCTTCTTGTCCTGCTTCGGGGGCTTATGGGACATGATCTGCTCCTTGTGCGTCGGGGATGGGCGAGACGCGTGTACGACTATAAGCCGATGTCCACGCCAGCGGAGACGCGATTTGGCGTACGGCTCGCCGCCACGCCGGCTTGCTCGGGGTCCGGGCCCGGAATTCGCGCCGCAATCGAATGCCGACCGGTCGTCGGATTCCCTCCCATTGGATTTCCCGGCATCCGGTTGTTGTTGCCCGTCGCCGAGCAAACCGCGATGATGGGCACATCACGTGCGGTACGACGTCGAGCGGGCGTCGCAGGGCAAAGGCAGCAACAGTGACTTATTGCGTAGGAGTGCGGTTGGACGAGGGCATGATCTTCGCGTCGGATTCGCGAACCAATGCAGGCCTCGACAACATCGCGAAGTTCTGCAAGATGACGGTGTTCGAGCGCAAGGGCGACCGCGTGCTCGTCCTGTTGAGTTCGGGCAACCTGGCCGGAACGCAGGCGATCATCAGCATCCTTACCCAGCGCTGCGAAGATCCCGCGTACCAGGCCTCGCTGTGGAAGGCGCGAACCATGTTCGACGCCGCGAATGTCGTCTCGGACGCGATGCGGGACATCGAACGCCGCGACGGACCTTCGCTCGAAGCGAGCGAGGTGAGCTTCAATGCCTCGTTCATCCTCGGCGGCCAGATTCGTGGCGAGCCGCCCCGGCTGTTCCGCCTTTACGCGGAAGGCAATTTCATCGAGGCGGGCGCGGACACGCCCTATATACAGACGGGCGAGACGAAATACGGCAAGCCGATCATCGATCGGGTGATCGTCGGCACCACGAGCCTCGTGGACGCCACCAAATGCATCCTGGTTTCGTTCGATTCGACGATGCGCAGCAATCTTTCGGTCGGCATGCCGATCGATCTCATCTGCTACGAGCGCGACAGCCTCGAAGTCCGGATGCGTCGCCGGTTCGCGGAGGGCGATACCTATTTCACGTCGCTGCACCGTAGCTGGAGCGAAGGAACGCGCCGGGTCTTCAAGGAACTACCCGAACTCCTCTGGTAAGTCGACCATCGCCGCGGACGCGCCGGATTTCCTAGTGGTGACCTGCGAGCATGGCGGCAACAGGATCCCGGCCGCGTACGCGGCCCTGTTCCGCGGCTGGCAGACCGTTCTGTCGACGCACCGCGGCTACGACCACGGCGCGCTGGTCATGGCCCGCACTTTGGCCGCGGCGATGCCGGCACCGCTCGTGGCCTCGACGGTAAGCCGCCTGCTGGTCGATCTCAACCGCTCGCTGTCCCATCCGCACGTGTGGTCGGACGCCACGCGGGCACTGCCGCCGGCGATCAAGCAACGGATCGTGCAGCGTCACTACGAACCGTATCGGCGGCGGGTGATGGAGATCGTGACCGAGGCCGTCTCGACTGGGCACCGGGTGGTCCATGTCTCCTCGCACAGTTTCACGCCGGTCTTCGACGGCGCCGAGCGCACCGCCGACATCGGCCTGCTCTATGACCCCGCCCGCGCGGGCGAAGCGGTCCTGGCGGCGAACTGGAAGGCGGCCTTCGCGGCGCTGGCACCGGAATGGCGCGTCCGCCGGAACTACCCCTATGCCGGTAGGAACGACGGACTGACGTCGACCATGCGCCGCCACTTCGCGCCGGGGAAATACGTCGGTATCGAGATCGAGCTCAACCAGGCATTCGTGTCGGCACCACCGCGATCGTGGCAACGATTGCGGGCGGCCGTTGTCAGGACATTGCGGGCAGCGCTGCCTTGAGTGCGCCGGTCCGGCGCGCTGTACCCCATCCACCCACCTACTGCTTGGAGTCTCGATTGAAGATCCGGATCGGCTACGACATGGTCTACGAATGCCCGCAACCAACCCCCATGATCCTGATGCTCGGGGTGCACTATTCGCGGGTCGCCGACATCGAAGTGCCGGACCACCTGCTGACCGAGCCGGCGGTGCCGCTCGCGGCGTACCGGGACGGGTTCGGCAACTGGTGCAGCCGCATCGTCGCACCCGCGGGACAGATCCGGATCTTCGCCGACGGCATCGTCCGCGACTCGGGCAAGCCGGACGAAGTGGTGCAGACGGCGGAACAGATCCCCGTCCAGGACCTCCCCGAGGAGACGCTGGTCTACCTGCTGGGCAGCCGCTACTGTGAAACCGATCGGCTCACGATGGAGGCCTGGCGGCTGTTCGGACACACCGAGCCGGGCTGGGCGCGCGTGCAGGCCATCTGCGACTTCGTCCACAACCATATTCGGTTCGGCTACCCGTTCGCCCGCGCCACCAAGACGGCGTGGGAGGCCTACAACGAAAAGGCCGGGGTGTGCCGGGACTACGCCCATCTCGCCGTAACCTTTTGCCGGTGCATGAACATCCCGGCGCGCTATTGCACCGGGTACCTTGGCGACATCGGCGTACCGGTGTCGCCTGACCCGATGGATTTCGCGGGCTGGTTCGACGCCTACCTCGGGGGCCGCTGGTACACGTTCGACGCACGCAACAACACGCCGCGGATCGGGAGGGTCCTGATCGCGCGCGGGCGCGATGCCTCGGACGTCGCGATCGCCACCACGTTCGGACCGAACGTGCTGAAGCGGTTCCTCGTTCGAACCGACGAGGTGACGGCAAGCTAGCGCAGGAGCGTTCAGCCGCCCGTCGTACCCAACAACGTACCGATGCCCCAGGTCACCGCCATCGCGAGGGCGCCCCAGAACGTGACGCGCCAGGCGCCGGCGAAGATCGGCGCGCCGCCGGCAGCGGCTGCGAGTGCGCCCAGGCCGGCGAGGAACAGCAGCGAAGCCCCGCCGACGGCGATGGCAAGTACATTCATCGGCATAAACGCAGCGACAATCAGCGGCAATGCCGCGCCGGCGGTGAAGCTCGCCGCCGACGCGAGCGCCGCCTGGATGGGCCTGGCGACGAGGATCTCCGAAATGCCAAGTTCGTCGCGCGCATGGGCTGCCAGAGCATCGTGCCCCATCAATTGCACGGCCACCTCCCTGGCCAGCGCAGGTTCGAGCCCACGCTTGACATAGATCGCCGCCAGTTCGCGCTGTTCGGCCACCACGTCCGTGGCCAGTTCGCGGCGCTCGCGCGCGAGATCTGCGGCTTCGGTATCGGCTTGCGACCGGACCGACACGTATTCGCCCGCGGCCATCGACATGGCCCCGGCCACCAGCCCTGCAATGCCCGCCACCAGAACGCTGCCGTGCGAAGCGCTGGCTGCAGCGACACCTAGCACCAGGCTCGCGGTGGATACGATGCCGTCGTTGGCGCCGAGGACGGCGGCGCGCAGCCAGCCGATCCGATCGGTACGGTGGGACTCGCGATGGACTCTTGCCATGAGGACCGAGGAAAGGTTTGCGACCGACGCTCGCCCAAGCCCCAAATCGGACCGGCCGTGACGTGTTTCGATCTGTCTGCGCCAGGCCCGGCCTCTTTGGATCGGCTGGATCGTCGACCTGTCGCGGTCGCCCGGCGCGCCGAATGTAGTGGCAGCGGGCCGGGGCTGCAAGCGCGCGGCGACCGTGGCCCTCCTCGGTCGCATCCGTCGGCTGCGGCTTCGCGGCCGGCGCGACGGGTGCCGGAAGGGCGGTTATGCTCCGCTCGCGGTGATCGCGCCGCGTCAACGCCGACTGGCCCATGATCCGATCCGCCTCGCCAACCCACGATTCGGTGGTTCCCGTGATCCGCGGCACCCACGATCTCCCTTGACCCAGGACGCACGCAATCATCGACAGCCGGCCTGGACCGATCGGCTGCAAGCCAAGCAGCGCCTGGCCGTCGCGCTGACGCTGGCATGCGTCGCATTCGTCGCGCAGTCGGCGTCGATCTCGTGGCATACGCGGCTGGTCGCGAGCTGGGACGTCGGGGCGTTGGCCTACCTGGCCATCGCGTGGCTGATCATCGCTCGTTCCGACGCGAAATCGACCCGCGCCCACGCGCTCGCGCAGGATACGAGCGGATACATCATCTTCCTGTTCGTGCTGGGCTCCGCGTGCGCGAGCATCGTGGCGATCGGGTTCATGGTGAGCACGATCCGAGGGCTCGAGTACTGGCCCAAGGCGTGGCATCTGACTCTCACGATCACCGCACTGATGTCGTCCTGGTTCCTGATCCACACCGTGTTCGCGTTTCACTACGCGCGCCGGTTCTACCGCGACGCCCGGCCGCCGAAAGCCGGCGGCCTCGCCTTTCCCGGGGATGGCGATCCCAACTACATGGATTTCACTTACTACTCGTTCGTCGTGGGCATGACCTCGCAGGTATCCGACGTCCAGGCGCTCTCGCCGGCCATGCGGCGGATGACGTTGATCCACGGCGTGCTGTCGTTCATATTCAACATCGCGGTCCTCGCGCTCAGCATCAACACGATCGCCAGCGTGATCTAGGGAGCTCGTAGCCGTCGCGAGCCGGCCATCGGGCATCCTGGCGACCAATGCAACGGCCGCTGCGACCGCCGCAGAGCGGCGGGTGCCCGATCGTGGCGAGCGTCTGCCCGGCCGCGTGCGGCTTCAGGCCACGCGTGCCTGTTTCGCTTCGTCGCGCCCGGCGATGATCGCCTTGATCTGGCTGAGTTCGTCGACCTGTTTCTGCAGATCCGCGCGGGACGATCCGAGCAGCTTGGCGCGATCCTGCAGCGAGCTGATGTCCCCGCTGATCTTGCGGATGCTCTCGACCCGGCGCTCCAGCAGTTTCTGGTGATCGCGCAACTGCATCGACAACGGCACGAGGGCACCCTTCAACCACGACTCGAACTCGCCGCGGACCTGCTGGAACACCGCCTTGGCCTCGGCGACCAGGCCCCCGTAGAACTTGCGGACTAAGAAGTGCTTTTCGGTCATCACGTTGACCGGGTCGCGGCAAAATTTGTCGGTGACGTCGCGCAACTGGTTCATCTTGATGATGTGCTTCTCGAGATTGAGACCCGGCGGCGAGAGTTTCGGGAAGCCGTGCTTCTCGTGGAACGTCAGGTAGACGCCGTCGACGAATCGCTTGGCCTCGGTCGCGAAAGCAAGAATCTTGTCGGCGCCTTCGCCGAACTTGTCGAACAGTGCGCTCATGCTGCCCATCAGGCCCGAGGTGGTCCAGCTGCCCTCGATGTTCTTCTGGTTCTCCCCGAGGATGCGGTCGAGCTCGTCATCCGAGAGCGTGCCCAGGATCTGGTGGCCGCGCTTCAACGCCACGCCGTAGTTGGCCTTGAACGCTTCCATGTTCTGCTGGTAGACGACCTTGTCCTGCTCGAGGCGCCCGAGCATCGCGCGCGCAAGATCGCGATTCTTGCCGGACAGCTGCGAGAGTTCCCGGAGCTCGGTGGTGGTGGCGTCCAGCGCCAGGCGCACCCCTTCCAGCGAACCCTCCACCATCGATCCGATCTCGCGATACACGGCCGCGCGCAGGATCTCCTGCTTCGCCGGGATGATCTCTTCGGCGAGCAGGCGCTCGAGGTCGCGGATGCGGCTGCGCTCGAGCAACTCGCTGTTGCCGCGGATCCTGGCGAGCAACGCCTTCTGGGCAGAGATGGCGATCACGTGGCTGCGTGGCAGATCGAGGATGTGCGCGGTTTCGTCGATCTGGCGCTGGATGTTGGTCTCGATCTCGGCCTCTGACTTGAGCTCGTCCCACATGAGGTCGATCTTGTTCAGGACTGCGAGCGAGCGGGCGACCTTTCCCTGCACGAACCTCTGCCACAGTTCCAGATCCGATTTGGTGACGCCCGTGTCCATTGCGAGGAGGAACAGCACCGCATGGGCGTTCGGGATCATGCTCACGGTGAGTTCCGGCTCGGTCCCGAGCGCGTTCAACCCGGGCGTATCGAGTATCACGAGGCCGCTCTTCAGCAGCGGGTGCGGAAAATTGATCATCGCGTGGCGCCACGCGGGAATGGCGATGCGCGCGACGCGCCGCTTGATCACCGTGGTCGTGAACAGGTCGCCCTCGACCAGCAGGCCGAGCGCATCGGCTTCCTCGATCGCCACGCTCTTCGACTGCGCCAGCGTCGACAGCGCCTTCTGCAACTCCTCGAAGTTGTCCAGCTTGAGCTTGATCTTCACCCACTCGATCGGTTTGTGCTTCAGCGCAGCGATGGTCTCGTCCGACTTGCGCGTCTCGATCGGGAGCAGCCGGATGTAGGGTTCCTCGGCGGCATCGTGGAAGATCTCGGTCGGGCACATGGTCGTGCGCCCGACGTTCGAGGGCAGCAGCCGCTGCTTGAATCCGGAGAAGAAGATCGCGTTGATGAGCTCGGTCTTGCCGCGCGAGAATTCGGCGAGGAAGGCGAGCACCATGCGATCGTTGCGCAGGCTCTCGGCCAGATCGTAGAGGCGCAACGAGCGTTGGATGTCGACGTGGCCATGCGCGTCCAGCCATTCGTGATACGCCTCGATCCCCGCACGGAGCTGCTCGCGCCATTGCGAGTACTGCGCAACTAGGCTCTCGAGTTGGCTCATGGCTGAAGCAGGGCAGCGAGCATTGCGGTTCGGGGATGCCCGGGCTAAATGAAGGGACCGGGAGCAAGCATCGTACCAAAGCGCCGGATTGCGCTCCTAGAACAGCGTCTGGATGACCGACTCGAGCCAGGCCACGGGCAACATGAGGATCAGCTGGCAGGCCACGATGGCGAAGAGCGGTGACAGATCCACGGCGCCTATCGGCGGAATGCGCCGCTGCAGCGGCTGCAGGAACGGCCGGGTCAGCGTATTGGCGACCGGCGCGATGGGGCTCTGGGGTGCGACCCAGGACAGCACCGCCTGGACGATGAGCGCCCCCATCAGGATGTAGATGCTCAGCCGGAGCACGTTCAGCGCGGCCAGCAGGATCAGCGCGAGCACGGATATGCCGACGTCGCCACCGAAGCTCTGCCCGACGATCCACAGCACCGCGAGCAGCAGCACGAACTCGACGATCCAGGCCAGCACCAAGGTCGACAGGTCGATGCCCCACAACCCCGGAATGATCCGACGCGCGGGTCGCACGGCGAAATCGGTCAGCGCGGCGAGAAACTGGGACACGGGATTGCGTGCCGGGGCCCGGACCAGTTGCAGGAAGAACCGCAGCAACAGGGCGAGCGCCAACAGCCCGAGAAACGTCTGCAACAGGAATACGAGAGCTTGCGAGAGCATGGTCAGTCGCGACCCGCGGCCTCGCCGAGTTCGCGCGAGCGCGCCTCGGCTGCCACGATCGCTTCGACGAAGTGCTGTTTCACGGCATGTCCCTCCAGAACGGCGAGCGCCCGCTCGGTGGTGCCGCCCTTGGACGTGACCCGGGCGCGCAGGATCTCGGCGCTCTCCGGGCTCGCCGCAGCGAGTTTGGCGGCACCGAGCACCGTCTCGACGCTGAGCAGACGCGCCGCCTCGGCGTCGAATCCGAGCTGCAGCGCCGCCTGCACCATGCTCTCGATGAGGTAGAACGCGTAGGCGGGGCCGCTGCCGGAAACCGCGGTCACCGCATCGATCTGCGCTTCGCGTTCCACCCAAAGCACCTTGCCGACGGCAGCGAACAGCTGCGCCACGATCGCACGCTCGTCCGCGTTGACGCCAGGCAGCGCGAACAGTGCGGACACGCCCGCCCCGACCAGAGCCGGCGTATTGGGCATCACGCGCACGATGCGCTCGTGGCCGCCGAGCCAGCGGCCCAGATCCGCCGTGCGCACGCCGGCAGCGATGCTGACGACCAGCGCGCCGCGCGCCGCCTCCGCCACCTGCGGTGCCACGCTGGGCATCTGTTGCGGCTTGACCGCGAAGACGATGCAATCGGCACCCGCCGCAGCCTCTGCTGCGGTGGCGAGCGCGGTCACGCCGAAGGTCGACTGCAGGCGCTCCCGTACCTCAGGCATGATCTCCGCGACGCGGACGGATTGCGCCGAGGCGCCCTGACCGAGGATGCCCCCGATCAGGGCCGAAGCCATGTTCCCGCCGCCGATGAACGCGAGTCTCACGCTCATCGGGCGGCGCCGCGCAGGGCCCGGGGACCCGGTGCGATTCGTGTTGTTGCGGGGGAAGCGCTCGTCACTTGGCCTCGGCCACCTTCTTCGCATTGCCGAGACATGCCTTGTAGAGGCCGCCCACCAGTTTCATCATGGCGTCGTCATTGGCGTCCGGACCCGGATTGTCCTTGGTGCGACGCTTGTAGCTGCCGTACCAGATGATCGCGGATTCGTCCTTGCCGAGACTCACCACGCGCATGCCGGAGACGTATTCGACGATCGGCAGCGGCGAATCGACGATCTTGTATTGCATCGTCATCGCGTCCGGATCGACCGCCAGCAATTCCTCGGTAAAGGTCGGCCCCTTGTCCAGCGTGATGGCGCGGATCGAGCCCACGGCCGTGCCGCCGCTGACGATCTCGGTCTTCTCGAAGGCGGGACACCAGGACTGCAGTGCGTCCCAATGATTGATCGTTTCCCAGGCGCGCTCGGCTGGCGCGTTGACCGTGACGGTTTCGTAACTGTTCAGCGTGCTCCACGCGTCATCGGCAAGCGCGGATCCGGCGCCGGCGGCGAGCGCTGCGGCGAGAAAGGTATTCAGGGTTCTATTCATTGGGGCTCCTCGAGATGTCGTTGTGTGGGGGACCAGCACGCGAGTGCGGGCGGGCTGGCGAAGTATAGGGGCTCGGCGCGAAGCTTCATCCGCGCGTCCCGAAAATCGCCCGTCCGACGCGGACGATCGTGGCCCCCTCGTCGATGGCGCTTTCCAGATCGTCGGACATGCCCATGGAAAGTGTATCCAGCGGCAACCCTGCTGTCGCGAGCAATTCCCGCACGTGCTGAAAGCGGGCACGCTGCAGCGCGATGTCGGTCGTGGGTTCGGGGATCGCCATGAGGCCGCGCAGACGCAGGTTCGGCAGTTTTCCGACTGCACCGGCGAGCGCGGCAATGGCCGCCGGATCGGCGCCGCTCTTGGTCGCTTCGCCACTCACGTTGACCTGCAGGCATACCTCGAGCGGCGGCTGATCCGCCGGCCGTTGCGCGGACAGCCGCTCGGCGATCTTCAGGCGATCAATGGAATGGACCCAGTGGAAGTGCTCGGCAATCGATCTGGTCTTGTTGCTCTGGATCGGACCGATGAAATGCCACACGATCGGCAACTCGGCGAGCAGCGCCATCTTGTCGAGCGCTTCCTGCACATAGTTCTCGCCGAAATCCCGCTGGCCTGCGGCGAAGGCAATGCGAACGGCCGCGGCAGGGAAAGTCTTCGAGACCGCCACCAGCCGGACCGATGCCGGATCGCGGCCGGCGATACGCGCGGCGGACGTGATGCGTTCGGCCACGGCTTGCAGGCGTTCTGGCAGTCCCTCCATAATCGATCGAGTTTCCATCCTCCGGATCCCTTCGGTCGCATTGTCGAGCATGGCATGCTCCTAGCTTCCACGATCTCCGGTTTAGAGTCCTTCCCGAACCCGAACGCGCAAGGATTATAGATGGACATCTCCGAGCTTCTCGCCTTCGTCGTCAAGAACAAGGCCTCAGACCTGCATTTGTCGGCTGGCCTGCCGCCGATGATCCGGGTGCATGGTGACGTGCGGCGTATCAATCTGCCGCCCATGGAGCACAAGGACGTGCATGCCATGGTGTACGACATCATGAACGATGGCCAACGCAAGACGTACGAAGAGACGCTCGAGTGCGACTTCTCGTTCTCGATCCCCAACCTCGCGCGTTTCCGGGTGAATGCCTTCGTCCAGAACCGCGGCGCCGGCGCGGTGATGCGGACCATTCCGTCGAAGGTGCTGTCGCTGGAAGACCTGAAGGCGCCGAACATCTTCAAGGAGATCGCACAGCAGCCGCGCGGCATGGTGCTGGTCACGGGCCCGACGGGTTCCGGCAAGTCGACCACCCTGGCGGCCATGGTCAACGACATCAACGAGAACGACCACGGCCACATTCTGACGGTCGAAGACCCGATCGAATTCGTGCACGAGTCGAAGAAGTGCCTGATCAACCAGCGCGAGGTGGGTCCGCATACCCTGTCGTTCTCGAACGCCCTGCGCTCGGCGCTGCGGGAAGACCCGGATGTCATTCTCGTGGGCGAGATGCGCGATCTGGAAACCATCCGCCTCGCCATGACCGCGGCCGAAACCGGTCACCTGGTGTTCGGCACGCTGCACACGAGTTCGGCCGCGAAGACCGTCGACCGGATCATCGACGTGTTCCCGGCTGCGGAAAAGGAGATGATCCGCGCGATGCTGTCCGAATCGCTGCGCGCCGTGATCTCGCAGACGCTACTGAAGACCAAGGACGGCCAGGGACGCGTGGCGAGCCACGAGATCATGATCGGCACGCCGGCCATCCGTAACCTGATCCGCGAGAACAAGGTGGCGCAGATGTACTCGGCGATCCAGACCGGCCATCAGTACGGCATGCAGACCCTCGACCAGAACCTGCAGATCCTCGTGCAACGTGGCATCGTTGCCTCCGCGGAAGCACGCACGAAAGCCGCCAACAAGGATTTGTTCGCGGGCTGAAGCCGGGCCGCCCGGCCCGCCGGCGGAACGCCGCGACCGGTGCGAAGATACGCACAAACTGACCAGGAGTACCCCGCATGGATCGCGATCAGGCAAGCAAGTTCATCAACGACCTGCTGCGTGCGATGGTGGCAAAGAAGGCATCGGACCTGTTCATCACCGCCGGCTTCCCACCTGCCTTCAAGGTCGACGGCAAGATGACCCCGGTGTCGAGCCAGAGCCTCACGCCGGTGCACACGCAGGAGCTGGCCCGCTCAATCATGAACGACAAGCAGGCTGCGGAGTTCGAGCGGACCAAGGAATGCAACTTCGCCATCAATCCGCCGGGAATCGGTCGCTTCCGCGCCAACGCCTTCGTGCAGCAGCAACGGGTTGGGTTCGTATTGCGGACCATAACGACCACCATCCCCCGCTTCGAGGAACTGGGACTCCCGGACGTGCTGAAAGACGTGGTCATGACCAAGCGCGGCCTCGTGATCGTGGTCGGCGCCACCGGCTCGGGGAAGTCGACCACGCTCGCGGCGATGGTCGGTTATCGCAACGAGAACAGCCACGGACACATCATCACGATCGAGGATCCGATCGAATACGTGCACGATCACAAGAACTGCCTGGTGACCCAGCGTGAAGTCGGTGTCGACACCGAATCCTGGGACATGGCGCTCAAGAACACCCTGCGCCAGGCGCCCGACGTCATCCTGATCGGCGAAGTGCGCGAGCGGGAAACGATGGAACACGCCATCGCCTTCGCCGAGACCGGGCACCTGTGCATGTGCACCCTGCACGCGAACAGCTCGAACCAGGCGCTCGACCGGATCATCAACTTCTTCCCCGAAGAACGCCGCGCGCAGCTGCTGATGGACCTGTCGCTCAACCTGCGCGGGATGATCTCGCAGCGACTGATCCCCAAGAAGGATTCCAAAGGCCGCTCCGCCGCGATCGAGATCATGCTGAATTCGCCGCTGATTGCCGACCTGATCTTCAAGGGCGAGGTGCACGAGATCAAGGAAATCATGAAGAAGTCGCGCGAACTGGGCATGCAGACGTTCGACCAGGCGCTGTTCGATCTCTACGAATCCGGCAACATCAGCTACGAAGACGCCATGCGCAATGCCGATTCGATGAACGAACTGCGGCTTGCGATCAAGCTCCACGGCCATGAAGCCAAGGAGAAGGACATCATGTCGGGGATCGACCACCTCAACATCGTTTGAGGGTCCAGTCGGCCCCCGGGCGGGAGCGCGGACGCTAAGAGTGCACGCTGCCCGGCCGGGCTTCGAACAGCATCTCTGCGAACCAGCGGCGCTCGTCGGTCCAGGTCTCGACGAGTTCCCAGCCAGCCCGTCGCGCCAAGGCCGCGAAGCGAACTTCGGTGTACTTGTACGAGCTCTCGGTATGCAGGCGCTCGCCCGCGCCGAACCGGAAGCTGCGCGAACCGATGCCGACCCGCTGCTCGATCGCGCTCTCCAGGTGCATTTCCATGCGGCCGTCCTCCTCGTTGAACGCTGCCACGTGGCGGAAGCGGCGCAGGTCGAAATCGGCCCCCAGTTCGCGATTCATGCGCGCCAGCAGGTTGAGGTTGAACGCGGCGGTGACGCCGACGGCATCGTCGTAGGCGCGTTCGAGCGCTTCCCGGTCTTTGAGCAGGTCGACGCCGATCAGCAGACTGTCGCCGCGGCGCGCGAGCGGTGCGAGCAAAGCCAGCGCAGCGTCGGGAGAGAAGTTGCCGATGCTCGATCCCGGGTAGAAATACAGGCGCGAGGCGTCGGGAATCTCGCGCGGCAGCGCCAGCCCCGCGGAAAAATCGTCGCACAGCGCGAACACCGGCAGATCGGGGCGATCTACCGCGAGCGCAGCCGTAGCGTGCTCGAGTGCGGCGCGCGAGATGTCCACGGCGACGTACGCTGCGGGTGCGAGGTGTGGCAGCAGCAGGCCGACCTTGTCGCCGGCGCCGCTGCCGAGTTCCACCAGGACGCGGCCGCGGCCAGCCCGATTGCTCATGGCTCGCGCGTGGGTCGCGAATAGCGCCTTCTCGGTACGGGTCAGGTAGTACTCCGGCAACTCGCAGATCGCCTCGAAGAGCTTCGAGCCGAGCGTGTCGTAGAACCATTTCGGACTGAGGCTCTTGGGCGCGGCGGACAGCCCCGCCAGCGCTTCGTCGGCGAATCGCGCCTGCGGCGGTGCGCGGTCGATGAGGACGACGCGCGGGTGCTCGAGCGGCGTCAGTTCGCGTTCGCGACGGGCCGCCGCAATGAACCTTCGACCATCTGATATTCGTAGAGGCGGCACTCGAGTGCTCCATTGAACAGTGGCGTGCGGCGCCGGGCCTTGAGGCCGATCAGCTTCGGCAAACGCACGTCGGCCGAGAACAGGAATACGCGCCAGCCAGCGTAGCGCTGCTTGAGTGCATTCCCGAGCGAAGGATAGAACTCGGCGAGTTCCTGCGAATCGCCGATGCGGACGCCGTACGGGGGGTTGGCCACCATCACGCCGTGGGTCGAAGGGGCTGGGACCTCGAGGACATCGCCGAGTTCAACGCGCACGTTGTCGGCGACGCCGGCATCCTGGAGATTGCCGCGGACCGCCGTGAGCGCCGCGCGATTCGTATCGGTTCCGTAGATCGTGATCGTGCGCGCTGGCGTTTCCGCGTTGCGTGCCGCGTCGCGCACGCGTTGCCACGGATCGGCTTCGTGCATCAGGAACTTCTCGAAAGCGAAGCCCCGGCCGCGGCCAGGCGCGATGCCGAGCGCCATGTGGGCGGCTTCGACCAGGAAAGTGCCGCTGCCGCACATGGAGTCGTACAGGGGTTCGTCCGGCGTCCAGCCGGTGAGGCGGAGGATCCCCGCTGCCAGGTTCTCGCGCAGGGGTGCTTCGCCGGAGCGCTTGCGCCAGCCGCGCTTGAACAGGGCGTCGCCGGAGGTGTCGAGATAGAGCGTGACCTCGTCTTCGGTGAGGAATGCGTGGATGCGCATGTCGGGCTGCACGGTGTCGACGCTCGGCCGGCGATCGGCGTGCTCGCGGAATCGATCGCAGACGGCATCCTTGATGCGCAGGGTGACGAACTCGAGACTCCGCAACGGGCACCGGATCGCGGCGACATTCACGCGGATCGTGCGTTCGACATCGAACCATCGATGCCACGACAGGGCTAATGCCATGCGATAGATGTCGTCCTCATTGCGGTAGCGCGCCTTGCCGACGCGCCACAGTATCCGGCTGGCGATGCGGCTGTTCAGGTTCGCGCGCTGGCAGTCTGACCACTCGCCCATGAAAGCCACGCCAGCATTGCCGACCGCCACGCCGGCCAATCCCAGCGTCGCCAGTTCGTCCGCCAGCGCTGCTTCGAGGCCGCGCGGACAGGATGCGAAGAAGCGGTTGGAAACCTCGACCCGGTCGCGGGATTCCTTGCGGTCAATGCGGTGCGTCGCCATGAACCATTATCGCTCAGGCCCTGGCGCGGAGTCCGGTCGCGCGGCCGTCACAGCTCGATGAAGATTTCGATCTCGAGCTTGCGGCGGTGATTGCGATACAGCGCGAGCTTCGCGATGCGCGCCTCGAGCGCCTGACCTCGGTCGAGTTGGCGGGCGATGTCCACATTGTCAGATTGCGGCAGATAACCCAGCGCGTGGCCGTCCCAGTCGATACGCACGGCGTTCGGATCGTGGGGATTCGCCGGCTCGCGCACCAGCGCCAGTGCGTCGCCCGGCTGCAATCGATCCCATACCGCTTTCGCCTCGTAGTGCCGCAAGCCGGCGACAAGCGTAGTTTGAACCAGCACCCGTGCCTTGGTCACCGGATCGGCGCGGGTCGTCGGTACCAGCGCAAGCATCAGCGTCAACACGGCGGCGGCGGCTCGGTAGCCGTGGCGGGAGGGCGGCAGTATGCTCACGGAGTATCGATGACAGGCCGGTCGCGGGAGCGCGAATCATGGGCGAATCCAGGCATCCGTACCATCCGGTGAACGGCGGCAGCGCGGGCCGCGACTATGCGTTCCTGGACGAGGAACCGATCGCGCTCAAGGTCTGGCTGCCGGAGACGATCGAGACCATGGTGGAGGTGCTCGCGCGCCGCCAGGGGCTCGCCAAGTCCACGATCATCGCGCGCCTCCTGTTCGCTCATCTCTACGGCTGGCACGACCTGGAAGCGCTGCTCGTTCGCAATGGCGGACGACTGGGCAGTGCGCCCCTGGAGGCGGAATCACGCTCGCCCGGCTACCGCACGGAACTGGGCAAGAGCGTGGCGGACGTTCGCATCTTCGTGGCGCCTCGCATGAAGGAGGACCTCGAGGCACTCGCAGCGGCACAAGGGCTGCGGCTGTCCGCATATGCCCGGCGCATCGTGCTGGACCAGGTGCTGGGTCGCGCACCGCATCCGCTCGAGCAGCGCGGCGATCACCTCGACGACGATGAATTCCCGGATGACCGGCCGGCGCCTAGAACGGCTTGACGACCGCCAGCAGCACGACCGCGAACAATACGATCACGGGCAGTTCGTTGAACCATCTGTACCACCGATCCGACCGCCGGTTCGCGCCCGCCTCGAACCTTCGCAGCAATCGCCCGCACACGTGGTGATACCCCAGCAGCACGACGACCAGCGCCAGCTTGGCGTGCAGCCAGCCGCCGGTGATGCCGTAGCCGAGCCAGAGCCACAGGCCGAAGGCGAGCGCAGGAACGCAAAGCAGGGTCATGAAACGGTACAGCTTGCGAGCCATCACCAGCAGGCGCGCCGCGGCCGTTTCATTCGTTTCCATTGCCAGGTTCACGAAGATTCGCGGCAGGTAGAACAGACCGGCGAACCATGAGGTCACGAACACGATGTGGAGCGATTTGACGATCAGCATGGCTTTGCGGCGGCTCGAGGCTCGCCAAGGCTGGATGTGCGGGGGACGATCATCGGTACGAAGCTCAAACGAGCAACCGCCGGCGGGTAAGGACGAGCGCCAGGTAGAAGCCCGCGAGCGAATAAGCGAGCATCACGGCGACATGCAGCACGGGCGTGGACGGAATGGTACCGGCCACCAGCGGCCGTACCAGAGCTATCGCGTGAAACAGCGGCAGCACGCCCGAGACCGCCTGCAATGTCGCCGGCAACCGTTCGACCGGAAAGAACACTCCGCACAGCAGCGTCATGGGGGTGACGACCAGTGTGAAGTAGTAGAGGAAGAACTCGTAGTTGGGAGAGACCGCATTCATGACCAGGGCGAGACTGGCGAAGGTCAGTCCGATCAGGAATGCCAGGGGGATGATCCACAGCGTGAGGCCGGCGTGCGACAGCCCGAGCACCCAGATGATGATCAGGATCGCGAGGCCGGAGAGCATCGCCTTCGAGGCCGCCCACAACGCCTCCGCCAGAACGATGTCGTCCAGTTCCAAGGGCGCGTTCATGATCGATTCCCAGGTTTTCTGGGTCTGCATGCGCGAGAACGCCGAATACAGCGCCTCGAAGGTGGCGCTGTTCATCGTGCTGTAGGCGACGGTGCCTGCGGCCAGGAACACGATGTAGCGCGTGCCGTTCACCTCGGGCATCAGGGTGCCGAGGCCCAGCCCCAGGCCCAGCATGTACATCAGCGGGTCGGCGAGGTTGCCGAGCAGGGATGTGATGGCGAGCTTGCGCCAGACCAGGAAGTTGCGGCGCCACACGTAGACGAAGCGCCGCGACACGCGGGGCGCACGCCAGTCCTTTGCACGGGGCCAGTTCATCAATCGCGCAGATCGCGCCCGGTGAGCTTCAGGAACACGTCCTCGAGGTTCGCTGGGCGGTGCAGATACTTGAGATCGCCTCGGGTCTCGAGATCCTGCATGATCGGACGGGCCTCGCGGGTGTAGCAGAACACGGTCTCCCCCGCGCGCTCGCAGCGTTGGGCCAGCGCCTTGCCGATCTGTTCGCCCCAGGCCGCCGCGCCATCCCCGTAGACCTCCACGACTTCGGGTTCGATGTGCGCCTGGATCAGCTCGCGCGGACTGCCGGTTGCGACGATGCGCCCGAGATCCATCACCGAGAGCCGGTCGCACAGGCGCTCAGCCTCGTCCATGAAATGCGTGGTGAGCAGCAGCGTCTTGCCTTGCGCGAGCAGTCGCTTCAATCCTTCCCAGATCAGGTGGCGCGCCTGCGGATCGAGACCCGTGGTGGGCTCGTCGAGGAACAGGATCTCGGGATCGTTCACCAGTGCCCTGGCCAGCGCGAGCCGACGCTTCATGCCGCCCGAGAGCATCTGAATGCGCGCTCCGCCCTTTCCGCCCAGCCCCGCGAATGCCAGCAGGTCGGGCACGCGCGCCATGATCGTCCGGTCGGCGAGACCGAAGTAACGACCGTAGACGACGAGATTCTCGATCACGGAGAAATCGGGGTCGAGACAGTCGGACTGCGGTACGACCCCGAGCTTGCTGCGCGCCTCGCGCGCAGCGCGCGGGACCGGCAAGCCGGCCAGCGTGATCGACCCGGAATCCGGATCGGTCAGCCCGAGGCACAGGCGCAAGGTGGTGGTCTTGCCGGCCCCGTTCGGTCCGAGCAGGCCGTAGCATTCCCCGCGCTCCAGCGTAAGCGAGATGCCGCGCACGACTTCGACCGCGCCGAAGGTCTTGCGCAGGTCGCGGATGTCGAGCACCGCCGTCACGAGTGGCCCGGCCGGATCAGGGTGCGGTTCCGGCGCAGGCGCAGGAATTGGTGACGGCGTGCTGCAGTTTCAGGAGATCCCCATGGAAAAAGTGCCCTGCGCCCGGTACCACCAGGATCGGCAATTTCTGCGGTCGCGCCCACGCCAACACCTCCTTCAACGCCACGACGTCGTCTTCTTCGCCATGGATCACCAGCGTGTGGTCCGGGACATCCGCCACGGGGAACCGGCCGACGGCGGGCGCAACCAGGATCAGTTTCTCCGGCTGCAGTTCGCCCGCGAGATGCGACACGACGTAGCCGCCGAACGAGAATCCGCCCAGCGCGAGGGGCAAACCAGGCTGCTCGTTGCGAGCGTGCTGCGCGAGCGCCCGGAAGTCGTCGATCTCGCCGCGCCCATCGTCGAACACACCTTCGCTGGCGCCCACGCCGCGGAAATTCATGCGCCATGCGGTGTAGCCCATGGCCGTGAAACTGCGCGCAAGGGTCTGCACCACCTTGTTGTCCATCGTCCCGCCGTACAACGGATGCGGATGCGCGAGGAGCGCTATGCCCCGCGGTACGCCACGCGGCTGGGTGACCGCGATCTCGAGACTGCCTGCGGGACCTGCGATCCCGAGCCTGGCGGGCGGCGCCGCCATCAGATGCGCAGTCGCTCGACCACGCGACCATGCTGAAGATGCTCGTCGATGATCTCGTCGATGTCGGCGCGATCGACGTAGGTGTACCAGACCTCTTCGGGATAGACCACGATCACCGGTCCTTCCTCGCAACGATCGAGGCACCCGGCCATGTTGACGCGCACCTTGTCCTTGCCGGCGAGGCCCAGGGCCTTGACCCGTCCCTTGGCGTAGTCGCGCAATTCGGCGGCGCCGTGGTTATTGCAGGACGCGCGATTCGGATCGTCGCGTTGATTGCAGCAGAAGAAGACGTGGTGTTCGTAGTAGCTCATTCGGCGGCTCCGGTTCGACGAACTCGAATTATACGGAGCGCTCAGGGCTTCGGCGCCGGGTACTTCAAGGCGTTCTTGATCATCTTGGCGCGGGCAGCCTCGACGGGATCCACATCGAGCACGTCGGCCATGCGCACGAGGTACAACAACACGTCCGCGATCTCGTCGGCGACCTCGGCGCGCTGCGCCGCGTCGAGGTTGCCCGACTGCTCCGGGGTGAGCCACTGGAAGTGCTCGACCAGTTCGGCCGCTTCGACGATCAGCGCCATGGCGATGTTCTTGGGCAGATGGAATCGTTCCCAATCCCGCGCGGCGGCGAACTGGCGCAATGCCGCCCGCAGGCACTGGAGGGAATCCGGCGGGGGCGAAGAAGAGGAATCCAAGATCATTGCTCCCGTGGTGGCTTGAACGCGGAGATCAGGAGAAAGGTGGCGGCTGCCAGGGGCCACAGCATCGACACGATGGCGGTCGTGCCGGTAAAGCTCCAGAAATGCCCATGCCGCCAGACCTGGAGAGTCTCCTCGAGGTACGGATTGGCCGGTGCGATGTTGAGCAATGCCACACTCACCGCGAGCCCGACCAGACCACCGGCAGCACGCGCGCGGATCCCCAGGCGCAGCAGGGCGCCGGCGAGCAGGGTTCCCCCGACCAGACCGATCCCGGCGCCGGGCGTGATCCACAGAAACGGCTGACCGGGGTTGAACAGGAACAGGCTCGCGGCACTTTTCAGCACCAGCGCGATCAGGACAACCGGAACGATCAGGAGCATGACGCCGTCGCGCGCGATGATTCCAGCGAGTCCCGCCACCGCGACCAGCGCGAAGCCGGTCACGCCCGCCTCCAGCGCAATGTACGCATCGGGCGTATAGGTCGCTGCCAGTGCCGGGAAGAACTGCCGCGCATCTCCGGTGCCGAACAGCCAGAGCGCGGCATTCAGGTGGGTGAAGAGCCACAGTGCCAGCAAGGTGAGTCCGACATCGGCGCTGGCGCCGGCGACCAGGCGCCGCTCGCGCCACCGGGAGAGCCGACCGCCCCGCAACAGCGGCTCCGCCACGGCGATCCCGGTCCACGCGCCCACGAGCCCTCCGACCGCGTTGCAGAACACGTCCAGCGCCGAGGGAACGCGTACCGGCACCCAGGCCTGCAGCACTTCCATGGCGAAGCTCAAGCCGGTCGCGAATGCCATGGCGAGCGTCGCGGCGTGCATGCCGCCGAAACGCGTACGCAGCATCAGCGTCAGAAGCAAGCCGAGCGGCGCATAGGCGAGGACGTTGAGGAACACGTCCGAATAGGTGTAGAAACGCGGCCATTCCGCGAGCCGGACCCACAGCATTTCATGGCTGGGTGCGCGCCAGCCGGTGAGCGGATACAGACTGGCATACACCACGACCGCCACGTAAGCTACGGCTGCGTATCGCACGAACGCCGAGCGGCGCGCGAAACGTGTGGAGGGGCGCATCGGAAGATCTGCTCGCGTGGCGCGCTCGAGCGACAGTGCACCACGGGGTGAGGATGGAGACTCGTGGCATTCTATGACATCTTCAACGGCGACGCGGACGGTTTGTGCGCGTTGCAGCAGCTGCGCCTCGATGCGCCGCGTGCGGCGACCCTCGTCACCGGGACCAAACGCGACATTGCGTTGCTCGATCGCATCGCGCCTGCCGCCGGTGACGAGCTCACGGTTCTGGATGTTTCGATGCGAGCGAATGCGAGCGGTTTGCGGCGCGCGCTCGCCGCGGGCGCGCGCGTGCAATGGTTCGACCATCACGACGCCGGCGACGTGCCGGATCATCCTGCGCTCGCCGCAAACCTCGATTTCGCCGCCGGTATCTGCACTGCCTTGATCGTCGATCGTCACGTCTCGGGGCGGCATCGCGCGTGGGCGCTCGCCGGCGCCTTCGGCGACAATCTCGCCGGCATCGCCTTGGCAGGCGCCGCGACGATGGGACTCGACGCGCATTCCATCGCGCGGTTGCGCCAGGTGGGTGAGTGCCTCAACTACAACGCCTATGGCGATCGGGTCGACGAACTGATGTTTCCGCCGGCCGAGCTGTATCGACGCCTGGGGCCGTTCGAGGATCCGGTGGCCTTTGCCGAGCGCGATGACGCGATAGCCGTGCTGGATCGTTCGCGCCGGGACGATCTCGTACGCGCCCTGACCATCCGGCCTGCCCTGGCCGGTGCCTCGGCGACGGCGGTCATTCTGCCCGACGCGCCGTGGAGCCGTCGCATCTCGGGAACGCTCGCGAATCACCTGGCCACCGAGCATCCCGGCCGCGCCACGGCGGTATTAACGCCCTCGCGGGGGGCCTACACGGTGAGCCTGCGTGCTCCGCGCGCGCATCCTGCCGGCGCGGAGCAGCTCGCGCGGGAATTCGGCGGCGGCGGAAGGGCCGCCGCATCGGGGATCAACGGATTGCCGGAATCGGAGGTGCCGCGACTGCTCGCAGCGTTTCGCGCTGCGTTTACTTCAGCTTGATCTCGGTCCACATGCGGGTAACGACCCGCAGTTGCTTGCCGGTCAGGTCCTTCAGCATCTCGAGGTGCTTGGCGATCTCGGCATCCGGAAACACCGCCTTGGTCGCCTTGATCTCGGGTTTGATGAATTTCATCGCCGCTGCGTTGGGGTTGCCCGAGCCGATCATGTTGGTGAGATCGGCTGAATTCTCTCCCTCGAGCATGAAGTTGATGAACTGGTGCGCGAGGTCGGGGCGCGGCGCGCTCTTGTGGATGACCATGGAGTCGAGTGCAAGCACCGCACCCTCCCTGGGAAGGGAGGCGAGGATGTGGAAGCCGCGCTTGGCGGCCTGGGCGTCCTGGTTCGCCTGGAAGATGTCGTTCGAATAGCCATGTGCGACCCAGATGTTGCCCACGGTCAGTTCCTTGATGTAGCTCGAGGCGTTGAACGCCGCCCAATAAGGCTTCGCCTTGATGATGACGTCCTTCGCCTGGGCAAGCTTCGCTGCGTCGGTTTCGTTGACCGAGTAGCCCAGATATTTCAGCGCCGCCGCCATCAGCTCGCGCTGGCTGTCCAGAACCGTCACCTTGCCCTTGATCTTTTCGAGGATCCTGGGATCGAAGATCGTCGCCCATGAATCCACGGGAACCCCGAGCTCCTTGATCTTCTTGTCGTTGTATCCGATCAGTGTGATCGACATCGCGTAGGGGGCGGAATACCTGTTGCCCGGATCGAACGGCGTGTCGAGGAATTGCGGCATGACATTCCTGAGATTGGGCAGCTTGCCGTGGTCCAGCGGCAACAGCGCATCCCGCTTGATCAACGCCTGTACCGCATTCATGGTCGGAACGATGACGTCGTAGCCTCTGGCCCCGGCCTGCAGCTTGGCGAGCATCTCGTCATTGTCGGAGTAGTACGTCTGCTTGACCTTGCACTTGCAGGAAGCCTCGAAGCGCGCGATCGTGGCATCCGACATGTAGTTGTTCCAGTTGTACAGGTGCAGGACGTCGTCCTTCGCCGCGACTGGGACACTCGCAATCAGTGCAAGCAGGATCAGCAGTTTCTTCATGGCACTTTTCCTTGGGTGGGAGCGGCGGTGTGCAAAGCGGATCGACCTGCTTCATTCGCCGCGAAACACGCCGGGGGCCAGGCGGGTCGCGATGACGATCAGGACCAACGTGAGCAGCATGAGCAACGTTGACACCGCGTTCACCTCGGGAGTCACCGCGATCTTGATCATGGAGTAGATCTGGAGCGGCAGCGTGGTGGAATCGACGCCCGCGGTGAAGAAGGTGATCACGAAATCGTCTATGGACAGGGTGAAGGCCATGAGCGCACCCGCGACGATGCCGGGCATGATGAGCGGCAGGGTGATCAGGCGAAACGAACGCCAGGGGGTGGCACCGAGATCGCGCGCCGCTTCGATGAGGCTCTCGTCCATCCCGGCGAGGCGCGAACGCACCACGATGGCGACGAAACCGACGGAGAAGGCGATGTGCGACAGGATGATGGACACGAGCCCGAGCGTCAGGTTCAGCATCACGAAGAAGATGAGCAGGCTGACCCCCGTGAGGATCTCGGGAATCGCGATCGGCGTCAGCACCAGCACCGGCAAAAGCCGCAGGCGGTAGCGGTACATCGCATAGCCGGCCATGGTTCCCAGCAGCGTGGCCACTGCGCTCGAGACCAGCCCGATGACGAGCGAGTTCCATGCGGCCCCCAGCATCTGCTCGTCCTGGAACAGTTCCCGGTACCAGTGCCAGGTGAATCCGACCCATTCGGCATTGAGGCGCGAGTCGTTGAAGGAATAGACGACGACCACGACGAGGGGCACGTACAGGAACGCGTAGGTGCACAGGCTCGCGCCCCACAAGGCCCAGGAGTTGCGCTTCAAGCCGGGCCTCCGTCGGGCCCGGCAGATCCGCGTGGGCGCACGTGACACCGCATCCTAGAACCTCCGGCCGCGCGCGAACCACGCCGCCAGGCCCGCGAACAGGATCGCCAGCAGTGTGAGAACGATCGACAGCACGCCCCCGAAGGGCCAGTCGCGGGCGTCGAGGAACTGCTGCTTGATGACGTTACCGATCAGGATGCTGTTGGTGCCGCCGAGCAGGTCGGGGATCGCGAAGATGCCCAGCGCGGGAATGAAAACGAGCGCCGCGCCGGCATAGACTCCAGGCAGGGAGAGCGGAAACGTGACCCGCCAGAAGCGCTGCCAGACTCTCGCACCAAGGTCCTGGGCGGCGTCGAGCAGGGCCGGGTCATGCTTCTCCAGGTTGGCGTACAAGGGCAACACCATGAACGGCAGGTGGACGTATACCAGTCCGACCAGTACCGCGAACGGCGAGAACAGCAGTGGCTGCGGCGCCACGCCGAGCATGCCGATGGCGCCGTTGAACAGTTTCGAGAACGCCGATTGCGGGCCGAGGATGATCATCCATGCATACACGCGGATCAGGAAGTTGCTCCAGAAAGGCAGAATCACCAGCAGCACCAGTACATCTCGATACTGCTTCGGGCTGCGCGAGATCGTGAGCGCGAGCGGATAGGCCAGCAGGATGCACGACACCGTGGTGACCGCGGCATAGACGAAGGACTTGAAGAACAGCTGCGTGTAGATGAAGTCCGAAAAGAAGCGCTGGTAGTTCTCCAGTGTCAGGCCCGCGACCGCATCGGGATCGCTGGATGTCAGCGGCGCCAGCCCGCCCAGATCGCCCGCGTAACGAAACGACGCCAGGCCCATGATGAGCGTGGGTATGGCGAAGAAGACCAGCAGGTACAGCAGTGGGGGGCCACTGATGAGCCACTTTTGCGAACGCGGCGACACTGCGCTATCCGGCCCGGCTGCCGCGAGGCGGCGTGAGGAGCGCGATTGCCCCGGCCTCCATCCGGCAGCGAAAGCGCGTTGCCCGGTCGCTCACGGACTCAGTCGGGCAGGTAACTGCCGGCATCGTCGCGCCAGCCGATCTGCACGGCGTCGCCGGGCTCGAAGAACTTGGACGAGCGGCCGACGGCATTGTTGGGCAGCATGACCTCGACTCTCTTGCCGCGTTCGACCTCGACAATGTACAGAGTCACGTCACCCGTGTAGAGGTAGTCGACCACATGGCCGTTGAAGCGGTTGACGCAGTCAGCGGCTGCCAGTTCGCGCGCGATCGCGACCTTTTCCGGACGCAGCGCGAGGGCGCCCTTCCCATTCGACATGGTGCCGCCAGGGTCCGAAGCGGTGACCCGGCCGAGGCCTTCGACCTCCAGGCTCACCACGCCGTTGGCTACACCCGCGACGGCGCAATCGAGAATGTTGCATTCGCCGATGAAGTCGGCGACGAAGCGATTGCGCGGAAAGCCGTAGACCACGGCGGGCTCGTCGAGCTGTTCCACCTTGCCCTTGTTCATCACCGCGAGACGATGGGACAGCGCGAGCGCCTCTTCCTGGTCATGGGTGACGTAGATGAAGGTCACGCCGACTTCCTTCTGGAGCGCGATCAGCTCGAGCTGCATGCGTTCCTTCAATTTGGCGTCGAGCGCCGCGAGCGGTTCGTCGAGCAGGAGCAGCTTCGGACGGCTGATCAGCGCGCGGGCCAATGCCACCCGCCGGCGCTGCCCACCCGAGAGTTCGGTCGGAAAGCGCTTCTCCATGCCGAGCAGCGATACATCCTCGAGCGCCTCGCGCACCCGCGGGCCGACCTCTGCCGGGGGGCGGTTGCTCATGCGCAGGGGAAAGGCCACGTTCTGCTCGACCGTCATGTGCGGAAACAGGGCGTAGCTCTGGAACACCGTGTGGACGTTGCGATCTTCCGGCGGGACGCCCGCCATGTCCTTGCCGTCGATCACGATCTGGCCTGCGTCCGGCTGGTCGAAGCCCGCGATCATCCGCAGCAGGGTGGTCTTGCCGCAGCCGGACGGTCCGAGCAGGGTGAAGAATTCCCCCGCCTCGATCGACAAGCCGACCCCATCGACGGCGACGAAGTCACCGAATCGCCGGGTTACGTTGCGGATCTCGAGCAGGGCCAAGGCTGGTCTTGGGTGCAGTGCAAAAAAACGCCGCGGATTGTAGCGCAGGCCCACCGCGTGCGGCGGGAAAAACCCGACTAATCTGGGGCTTCCCGCGATGCGAGCCGCGCACCCGAGCGTCTGCCGGAGCCCGTTGCGCCGGCGCGCGGCGCCATCGACTGCGCCATCGACTGCGCCATCGACTGTGCTATTGAGCGTCCAGGGCCGCGGTGCGCGTGGTACGCCCCTGCCAGCCACCACCCAGCGCCTTGATCAGGGAAACCGTAGCGGTAAGCTGCGCGCCCGTCACCGCCAACGCCTCGCGCTGGGCCCGCAGCGCCGTGCGCTGCGCGTCGATGACCTCGACGACGATCACCAGCCCGGCCCGGTATCGGCTTTCCGCCAGTTGCACCGCCCGCAGTGCGTTCTGGCGCGCCCAGACCTGACGCGATGCCTGCAGGTCGAGCGTCCGGAGTGTCATCAGCGCGCTTTCGACTTCGCGAAATGCACGCAACAGCTGGCCGCGATAGTTAGCGAGCGCTTCCTCATAGGCCGCTTTCGCGCGCACCATGTCGAACCCGATACGACCTGCATTGAACACAGGCTGGAACAGGGACGCGCCGGCGTTCCAGATCAGATTGCTGCCGGACACCAGATCGGACAGGTCGGTACTTTCGAAGCCGACCGATCCCGTGAGGCGGATCGCGGGAAAGTAGGCCGCCCGCGCCACGCCAATTTCGGCATTGCGGGCAACCAGTCTCTGCTCGGCCGCAGCGATATCAGGCCGGCGCTCCATCAGCTCGGCCGGCAGCCCCACCGGCAGCGCTGGCGGCACCGTCCCGAAAGGGGTTTCCTCGACCCGGAACCCCTCCGGCATGGCCCCTGTCAACACCGCCAGGGCCAACTGCAGGTCGTCCCGCCGACGCGTGGCCTCCTCGACGGTGGCTTCCGTCAGCTGGAGTTCCGTCTCGACCCGCGCGACGTCGAGTTCGCTCGCGATGCCGCCCGCCCGGCGCTTGACGACCAGATCGCGGGCCCGGCGCTGCAGCGCAATGTTCTGCGCCAGGATCCGCTTCTCCTCATCGACCTGACGCAATCGAAAATAGGTCGCCGCGATCTCGCTCTCGAGGGTCAGGGCGACCGTCTGGAATTCGGAGACCGATGCGTCGGCCCGGGCCCGCGCCGCCTCGCCCA
Source organism: Burkholderiales bacterium (assembly GCA_038324085.1). Classification (GTDB taxonomy): domain Bacteria; phylum Pseudomonadota; class Gammaproteobacteria; order Burkholderiales. Next base: position 29,288 of record JBBQHP010000021.1, read on the forward strand.
GCCGGCGAACGCGACCCCAGACGTCCAGTTCGTAGCTCGCAACCAGAGGGACCCGGTAGTAGTCGCTCTCGTAATCGGTGTTCGTCGGTTTCTTGCTCGGCTGGTCGGGACGATCCTCCGCTGCCCGGTACCGGCCGGCGGTCGCCCCCACGCCGACGTCGGGATAGCGGGCGGAACCGGCAATACCGGCAGCTGCCTGGGCCTGATCGACCCTCGCCGCATAGATGGCGAGAGTCGGACTGGCGTGCTTCGCCTTCTGTTGAAGGGCGTCGAGCACCGGATCGTTGAACAGCGTCCACCAGTCACCGCGCGCGAGCAGGTCGCCCGGCTCGGCCACCTTCCAGGGACCGGCATTCTCGAATGCCGCCGGCACCTCCGTGACCGGCCGGCGGTAGTCCGGTCCCACCGCAGTGCAGCCGGCCGCCAGCACCACCCCGGCCAGCAGGAGCGTCGATCTGCTCATCGCATGCCTCACTTCGGCGCGGGCGCCTGGGGCGGCGCTGCCACCGGCTTCGCGCCAGGCATCGGTTTGTCGTCCTTCTTCTTGTCGTCGTGAGTGGCGGCTACCAGGGCCCTCACCCGCGTCCCGTCGGGAACCTCGTCGCGCGGATTGTTGACGACTCTTTCGCCGTCCTCGAGGCCTTCGAGGATCTCGACCTCCTTGCCCAGATCGCGCCCCAGTTTCACCGTCCGGATGCGGACGGTGTCGGTCTCGTCGATCACGGCGAGGCGCAGGCCTTCGCCACCCACCATGAGGGCGTTCACAGGTACCAGCATCGGCGGTTCGGCGTACTTGATCTGGAAGCGGACCTGCCCGTACATCCCGGGCAGGATCCTGCCGTCCGCGTTCGCCACGCGCAGTTCCACGAGCAGGGTGCGCGTGGCGGGGTCGAACGAACCCGCGTTGCGGGCCACCTTTACCGGAATCGGTTTTCCACCCAGCTCGGGGATCGTGAGTTCGGCATCGGACCCGATGCGCGCCGCCTGCATCTGACTCTGCGGCACGCTGACGAAGACCCGCATCGTCTGGCTCTGCGCGATCTTGTACAGCCAGGGCGTGGCGCTGGAACTGCCGGCGCTGACCAGGGACCCGACCTCGACGTTCCTGGCGGTCACGGTACCGCCAAACGGAGCGAGCACTCGCTGATACGCTTTCATGCTCTCCAGCTGGCGAAGTCTGGCCTGGGCTGCTGCGAAGTCGGCTTCGCGGGCGGCCAACGCGCCGATCTTTTCGTCGGCTTCCTGGGGTGATACGGCTTCGTCCTTGACGAGACTGCGGTAACGATCGGCCGTGGAGCGCGCGAGGTCGAGCTGCGCCTTCACCTGCGATTGGGTGGCCCGTACCTGATCGATCTCGCGATCCAGTTCAGGGGCTTCGATCTCGGCCAGCACCTGGCCTGCCTTCACCTGGTCGCCCATTTCCGCGAGCCAGCGCTTGATATAGCCGTTGGTACGCGCGTACACGGTCGCCTCCTGCAACGCCTGCAGGCTGGCGGGCAGTGAAATCTCGGCCGAGGCTTTGCCGCGGTGCGCGTTCACGAAGATGACGCGCGGCAACTCCTTGGCATTCGTGACCGGCGCGGCGGCAGACACCGGTTCGCGAGAACTCACCGCGATCACGACGAGCACGACCAGCGCCCCGCCACTCACTGCGAGCGCCGTCCGGCTCCGCGCGAGACGACGCATGGGCGCAGCCAGTCGCTGCACCATTCCGAGTTGAAACATGCCGGCTCCTCCCCCTGGACCACCGCGCTCGCAGCGCAGCCTGTATCCAAAGCTGTCATCATTTTGTAACATAATTGTCACAAAAAATAGTCTGCCAATTCGGCATCGCAGGGGGAGAACAACGATGTGGCTCGTCAGGCTCGCGCTATTGCGACCCTATACCGTGGTCGTCGGAGCGCTGGCGATCCTGCTGGGCGGCGTGATCGCGATCGTGGGCGCACCCGGCATCAAGCCGATCCCGAAGGACATCTTCCCGGAGATCGCCGAGCCGATCGTCACGCTGATCTGGCAGTACGTGGGTATCCCGGCCGACGCCTACGAGAAGCAGGTGACGATCTTCTCGGAACAGCAGATCAACACCACCGTCAGCAACGTCCGCCGGATCGAATCGACCACGATCTACGGCAAGAACGTCATCCGCATCTACTTCCAGCCGAACGTGAAGATCGAACAGGCGATGGCGGAGATCACGGCGACCTCGCAGACGATCATCCGGCGCATGCCGCCCGGCCAGACCCCTCCACAGATCGTTCAGTACAACGCGTCGAGCGTGCCGATCCTGCAGATCGCGCTCGGCAGCGACACGATGACCGAGCAGGAACTCTACGACCAGGGCCTGTGGCTCGTGCGCAAGGAAGTGATCCCCGTCCCGGGCACCACGGTGCCGCTGCCGTACGGCGGCCGGCCGCGGCTCGTCATGATCGATGCGGAACCGGACAAGATGCAGGCGCGCGGCATCACGGTGAAAGACATCAACGACGCGCTGGTGCGCCAGAACGTAAACCTGCCCACGGGCTCGACGCAGATCGGCGGGCGCGAGTACATCCTGGCACTCAACAACAGTCCGGAGAAGATTTCCGACATCGGCGACCTGCCGGTCAAGGTGAGCGGCGATCGCGTCACGTACATCCATGACGTCGCCACGGTGCGCGACGGCTACAACGAACAGACGAGCCTCGTGCGCCACGACGGACGCAAGTCGAGCCTGCTGACCGTGCTGAAGAGCGGCAGCGCGTCCACGCTGGACATCATCGCCCAGGCGCGCGAACGCCTCGGCAAGGTCGAACTGCCGGAGGGCCTCAAGCTGTCCTTCCTGTTCGATCAATCCGTGTTCGTGGTCAATGCGATGCGCGCAGTCGTGATCGAGGGTCTGATCGCAGCCGGTCTGACCGGCCTGCTCGTGCTCCTGTTCCTGGGCAGCTGGCGCTCGACACTGATCGTGGTGGTCTCGATACCGCTGGCGGTGCTCCTGTCGATCGTGCTGCTCGGCGCCATGGGCCATACCCTCAACCTGATGACCCTGGGCGGCCTGTCGCTGGCGGTGGGCATCCTGGTCGACGACGCGACCGTGAACGTCGAAAACATTCACCGCCATATCTCCATGGGCAAATCGATCACCGCTGCCATCATCGATGGCGCACGCGAGATCGTGATCCCGGCGCTGGTGTCGATGCTCTGCATCTGCATCGTGTTCCTGCCGGTGATGCTGCTGACGGGTGCCGCGAAGTACCTGTTCACGCCGATGGCCCTGGCGGTCGTGTTTGCGGTCGCTGCGTCCTACGTGTTGTCGCGCACGGTCGTTTCCGTCATGGCGCGGGCCCTGCTGAAAGAACACGACGACGGCGTTCATACCGGTTGGCACGCCGGCTTCGAACGGGGCTTCGATCGGTTCCGCCGAGGCTACCTCTCGCTGCTCGATGCGAATCTGAAGCGGCCCGTGGTCTTGTTGGTGTTCTTTGCCATCGCGCTCGGTGCGACCGCGGTCGTGCTGCCGCGCGTGGGTCAGGACTTCTTTCCTTCCGTCGACGCCGGACAGATGCGCCTGCATGTGAACTCGCCCATCGGCACGCGCATCGAGGATGCGGCCACGGTGTTCTCGGCCGTCGAGGCCGAGATCCGGCGCGTGGTCGATCCGGACGATCTCGACGTGATCATCGACAACATCGGCATTCCGCCCTCGACGAACCTCGCCTACAGCGACAACGTCACGATCACCTCGTCCGACGGCGAGATCCTGGTGTCGCTCAAACCCGGGTACAAAGTACCCACCCCCCAGTACGTGCGCCAGCTGCGCGAGCTGCTGCCGCGCAAGTTTCCCGACTCCGACTTCTATTTCCAGCCGGGCGACATGATGAATCAGATCCTGAACTTCGGCCTGCCCGCGCCGATCGACATCAGGATCCTCGGCGGCGACTACAAGAACCACAAGCTCGCGCAGGAGATCGCCGCCAGGGTGAAGGACGTGCGCGGCACGGCGGACGTGCACGTGCATCAGCTCATGAACCAGCCGTCGCTCAGGTTCGAAGTCGATCGCACGCGTGCCGCCCAGCTGGGCCTCACACAGCGCGAGATCGCGGAGAACTACCTGATCTCCGCCAGCTCGAGCGTCGTGCTCACCCCCAACTACTGGAACGATCCGAAAACCGGCCGACCCTACCAGGTCGTGGTGGTGCAACCCCACTTCACGGCACTCGATTCGGTCGATGCCGTACTCGGCATCCAGTTGCCGGGCAAGGGCCAATCGCCGACCGTGCCGCTGGGCAACGTGGCCACGGTCAAGCGCGGCATCGTGCCGGCGATCATCAACCATGTGAACACCGAGCTCGCCTTCGACGTCTACGCCAACATCCAGGGCCGTGATCTGGGCGGCGTGGTCGCCGACATCGAGAAGATCGTCGACGAGTTCCGCGACCGGGCCGAGGCGCAGAAGAACAACACCCGCATCGAAGTGGCAGGACAGGCGCAAAGCATGCGGGAAGCATTCACGCGCATGGGCGCCGGGCTGATCTTCGCAATCCTGCTGGTCTATCTGATCATGGTGATCAACTTCCAGTCGTGGATCGATCCGCTCATCATCGTGACCGCTCTGCCGCTGGCGCTGTGCGGAATCGTCTGGATGCTGTTTGCGACCGGCACGACGTTCAGCGTGCCCTCCCTCATGGGCGCAATCATGGCAGTGGGGGTGGCGACGGCGAACAGCATCCTGATGATCTCGTTTGCGAACGAGCGCCTCGCCGACGGCCAGCCGCCCTTCCAGGCGGCGATGGAAGCCGCGAGCACCCGCTTGCGTCCGGTGCTGATGACGGCCTTCGCCATGATCGTCGGCATGCTTCCCATGGCGAGTGGCCTGGGCCATGGCGGCGAGCAGAACGCGCCGCTAGGACGCGCCGTGATCGGCGGATTGCTGTTCGCGACCGTGGCGACCCTGCTGCTGGTCCCGGTCGCGTTCAGCCTCGTGCGTCACCGCCTGCCGCGCAAGGTCCGACTCGCCGACATCAATCTCTGATCGGCATGCGCCGCGTCTACAGCGCCCCGCTCTGGTAATCGAGGACGGCGCGCGCAAGCAGATAACGGTACTTGGCCCGGCTGTATCCGATCTCCGCATCGATGGCGCTCAGCTGCGCCTGGTTCAGCTCCACGATGGACGTTATGCCGAGCGCGTAACGCGATTCGGCGAGCTTGAGCGCCTGCGACGACACGTCCTGCAGATGGCGGGTGATGGTGATGTTCTCGTAGCCGGCCTTCGCATTGAGCCAGGCGATCCGCACTGCACTGGCGACGGTGTTCTCCGCTTCGGACAGGTTCTCGCTCGCGGCATATGTCTTCAACTTCGCTTCCTGTCGCAATGCCGAGATCTTCCCGCCGTCGAAGAGAGTGAGATTGAGGTTGACGCCGATCGCGCCGTAGTTCGACGGAAACCGATTGTCACCGACCGGCACGACTCCGGCCGCGGCAAAGGCGCTGATGCTCGGATAGCGCAACGAGTCCTGCGCGGCGGCGAGTTTCTGCGCTGCTTCGCGATCGGCCCGGAGGCTCGCGAGTTCCGGTCGCCGGGCGAGCGCCTGGCCCATCACGGCTTCGAGTTCGGCCGGAGGGGCGTCGACCACCATCGGGTCCGTGAGACGGTACCGACGCGCGTCGCGATACCCCAGGCTGGTCGACAACCGGGCGAAGGCTCCCTCGACCGCATTCTCGGCGCGCAACAGCAACAGGCGCGCTTCGTCCAGACTCACTTCGGCGAACTTCACTTCCAATTCCGACTTGAGCTTGCTCCTGGTGAGCACGGCCACGCGATCGAGCAGCAGCTTGCGCGCATCCACCGTCTTGCGGGCGACGCGCAGGACCGCCTGTGCCTCCAGCACTCCGAAGTAGGCCTCGTCGACGTCGAGCATGACCTGGGACCGGATGGCGGCCACCTGCTGCATCTGCGAAACTTCATTGAACCGCGAACTCTCCACCAGATTCGACGTGCGCCCGAAGTCGGTGATCAGCTGGCTCACGACCACACCGGCCGCGTCGCGACGCAATACCGTCGGATTGTTCAGCGCGCCGGCCGCGATGCGGGTGTCGAGGTTCACCTCCTTACCGTCCTGGACGACCGTGTCGCGCTCGGCGGCGACCGCCGTCAGGTTGCCGGCCAGTTGCGGGTAGCGGGCGGCCTCGTACTGATGCGTGATCTCGCGCGCCGTTGCCGCGGAGAACTGCTTCGCCTTCAGGCTCGGCCGCTGGACCAGCGCGATCTGCCGGGCCTGCGCGAGCGTCATCGTCGGTTCGCCCGGGTCCTGCGCCAGCGCAGCCTGCCCGACGCAACAGATCGCGACCGCGGCCCAGAGCGGGACGCGCGTCATGCCGTGACCCCCGGTCGGTTGCGGTAGGCCAGCAGGTACGCCGCCGGAACGATGAAGATCGTCGTGAGCACCGATACGGTCAGGCCGCCGATGATCGCGCGCGCGAGCGGCGCGTAGGCTTCGCTGCCGGTACCGAGCTTGGCTGCCATGGGAAGCAACCCCAGGATCGTTGCCAGCGATGTCATCAGGACCGGACGCAAGCGCACGCGGCAGGCCTGGACGACCGCCTGTTCTATCGGCACGCCATCGCGGCGCAGATGGCGGATGAACTCCACGATGAGAATGCTGTTCGAGACCACGATGCCGACCATCATCACCACGCCCATCAACGACATGACGTTCAGGGTCGTCCCCGTGAGCAGGAGCGTACCGATCACGCCGGCGAGGCCGGTCGGGATCGCGAGCAGGATCAGCAGCGGATCGAGGAAGGAGGCGAACTGGGCCACGAGCACCAGGTACACGAGCAACACGGACAGAATCAGGCCGAGCCCGAAACTGGTGAACGACGCGCGCATGCTCTGGACGGTTCCGCGCACGGCCACCCGGGCGCCCGGAGGCAGCGGGGTGTCCTTGATGATCTGCTCGACCGCCGAAGTGAGACGCGCGATGTCCTCCTTGGCCGGGGCAATGTACAGATCGATCACGCGGCTCAGCTGGTAGTGGTCCACCTCCGTGGGAGCCTGGACCCGGTCGACGCGCGCAACGGCATCGAGCCGTGCAGGCAACGCGTGGCTCGCCGCCCGCACCGGAATTGCCTTGAGGTCGTTCAGGGTCTTGACCTGATCTTCCCGGTACTGGACTGTCAGCAGATAGTCGTTGCCGCTTTTCGGATCGACCCAATAACTCGGCGCAATCATCGCGTTCGAGGTGAGTGCGGTGATGACGTTGCTCACCACTTCCTTCTGCGTGACGCCGAGCTTGCTCGCCTGCACCCGGTCGATGTTCAACCGCAGCGATGGAGAGTCCACGTCCTGGGGAATCATCACGTCGTCGACGCCGGACAAACGACGAATGGCCGCCGCCATGCGGAACGCCGTTGCGTGCACGGCCAACAGATCGCTCCCGCTCACCTGCACGTCGATCGGGGTCGGCAGGCCCAGGTTCAGCACGGCATCGACCAGCCCGCCGGACTGGAAATAGCTCGTTATCTGCGGCACGTCGCTGTGCAATCGCGCACGCACGCGATCCATGTATTCGTAGCTTCCGACGCGGTGATCCTCCTTGAGGCTCGCTTGCACGACCGCGGTGTGCGCGGCCGAGTTGGGCGTGTACATGGACGAGAAGCCCGGCGTCGAACCGATGTTCGAGACGATCAGGTCGAGATCCTCGGGACTCACCACCTCGCGAATGATCTGTTCCACGCGTGCCACCGCAGCCTCGGTGACGGCGATGTTGGAACCCGTGGCCGTCTTCAGGTTGATCACGAACTGGCCGGGATCGGTACGCGGGAAGTAGGCTATGCCGAGTAGCGGCAGCAGTCCGAGACTGGCGACGAACAACGCCAGGAGCGCCGCGACCGTGGCCATCGGTCGTGCCAGGGCCCAGCCGATGGCGCGGTCGTAGTACCCGAGCAGCGCCTGGAAGCGCGCGTTGAACCACGCATTGAACCGCGCCATCGCCCCCGCCGGACTGACGGCATCCGACCCGTGTGCCGGCAATCTGATCCACTTCGCGCAGAACAGCGGCACCACCGTCATGGCCACGAAATACGAGGCAATCAGTGACAGCACGACCGACAGCGCGAGCGCCGTGAACAGGAATCTACTCACGCCGTAGAGGAATACGACGGGGAAGAAGACGATGGAGGTCGTGATGGTTGCGGCCAGCACCGGGAGTGCCACCTCCTTGCCGCCTTTCTCGGCCGCGACGGCCGCGCTTTCGCCGAGTTCCATGTGGCGAAAGATGTTCTCCAGCACCACGACGGAATTGTCGATCAGGCGCGAGAACGCCAGTGCGAGGCCGCCGAGCACCATGGCATTGATCGAGTTGTCGCCGACCGAAAGACAGATGAAGGTGGCCAACGCCGAGAGTGGGACCGCGAGGAACACCGCTGCGGTCGCGCGCAGACTGCCGAGAAACACGAAGATCATCAGCCCCGTCAGGATCAGCCCGATCGCGCCTTCGTGCAGGAGGTTGCGGATGGCCGTCTTCACGAACACCGATTGGTCGAAGATCACCGACGTGATCAGCGACTTCGGCACATCGACCAAACCCGACATCGCGCGCTTGACGCCGTCGACCACCGCGATGGTGTTCACATCGCCGCCCTGTCGCAGGATGGGCAGGTAGACCGAGCGCTGTCCGTCGACGCGGACCACGCTGTTCTGGATCTGCGACGCGTCGCGCGCCTCGCCGATGTCCGCCACCATGACCGACGCGCCGTCCACCGTCTTCAACGGCAGGCCGTTGATGTCCGCAATCGTATCGAGCTGGCTGTTGGTGTACAGGCTGTAGTCGAACGGCCCCACTACCACGTGCCCCGCCGGCAGGATCAGGTTCGAATCGTTGACCGTGCGCACCACGTCCATCACGCTCAGCTGGTGCGCCTCGAGCTTGAGCGGGTCGACGTACACCATGATCTGCCGGTAGCGGCCGCCGAAGGGTTGCGGCGCGGAGGCGCCCGGCACGTTGGCGACCTGATTGCGCACCGTGTACCGGCCCAGGTCGCGCAGCTTGGTTTCGTCCAATCCCTCGCCCTTCAGCGTCACGAGGCATACCGGCAGGCTCGAAGCATCGAACTTGAGCACCACCGGGGGCAGCGTGCCCGGCGGGAGGCGACGCAGGTTCGCCATTGCCAGATTGGAAATCTGGGTCACCGCCGAATCGGCATTGCTGCCGGGCTGGAAGTAGACCTTGATGAGGCTCACGCCCGGCAGCGACCGCGACTCGATGTGATCGATGCCGCTGCCGAGGGTGAAGAAGCGCTCGAACCGTCCGGTGATGTCGGTTTCGATCTGCTCCGGCGGCATGCCGGAGAAGAAAGTGGCGACCACCACCACCGGGATGTTGATGTTCGGGAACAGATCCACCGGCATGCGCACGAGGCTGGTCAGACCGACCACCGCCGTCATCAGGCACGCGACGATGATCAGGTACGGATAGCGGATGGCGAAACGGGACATGGACCGACGGCGGGATATCGGGCGTTACGGCCTGCCCTGTTGCAGCAGGGCTTTCAGGCCCGCGACGGTGCGTTCGGGCGACCGGCAGTAGTCGATGATCGCCCGCTCGCGAACCCGGTTGCGTGCGACGATGCCGGGCAATGCCGCGGCGACCGCAATCGGGATCGCGAGAACGCCATGCCTGTCCCCGTGCATCAATTCACCGGGCGCGACTTCCAGGCCGCCAACGGTGACGGGGACACCGAATTCGATGATGTGGGCATAGGCGTGGGAGACGGCGACATGGCCTGCGAAGGCCGGGAAACCGAGCCGCTCGAGACCGCCCAGATCGCGCACTGCGCCGTTGGTGACGATGCCGGCGCAACCCAGGGCGCGATACACGCTCGCATGCACTTCGCCCAGGAACGATCCGGTACCGGGCTCGGCGTGCACGTCCTCGACCACGAGGATGCGCGGCGGCGGAACCGTCAGCAGCTGATCCCACCAGTCGACCCGGTCGACGAAATCGCCGCCGTCGATCGGCGGATCGTTGGTCCGCACCCGCAGCGTGAAGGCGTACCCGACTGCGGGAGGCAGTTCGGGCAACAGGCACGCGACGGTGGAATCCGCATAGCCTTCGTTGCGCAAACGCACACCCGTGACTTCGATGGCGTTGGCGATGGTGCAGGTATCGATGCCCCCGAGCTCGCGCAGCAGCGCCGGGTCGAGTGCCGTATAGGGGGCGCCGGTTTCGTCCGCCACCGTCATTGCGCGACCTTCTGCGCGGCGACGATCCGGGGCACCACGATGTCTCCAGGCACGTGCTGTCCGTGCCCCCCGAGCAGCACCAGCTCGTTCTCGTGCAACCCGTCGGCGACCTCGAGCCGGTCGGCAGTCTCCAATCCGATGGCCACGCGTCGCTTGACGATCCGGTGTTTGTCGTCGAGCACGTAGACGTCGGCGGCGCCGCCATCGCGATCGGGTGCGGCATCGATCGGGATCGACAGGACGTGGCGGCGGGTGTCGAGGACCATCGTCGCCGTGGTGTACATGCCGGGCGCGAGCGTCAGGCTCGGATTCGGGACGTCCACCTCGACCGGCATGGTTCTCGTGTCGGTCGCGACCTCGCCGCTGATGCGTGCCACGGTGGCCGACAGGATCTTCCCGGTCGCCTGCACCGTCACCTGGACCGGCGCGCCGACATGGATCCGAGGGACCGCCGATTCCGGAACCGGCAGGACGAGGCGCAGCGGATCCAGTTGCGACAGCCGGACCAGCGCCTGGCTGCTCGAACTGGTACCGGCACCCACCAGGGATCCGGCATCCGCATAGCGCTTGGTCACCACACCGGAGAACGGCGCCAAGATGCGCGCGTATGCGGCCATGGTCGTGTATTTCGCGCGATTCGCTTCTGCAGCGCGCACGGCGGAGCGTGCCGCGTCGAGCGATGCCTTCGCCACTTCGTCCCGGGCGCGCGCCTGGTCGACATCCTGCTCGGCCACGAGGTTCGGCTGCTGCTTCGACACCTGCTCCAGGCGCCCGAAGCCGAGGTGCGCATCCTCGAAGCTCGCCCGGGCCCGCTCGACCTCCTGCCGGGCCCGGTCCACTTCGGCGAGGGCCCGGTGCACGTCGTCTTGCAACTCGGGGATCTCGAGCACCGCGATGACGCTGCCGACCTCGACACGCGTGCCGATGTCCACCTTCATCTGCCTTACGTAGCCGGCCGCCCGGGCGTAGATGTTGACCTCCTGGAACGGACGGAACTCCGTGGCCAGTTCGAGCGTGGTGCTGAGGTCGGCGCGCTCGACGGGTGCTACCGCGGCCGGCGTTGCACTGGCTGCGGCGGTCTTCGCGGACGTCCGATCTGCGCCGTAGCGGGCGTGAATCACCGCTGCCAGGCATGCCATGACGATGCCGAACAGGATGGCAATGAGCCATCCGGCACGTCGCCTCGTCGCAGGTGGGGGCGTCATCTCTTCGGAGGCCATGGCTGTGCTGGGTACCGGACCCCGTCCGGGATCGCATGACGAGAATCGGCTCTATCGCCGTGATCGCGTTCCGCGCTCCTTGAGCAGGACTCATGCCGCGGCCATAAGACGCTGAAACGACGCGATTCAGTCTGCAATGCCGCGCTCCCCCCGAAGCACCTCTGGTTGATTTCAACCATGGGCACGGCGACACTGGTGGTTTTCAACCACGGATCGAGCCGGGTTCGCCAGCGTGCCGGATTTTCGCAAAGCCTGCATCGGATCGCGGGACCGGTTCCGTGTGTCAGGGACGGAGCCGCCGCGCACCCGACGCGAACTCTCGAGGACACCTTTGCGACCACTTCGTGGCACAGACTCTGCGTTCGCGGAGCACGCTAGCTGTCCGGCCGCCACTCGTCATGCGCAAGAGGATCACGGTGGAGGCAGCTGAGTTTCCCGAGCATCCGGGCCCGGCGGAAGTCGGGACGGACCCTCGAACCGGGTTCAAGGAAATGCCGTCCTCGAGAGAGCCTGAAGTCCTGGTCAGATCGGTGTTCCTGCGTCCCGCGCAGATGATGGTCCTGGTGCTGACCGTCATGCTGACCGTCGCGCTGAGCGGTCTGGGGCTGTTCACCTGGTTCGATTTCGAGCGGGTCGAGGCCATCCGGTCGAGAGTGAATCGCACCCGCCTGCTGCAGCACAGCCAGATGTTGCTCAAGGTCGCGGAGCTTCAGGCCATGAACAACGCGACCGGATCCACCCAGGAGACTCTCGCAGCGGTCAGGTCGAATCTCGCGGAGATCCCCGTCAGGGGCGCGCCGGTGGGTCCGATCACGAGCGAGCGACTGGCGCGACTCGGGGCGCTGCTGGCGCAGCCCCGCGGCGCGGGCATGGCAGAATCCGCCAGCCTCGTAGACCGGATGCTCGACCGCGAGAGCGCCATCGAAGCGGAACTGCTCGACACGGTGCACGCACACACCCGCCTCGAGTGGCGACTCGCGCTCGCCGCGCTGCTGGCGTTCCCGGCCGTGCTGATGCTCGCACTCTGGGCCTTGCGTCAACGAGTGCTGCGGCCCGTCGGCGACCTCAAGAACTTCCTCTCGCGCCTGTCCACCGGCGATTTCACACCCGTTTCGGTGATCGGCATCGACCCGCTGCTGCTACCGCTGTTCGAGAACTACAACCAGATGGTGCGGCGCCTGGAAGCATTGGAGCAGGACAACCGCACGCGGACCCATTCGCTGCAACAGGAGGTGCGTGCCGCCACGCAGACCCTGCTCAAGCAGCAGCAGACATTGGCCCGGGCCGAGCGACTCGCCGCGGCCGGCGAGGTATCTGCCACCTTCGCGCACGAACTGCGCAATCCGATGGCGAGCATGCAGGTCACTCTCGGGAACCTGCGGCGCGAATTCTCCGACCCCGAACTCGTGGAGCGCATCGACCTCGTGATCGCCGAGTCCCAACGCATGACGCGGCTGGTGAACGGCATGCTGCAACAATCCAGCCATGTGCCGGAAACGCCGCGCACGATCGGGCTGCAACCGATGCTGCAGGAGCTGGCGACCCTGATCCGCTACCAGCTTCCGGCGTCGATCCAGCTGATCGTCGACGCACCGCGAGATCTGTCGTGGCGCCTGCCCGAGGACGGGGTGCGGCAGGCCGTCCTCAATCTGGTGCTCAACTCCGTGGAAGCGATCGGCGCCCGGTCCGGGACCGTGACGATTCACGTGGCCGAGCGCAACGATGCGCTCTGTCTCGCCGTCCTGGATGACGGTCCGGGATTCTCCGACGAGATCCTGGCCGGAGGCATCAGGCCTTTCGTGACCTATCGCGAGTCCGGGACCGGTCTCGGGCTCGCGATCGTGAAACGCTTCGCGCGCGATCTCGGCGGCGAGTTGCATATTGCCAACCGTCCGACGGGTGGCGCCAATGCGACGTTGACGATACCCGCTGGCCGACGCGATGACTGACACCCTGCTGCTGATCGAAGACGAACCGCTGCTGGGTTCGGAACTGGCGCGTCATTTCCGGCGCGACGGCTGGGAGGTGGCCACTGCCACCACACTGGCGGAGGCTCGTCGTTATCTGGTGGTGGACGAATTGCAACCGCTCGTGACCGTGTCGGACATGAGCCTGCCCGACGGCAACGCCCTCGACCTGCTGGAGTCGCTGCAGCAGCGCGTAACCAGTGGCGAATGGCTGTTCCTGACCGGTTACGGCGGAGTATCGGATTCCGTGCGCGCCCTGCGCCTGGGCGCGTTCGATTTTCTCGAGAAGCCGTGCGATCTCGAGCGCCTCGATCTCGTGGTCGCGGGTGCGGCGCGCAGTGCGCGCGCGCAGCGCCGATTGCGCGAGGAGTCGGCGGCTGCGAATCGACGCCATACCGCCGATGCGTTCGTCGGTCGCAGCCCGGCGGCGCGGCAGGTCCGGGAGATTCTCGGAAAACTGAGTCGAGCCCCGCTCAGCGCGCTGTTGCTGGCGGGCGAAACCGGCACCGGCAAAGGCCTGGCGGCGCGCATCCTGCATCACACCGGCGCACGCCAGAGCGCTCCGCTGGTCGAAGTCAACTGCGCCGCGCTGCCGCACGATCTGCTCGAATCCGAACTGTTCGGCCACGAGCCCGGAGCCTTCACCGATGCCAAGGGCCGGCGGCGAGGGCTGATGGAACAGGCGAACGGCGGCACCGTTTTCCTCGACGAGATCGGGGAGCTGAGCCTGGAGTTGCAGGCCAAGCTGCTGTCGGTCGTGGAAGACCGTCGGCTGCGGCGTCTCGGCGGCACGAACCCGATCGAGATCGATGTCCAGCTCCTGGCGGCGAGCAACCGGGACCTGGCGCAGCGTGTTCGGGAAGGAGCTTTCCGCAGCGATCTGTACCATCGCATCACGGTGTTCACGCTCGAACTGCCGGCATTGCGCGAGCGGCGGGAGGACCTTGACGACCTGGTGCCCCTGTTCGTCGCGGAATTCGCCGCGAAGGCGGGCAAGGCCATCCGCGCCATCCCCGAATCTTTCTGGTCCGCATTGCGCCGCCACGACTGGCCGGGCAACGTGCGCGAATTGCGCAACGCCATCGAACGCTGCGTCCTGTTGTCGGACACGCAGACCTTGGCCGAACAGTGGCTGAGACTCGCGGGCGGCAACGCCGGGGTCGGCGTCGGACCCGATGCCCCGCAGAAATCGTACGACGGCGAGCGCTTCCGGCTGCCGGGCGAGCGGACATCGGACCCGGGGAGCGGCAGCACTCTCGCCGCGGCAGCATCCACGGCGCAGGCGTCTGCCGAACTTCGCTTCGCGCTCGACGGCAGCCTCAGCCTGGAAGAGATGGAGGTGAGAATCGTCACCGCGGCGCTGGAGCGCGCGGGTGCCAGCGTCGCCGGCGCAGCGAGACTGCTCGGCACGTCCCGCGAAACCATTCGCTACCGGGTCAACAAGTACCGACTGAGATCGCGCGACTGAAGCCCGCCTTCGGATTCGACCGCAGCCCGCCGACGGCGACTGCAGGATTCGCCGTGCAAGGCAACCGCGGCATGCCTCGGCCTCAAGACCGCCTGTCGCGGCGATTCGACTCTTTCGGCTTCGCGTGGCAGTCCCGGTGGCGCGAAGCGCTCCGGGAATCTGCTCAGAAACGCATCGTCAGATCGAACTGGGCAAGCCGATAGTCCGTTATCGGATTGAGGTAGGGCAGGTCACCGTTGCTGCCGCCGGTACCCAGCGCGTCGTTGATGCGCCGCGCATAGCCGTAGCGCGCCGTACCGATGATCGCGTCCGTGAAGCAGTAGGCCACCGCCGCGTACAAACCCTGCAGATTCGTACGGCCCTCGAAGAAATCGGAGTCGGTCAGGTTCGGATCCAGTGCGAACTGCTCGATCCGCTGCCAGTACGTTCGAACTTCCCACGTTCCCTTCTTCGAGGTCGAACCGTATGTGGTTCCGATCGTCCCGTAGGCGAATCCCAGTTGATAGGCCGAGTGGTCGCCCGTTGCCTGGGGGTGACCGGCCGCACGCGCTCGGGCGTCTCCGTCCAGGTTCCGCGCGATGTCCCCGAATACCCGCGCCGAATGGTTGGCGAGCGCGAAGTTGAGTTCGAAGGGAATCTCCAGCACGCGCAGATTGTTGATCCCGTTCTGGGATGCGTAGTAGCTCGTGGACGTTCCGGGCGGGCCATCACCGATGAACGGTGCGCTGCCCGCCAGGCCCGCGTATTGGTAGAAGGTGAGCGCGGCCTTGGCGCTCGTCGCCGGTGTCAGCTTGTAGACCAGTCCGCCCTGCCAGCCGAGCATGAAAGCTTCCTGCTTGTGGAAGCCCAGACGCGATCCGTTACCCTGGTCCGGATTGACGTCCTGATAGATCATCTGCGCAAAGTTGCCGAACACCTCGAACGAATCGTTGGGCTTGTAGCTGATGCGCTGCGCCAGCGCCTCGGGCGCGATATCGGGGTCCCACACCATCGGCGTCGTGTAGAACGGATTGGGCATTTTGCCGGCCTGGAGGGTGAGCCAGGGCAGCGTGCGCCAGCCGAGATAGATTTGCCCGACCCCGAGCCCGTCCTCTGATTTGCCGGAAGGGCCCGAAGCATTCGCGGTGGAGAACTTCTCGCCCCCGAAGGTCACCCACGAGGAGCGCGGATTGGTCGAGGTGTCGAGGCGGATGCCATAGAACCAGTTGTCCGCGAGATCCCCGCGGATGCCGATCCGGAAAGCGTAGCGCCAGCGCTCGCGGGACACATCGTGCGGATTGGCGGCAAGTCCCGTTCCGGCAGAGGCCACGTCCGAATGGCCGACGCGGGATTCGTAGCGCAGGCGCACGTCGCCATACAGCTGCAGGCTCTTCAACGCGCCGCTGGTCTCGAACTTGATCTGCTTCGACTGCGCTTCCTTCGTGTCGTCTTCGCGCTGCTGCCGCAACGCCTCCTTGGTCGCAGTGCGGCGACGCTCTTCCCGCTGCAGCTTCAGCTGCTCGTCCCGGCCCTGCTTGAGGTCGCGATATTCCTCCTCGGTCAGGATGCCCTTGGCCTTCAGCTTGTCGAGCAGTTCGTCGGACAGTTCCGCCCGTGCCATCGAAGGCGAGAGCGCGAGGCAGCACAACAGGGAGGCCGCGACACCGAATCCGCGGGCAGTTCGTAGTTCAGCAACACGCATGACGCTTGTCTCCGGTCGCCCGCGAAGCGCGGGGATTGAATGGTCGAAGAACCTTCGAAGGCGCCGATGTTTGCATCCCATCATGACGATTTCATGACGATGCAAGTTTTGCGGATGTGCGCCTGCGCGCCACGGCGCGGGGTCGCGGCGCCCAGGGGGCAAACCTGCCCGAGGCGCCCAGGGCGCTGGATCTTCAGTTCAGTGGCGGCAGGGAACCGGGCCCCGAGTCAGCGCGATGCCGCGCTCTGCCCAGCCGATCGGCAGCGTTCGATCGAAGTCATTTCAGACCATATTTCATGAATTTTTTGTGACAGTCATGATCTGCAGGGCTCACTGCAGCAGCGCGACAATCGCCAACGCAGCCGTCACGACCAGCAGCAGGACGACCCCGGCGAGCAGCCTCGTCTGTTGCCGCTGCTGCGCGCCGAGCCGCCGGATTTCGGCCTCCAGTCCACGCGTTTTCGGTTCGGCGAGATAGCGATGCGCGAGGCGCGGCAGTTGCGGCAGCATGACGCCCCATTGCGGCGCCTCGTCGCGCAGGCGGTTCAGGAATGCCTTGAAGCCGATCTGCTCCGACATCCAGCGCTCGAGAAACGGCTTGGCGGTCTTCCAAAGATCGAGATCCGGATCCAGGTCGCGGCCCAGGCCTTCGATGTTGAGCAGCGTCTTCTGCAGCAGCACCAGCTGGGGCTGTACTTCCAGATTGAAGTGCCGCGCGGTCTGGAACAGCCGCAACAGCACGCGCCCGAACGAGATCTCCTTCAACGGTTTGTCGAAGATCGGTTCGCAAACCGCGCGGATCGCCGATTCGAATTCGTCCAACCGCGTTTCCGGCGGCACCCAGCCTGCGTCGAGATGAGCCTGGGCGACGCGCCGGTAATCGCGACGAAAGAAGGCCAGGAAATTCTGCGCGAGATAGTTCTTGTCGACGTCGGTCAAGGTTCCCATGATGCCGAAGTCGAGCGCGATGTAACGACCATCGGCGCGGACGAAGATGTTGCCGGGGTGCATGTCGGCGTGGAAGAAGCCGTCCCGGAACACCTGGGTGAAGAAGATCTCGACGCCCATCCGCGACAGCCTGGGAATGTCGATGCCCTGCTCGCGCAGCGCCGCCACGTGCGAGACCGGCGTGCCGATCATTCGCTCCATCACCATGACCTGCTGCGCGCACCAGTCCCAGTGGATCTCGGGCACGACCAGGAGGGTCGAGTCGCGAAAATTGCGCCGCAGCTGGCTGCCGTTGGCGGCCTCGCGCATGAGATCGAGCTCGTCGCGCAGGTGATTGCGGAATTCGGCGATGACTTCCCGGGGGCGCAGCCGCTTGCCGTCCTTCCATGTCATCTCCATGAGCGTCGCGGCGACGTCCAGCAGTTCCATGTCGCGACCGATCACGCTCTCGATCCCCGGGCGCAGGATCTTGACTGCCACCTCGCGACCGTCGGGCAGCGTGGCGAAATGCACCTGCGCCACGGAAGCGCTCGCGACCGCTTCGCGGTCGAATGCGGCGAAGACTTCATCCACCGGCTTGCCGTAGGTCTTCTCGATCACGGCCAGGGCCTGTTCGGGCGGAAAAGGGGGCACCCGATCCTGCAGTCGAGCCAGTTCGTCGGCGATGTCCAGAGGAATCAGGTCACGCCGGGTGGACAGCAGCTGCCCGAATTTCACGAAGATCGGCCCGAGGTCTTCCAGTGCGCGGCGCAGCCGTTCGCCCCGGGGCCGATCGAGTCGACGCCAGAACAGCACCGTGCGCAGAACCGGCCGCAGCCAGCGCACCCGTTCGTGTCCGAGAGCCATCTCGTCGAGGCCGAAACGGAACACCACGACGAGAATCTTCGCGAGCCGCAACAACCGCAGCATGACCGACCGTGTCCCGGTTGACCGGCGCTAGCGCCGCTTCGACTCGAGTCGCGCGATACGCTTCTCGATTCGTTCCGTGTCGTCGCGGACCCGGTCGACCTCTGCGAACCAGGATTCCACCGCCGCACTCGGCGGCAGCATGCCGGCTTCCTCGGTGGCGTACTCTGCGACCGCTCGCGCCGCGCGCGCGCCCGCCTCCCGCGGCCAGGCCGCGGCGACGCGCAGTCCCGCCGCCAGGCGATGGGCCGCGATGTCGCCGATGAACTTCGAGAGGTCTTCCTCGAAATCCCAGGCGAGATTCTGCGCGAGCAGACGCAGCGTTGCAGCGAACGCGGCGTCACCCTCGACATTCGCGACCCGCGCAGCGGCGGGATCACCCGCAGCGAAGCGGAGTGCAGCGAGCGGCGGCAGGTCGATCCGGACATCGCGGGCGGCCTCGGCGGCCGCCGCCCGGATCTCTCCCGTGGCCGTCACGCTGAAGGCAAACTCGAACGGCGCAATGGCGACCACCGCGGTCCGCCCCGCGTGCTGCCTGAGCGCCTCAAGCGACCAGGGCGCCGAATGGATGACGTGGTTGAGCGATGCCGCGAGCGTCCGCGCCGGCAGGCTCAAGGCGCCCAGCCCCGATGCACGGCGACCACGCCCGCGTTCAGATTGAAGTACTCGACCCGCTCGAAACCCGCGCTCTCCAGCATGGTCTTCAGTTCCTCCTGCCCCGGATGCATGCGGATCGACTCGGCCAGGTAGCGATAGGACGCGGCATCCTTGGCCACGAGGCGCCCCATGAAAGGCAGCACCCGGAACGAATACAGGTCGTAGAGCTTCCCGAGCGGCCGCCAGACGCGCGAGAACTCCAGCACCACCAGACGCCCGGCCGGCTTGAGCACGCGCAGGAATTCGGCCAGCGCGATGTCCTTGCGCGTCATGTTGCGCAACCCGAAGGCCACGCAGACGCAATCGAAGTACGCGGATGGAAACGGCAGACGCTCGCCGTCGCACCGCAAGACGGACGGACTCAACCCTTCGTCCGCCAGGCGATCGCGGCCCGTGACGAGCATCGGGCCGTTGATGTCGGTGAGCCACACTTCCCCGCCCGGTCCGACTCGCTGCATGAACAGGCGCGTCATGTCGCCGGTGCCGCCGGCGACGTCCAGGACCTTGTGTCCGGGTCGCACCAGCGCGACATCGAGCGCGAAGCGCTTCCAGAGTCGATGCAGCCCGGCCGACATCAGGTCGTTCATCGCGTCGTAGCGCGGCGCGACGGACTCGAATACGCCGGCGACCCGCGCCGCCTTCTCGGTCTCGTCCACCTGGCTGAAGCCGAAGTCGGTCTTACTCATCGGTGGGAGCCTTCGAGGCGCGCGCCGGCGGGTCCATGCGCTGGAGCTTGTGCACCTTCACGCCAGCGCCCGCCTCGCGACCGGCACCTGCCGCCGCCATACGTTCCAGATAGCGTTCCCACAAGAGCTCATGATCTCGCGCCAGTTCGTGCAGGTAGTCCCAGGAATACAGGCCGGTATCGTGACCGTCCGTGAACACCAGCTTGACCGCATAGCTGCCCACTGGTTCGATCGCCTTGATGTTCACGTCCTGCTTGCCGATCTGCAGCACTTCCTGGCCCGGCCCATGACCGCGGACTTCCGCGGAGGGGCTGTACACGCGCAGGAATTCGCAAGGCAAGTGGGCACGCAAACCGTCGTCGAAGGCGATCTCGAGGACCTTCGAGCGCTGGTGCAGGACGATGTCCGTGGGTGGAGCGCGGTTTCTGCCAGCTGCGACCAAGATTGAGGTCTCCGGGATGATCGAATCGGTCGCGTCGAGAAGGCAGGGATCATAACCCGAGGTCGTCGCGGTGCCGCCGGGTCATGTGCTGACGGCCGGCCGGCCGGCGGATCTGCGCACTCTCGCGATCCACCTCGATCGGCCCCCCGGATGGCAGCCCTGGCCCACGCTGCGCGAAACGTTCCAGGGACCCACCCGCCCGCGCGCCGAAGGGACCGCCGACCCGCGCGAGCGCCGGTCAGGCGCCGGAATTCATGACGGGATTGTTACAGAAACCCGTCCGCCTCGGTAAGATTGGCTAGGTTGCTTCCTCGAACTCGATGCCCGCGGCCAGCGCCGGGCTCAAGACCATGAACAAACACTTCACCTTCGTTTCCTGCTTGTCCTGTGCGATCGTCATCAGCGCCTGCGCCACGTCCGGCACCGGCAGCGAAAGCTCGGCGCATGCGATCCGCGCCGAATGCGACCGCATCTATGCCGACCCCAGGATCGACCCGATCCGGGACAAGATACAGCTACCGATCTCGTACGAGGCGCCCCAGTCGATCGACATGCTCGCGAACCGGGCGCGAGCGACCGACGCCGATCGACCTGCCATCAAGGCCCTGGCGGAGTCCATGCAGAAATGCCAGCACGTGGTCGAATCCGAGCGTGGTCCGTCCCCCGCCTATCGCGTGAAGAGCGAGACCCGGGCCCTCGAAAGCCTGGCGGAACTCTATGAAGGTTCCACGACCTACGGCCAGTTCGCACGCGACATCCTCTACATCGGCGAACGCGACAAGATCGCCCGCGAAACGCTGGACGAAGAGATCCGGGCGCGCGAGCGTTGGCGGGCCCTGGACGAGTACGGCAATTGAACGGCGTGAACGGCGTTCACCCGATTTCCTGCTCGGTGTACCGGAAATCCGGGCGGCCGTCGGCGCGCAGGTGCATCCGCCCCGAGCTGCCTCCGCACGGGTAATTGCGACCCGGCCCGATGACAACGGGCTGTTTGTGGTGCCGGGTTGATTCATGTCACGGCGCTGTAACAAACATTACATAGGATCGCAAGGTACTGATAACCCAAGGAGTGATGCATGGCCGCCACAATTCTGGTCGTCGAGGACGAGCCGGCCATCCAGGAGTTGATCTCCTACAACCTCAAGCAGGCGGGCCATCAGGCACTCAAGGCCGACAACGCCGAGCAGGCCCTCAATCTCGTCCAGAACGCGCTTCCCGACCTGATTCTGCTGGACTGGATGCTGCCCGGGATCTCGGGCGTCGAATTCGCGAGGCGGTTGCGCTCCGACAAGCGGACCAAGGCGATACCGATCATCATGCTCACCGCCCGTTCGGAAGAGCAGGACAAGCTGACCGGACTCGACACCGGCGCCGACGACTACATCACCAAGCCTTTTTCGCCGCGGGAACTCAACGCACGAGTCAAGGCGGTCCTGCGGCGACGCTCGCCCCAGATGACCGACGACATGGTGCAGGTCGGAGGGCTCAAGCTCGATCCGGCAAGCCATCGGGTGACCGGCAACGCCGCCCCGGTGGACCTCGGACCGACCGAGTTCCGCCTGCTCCACTTCCTCATGACCCACCCGGAGCGGGTCCATTCGCGCACGCAGTTGCTCGACCAGGTCTGGGGCGATCACGTGTTCGTCGAGGAGCGCACGGTGGACGTCCACATCCGGCGCCTGCGCAAGGCACTCGAACCGACGGAGCTGGACCGGTTGATCCAGACCGTCCGGGGAACGGGTTATCGCCTGTCGCCGAATTGAGATGCAGGGCATCGCGACCCCGAAAGCTTCGTCGTCCGCGGGCAACGAAGCGGTGCGTCCGGTCCGGGGCGGCGGGCGTTGAACCCATGATTCATCGGATGCCAGGCCTGCATCTGCAATAATCCGGCATCTCGTCCCGGTCCGGAGCATTCGTGAATTCGCCCTGGCGCAAGCCGCTGCTGACCGTGGCGATCGTCGCGGCGATCGCGCTGCCAATCTGGCCCATTGCCGGCAGGGCAGCGGCGCTGCTGGTCGCGTGTGTGGTGCTCGCGATGCTGCTGACGCATCACCTGCACAACCTGTCGCTGTTTCGGGCGTGGCTGCTCGATCCGAAGACCGACAACGTCCCCAACGGCAGCGGCTCATGGGAACAGCTTTTTTCCTACCTGTACCGATTGGTGCGCAAGCAGGCGCATACCGAGGCGCGGCTGCAGGAGGCGCTGGTGCGCTTCCAGAAGGCCGGAGCCGCCTTCCCGGAGGCCGTCATCCTGCTCGATGCCGAAAACCGCATCGATCTGTGCAATCCCAAGGCCGAAGCGTATTTCGGTCTGCGCGCGGTGCGTGATCGGGGCCAGCAGATCACCTACCTCATGCGCCAGCCGCAGTTCGTCGACTATCTTCATTCCGGTGACCTGGCCACGCCTCTCAACCTGCGGGTTCCGACCGCGTCGGGCACCGAGACGGTCATTTCGATCCAGATCGTCCCCTACGGCGACAGCGACAAGCTCCTGCTGGGGCGCGACATCACGCGCTGGGAGCGCCTGGAGACCATGCGCCGCGATTTCGTCGCCAACGTCTCCCACGAGCTGCGCACGCCGCTCACCGTGCTGAACGGTTTTCTCGAAACGCTCACCGACATGACGGTGCCCGATCCGCAGATGACGCACCGGTCCCTGCAATTGATGACGCAGCAGTGCGTGCGCATGAACCGGCTGGTGGAGGACCTGCTGACGCTGTCGCGACTGGAGAGCGCCGTGAACCCGTTGCGCGAGGAGCAGGTCGACATCCGTGAACTGGTGCAGCACCTCTTCCAGGAAGCGCTGGCACTGTCCGGCGGCAGACACGACATTCGCCTCAAGCTGGAATCGCCGGTCGATCTGGTGGGCAGTCCGGACGAACTGCGCAGCGCCTTCGGCAACCTGGCGAGCAATGCGATCCGCTACACACCCGAGAACGGTCGCATCGAGCTGCGCTGGAGCATGCGCGAGGACGGCGCCCCGGTATTCAGCGTGACCGATACGGGCATCGGCATCGAGCCCCACCACATCGACCGTCTCACCGAACGGTTCTATCGCGTGGATCGCAGCCGCTCGCGTGAGACCGGCGGCACCGGCCTCGGCCTGGCGATCGTGAAGCACGTGCTCTCGCGGCACCACGCCAGGCTCGAGATCGAGAGCCAGCTGAGCAAGGGCAGCACGTTCTCGGCGATCTTTCCCCGGGACCGCGCGGTTTCGACCCAGCCGCTGGAAGCACCTCCACGATCCTCCGCCGCGGCGCACTGATGCCGACGCGTCGTACCGGCCACCGTGGCCGTCGCTACCCCAGGGCAGTGGCAAGCTGCGCCACGATCGCATCGCGAAAGTCTGCCCTGATCGCAACGGGCCGGTCGCGCAACCGGGCGCCCCAGACAGGATCGGGAAAATGCGGATCGGTGGTGAACCGCGGGACCACATGCCAATGCAAGTGCGGGACGACGTTCCCCAGGCTCGCCAGGTTCATCTTGTCCGGCACGAGGATCCGGCGCACCGCATCTTCCACGGCGAAGACGACACGCATAAGGTGATCGCGGTCGCGCGGCGCGAGATCCGTCATCTCCGCCACATGTTCGTTCCACACCACGCGCAGCAGGCCGGGATGGTCCGGCTCTTCGGGTGCGATCACGCGGACCCCGGCATCGCGCCACAGCACCCGGCCGCCGTCGGAATCGCAAAGGACGCATCCGCGCGTCGTCACAGCAGAACCCGCTCGATGCCGCCGCTATTTGCCTTGTTCACGTAGTCCTCGAGCCAGTCGGCGCCGAGCAGGTGTCGCGCGATCTCCACGACGATGTAGTCGGCATCGGTGCCGGCGTCGTCGTTGAAGCGGGCCAGGCCCTGGAGGCAGGACGGGCAGGACGTGAGGACCTTCACCGGTCCGTCGAAACCATCGGCGCGGACTGCACTCGCACCCTTGCGCATCTCCTCCTCCTTGCGAAAACGCACCTGCGTGGAGATGTCGGGCCGGGTCGCGGCCAGCGTGCCCGATTCACCGCAACAACGGTCACTCAGCTTCACCTCGGTCGCCACGAGTTCCTGCACCACCTTCATCGGCTGGTGGGTCTTCATCGGCGAATGGCAGGGGTCGTGGTAGAGATAGCGCACGCCCTGCAGCCCATTCAGCCGCACGCCCTTTTCCATCAGGTACTCGTGGATGTCGAGCAGCCGGCATCCGGGAAAGATCCGGTCGAATTCGTACTTGGCCAGCTGATCCATGCACGTGCCGCACGACACGATCACGGTCTTGATGTCGAGATAGTTGAGCGTGTTCGCGACGCGGTGGAACAGCACGCGATTCTCGGTCGAGATCGCCTGCCCCTTCTCGGCTTCGCCCGCCGAAGTCTGCGGATAGCCGCAGCACAGATAGCCGGGCGGCAGAACGGTGATGGCACCGACGTGATAGAGCATGGCCTGGGTGGCCAGGCCCACCTGGCTGAACAGACGCTCCGAACCGCAGCCGGGGAAGTAGAAGACCGCATCCGATTCCTCGGTCACCCGACCCGCGTCGCGGATCACCGGGACCATGTGCTTGTCCTCGATGTCGAGCAGCGCGCGCGCAGTCCGGCGCGGAACCGACTTCGGCATCGGCTTGTTGATGAAATGGATGACCTGGGCCTTCACGGCGGGTTTGCCGATCGTCGCGGGTGGCTGGCGCACCTGGGACTGGATGAGTCCGAACCGCTTCGCGACCGCGTGCGCCCCACGCTGCGCCTTGTAACCCCATTCGATCATCACGGTGCGCACCAGCTTGATGGTGGCGGGATCGGTCGCATTGAGAAACAGCATCGATGCCGCAGTGCCCGGGTTGAATTTCTTGCGGCCGTGCTTGCGCAGGAAGTTGCGCATCGCCATCGAGACGTCGCCGAAGTCGATGTCCACGGGGCAGGGATTGAGGCACTTGTGGCAGACCGTGCAGTGATCGGCCACGTCCGAGAACTCGTCGAAATGCTGCAACGAGATGCCGCGCCGCGTCTGCTCCTCGTACAGGAAGGCCTCGATCAGCAGCGACGTCGCGAGGATCTTGTTGCGGGGCGAATAGAGCAGGTTCGCGCGCGGGACGTGCGTCGCGCAAACGGGTTTGCACTTGCCGCAGCGCAGGCAGTCCTTGACGGAATCGGAGATGTGCCCGATCTCGCTCTGTTCGAGGATCAGGCTTTCCAGTTCGAGCAATCCGAACGAAGGCGTGTAGGCCTGCTCGAGATTGGCGCCGGGCAGCAGTTTGCCGCGATTGAAGTGGCCGTCGGGATCGATCGCTTCCTTGTAACGCCGGAATGCGTCGACTTCGCGCGGCTCGAGATAATCGAGCTTGGTGATGCCGATACCGTGCTCGCCAGAGATCACCCCGCCCAGGGATTTCGCGAGCTTCATGATGCGTGCGACGGCGGTATTGGCCGTCTGCAGCATCGCGTAATCGTCCGAGTTGACCGGTATGTTGGTATGCACGTTGCCGTCGCCCGCATGCATGTGCAGGGCAACGAACACGCGTGCCCTGAGCACGCGCGCATGCGTCGCGTCGACGGCGGCACGGATCGGATCGAACGCGCGCCCGTCGAACAACTGCATCAACGGTTCGCGCACTTCGGTCTTCCACGACACGCGCTCGCTGTGATCCTGCAGTCGGGCAAACACCGTCCGGCCATCGCTTTCGGCGGGATCGTCGATGTGCTCGAGCAGCGTCCGCCAGCGCCGGCGCGTGCTGCTCAGGACGTCGCGCGCGGCTTCGGGCCGCCCGGCCAGCATCTCGGTCGCCGCGAGGGCTTCGCCCGAAGCGCTCACCGCAAGCTCGCCGGCGAAGAACGCGTCCAGCTCGTCCAGCAGCGCCAGCTTGTTCGCGAGCGACAGTTCGATGTTGATGCGCTCGATGCCCTCGGAGTACTCGCCGAGACGCTCGAGCGGAATGACCACGTCCTCGTTGATCTTGAATGCGTTGGTGTGCTTCGCGATCGCGGCGGTGCGGGCGCGATCGAGCCAGAACTTGCGTCTGGTCTCTGCCGATACGGCAATGAAGCCTTCCGCGCCGCGCGCATTGGCGATCCGCACGATCTGCGAAGCGGCCTCCCCGGCCGCGCGTTCGTCATCGCCGGCGATGTCCGCGAGCAGCACCATCTTGGGCCGCGCGCCGCGCTTCGCCTTCGTGGCATAGCCGACGGCCTTGACGTAGCGCTCGTCGAGATGTTCCAGCCCGGCCAATACCGCGTCCGGGTGGCCATCCATGTACGACTTGATCTCGACGATCGAGGGCACGGCGTCGCGCACCTGCCCGAAGAACTCCAGGCACACGGTGCGCACGTGGGCCGGCATGCGATGCAGGATGAAGGTCGCGCCGGAGATGAGCCCGTCGCAGCCTTCCTTCTGGATGCCGGGCAGGCCGGCCAGGAACTTGTCGGTGACATCCTTGCCCAGCCCCTGCTTGCGGAACGATCGGCCCGGGATTTCCATCACGACCGCTTCGCCCTGGGGGGTCCGTCCGTCGGCGCGCAACCGCTGGACGGAAAAGCGCGCGGTTTCGACGTCATGGATCTTGCCGAGATTGTGGTCCAGGCGGGTCACTTCGATCCGGTTGCCGTCGACATCGACCATCCGCCACGAAACGAGATTGTCGAGCGCAGTGCCCCAGAGCACGGCCTTCTTGCCACCCGCGTTCATTGCCACGTTGCCGCCGATGCATGACGCATCGGCAGAGGTCGGATCGACCGCGAACACGAGCCCCGCGGCTTCGGCCGCTTCCATCACCCGGCGCGTCACGACGCCCGCGCCGCAGCGTATGACGGGGACCAGATCCTCCACGCCCGGCAAATGGACGCGCTCGATCGGGTTGAAACGATCGAGCTTCTCGGTGTTGATCACGGCGGCCAACGGCGTGAGCGGAACGGCGCCGCCGGTATAGCCGGTGCCCCCGCCTCGCGGAATGATGGTGAGGCCCAGTTCGATGCACGCCCGCACCAGGGGTGCCAGCTCGTCCTCGTCGTCAGGATAGAGCACGACGAACGGATACTCGACGCGCCAGTCGGTCGCGTCGGTGACGTGCGATACCCGCGCAAGCCCGTCGAACGCGATGTTGTCGCGCCGGGTGACCGGGCCGAGGCGGCGCAATACCTTGCGGCGCAGCTCCGCCGTGCTGTCGAAGCTCGTGGCGAATGCGTCGACGGCCTTGTGCGCGGCGATGAGCAATTCGCTCACGCGCGCATCGTCGCTGTCCTGGCGCGACTCGATCTCGTGTACCCGATGGCGAAGCGCCTCGATCAATGCGGCGCGACGCCTGCGGTTGCCGAGCAGATCGTCCTGCAGGTACGGGTTGCGGTTGACGACCCAGATGTCGCCCAGAACCTCGTAGAGCATGCGCGCGGAGCGACCGGTGCGACGTTGCGCACGCAGCTCCTCGACCAGCGCCCAGCAGCGCGGACCGAGCAGGCGGATAACGATCTCGCGGTCCGAGAACGACGTGTAGTTGTAGGGGATTTCGCGCAGCCGCGGCGCAAGGGCGGGGGCGAGGTCGAGCGGATTCATGGGTGCTGCGGTTCCGGATGGCGGCGGCGAGTGTACCGCAGGGCTCGCGACGCGATGCTACGGCACCATCGTGCCGAACACCTTCTTGACGAGGCGCTTGCCCGATTCGAGCGGATCGGCGCGGATCGCCTGTTCCTCCGTCGCAAGCGTGGTGAACAGGCCGTCGAGCGCCTTGCGGGTGACGTAGGAGTCGAGGTTGGCATCCTCCTCGCGCAGCAGTCCGAACGCGACTCCCTTGCTGGCGAACTTGTTGTAGTACTCCGCGAGCTTGAGCCGCTTGGTCTCGCGGGCAACGATGGGCTGGATGCGCTGCACGAGCTGTTCGGTGCTCCGGTCCCGGAAATACTGCGTCGCCGCGTCGTTCGGGCCGGTCAGGATCTTCTTGGCGTCGTCGATGCTGAGCATGCGCACGGTCCTCACGAGCACGGCCTTGGCCTCGGGCACGGCCTGCTCGGCGGCACGGTTCATGGTCGCGATCAGTTCGTCCGATTGCTTGCCCATGCCGAACTTGCGCATGATCGAATCGACCTTTTCGAGGGATTCGGGCAGCGGGATGCGGACCGCTTCGTTGCCCATGAAACCGTTCTCCTGGCCGAGCTTCACCACGGCATTGCCCACGCCCAGTTCGAGGGCCTCGCGCAGGCCGCGCGCCACTTCCGAATCGCGCAATTCGGACAAGGTGACTGCAGGGGCGGCCTGGGCGAAAAGCAGGCTGGAGACCACGATCGCGGTGCGGAGGTTCATTCGGGTGGCGATGCGGAAGAGGGAGGAGAAGCATAGTCCCCCCATGCGGGGCGCCGCAAACCGCGCGGCGTCGATTCCGCCGGAACCCCCGCGTCCCGGCGCTGACCAACCGGCATCCATGATCCGTTCACGACTGTGATACTTTCCAGACCATGATCACGACACGCATTCGCCCCGGCATGCATGTCACGCTGCGGCAGTTGAAGGTGTTCCAGGCAGTCGCGCGGCAACTGAGCTTCACCCGGGCCGCCGATGTCCTGTCGCTTTCGCAATCCACCGTTTCGACGCAGGTGAAGCAGCTCGCCGACATTGTCGGGCAACCGCTTCTCGAACAGACCGGCAGGCGGCTCAGGCTCACGGAAATCGGGCTGGACCTCGAACGCACCTGCGACGAAATGTTCAGCGCCTGGGACCGGTTCGAAGCGACGGCGGGCGACATGAGGCGACTGGAGAAAGGCTGCCTGCGACTCGCCTGCATCACCGCGGCCGGGTCGTTCCTGCCGAGGCTGCTCACGGGGTTCCGCGACCGTTACCCGGCGATCGAGGTCAGGCTCGAGGTCGCGCCTCGCGAGCGGATCATGGAACGGCTTGCGCGCGGCGAGGACGATCTCTACGTGATGACCCAGCCGCCGCGCCAGTTCGACATCGCCGCGCATCCTTTCCTCGATAACCCGCTCATAGCGGTCGCCGCCGAAGGTCATGCGCTGGCGGGCAAGCGGCGCATATCGCTCGCTCGCCTCGCCCGTGAACCGTGGCTGCTGCGCGAACGCGGTTCCGGCACCCGTCTCGCCACCGAGCGTCATCTCCGCGAACATGGCATCGAACTGACGGCCAAGGTGGAGATCGACTCCGACGAGGCGATCCTGCGGGCTGTCGCGGCGGGTCAGGGCGTGACCATTCTGGCGCAGTCCGCCCTCGAGGCGATGGGTGGGCGGGTTGCCGTGCTCGATGTCGATGCGCTTCCGATCCCGTGCGCCTGGCATGTGGTTCACCCGGGCCGGCAACTGTCGGTCGTCGCCCGGACGTTTCTCGGCTATCTGGAACAGGAAGCCGTCCGCCGATTTCCGACCCGGGTCGAACCGACGGTAACGAAACTTGCCGCGCGGGCCTGAGCGCATTCCGGGATTAGCCGGGATCCTGCGACTGTTCGAGTCGTTCGTCCGTGGCACCGCGGTGCCCCCTGGCACCGTCACCCCGCCGTCCGGGCCACCCAGCGGACTGTGGGCCTTCTACCGGCATTTCCTGCGCCAGCATCCGCGCGTCTACGCCGGCATGCTCGCCGCGAGCCTGTGCGTGGCATTGCTCGACACGGTGGTGCCGCTATTCATCGGACGGCTCGTCGGCCTCATGACGGCACCCGATCCGGTCACCGCGCTGGCCGCAAGTGGCGCGGCGCTGACCTTGCTCGCGCTCCTTTTCCTGATCGCGCGCCCGTGCGCGATCTTCGTCGATTGCCTGATGCGCCTGAACGCCGTGCTTCCGGGCATCACGACCGAGATCCGCTGGCAGAACCACTGGCACGTGGTCCGGCAGTCGTGGAACTTCTTCCAGAACGATTTCGCCGGGCGCATCGCGAACCGGGTGATGAACACGGCCAACTCCCTGCGTGAGAGCGTCGTGTCCAGCATCCGCGCCATCTGGTACATCTCCGTCTATGGCATCTCCGCGCTGATCGTGATGCTGTCGTCGCACCCGGTGCTCGCGGTTCCGACGATCGTGTGGATGATCGGCTACGGCCTTTTCCTGCGCGCGTTCGTCCCGCGCATGCGGGACTTTTCCCGGGCCAGCTCCGAGGCCCGCTCGCAGGTGATGGGGCGCGTGGTCGACAGCTATACCAACATCCTCACCGTGAAGCTGTTTGCGCGGGCGCGGGACGAAGACCAGCATGTCCGCGAGAGTCTCGATATCCACGAAGCCCGCATGCGGGCGCACATGCGCTGGAGCACGCTGTTCGTGAGCACGCTCGCGGTGATGAACACATTGCTCGTCGCCAGCACCGCGCTGCTGGGGGGATGGCTCTGGTACCACGGCCAGGCCGATCCGGCCGTGGTCGCCACCGCGATTCCGCTGGCGTGGCAGATCGCCAACATGGCCGGCTGGGTCAGCTGGGAAGTGAGCGGCATCTTCGAGAACGTCGGCGTGGTCCAGGAAGGCATGGACAGCATCGCCCGCCCGCTCACCCTGGTCGATGCGCCGGACGCCTCGAGCTTGCTGGTCGCGCGCGGCGAGGTCCGCTTCGATGCGGTGCGTTTCAGCTATGGCCGGCCCGACGAGCCGGCCGCGATCGTGTTGCGCGATCTCGATCTCGTGGTGCAGCCGGGGGAGCGCGTGGGTCTGGTGGGGCGCAGCGGTGCCGGCAAGTCCACGTTGGTCAATCTGCTCCTGCGGTTTCACGACGTCGAACGTGGCGCCATCCTCGTGGACGGCCAGGATATCCGCGGCGTGACGCAGGAAAGCCTGCGTGGCGCGATCGGCGTCGTCACCCAGGATACTTCGCTGCTGCACCGATCCATCGCGGACAACATCCGCTACGGCTGCCCCGAGGCAACGCAGCCGGAGATCGAATCCGCGGCGCGGCGCGCCCACGCGCACGAGTTCATCCTCGGCCTGCGCGACTGGAAGGATCGCACCGGCTACGATGCTCACGCGGGCGAGCGTGGCGTGAAGCTCTCCGGCGGCCAGCGCCAGCGGGTCGCACTGGCCCGCGTGATCCTCAAGAATGCCCCGATCCTGGTCCTGGACGAAGCGACCTCCGCGCTCGATTCCGAGATCGAGGCCGCGATCCAGGAGCAGCTCGACACGCTGATGGAAGGCAAGACCGTCATCGCGATCGCGCATCGACTGAGCACGATCGCCCGCATGGACCGCCTGATCGTGCTCGATCGGGGCAAGGTGGTGGAAACGGGGTCCCATGCCCGCCTGCTGGCGGCGAACGGACTCTACGCGCAGTTGTGGGCGCGCCAGTCCGGGGGGTTCCTCGGACACGAACTCGAAGCGGGCGCAGCCGACCCGGGCCGTGCGGTGGGACTCGTCTGATCGCGGGCGAGCAACGTCGAAAGTTTCCGAAATCGAAGCGATCCAGCGAGGAGAATCCCGGATGCATGCACATCGGTTCGTTGCCACAACCGCTCTCCTGTTCGCGGCGACTGCGCTGTCGCACGCGCAGACCCAGGCCACCTACGGCCCCGAACTCGAAGGCTTCGATTACCCCTACCCCGTGCAGCGCTACACGTTCGAGTCCCAACGCCAGAGCCTGGCGATGGCGTTCATGGACATCGCGCCCGAGCGACCCAACGGGCGGGTCGTGGTCCTCCTGCACGGCAAGAACTTCTGTGCGGCCACCTGGGAAGCGACCATCGCCCGTCTGGTCGAGGCGGGCTATCGCGTGGTTGCGCCCGACCAGATCGGCTTCTGCAAATCCACCAAGCCCGAACGCTACCAGTACTCCTTCGATCAGCTCGCGACCAACACCCGGGCGCTGCTCAGATCGCGCGGCATCGAACGCGCGACGATCCTGGGTCACTCCATGGGCGGCATGCTGGCCGCGCGCTATGCGCTCATGTTCCCCGACGCGGTCGATCGACTCGTGCTGGTCGATCCGATCGGGCTCGAGGACTGGCGGGCCGAGGGTGTGCCCTACGCCACGGTGGATCAGCTCTACGCAGCGCAGTTGCACACGACCGCCGAGACTCTCAAGAGCTATCAGCTGAAGTTCTACTACCACGGCAACTGGAAACCGCAGTACGACCGGTGGGTTGCCATGACCGCGGGATTGTATGCCGGCAGCGGTCGCGAGCGGGTCGCGTGGAACCAGGCCTTGACCGCCGAAATGCTGTTCACGCAGCCGGTCGTGCATGAGTTCCCGAGGATCCGGGTACCGACCCTGCTGATCATCGGCGGGCTCGATCGCACCGCACCGGGTGCCAACCGCGCGCCCCCGGAAGTGGCAAGGCGCCTGGGGAACTATCCGGAACTGGGACGGCAGGCAGCGCGGACGATTCCGGACGCGAGACTGATCGAGTTTGCGGATCTGGGGCACTCGCCGCAGGTGGAAGCGCCGGAGCGGTTTCATGAGGCGCTGCTGCAGGTACTCTCCGCGGACGCGGAACACTGACCCGCCTCGCCGTCTCTACTCCACCGCGTGGGCTGGCTCTAAGCCATGGACCCGGTCGAATTGGCCGGGCCCGCAGCGGTGTGGCTGAGCTTTGCGATCGCGGAGCCCGCGCCCTCCCTGGGCGTCGCAGTGACGCCCTGCGGCGCGTGATCGAGGCCAGCTCGCGGGAGCGTCGTCGCGCGCATCGTCAGAGAGAATCCCGTGACCGGACGGCTCTTCCGGCGAGCCCATTTCGCGGCTAGCATGCGGGTCCATCCTGATCGAAGCAGCGAGGCACCCAATGCAGGGCGATGCGCGGACGAGCGAGACTCACCTGGAGACACTTCGCAAACTCAATCAGGACTACATCCATTCGATAGCAACCTCCGACGTCGGTCGCTTCGAAGAAATCCTGGCCAAGGACTTTCTCAACAGCAATCCCGACGGCTCGCTCGTGAACCGGGCGGACTTCCTCTCCGGGATCGGTCGACTCGCGGCGGTTTCCAATCTCGCCTGCGAAGACGTGCGCATTCGTGTGATGGGGGAATTCGCCATCATCCATGGGCGCACCACGTACCGGAAACCGACCGGCGACGCCGGCGCCGGGCGGTATACCGACATTTGGGCGTTGCAAGACGGGCAGTGGCTGTGCGTGGCTGCTCACGTTACCCGGGGCTGACGCACCCGCAGGTTGCGCGAGGTCGAAGAGTCCGCGCATGCGGTGAGCCCAGGCGCGCGGTGCGCGCGTCGGGTACGGCAATGAGGTTCAGGGAATGCGGCGCGCGCCGAGCCATCTCGTCGGAGATCCCGGGCGCTTTGCGTGCGCCTCGTGACATGGCGTGCAGGTGATGCCGCGGCGGCAGGGTCCCGACATCTTCCGAAGGTCTCGTCGCAGGAGCGGTGCCCGCACTGGATCCGGACTGAGAACCGATTGATCATTATTTCCGGCGCGCCCGACAGGACGAATCAGGGCACTGGATCGAGGCCATCTCGGTCCCCTGAAGAGCGGGACACGACCGGTTGCCACCCGAGGCGCCCAAGAGAAGCGGACGTTTGTCGAGTTCGCAGCGTGGCCGGAATCGCTTCTGAACAAACTCGCGGTTCCCGGGCCGGTTGCGCCGTATGCTCCGAAGGACCGTTGCCTTGTGAAGCTGTGCCCGTTGCCTGATCCCGTTACCGTCCGGGTAAGAATGCAAGCCGGGAAAGTCGACGCAATCGCGAAATCGACAGTGCCCGCATCCGCGAAATGACGGACCGTTAGACTCGGCCAGTCGACTCCCCAACCCTCGAGGAACTGCGACCGAAAGCAAGGCAGGAGATGGCTGAACTGTCGA
This sequence comes from Burkholderiales bacterium, assembly GCA_038324085.1. Classification (GTDB taxonomy): domain Bacteria; phylum Pseudomonadota; class Gammaproteobacteria; order Burkholderiales. The sequence continues at coordinate 63,181 of JBBQHP010000021.1, forward strand.
CGGATACCGTGGCATCGAGCCCCGCTGCGCAGGCGAGCAAGCGCACCGCTCCTGCGCGCAATTTCGCCGCGCGACTGTTCGGCTACGACGTGTTCATCTCGTTCGCGCTCGGCCCATCGCCGCGCGGCAGCCTCAGTTACGCCTCCGATCTCGCGCGCCGCCTGCGCGAGCGAGATTTCACCGTCTTCTTCAGCGAGGACGAAGCGCCGCCCGGCGAGCAGCTCGACACCACCCTGCTCAAGGCTCTGGATGGCTCCCGGCTTCTGGTGGTCGTCGCCAACCGGGGCACGCTGGCGGAGCCGCGCTGGGTCCGCAAGGAGGTGGAGGAATTCCGGCGCCGGCACCCAGACCGACCGGTGATACCGATCAGCGTCGGCGGTGCGCTGCTGGACCCGACGTTGGCCGGCCAGGCGCAAGAGTGGCTGGCCTTCCAGGACAAGATCTGGCTAGACGAGGCTGCCGACGCTTGCGAGACCGGTATCGCGAGCGCGGCTCTGATCGAACGCCTGGCGACCGCGCCGACCCGAGTCCGCTCGAATGTGTCGTGGCGCCGGGTGGTGCGCGGAGTCATTGCAGTGCTGGCAGCGCTGGCCATCGCGTTGGGGGTCGCGGCCAAGATGGCCACGGATAGCGCGGAGCGGGCTCGCGCCGAGCTTCGCCGCTCGATATCACTGCGCTTGACCGGGGAGGCACCGGCCATGCTCATGGGCGCTCGTGCGGGCGGCGACGAGCAAGCTGTCCAGCAAGTGCTGGTCGCCCGCGCCCTGGCGGGCCCGACCGCAGAGGTGGACGCGGCGATGCTGTCCACCCTCAAGGCCGTGCCGCACCTGAGCAAGATCGTCAACACCGGCTTGGCCATCGGCGCCATGGAGATCAGCCGCGACGGGGCACTCATCGTGACGGGAAGGCGTGACGGTTCGCTTCAGTTCTGGAATGCGAACAATCTGCAGCCGATCGGGACGCCGCTCGACGGCAAGCAGGACGGCATCTCGACCGTAGCGCTCAGTGCGGATGGCCAGACCCTCGTTTCGGGCAGCGAAGACGGAACGCTGCAGCGATGGAACGCGAACGGCCGCGAGCCGATCGGCGAGCCGTTCAAAGCGCACAAGAACGAGTCGCCGAGCTGGGCGGAGCTTGGCGTGCAGACCGTGGCGATCAGTCCGGACGGCTCGCGCATCGCGTCTAGCGGTTGGGACTGGACGCTGAGACTCTGGGATGCGAAGACCGGAAAGCAGGACGGTGCGCCGTTGATGGAACAGGAAGGCGATGTCTACTCCGGCCTGGCGTTCAACAAGGATGGATCCCGCATCGTCGCCGCCGGCAACGACCCCATGCTCCGCCTATGGAACGTGCAGACTCGTCGAGTGATCAGCCGCCTCGACATGAGCGATATCCTGAAAGGCAACGACGACGTCGTGAGCGTGGCGTTCAGTCCATCGAGCCCCGACACCTCGATCATCGTCGCCGGTACCAGGCAACAAGGTGTGTGGCTCTGGAATGCGCGAACCGGACAGCGCACAGTCCTCGAAGGGAAACCGCCTGGGAACATCGCCACTGTCGCTTTCAGTGCCGACGGAACGCGCATCCTCGCAGGCACGGAAGAAGGCATTGTGCAGATGTGGGATGCAACCACACGCAAGCCGATCGGCGCACTGTCGACAGGTGCCAAGGACTCCCAAACGCGGGTCGCGTTCAGTGCAGATGGCGCACGCGTCGCCTCGGGCGACGAGGACGGAAGGTTGCGGCTGTGGGACACAGCCGGCGCGCATTCGATGCTCACCGTGCTGAGTGCGGGCAACAAGCCGGAGCGAGACGCCGTGTTCGGCGCCACCGGCGCGCTCATGGCCGTTCGTCGCGACGATGGCAAGACCGAGTTGCGGAGCACAAAACGCGGACAATTGATCCGCGCCCTGGTCGGAGATCCGGCGAGCGGCGACAACCTCGTGGCGCTCAGCCCCGATGGCTCGCGCATGGTCTCGACCAGCAAGCCGGCTTCCGGTTCGGACACGGGCTCTCTCAGCTCGGGCGCCGTCATGCAGTTGTGGAACACCGAGACCGGCAGCCTCATTGGCGAGCGCATCAGAGCGGAACGACACCGTTACTTCAACGGCGCTGCGTTCAGGTTCGACGGCTTGCGCTTCGTCTCGTACGAGCAGCTAGGGGAAACCTCGGGTGATTCCGCCTCTGCCGACGGCAGGCTGCAAGTCTGGGATGCAAACACCGGCAAGCCGATCGGAAAACCGCTCGAAGGGCACAAGGGCGGCGTGCGGCACGCGGCGTACAGTCCGGACGGTACGAAGTTCGCCTCGGTCGGCGTCGACGGCACGGTGCGATTGTGGAACGCGGATACTCACCAGCCGCTGGACGTCCCTGTCATGTTGCACGCCAACGCGAACGTCGTGGCGTTCAGCCCGGATGGCGCGCAAATCGCCTCGGGCGACGACTCCGGCGTCGTGCATTTGTGGAATGCGAACGGCCACAAGATCGGCATGCCGGCCACGGAACAGGTGCGCCCAGCGTTGAGTCTGTCATTCAGCGCCGCCCAAATCTGGAGCGTGGCGTTCACCCCCGACGGCTCCCGCGTAGTCGCTAGCAGCGATGACGGATTGAGGCTGTGGAATTCGCAAAGCGGGCGATCGATCGGCAGCTTGCCGCTCCCCTCACAAGAAAGACCGGTCTCTGAGGTAACGTTCAACCAGGAGGGGTCGCTCGTCGGCCTGTCGCGCACGGGCACCGTGTTTCTCTGGCCAGGGCCCACGACATGGGCCAAGCTCTTGTGCTCGAAGCTCACGCGAAACGTCTCGCGCAAGCAGTGGCAGTCGTTGGTGTCTCCGGAGATCGACTATCAGGTCCAATGCCCGGAGTTGCCGGTTCCTGACTAGGGAAGTGGGTGGGAAAACCAGGCGCTTCAAGGTGAGCCGATTTCAAGCAACGGCTTGCGCAGAGTTCGCGGGGGCACTTGAAATACCGTGGAGCAAAAAGCGCCGGCCTACTTGAGCGCGCCTGCCGGCAGCAGCAGCGTGATCCGCGGCCGGCAGGCATCGCGGGCGGTGCAAGGGTCTTCGCTTGCGAACTTCTGTCGAAAGTCGAACCTCGGCCAGCCGGCGTGGCCGCATTCGCCGGCGTTGCCCGACGGGGCGCAGTGGCCCATGGTATCGGCCGACCGGCGTAGACGAACCCAGACCAAGCTGTTCAGGCCAGCTCTAGGAACAACAAGCCGTTGTCGGGTGAATTCCTCAGCTCGCAGGATGTCCAGCGCAAAGAATTCACCGCCGCCTTTGTCATTGGCGAGGTCACAATCCGCGCTGATCTCAAGCTTCCGTCCAGGAAGCGGCCCGCCGCCCCCCCCTAAGATCGTGCCCTGCCAAATTTGCATTGACTGCCCTTTGAAAGGGTCAACGCCAAATCGTGTGGTTCGATCCTCCAATCGCATCCTGGTAACTGCCTTGCGGCGCCGCGCGCCAGCTCTGATTTGTGATTTGGCTGCGCCTATGCGACTGCGCGCTGTCTTATCACGGACAAGACTTCGACCAAAGTCGTCACTCTGCTAGGAGGGAAGACACCCAGCGGCCCCTGCGAATTGATATCGGTGAACGGCGACTGAAACAGTCGATCCGCCTCCATCACCCCGTTCAGAGTCAGTTCCTGCACAACCAGTTCGATGAACTCGATCTGGTCCGGCGTCGCGGTTGTCCCGCTCAGGAACTCGCTGAAGGCCTGCATCGCTGCCTCACGGTCCATCCCGACCAACGAGCGGATGAAGAGCCCGAGACCCTGACTCTTCTCCTTTGCCTCGTCGATGAGCACCTTCGTCCCGCCCGCCTCGACCAGCATCCGCTCAAGCTCAACGAGGTCGGCGGCAGTCAGCGGCTGATTCCTGCGAAGCCGCTGCAGCGACAAATGCGACTCGTGCGCCTTCAAGAACTGCCTGGCCTTCTCCTTGAACTTGCTCATGCTCAGGCCGGCGGCCACCTGCGGCAGGTCGACCCTGGTTGTCTCGCCGAGTTCGTCTTCGAAGTCGGTGTAGACGACCTTCTTTTGACCCTTCGGTATCAGCTTGACCAGGGCGCGCAGTCGGCGCCGAACCGTCTCCAGCATCGTCACCGTCACATCGTCCCACCACTCGTCGCCGGCCACGGCGCTGATGAGCATGATCTCGGCCTTGATCGCCGGGATCGCAACTTGGTCTTCCAGCGCGCTGGCGATGGACTGGATCGTCTGCTTCAGGCTGGCGAAGTCGGGCTTCGCCTGCAGGATGGTCAGCTGCGTGCGCAGCACCAGCATGTCGAAGCGCTTGGCCTCTTCGTCCTCGTCGGCCTGTTGCGACGGCAGGTTTGCGATGCGGTGGCCCAGTTCTGCATGGTCGTCGTCACTAAGCTGCTTCCACGCCTCCGGCTTGACGTACTTCTCGACGAACTGTCGCTGCGGCCTGACGACGAAGTTGTCGAGGTTCATCGCCACGACTCGGGCGCGCAGCAGCACGGCCGTCTCATTCCGCAGTTGCTCCTCGGTCGGATGGCCGATGGCGTTCTTCGCGGGCCCGTCGCTGGCATGCGCACCGTACTTCTGGCGCTTGTCCAGCTCGGCGATCATTTCCAGGCGCGCCTTGAACAACCGGGTCGACAGAGGCTCGCTAGATGAGCCGTCCGAGGTTGGCGGATTCTGGCTGAAGAACTCCAGGTTCTGGCAGAAGTCGAAAACGAAGAAGTTTGTCTTGTGCTCGCCCGGCCCAAACAGGTCCTTGCACAGCCGCGTGCCACGCCCCAGCATTTGCCAGAACTTGGTTTTCGACCGCACGACCTTGAAGAACACGAGGTTCACCACCTCGGGCACGTCGATGCCGGTGTCCAGCATGTCCACCGACACCGCGATGTGCGGCATCTTCTCCTTGGCCGAGAAGTCGTCGATGATGCTTTGCGCGTACTCGGTCTTGTACGTCACCACCCGGGCGAAGTGGCCCTTGTACTGCGGGTAGTTGACGTTGAATCGGTCGGCGATGAAGTCCGCATGATCGCTGTTCTTGGCGAAGACGATGGTCTTGCCAAGGCGATCGCCGCCCGCCACCTTCTGGCCCTGCGTCATCAGCACTTCCAGTGCCTTGTCGACGGTGTCGATGTTGAAAAGCCACTTGTTCAACTCTTGAGGGTCGACCTCCGTGGGCACGGTGCCGTCTTCGCTCCACTCCTTCGCGTCCCACTCTTCCTTCTCATCCTCCGACAGGTCGTCGTACTTGATGCCCTGGCGCTGAAACTTCAGCGGCACCGAGATGGCCACCGGCGGCACCAGGTGCCCGTCGGCCACGGCTTCGTCCAGTCCGTAGGCGTCGGTCGGCACGCCCGTTTCCAGGTCGAACAGCTCGTACGTGTTCTTGTCGATCTCGTCCTTGGGCGTTGCGGTCAAGCCCACCAGCAGCGAATCGAAGTACTCGAAGATGGCGCGGTATTTCTGGTAGACGGAGCGGTGGGCTTCGTCGATCACGATCAGATCGAAGTGACCGACACCGAAGCGCCGTTGTCCGTCGAAGGTCTCATCGATCAGGCCCATCATCGTAGGGTAGGTCGAGACGAACACCCGGCCCTCGGTGTTCCTATCGGTGACCAGATTCACGGGTGCCGAGTCCGGCAGGTGCGCCTTGAATGCGTTCACCGCCTGATTGACCAGCGCCACCCGGTCTGCCAGAAACAGCACGCGCTTGACCCAGTTCGCCCGCATCAGCACGTCGGCGAGCGCAATGACCGTGCGCGTCTTGCCGGCTCCTGTCGCCATCACCAACAACGACTTGCGGACGTTGTCGCCTTCGAAGCTCGCGCCCACGCGGCGCACGGCGCGGTGCTGGTAGTAGCGCTCGATGATCTGGCCGTTCACCACGGTCTCATCCAGTGCCTTGCGGCTGGTACGGCGCTGAACCAGCAGTTCCAGTTCCTGCTTCTTGTAGAACCCTTGCACGGCCCTGGGCCCGTACATGCTGTCGTCCCAGATCCAGTGCTCGTAGCCGTTGGAATAGAAGATGACGGGCCGCTGCCTGTACATCGCCTCCAGGCAATCGGCATACAGCTTCGCCTGCTGCTGCCCGACCGTGGCGCTCTTCGTCGTTCGCTTAGCCTCCACCAGCATCAACGGCTTGCCGTCGTCGCCCCAGAGCACGTAGTCGACGAAGCCCTTGTTTTCGGCGTTCGGCATGCCGACAACCTCGACCTCGAAGTTCTTCGCCGGGTTCAACGTCCAACCGGCTTCCTTCAGCAACAGGTCGATGAAGGCCTTGCGCGTCTCGGCTTCGGAATAGTCGTGCGTATCGGGCTGCGCGCTGTTCGCCTTCTTGGCGGCGGCCACTTCTTCACGCAGCTTCTGCAGCTCGGCGTCCAGCGCTGCCTTGCTGGCCAGCACATCGGCGAGCTTCTGGTCTTTCTCGTGCAGCTGCGATGCCAGGTTCTGCAGTTGCTCTGCCGTCTGCGGCGTGGCCGGCGCAGCGGGCTTGGGCAGCAGCTCCGACTTGAAGCCCAGCCCCGGCTCCGGCCGCGCACTGCGGCCGTAAGTGCGGGCCAACCAGTAGCCGAAATGGAACAGCTCCCGCGTGGCCGACAGCGCGTCCGCCGCGGCCACCTTCCTGGTGCTGTGCACCGCCTGGTTGCCCAGGTCCTTGATGAGCCGGGCCTTGGTGAACAGCGCGTCGCCCACGCCGGTGCGAAAAGTGGGTTCGTAGAGCAGGGCATTCAAGTTGTCCTGGTAGGGCAGCTTGAAGGTCTTGTCGTGGGTGTACAGCCAAGTCACCGCCATTTCCAGCGCCCGCCGGGCGTAGAAGCACGCGGCGCGGGCGTCGCTGTGTGCACTGGCCTCGGCCCGGTGAGCCGCTTCGAAGACCAGCGGCCATTCTTTCTGCAGGAAAGCGAAGTTGCTCATGGGCGGCTGCCGAATTGCTTATCCACCCAGCCGTCTGCAGGTGGTGCACTCACGGGCGGGCATTGGCCACTTCCCGGCTCATGGCCGTGAAGCCTGGCACTTCAGATGGCTTGACCAGCCACACGGGCTTGTGGGTCGGGTTCGTGGCAACTCGCAGGGCTTCTTGCCGGGCCTGGGCGGCGGGCTGCCGGCTGGCCAGGAACGCCACGAAGTCATACACCTCAGCCTGTTGGGCCGCAGGTAGGGCCTGCAAGCGGCGGATCAGTTCGGCATGGTCCATGTGGATCTCCCGGGGCGAACGTCTGTCAGATGGCGCGATTGTCGGCAGATCGTCTGGCGACTGTGCATTTCACAACGCACCGGCGCGGGCGTGATGCTGCAGGGCGGCGAACAGGGCGTCGGATGCGCCCGGCGCGGCGCGGTCGGCGGCTTTGGGCGTCGGTGCCAACGCCAAGGGCCACTCGGGCGGGAGGAAGGTGAAGTTGATCACGGGGTCGCCGCGCATTCCGCACCCACGGCGCCATCGGCGGTTGGCGCCCGATTGCAATCTCCTGCGACGGGTTGCAAAGGCTGGACAACGACAAGTTGTGGAAAGACAAGGAATTGTTGGCTTGTTTTTGCAACTTGGCTCACCGGTTTGAAACTGCATTGCCGGAGTTGCAATCCTCTGGGCGCGGCCCGGGGAACCAGCGAGCGCCGTTTTTGATGCCGATGGTGTGCGCCGCGTGCGAGGCCGCGAGTTCACGAAGCAACACCTGGATCTGGCTGCGCGGCAAGGCTGGCAGCACTTGGATGAACTCCTTCATCTTGGAGCCCTGCGCCGCGTTACGCTGAATGTGCTGCAGCAGCAGCGCCTTGTTGGTGTCGCGGTCCAGGCCCTTCTTGCGCGTGTACACGCCCTTCGAGCCCATCTCCTCGTAAAGCCGCTGCGCCAGCAGGTAGCGCGCGCCCTTGCCGCGGCCGCCGTTGCTTTCCACCGCTCCCATCTCCAGCAGCCTTGGCAGCCGCGCGCGCAGGGTATCGTTCAGCGGCTGCTCGCGGTGCAGGTGGTCCAGCACCAGAAAGTCGTGGGTCGAAAAGCTGCGCAGCGTCTCTTCGCCCAGCCGCTCCATGAAACGCACGAAGGCCGGATCGCTGACCAGGCCGTTGAGGCACAGCCGCACCTCGTGCGCGCTGGTGCCGGTGAAGTCAGGCAGCGGCTTGCCCTGGCGGATGGCGCGTTCGAACATCAGGTTCATGCCCTGGCCAGAGCGCTCGATCAACCCGCAGCGGGACAGCGCCTCGGCCAGCCGCCGGTTGCGCGGGCTCTGCTGGTCCAGCACGTTGGCCGTGGTGATGCCCGGCGGAAAACCGCCCGGGCTGACCACCTCCAGCCGCTGGGCGAACTGCCGCACAAACACCGAGCCACCCAGCCGGTAGTCGCGGTGCGTCACTGCGTTGAGCAGGGCCTCGCGCACCTGCACCTCGTCAAAGGTGGGCACGTCCAGGCGGAACAGGCCGTCTTGGTAGCTTTGGCGATCATTGCGCAAGTTGATGCGGGTCCACAGCGCGTCGTGCCAGCCAAAGAAGCCCTCGCGGTATTCCTCGCGCTCGGCCGCCGGGCCAGACGCCTCGGAAGAGCGGTACTCGAACACCAGCTCGGCCTGCGCCAGGTGCCGGCCCAGCGCCGGTCGGGTGCCAAACAGGATCAGCGCCGCATAGGTGACGTCGCCGTCCACCAGCAGTTCGGCATTGCTCAGCGTTTCGGCATCCCCCCAGCCGGCCTTGCGTTCGTCGCGTGTCTTCTGCACCCAGCGGGCACGGAAGATGGCAATGGCCGCCGGCGACAGGTCGGCAAGCGTAGCCGCAGGGCACACCTCGGCCGAAAAGTCGGGGCCGGTCTCGGCAAAGATGGCTTTGAGTTCGGCATCGCCCAGGCTGGCCACGTCGTCGCCAGCCCGCTTGAGGTAGCGCCCGTCGATCTGCCAGGCCGTGCCGGGCAGGCGGCCGGGCACATGCACGATCAAAACCCGGCCTTCGGGCAGCTTCAGTTCTTCCACCGGGATGCGATGCGACAGCCGCTGGTGCAAGCCGGCCTCGGTGCGGCCAGGTTCTTCAAACGCCGCCGTGCCCACCACCCCGCGCGGCCGGCGGTCGGTCACCCCCAGCACGATCTTGCCGCCGCCCTCGTTGGCCAGCGCCACGCAGTACTGCAGCAGCTTGTCGAAGTCGTAGCGCGCCTTCGCCTCCTTGAACCCAGCCGCGTGCCCTCGGGCTCAGTCAGCCATTGCTGCAGTTGCTCGGGCGGGGTGCGCATGGGCGAAGGCTACGAAAGTTGCCCGGCGAAGGCGCGGTGTTGGAGGGAGGCGAACAGCGCGTCCAGTTCAGCCAGCGCGGCGCGGTGGGTGGCTCTGAGGGATTCGACGGCTTGGATGCGGGCGGCGAAGGTTTGTTGGAGGGAAACTGGTGGCAGCAGCAGCGGGAACTCGCGCAACTGGGTCATGTTGATCGATGCGATGCCGGTGGTTTGCTTGGCCGAACGCAGGAAGTACTTCTTGCCGCGTGTGCTGCCAACCAGCCAGTTCAGGAACAATGGCAAGAGGGCCCGACTCGTCAGGCGCACCCTGAAGATGTGATTCTGGTGAATGCACTCGGGCAGTTCGTCATTCCAGAGAGTTCCACGGCCGAGCTTGTCAGGGTCACCGCCTTCGGTCAGAAGCAGGTCATTCCGGAACAGACGGTAGCGACCAATCTCCGGCTCGGTTGCTTCGATCTCCTTCACGCCGGACAGACTCAGCGCCTTGTCCTGCACGTTGGCCACAGCCAGGTACGGAACGATGCGGGTTGGTACATCACCGATCTTTCGGCCCTTGGTCACGCCAGAAGCGATGTCGGCGACCGCGCCGAGTTTGAGCGTCTCGGGCCACCCCAGCGGGTTCGCGACCGGATCGCCAAACATCTCGATGAAGATGGACTGTGTGAGGCTGTCAAGTTGCGCCAAAGCTTCCCGGCGCTTGGCTCTGAGCGCATCGGCTTGGTCCAGGATGGCAGCGATGCGGCGTTGTTCGAGGAGGGGCGGGAGGGGCATTTCCAAGTCCCGGCAACGCTGAATGTCCAGGTTTGAAATGTTCGTCGTTTGCCGCCCAAAACTGCGCACCAGCGTTTGCAGGCGAGTCGACGAGAACCATCGGTACAGATACCTTGCGTCAAGCGTGTCCGAGGTTGCACGCAGCACTGCAACGAAACCGCCAAAGCTTGAAGCGTAAGGCAGCTCCGGCACCCAACTGCACTTACCGACGAGGTTCCAACTGTTTGCGCTGGAGACCAAGACGTCGCCACCTCGCAGCATTTGGTCGTTGCGCGGCACGAGCGCTTCTGGTACGGCCCAAACGTCGTCAAGATCGAGGTCAGACTGCACATTCTTCGTTCGCATGCACCCGACAGTGCCAGGGCTTCCGAGCGGCACAACGTCGTCGGGCTTGAAGGTAATGCCGCGAATGAACGAGGCGACCTCACCGAGCCTCACGTTGGCCACTTGAGCAGCCCCTCAAGAGCTTCCATCCCCGCCTGAATTTCCGCCTCCAACACCGCCAGCCTCGCCAGAATCTCCCTCGGCGGCACATGCGCCACCGCGTCATGCACTACTTCCTTGTACCGGTTGATCGACAGGTCATAGCCATTGCCCGCGATGTCCGCCTTCGGCACGCAAAAACTCTGGTCAGTTCGCGCCCGCTGCCGCTCAGCCCCGTCCTTCTGCCGCCAGCGCGCCAGCACATCGGGCAGGTTGTTCTTCGCGTGCTCGGCCTCGGTCAAGGCC
>JBBQHP010000022.1:0-70994 GCA_038324085.1 Burkholderiales bacterium
GGACCAAATGAGGCTATGGCAATGACAGGCGGCCCCCACGAAGGTGGCCCCAAGAACGCGGGGCCGCGTTAGCGACCCCGATCAGCCGCTTCGAGCGGCTCACAACTTAAAGCCCCCGGCTCTGCCGGGGGATACTTACTGTCACGAGGTATTCGAGGGTCTCCCGGTCGATCTCCTCGCCGGGCACGAGGACCGGAATGCCCGGAGGGTAGGGGACGATCTGGTCGGCCGCGATCCGGCCCTCCAGGTCCGGATTGAGTCGATCGTCCTGGTCGAGCAGGTCGATCACCTCGCCCGTGCAGTAGAACGCATCGCGCGGCAGGAACCGGAGCCGGCTGAAGCGCGGGATCTCCGGCATCCTCACGGCCCGGCGCGGCGCACGGCGCACCCGGGCGATGCGGGCAAGGGCGTCGTAGAGTCGCGAGACCTTGCTGCGCGTGGTGCCGATCGTGAGCAGCAAGGAGAGCGTGTTGAAGGTGGATTTCTCCACCTGGATGTTGAAATGCTCGAACAACTCCCGCTGGAGATCCTCCACGGCGAGGCCGCTGCCGGTGATGTCCATGGTGATCTTGGTGGGGTCGAGCAGGACGCCGTCGCCGCGCACCTCTTCGGGCAGCAGGTCGGCGAGATCCAGCGCGCGGAACACGCCGGTCGAATCGATCTGCTGGCGCAGTTCGCGCGCGAGTTCGAGCGTGCGCGACAGGAGCCGAAACCCTTCCATGACCGCCTGCTTCCGCCCCACGTCCAGGCTCGCGATCATCGCGTACTGAGGGCTCGTGGAGGTGTGCATGTTGAAGTTTTCACGGAAGCGGTGCTCGTCGAAATCCGGGTCGTTGACGTGGATCATCGATGCTTGCGAGAAGGCCGAAAGCACCTTGTGCGTGCTCTGCGTGGCGTAGTCGGCGCCCGCCTCGAGTGCCGTCGGCCTGAAGGCCGGGTGAAAGCGCGCGAAGCCGTACCAGGCTTCATCGATGATGACCTTGATGCCGCGGGCATGGGCGGCTTCCACGATGGGCGGCAGGTCGTAGCGCAAGCCGTCGTACGTACAGGAAGTCAGCACCAGGGCCTTGGCCTCGGGGTGGTCCGCCATCGCCTGGAACAGGGCGGCCTTGGGCACGGGGCCGAACAGCCCGTATCGCCGGTTGAGCGAGGAGTCGAGGTATACCGGCAGCGCTCCCGAAAGCACGACGCCGTGGTGCACGGATTTGTGGCAGTTGCGATCGAGCAGCAGCGTGTCTCCCGGGGAGAGGAGGGCCTGGAAGATGACCTTGTTGCTGGTGGAGGTGCCGTTGGTCGCGAAGAACGTCCGGCGCGCGCCGAAGGCCCGGGCCGCCACGGCCTGGGCCTGGGCGATGACGCCTGTGGGCTCCATGAGCGAATCCAGGGTCGGGACCGACACCGACAGGTCGGCGTCGAACGCGTGCTCGCCCATGAATTCGTGGGAATCCGCTACCCACGGACTGTCGCGGAGACTGTCCCCGGACGAGTGTCCCGGCGTATGCCACGCGTCCTTGGCCATCAGCACATAACGCTCGAGCGCGTCATAGAACGGGGTCTGCGCCTTCTCGGTGAGCTGCGCGTTGAGGATGCGATAGATGCCGCGGTAGTCGCGTTCCTCGCGGTAGAAGTAGCCGTCGACCGACTCGGTGAAGAGCGCGTCCACGACTTCGTCCTCTTGGGCCTGCTCGATCATCACGTAGACGTCGAGTTCCGGGCGCAGCCGGTTGATCCGCTGCACCAGCTCCAGCGCCGAAACCTGCCCAGGGTACAGGGTGTCGTCGACGATGACCGCCTGGACGTCGCCGTCGCGAGCGATCGCGGCGAGCGCGTCGGCAGCGCTGGCGAAGCCCGCGAACACGATGCCGAAAGGATTATCGAGGCTGGCCGCGGCAGCGTTCAGGCCGCTCAGCAGTTCTGCCAGCACGTCCGCCTCGTCGTTGACGACGACGATCCGACTGACCGGCTTTGGCGCGGCGAGGGCCATCAGGCTGCGGCGGGAGGGCCGTCAAATGAAAACGCCGCCGGGGTTTCCCCTTGGCGGCGTTGGTCGAATCGGGTCCAGCCTGCTCAGGCCATCGCCTTGATCGCGGCGGACAAACGGCTCTTGGTGCGCGAAGCCAGGTTGCGGTGGACCACACCTTTGCCGGCCACGGCGTCGATCGTCGACTGGTTCTCGGTGAAGACGGTACTTGCGGCGGCCTTGTCTCCGGCCGCGATTGCCTTGCGGACTTTCTTGATGGCGGTGCGAAGCTCGGAGCGCAGCCCGGCGTTCTGCTGGCGCCGGACTTCTGACTGGCGGGCGCGCTTGCGGGCCTGTACGGTATTTGCCATGCGGGTTCTCGTCCTTGGGGGAAATTCGAAAAGACTGCAATAATACGCGAACTTAAACGCGCCGCGCAAGCCGTGGACCGCGCTTCGAACACTGTGCGGCCCACCCGTCCCGACCCCCGTTGAACCTCCTCAAGGCGCTGGCCACGGTCAGCAGCATGACCTTCCTGTCCCGGATCCTGGGCTTCGTCCGGGATGCGGTCATCGCCCGCGTTTTCGGCGCAGGAGTCGCCACGGATGCGTTCTTCGTGGCGTTTCGCCTGCCGAACCTGCTGCGTCGGATCTTCGCAGAGGGCGCGTTCTCCCAGGCGTTCGTGCCCATCCTCGCAGAGTATCGCAGCCGCCGCGGCGACGATGCCTCCCGCGATCTGGTCAATCACGTGGCGACCGTGCTGGCCCTGACGCTGCTGGTCGTGACGGTGCTGGGCATCCTCGCGGCGCCTGCGATCGTCTACTTCACCGCGCCGGGATTCTCGGAGAGTCCGGCGAAGTTCCAGACGACGGTCCAGCTGTTGCGGATCACGTTTCCCTACATATTCTTCATCTCGCTCACATCGCTGGTCGGGGCGATCCTCAATACCTGGAGCCGGTTCTCGGTGCCCGCGTTCACGCCCGCACTGCTGAACGTGTCCTTCCTCGTGTTCGCCCTCTGGCTCATCCCGTATTTCGATCCTCCCGTCATCGCTCTGGCTTGGGCAGTATTCGTCGGCGGCATACTCCAGTTGGGCTTCCAGCTGCCATTCGTGGCAAGGATCGGCATGCTGCCGCGCTTGCAGCTCGATTTCCGGGATGAGGGCGTCAGGCGGGTGCTGCGCCAGATGGGTCCGGCCATATTCGGGGTCTCGATCGGCCAGATCTCACTGCTGATCAACGGCATCTTCGCGTCGTTCCTGGTCACGGGCAGCGTTTCGTGGCTCTACTACGCCGACCGCCTGATGGAGTTTCCCACCGGCATCCTCGGCGTGGCACTCGGAACGATCCTGCTGCCGAGTCTCGCGAAAAGCCACGCCGACGGAACCAGCGACGAGTATTCGCGCCTGCTGGACTGGGGTCTGCGACTGACCCTGGTGCTGGCCGCCCCGGCGGCCCTGGCGCTGGCAATCCTGGCCATTCCGCTGGTCTCGACGCTGTTCCATCACGGGGCTTTCGAGTCGAACGACGTCGAGATGACGCGCCAGGCGCTGGTCGCCTACAGCTTCGGGCTGGTCGGCCTGATCCTGGTGAAGGTCCTCGCCCCGGCTTTCTATGCGAGGCAGGATATCCGCACACCGGTACGAATCGCGATACTGACCCTGGGGTTGACCCAGGTCATGAATGTCGCATTCCTGCTGTCGCTCCGCTATGCGGGACACGCGCCCGCCATCGGCCTCCACGCCGGGCTGGCGCTCGCGATCGGCCTCGGCGCCTGCGTGAACGCCGCATTGCTGCATCGCCAGCTGCGGCAGCGCGGCATCTTTCATCCGCTGGCGGGCTGGCCGCGCTTTTTCGGACGGCTGTGCGCGGCGCTTGCCGTGATGGGTGTCGTCCTGTGGTTCGCCGCCGGCACCGACGCCTCCTGGCTCGGCGGCAGTGTCTGGGCCCGTGTGGGCCGGCTTTCCTGGATCGTCGCGGCCGGGGCCGCCACCTACTTCACCGCCCTCTGGATGGTCGGATTCCGGTTGCGGGATTTCCAGAAGCGGGCGATCTGAGCGAGGCCAGCGCGTGCACATGGACCGGGCTGCTGCCCAGCCGATACAATCCGCGTCTTTTCAGCAGCCTGCGCGCCGCGCGTGCGCGCTCGCAAGTCCGGATGCGCATCTATCGCACGTTTCCACAGCAAGCCGAAGGCGGAATCGCCCTCACCATCGGCAACTTCGATGGCGTGCACCGTGGCCATCAGGCCATGGTGGCGCGGCTCAAGGCCGCTGCGCAGGAGCGTGGGCTGCCGGCCTGCGTGATGACGTTCGAACCGCATCCGCGCGAATACTTCACGCCGGCGGAGGCGCCGCCGCGCCTGACGCCGCTACGCGACAAGCTGGAACAACTTGCCGCGCTCGGCGTCGATCGGGTCTACGTCTGCCGCTTCGATGCGCGCTTCGCTCGCCAGGGCGCCGAGGACTTCGTGCGGGAAGTCCTCGCGCGGCGGCTCGGGGTGCGATGGCTCCTGGTCGGTGACGATTTCCGTTTCGGCGCCAGGCGCACGGGCGATCTGGCGCTGCTCCGGCGCCTCGCGCCGGAGACCGGCATGCAGATCGAATGCCTCGTCACCTTCACCGTGGATGGCACGCGGGCGTCCAGTACCGCCGTCCGGGACGCGCTGGCTGCCGGCGACATGGACGCCGCGCGGCGCCTGCTCGGTCGGCCATACCGGATCACCGGCCGGGTCGTGGGCGGTGACCGGCTCGGGCGGCAACTCGGGTTTCCGACCGCCAATATCCACATGCGCTTGAATCGTCCGCCACTCAACGGCATCTATGCCGTTGAAGCGCACGGCCTCGGAGTGACCCCCTTACCCGGCGCGGCCAGCCTTGGAGTACGCCCGACCGTGAGCGATGCCGAGCGCCCGACCCTGGAGGTGTTCCTGCTCGACTTCGACCGCGAAATCTACGGGCAACGCGTGCGCCTCGATTTCCTGCGCAAGCTGCGCGACGAGGAGAGATACGCCACGCTCGACGCGCTCAAGGCGCAGATCGCTCGGGATGTCTCGGCCACCCAGGATTTTTTTCGCAGCAGAGATCTACAGCACGCAACGAACTCGCCCCACCATGGCTGACTACAAGAACACCCTGAATCTTCCCGATACGCCGTTTCCGATGCGTGGCGATCTCGCCAAGCGCGAACCTCAATGGGTCAGGCAGTGGCAGGAGGGCAAGCTCTACGAGCGCATCCGCACCGCCGCCGCCGGGCGCCCGAAGTTCATCCTCCACGACGGACCGCCCTACGCCAACGGCGACATCCACATGGGGCACGCGGTCAACAAGGTCCTGAAGGACATCATCGTCAGGAGCCGCACGCTGGCAGGTTTCGATGCACCCTATGTACCGGGTTGGGACTGCCACGGATTGCCGATCGAGCACCAGATCGAGAAGACGCACGGCAAGGGACTCGAACCGAACGCGTTCCGCAAGTTGTGCCGGGAGTATGCCGCTTCGCAGATCGCGCGCCAGAAGCGCGACTTCATCCGGCTCGGGGTTCTCGGCGATTGGGACGACCCGTACCTTACGATGGATTTCCACGCCGAAGCCGACATCATCCGCTCGCTCGCGCGGATCCAGGCGCGCGGCTATCTGTACCAGGGCGCCAAGCCGGTGCACTGGTGCCTCGACTGCCGCTCCGCGCTCGCCGAGGCCGAAGTCGAATACGAGGATCGCGTGTCGCCGGCCATCGACGTGGCCTTTCCGGCCAAGGATGCGCAGGAGCTCGCGCGCCCGTTCGGATTCACGCACCTGCAGATGCCATCGTATGCGGTCATCTGGACGACGACGCCCTGGACGCTGCCCGCCAACCAGGCGGTGGCCGTCAACGCCGAGATCGACTATGCCCTGGTGGAGGGCCCGAAATACTACCTGCTGATCGCAGCGGATCTCGTCGAGACATGCATGCATCGCTACGGTGTCGAGAAATGGAAGATCGTCGGCACCGTGAAGGGCGAACGCCTCGAACGACTCGAGGTGTGGCACCCGTTCCAGCCGCGGCGCGTGCCGATCGTGCGCGGGGATCACGTCACGCTCGACGCGGGAACCGGCCTCGTGCACACGGCGCCGGCGCACGGCGTGGAGGATTTCGCGGTCGGTCAGAAATACGGCCTGCCCGTGAACAACCCGGTCGGACCTGACGGGCGATTCGACGACAACATCGGATTGGTGGGCGGCAAGACCGTGTGGGAAGGCAACGCGCTGGTCATTGCAGTGCTCGAGGAGAAGACGCTCCTGTTGCACAACGAGGCGCTGCGCCACAGCTATCCGCATTGCTGGCGCCACAAGAGCCCGGTGATCTTCCGTGCCACGCACCAGTGGTTCATCGGAATGGAATATCACGGACCCGACGGACGCACCCTGCGGCAATCCGCGCAACAGGCAGTGGAAGCCACCGAGTTCTTTCCGCATTGGGGTCGCGCGCGTCTGGAAACGATGATCGAAGGTCGTCCCGACTGGTGCGTCTCGCGCCAGCGCAGCTGGGGAGTGCCGATGTCGCTGTTCACGCATCGCAGAACCGGCGAGCTGCATCCGCATACCCTCGAACTCATGGAGCAGGTCGCGCAACGCGTGGAGCAGGGCGGTATCGAAGCCTGGTTCGCGCTCGATGCCGCCGAGCTGCTGGGGGCGGAAGCGGCTGACTACGACAAGGTACCCGATACGCTCGACGTCTGGTTCGATTCTGGGACTACGCACGTGAGCGTGCTGGAGCGCCGCGGTGTGCTCGCGAAACCGGCCGATCTGTATCTGGAGGGATCCGATCAGCATCGTGGCTGGTTCCAGTCATCGCTGCTCACCGGTTGCGCCATCGACGGTCGTGCGCCCTACCGCCAATTGCTCACCCACGGGTTCGTGGTCGACGAGGCGGGACGCAAGATGAGCAAATCCGCCGGCAATGGCATGGACCCGCAGGAGGTGGTCGGCACCCTCGGCGCGGACATCCTGCGTCTGTGGGTCGCGGCCAGCGACTACTCGGGCGAGATCTCGCTGTCCAAGGAGATCCTCAAACGCGTGGTGGAGAGCTACCGCCGGATTCGCAATACGCTGCGATTCCTGCTCGCCAACGTATCCGACTTCGACCCGGGCCGGGATCTGCTGCCTGTGGACCAGTGGCTCGAGATCGATCGCTACGCTCTCGCACTCACGCGCTCGCTGCAGGCGGATCTCGCCGCCGCATATGACCGCTACGAGTTCCACTACGTCGTCCAGCGTCTGCAGAATTTCTGCTCCGAGGAACTCGGCGGGTTCTATCTCGACATCCTCAAGGATCGCCTGTACACCGCGCCGGCCACGGGCAGGGCCAGACGCGCGGCGCAGAGCGCGCTATGGCACGTCACCCACAGCCTGTTGCGGTTGCTGGAACCGGTCCTGTCGTTCACTGCGGAAGAGGCGTGGGCCGTGTTCACCGGGAACTCGGACGACAGCCTCCTGCTGCACACCTGGTACGACCTGCCGGCACAGGCGGAAGAGGCCGCTCTGCTGGACAAATGGACCCGTGTGCGCGAAGTCCGCGCGTGGGTCCAGAAGGAACTGGAGGAGGTGCGTGCCTCGGGCGGCATAGGTTCGTCGCTCCAGGCCGAAGTCGAACTGGCCTTGCACGGGAGCCGGCACGAGGCGCTCGCATCGCTGGGCAACGACCTGCGCTTCGTCCTGATCACGTCCCAGGCAGCGATGGCGCAGGTGGAGAACGTCGATCAGGAGTACGTGCGCGTCGACGCAAGCGCGCACGTGAAGTGCGCCCGTTGCTGGCACTGGCGCGCGGACGTCGGCGGCGATCCTGCCCATCCGGAGTTGTGCGGACGTTGCACTGCGAATCTGTTCGGCGGGGGTGAGCACCGTGATGCCGCTTAGCGCGACCCTGCGCTGGTTCGGACTTGCGGGTGTGGTCGTGGTGCTGGACCAGATCTCGAAGCACGCGGTGAGAAGCGCTTTCGTGTACGGCGAGTCGGTCCGCGTGACTTCGTTCTTCGACCTGGTGCTGGTATTCAATCCCGGTGCGGCGTTCAGCTTTCTTGCGGAAGCCTCGGGCTGGCAGCGCCAGTTCTTCGTCGGTGTCGCGCTGTTCGCGTCGGGCTTCGTGAGCTACCTGCTCGTGCGGCACCGCGACAAACCGCTGTTCGGTTTTGCACTGGGGCTCATACTCGGTGGCGCGATCGGCAACCTCGTCGATCGCCTGGTTTTCGGTGCCGTGGTGGATTTCCTGCATTTCCACGTGGCACAGTACTACTGGCCTGCGTTCAACCTGGCCGATTCGGCCATCACGTGTGGCGCGGCACTGCTCATCTGGGAGAGTTTCTTCAATCGGCAACCGCGTGGCGGGCCGGTCGAACGGACCGGTGACCAGTGAGCCGCCTAGGAGCATTCCGATGAAAGTCCTGCTTGCCAACCCTCGTGGCTTCTGTGCCGGCGTGGACCGTGCGATCGAGATCGTCGAGCGCGCGCTGCGCATTCATGGCGCGCCGATCTACGTGCGGCACGAGGTCGTGCACAACAAGTTCGTGGTCGAGGATCTGCGTGCCAAAGGCGCGGTGTTCGTCGAATCGCTGACGGCGGTCCCGGCCGGAGCCACCGTCGTGTTCAGCGCACACGGCGTGTCGCAGAGCGTGCGCACCGAAGCCGTGGAGCGGGGACTGCATGTGTTCGACGCAACCTGTCCTCTGGTTACCAAGGTCCACGTGGAAGTGGACAAGATGCGCGGGCAGGATCGCGAGATCATCATGATCGGGCATCGCGGTCACCCTGAAGTCGAGGGGACGATGGGCCAGTCGTCGCACGGCATGTACCTGGTCGAGACGCCCGAGGACGTCGATCTGCTCGACGTCAAGGACCCCGAGAATCTCGCCTTCGTGACGCAGACCACACTCTCGGTCGACGATGCGCGCGCCGTCATGGACGCGCTGCGGCGGCGCTTCCCGACCGTAGTGGGGCCGAAGAAGGATGACATCTGCTATGCAACGCAAAATCGGCAGGACGCGGTGAAGGCGCTGGCGCGGCAGAGCCAGGTCGTGATCGTGGTGGGTTCCCCCAACAGTTCCAATTCCACCCGACTGCGCGAGGTCGCGGCGAATGCAGGCGTGCCCGCCTACATGGTCGACAACGCCGCGGAGCTGGATCCGGCCTGGGTCGCCGGCAAGTCGTGCGTCGGTGTCACGGCAGGGGCGTCGGCGCCGGAAGTGCTGGTGCGCGATGTGATCGAACGGTTGAAGTCGTTCGGTGCGTCGGAAGTGGAAGACCTCTCGGGCATCGTGGAGGACGTGACTTTTCCGATACCGAAGGCACTCACCGCTGCCTGACGGGCAGGCGGACGGCGAATGACGCAGCCCCGGACCGTGCCGGGGCTTGCGTGATCGAGCGCTGTATCGCGGGCGGCTACCGGACGATTTCCCGCCAGGACATGCGTCGGCCGGTAGTGGTGTCGACGTTGTTGGGTGGATCGACGCGGCGGGTGATCGTGTCGGAACCGCGCACCAGTCCGACGATGTCGCCGTTGGGCAGGCGCACCAGCACGACCCGCGACGACAGCCTGCTGCCGAGCGAGCTGCCGGAGTAGGCCGTCGAGGAAGTCGTCACTCGTCCACCGTTCGCGTAGTCGAGGAACCAGACCCAGGACGATCCACCCGGAATGCAGGGGTCGGTCTGCGCCGGGATATTGGTGGTGAAGGAGAGCACGCCGCCCGAGAGCACCGGATTGGTGACCGACCGCTCGCCGGCGTCGGTGAAGTCCATGTACCAGCCGGCCTTCGTCGCGAGATCGACAGCGTTCGAAGTGACCAGGGCGGTTCCGGCGGCGGCGTCCTTGGTGATCACCTGGGCTACGAGGTTGGAGCGCAGCGGCGTAATTACCGGGGTGGGTAACGCAGGTACGGACAGATCGTCGCGAATGCCGTAGAAGCTCATCTTGCGCGTGGCATAGACGTTCGCTCCCGTGACGCCAGGGACGTCCGTGTCGCCCAGGTACTGGCCGGCGCCGACGTAGATCATCCGCTTGCGGTTGACGAGGCCCAGTTCGGGCTCCGTCGTGATCGGCTGGATGTTGCCGGAGCCATCGACCAGGGTGGTCAGGCGCGTGACCGCCCATGACGCGGTGGTGGTGCCCGACATATCGAAGCGCCAGAGATTGCCGAGCAGGTCACCGCCGTACACGGCTTCCACGAGAGCGTCGACATCCGGCCGTTCGACGAACGCCGACAAGTGGGCCAACCCGCTCGGGGTGGTCGTGGAGCCGATCCCGGTCGACAGCGACCGGATGATCGCACCGGTCCGCGCGTTCAGTATCCAGATGCGACCCACGCCGTCACCGCCGCTCGACCCGGAGCCGGTGCCGTTGTTGTAGCCCGAAGACACCACCACCACCCAGCCCGCGGCGCGGGTCTTGACGATCACGGGACGGCCGAAGGTGTAACCGACGTTCTGCCGATCGGTGGACGGGGTCGAGGCATTGGGGAATTCCCAGAGCGCTCGGCTCGTCATCGTCGATTCCGCGGAGGGCGAGGCGTTGCTGATATCCAGCGCGTAATAGCCGAAGCCGCCCTTGCGCAGGCTGCCCACGAGGATCGTGCGCCAGTCGCTGGTCCAAGACGTCGGCACCGGGTCCGTGTACGCCAGATCGACGTCGTTGAAAGCGGGTGTGCCGTCCACCGAGTATTTGTGGGTGAACGAATTGCGGTCGGAAAGATTGCGCAGGTTGGGATACACGAACGTCGGGATGTAGGCCCAGTTCTCGGCACCGGAGATGCCGTCGAAGGCGTGCAGCATGCCGTCATTGGCACCCTGGTAGACGACCGTGCTGCGCGTGGCGTTGGCGACCTTGAAGGTCGAGTAGTCCTGGTCGAAATAGCGCAGCAGTGGCGGACCGACCACGATCGGCTCCGCATTGATGATGCTGCCCAGCACCGAGATGTTGTTCGGGATCACATTGTTCACGTAGCTCGGCGGTGAGGTGCTCTGATCAGGACGCGGCCCGCGGGAGCGGAATTTCTGCACCTCCTTGGTGCGGTCGCCGCGGAGGAAATTGAGGATGTCCGGATCGTTGTTGAGACTGGTGCGCTGCGTGGTCGTGAGGCTGGACCACTGGAACTGCTGACCATTGGTGCCGTCGTAGGTGATGATGGTGCGTTTGCGCGTATCGCCGGGACCAGTCTCGGTGTTCGCGAGCTGCCGCTGCGGCGAGGGGTTCCATTGCGGCACGGTGCTCTGCAGCCCGGTGGTCAGGTCGATCGCGTACTTGTTGATGTCCCCCGACCACGATCCGGAGTTGTAGGCCGACGCGTAGGCGAAGTTGTCGCCCGGAGTCAGGTTCGGGTTGGCCACCGACACGGCCGCACCTGCGCCGCCTTTGGCGCCCACGTTGTTGACGATATCGACCACGCCACCACGAGCCTGTTCCGGCGAACTGGCCGAGAGCATCGCGCCGCGGCTGTTGATCGTCGCGTGCCAGAGTTCGTCGACCGCGGTCGGGCTGCGCACCTTCGTCGTCGGATTGCCGTTGGCGTTCCAATCCGGGGGATAGGTGTAGGGATCGGTGTTGGTATTGACGAGCGCGGTCGAGTCGGTGCGGTTGAAGATGAAGCCCTGGACCCCGAGTCCCAGCGCGTAGGTGCTCATGTGCAGATAGTCTTGGCGGTCGGCATCCGTGCCGGTGTCGTTGAGGTCGAGCGGCACCTGACGCACTGTGAGATCCGGCCGCAGGTTGTTCGAGTAGTAGTACATCGCGACGTCGCCGAGCGTGTTCGACCAGGAGTCCGGGAACGGCGCAGCCGGCGTGACCGATGCCGTCGGGGGCGCTGCGGTCGGCGCGGGAATCAAGCCGGGTGGCGTTTCGGTCGCGAGACGCAGATTGGGATCCGTCGCGTTGTAGGGGATGTTGAAACGGATCGACGAGTCGCTGTCCACGTTGCCGCGCGAAGTCGCGGGCAGCTCGTCGTTGGCGAAACCGTCGGTGATGACGAACGCGCCGTTGTACTGGCATGCGGCATTGATCGGCGCGGACGCGCCGGTGCGTTGATATTGCTTGCCGGCATATTCGAGCGAAGGCCGCGTCGGCGTGCCGCCGTCGCCCTTGGTCCGGTAGAGGTCATACAGCAGGCGCTTGGCATTCGTGGTGTCCGACGTGCTGCTGAAGTCGTACATGGTCACGTTCGTGCGATTGTTGAACGGGAACTGCCCGACGCGGATGCCGGTGACCTGGTCGAAGGCAATGCCGGTGGCCGCGTTCAGGTAGAGGTGGCGCTTGCGGTAGTAAGCGAACCAGTTGGCGAAATTGCGCATCTCTTCGGCATACGTGCAGGTCGAGGTGCCGGCGCAGTCGGTGCGCGTGCTGGCCTTGGCATAGCTGGCGACCGACGACTTGATCTCGACGCGGCGCAGCCGCGTGGGGGTCGTTGCCGTCGGCAGGATCGGTCCCCACGATTCATCGGAAGCCAGCGCGCCGGAGCCGGTCGACGCAACCCATACCGTGGCCGGCCAGTAGGGAAGCTGCACGTCGAGGTGGTTGCTGGCGATCGTGAGGTTGGCGACGGCGGCGCCGAACGCGCTCCCGAAAATGCAGTTCTCGGCAACGTTGCGGTAACACTGGTCGGCGGTCGTGGCAGCCGACCAGGCCGAGCAGGTGCCATTGCCGGTCGAGGTGCAGGAGCGGTAGATCGCGTCGGTCGGCAGGACCATTCCCGGATACATCCGGAAGGTCTTGTCGGTGGCATTGCTGCTCATGGTGGCCGTGAGGTCCATCGTCGTGCCGGTGTACATCGGATGACTGCGCACCGCGTTCCACTTGTAGCCGGTGCCGTCGTCGTAGGTGCCCGGGCTTACCGACGCGCCGGAGCCTGTGTTGTAAGGACGCCACGGGTCATACGTGATGGCCGGGTTGTAGTACTGGGCATTGAACAGCGGGCTGCGGAACCATGCGAATTCGCGTGTCGGCGGGAGGGCGAAGTGGTCATTGGAGCCGTCGGCGTAGGAGCGCGTGTCGCAGCCGCTGCCGCAGGCCCCGTTGGGGAACAGGTAGATAAACTTCTTCCAGGTGCCGTTCGCATCTCCGACCACGTTGAAGTTCCAGTCGTTCACGGTGATCTGCGGAACGCCGGCGGTGATGGCCGGATCGGCGCAGGTGTTGGCCTGGTCGTCCGCGTAGCCACAACCCACGAAGCTGTTGATCTTGGTGTTCCACCATGCCGCGCCATCGTTGGTGGAGAAACCCCGAACCGGTGAGAATTCGCCGTCCATGGAGCCGGAGTCATCGACGGCCATGATGAGATTGGGCATGGCGCGGTTGCGCGTGGCCATGGGTACGTCGGCGATGTCGGTGGCGGCGGCGTTCGCCAATGGCAACGCCATTTCCGCCCAGACCAGCGCCGAGCACATGATGCAGGCGATGGCACGTTGGATCGTCGAATGTCGGCTATTCATGGGACAACTCCTTGCACAGACAGGTGCCGTCGGAGAACGGCGGGTCGGGCGGGCATCGGGGAATGGGCGGCGGTCATCGGGCGAGGACCGCTTGCGCCATCGCGACCGTGTTGCGTGGACCTTCCACGCGAACGGTTACGCGGTACGCAGTCGTAAAGTTGGTATTGGTGGGTTGGAGGCCCGGCTTCTGGCTGCTGTTCGGGCGCCCCGGCACCGTGGAGCAATTGGCGATGATCAGGTCGGCGGTGGCCGTCGAGCCATTGCACATGCGCTCCGCGACCCAGCGAACCACGTTGCCTTCGGCCAGGGTGGTGCCGGCAACGGATGACCACGTGACATCGGGCAGGCCGTCGGGAACGCCGTCCGGACCGGTGGTATCGAGGATCTGGGTGTAGTACTTGTTCGCCACGGCGGTCTCGGGTGCGGTCGCATAGCCACCGGCGCCCGTCACGGAATTGAAGGCATCCTCCACACCGGTGTCCACGGCCTGCACTGCGGCGGCGCGGAATGCCATGTTTCCCGCGATCACGTTGCCGGTGTCCGTGGAGCGGACCAGGGCCAGGCCGGCGAGCGACAGGGCGACCAGGATGATGAGCGAGATCACCAGAACCACGCCGCGCTCGCGCCGGGGTCCGAGCTCGATGCGGGATTCGCGTTGAAGATCGAGAGTCATCATCAGGGGCCTCAGAAGGTCTGCCACATCACGTTGCGCAGCGGCACGATGGTTTCGTAGACGCGATACCGGTATTGCTGCCAGTTCGGGTCGGCGGAAAGGTCGATCGCCGGCGCTGCGGTCGTGCCCGCGTCGTTCCAGGCGCAGGGACCGTTGTTGACCGTGCCCGTCGGCGTCGTGCAGGTTCCCGAAACGTTGGTCCGTTCGCTCTGCGAGCTGCGGGCGACCACGGCGACGCGAATGGCCTTGACGCGGCCGATGTCTGCGATCGAGATGCTCGCCGGCGCCCAGCTCCCGGTGGGGTTGACCCAGTCGTTGATCTCCTGCGTGGTGGCGGTCGCCGATACGCCGTATTGAACCTGCAGGTTGACGATTCCGGTCGCGATGCTGAGGGGCGCGGCCGCCGTCGTCGTCAGGTCGAGCACCTGCAATTCGCCCTCGCGCGTCGTCGCGTTCATGGAGATCGAGTACTGGTTCCGGGCGAATCCGCCCATGTTCACCACGACCGACGGCTCGGAAGGCGAATTGCCGTAGCCGACGTAGGGCGCGGTCGGGAACAGATTCGTGGCCGAAGGCGGATTCGCGGGCGTGGTGCCGCCCGAGGCGGTGGCGAGCGCGGCCGACAGACCATCGGGTGCCAGCGTGCTCGCGCTCACCTGAAGCCGCGAGCATGGCTGGGCGCGCAAGGGATTCGCGACGAGGATGTAGTTGCCGGGACTGAATCCGGCGTTACGCGTTGCGTTGTTGATCTGCAGGGTCAGGTTCGAGGTGGCGGTGTTGACCAGCAGCTGTGCAGGCATCGCTCCGAATGCAGAAGTGCTGTAGCTGGTCAGGATGGTGTCCGATCCCGAGCCCCCATCGGTCGCCGCGATCGGCATGAGGGGAACCTGGCTGACCGCGCTGCCATTCCACTGGTTCATCTGGTTACAGATGAGCTGGTTGGCGTAGAACAGGCCATATCCGGACAAGCGAATGTCGCGTTCGATGGAAGCCAGCGCAAGCAGACCGGATTCCTGGGCGTCCGTGGAGGTCGTCGTGGTGCGCTTCTGGGCCTCGAAGGTGTCGAAGGACTGGAAGATCACCAGCATGCCGATCAGGCCGATGACCATGGCGACCATGATCTCCACCAGGCTGAAACCGCGTGGCACGGCTGGTCGTCGATGCGGGATGGGAGTCATCTCTGGTGCGCCCGATCAGAAGTTGAGGATGGTCTGCACGTCGTAGTTGTGTTGTCCGGTCGGCGACACCCAGCAGATGCGGATGAACACGGTGCGGGTGTTGTTCACCACGGGGCCTATCACGACCTGCTGATTGTTGGGGGTGGCGCCGGGCAGCAGCAGCGGTTTGTTCGCGTCGGCCGACGCGGTGGTGGGGGTGAAGCTGGTCATCCAGCGGCCGACGTTGGTCGTGGTGCCGGCCGAGGTTCCGGTCGGGGAGCAGACGGTGGTGCCGCCCGGCCGGTGGGCGTAGGTCGCCAGGTTGGCACGATCGGCCCACATGCGCCCGATCAGCTGATTCGCGAGATAGCTCGCATCGGAGCGATATTTGGCCTCCGAGCTGTTGCGGATCGATTGCGCCTGCAGGCCGATGATCGCGAGTATTCCCAGGGAAAAGATCAGGATCGCGATCAGCGCCTCGAGCAGCATTGCGCCGGATTGGGCGTGACGATGACGTGCCAGGGATTTCATGGGGAGACGTAGCCTCGGGTCGCTAACAGGACTGCGTGTCGGTATTGGGGAGTGCCGGGTCGCACATGCGGATCTGCCCGCCGGTGCGCACCACCACGCGCAGGCAACGCACCGGCCCGGTGGCCACGCAGGCCCCGCCGGCAGGGTTGCTGACGTCGAAAGTGACCGTGCTGCGCACCGGACAGACCCCCGCGGCCGCCACGACCTGCTGGCCGGTGCCGTTGAAGCACACCGTGGTACCGCTCGCCGTCACCAGCGCATTCGACGTCTCCGTGGCGGAGCGGCTCTGGACCGCGGCCAGCGCGGACAGGTCATTCACGTTCAACGTGCTGATCGTCCAGGCCGCTCCGTTGACACTGTCCACGGTGAAGGCGACCGGACCGTTCACCCGCACCGCCTCCGCGCGCGCAAGTTGCAGCCCCTCGTTCAGCGATTCGGTCGCGGTGCGCACCTGACTGTTCTGGAGCCAGTCCTTGAACGAAGGTATCGCCACGGCAGCCAGGACGCCGAAGATCACCAGGCCGATGGCCAGTTCGATGATCGTCACGCCATATTGGCTCTTTCGCATCATCAGCACCCGCCGCCTTTCTTGGTCGCCCAGCAATTGTTCGTCGCCGGCAGTGACCAGCCGCTAGGCACGGCGACGGTGCTGCGCGCGTTCGCTTCGGTGATCCGGTACTGGAAGCCTCCGGTGCCCGTGGCTGCGATCCCGGTCGCGTCCAGGTTGTAGGTCTGCCCGGCGGTGGCTCCGGCGGCGCAGGCGAACGTGAAATAGTTCGTTGCGGTCGGCATTGTGAAGGCGGGGAGGGTGGCGCCGCCGCCGCAGGCCGGCGGATAGGATTTGTTGTCCTGGTAGTACTGCTCGAGGCGCACGCGGGTGCCCGACAGCATCGACTGCGCGTCCGTGAGCTTGCCGCGTGTGACGTAGTCGCGATATGCCGGCACCGCGATGGCACCCAGGACACCGATGATGGCAACGGTGATCAGCAGCTCGATCAACGTGACGCCGCGTTGTTTTTGCATTTTCAAAGCTCCCCGTTCAAGTTGGATCGCATGGTAGTTAGCCCTTTGCGGTGCCGGCAAATCGACCCGATGAGTGGTTGGAACCACGGAACGACCGGCATTTTCCTGCCGCCAACCCTTTGTAATTGCGAGGCAAGATTCACACCGTAGCGTCGATTCCCGGCCTCCGCGACGACGCGGACTGCCGTTGCAGGTGGTTTGGAGAGACGAACGGTCGATCTGCCGGCACGAACGGCGGCTGCGCCCAGGTTCCCCGACGAAGACGCGGTCCGGACCAGGCAACCGCCGCAGTCAGGCGCCCCGGCAAGGTGGCTGCCAGGGGACGCGAGCCGACGCGGTGTGTCACCTCTGGACGCAATAGTGCGCGGGAACGGGAACCGCAAGGTGGAACCGGCGTCCCGGGGCGATTTGCCGCCGGTTCGGCACCGCGTCTGCGGTTAGACACGGTCCAATCCTTAACTTAAACTCAATCCCGTGACCAACGCCGACTATTCGCGCTCCAATCTCGCCGCGGTGCTGCGGGCCCACGGCATCAATCCGACGCACCAACGCATCGAGATTGCGCACGCGCTGTTCTCCAAGATGGCGCACCTGTCGGCCGATCGCGTGCTCGCCATCGTCAATGAGCGGCACGAGGAAACGTCGAAGGCTACGGTCTACAACACGCTCAAGCTGTTCGTGGAATGCGGTCTGGTGCGCGAGGTGATCGTCGATCCCAGCAAGGTGTTCTTCGACCCTAACATGACCCCGCATCACCACTTCTACGACGTCGAAACCGGCGAAATCACGGATATCGAAGCTGACGGCGTCACCATCAGCGGACTGCCCGATCTGCCGCAGGGCAAGGTGGCCGCCGGCATGGATGTGATCATCCGGGTGCGACGGGCGACGTCGTAGGCACGGTCAGCGCCCGATAAACCGGGTTGCGCGCTTGTCCAGGAAGGCGCTGATGCCCTCACGGAAGTCCTCGCTCTTTCCGGCTTCGCGCTGTAGCTGGGCTTCGAGTCCGAGCTGGCTGTCGAAGTCGCTGTCTGCAGCCGCATACAGCGCCTGCTTCGTCAGCGCGTAGGCCAGGGTTGGTCCGGTTGCGAGCCTGAGAGCCAGCGCGCGCGTCTCGATCATGAGTTTGTCGTCGTCGACGCATTTCCAGATCAGACCCCATTGTTCGGCTTTCTCGGCCGGCAGTGGTTCCGCCAGCATGGCGAGGCCCATCGCGCGCGCCATTCCGACCCGATGCGGCAGGCTGTAGGTGCCGCCGGCATCCGGGATCAGGCCGATCTTCGCGAACGCCTGGAGGAATGTCGCGGAACGCGCGGCGATGACGATGTCGCAGACCAGCGCCACGTTGGCCGCCGCACCGGCGGCCACCCCGTTGACCGCGGCAATCACCGGCATCGGCAGCGCGCGCAGCCGGCGCAGCATGACGTTGTAGTTGCGTTCGAGGGTCGTGCCCACGTCGAGATCCCGTTGCCCCCCGCTCATCGTGTTTTCCGCGAGGTCCTGGCCCGCCGAGAATGCGCGACCGGCGCCCGTGATGACGAGCGCTCGTGCCGCACCCCGTTTTTCCACCGCGTCGAGCGCGCCCCGAAGTTCTTCGTGCATGCGCTCGGTGAAGCTGTTGAGCCGATGCGGTCGGTTCAGGGTGATCGTTGCGACGTCGTCGACGATCTCAAATAGAATCGTGTTGTCGGTCATCCCGGGCGTCCTCCGCTTGAAGCCGGGTCATCGGCTCCGTCATTTTTTTCGATCCACACATTATCCCATTGGCGCGCGTGCAAGGAATCGAAACATCATGAGCTACGAGAACATTCTGACCGAGACCCGCGGCCGCGTGGGGCTCGTCACCCTGAACCGGCCCAAGGCGCTGAATGCGCTGTCCCCGGAATTGATGAACGAACTCGCGGCAGCGCTCGATGATTTCGAGGGCAACGATGACATCGGCTGCATCGTCATCACCGGCAGCGACAAGGCGTTCGCGGCCGGGGCCGACATCAAGGCGATGAAGGACAAGTCGTACATGGACGTCTACAAGGCCGACTTCATCACCGCGGAATGGGAGCGGGTAACGCGCTGCCGCAAGCCGGTGATCGCCGCGGTAGCCGGCTATGCGCTGGGCGGGGGCTGCGAACTGGCGATGATGTGCGATTTCATCATCGCGGCCGACAACGCGAAGTTCGGGCAGCCCGAGATCAACCTCGGCATCATTCCCGGTGCCGGCGGCACGCAACGACTGCCGCGCTTCGTCGGCAAATCGAAGGCGATGGAGATGGCTTTGCTCGGTCAGGCGCGCCTGATGGATTCGGCTGAAGCGGATCGGGTCGGCCTGGTGAGCCGAGTCGTTCCGCTCGACAAATTGCTCGACGACGCGCTTGCCACGGCGGCGAAGATTGCCGAGCTGTCCATGCCGGTAGTGATGATGGCCAAGGAATCGGTGAACCGCGCCTTCGAGACCACTCTGGCCGAAGGCGTGAGGTTCGAGCGCCGCTTGTTTCATTCGGCTTTCGCGACCGAGGATCAGAAGGAAGGCATGGCCGCATTCGTGGAGAAGCGCAAGCCCGTCTTCAAGCATCGCTGAGGTTTAGCAGGAGGCGTGCGATCGATCTGCATGTAGTCTGGCGCCGGTTTGTGGATATAATCCGCGCCCGGTCTTGCCGCTGTAGCTCAGTTGGTAGAGCAGCGCATTCGTAATGCGAAGGTCGCCAGTTCGAATCCGGCCAGCGGCACCAGTTCAGTAGCGGAATTCAGCGTGTTGTGCCAATGACTTGTGCTCTCCGATGTCGCGTGCAGTTGCGTCGGAGTGACACAGAGCCTACATCCAGTTTGTGCAACGTATTGGCGCACAGGTGGCACAAGATTGGCGCGGGCTTTGGGGGCTCGCAGGTGTCAGCCTGCCGCTGCTACTGACGGGCCGCGTCGCACGCGGTCCGACGCGCCTCGCTCGGTGGCGCCTGGGCGCCCCTGGCCAACTCGGGGCTTTCCAGCAGACCCCGTGTCATCCTGGGTTATCCCGCGCGCTCGCTTCTCGTCGGGGCTGAGGCAGCGACCACTGCGACGGCGCTTGTCGAACGTGCTTGTGGCGCCGAAGACCTGCTCGCACCGGCCCGCGCATTGGCACCGTGAGTTGCTCAGACGATCGGCTTTGCCGTTCGGCGCGAGGTATGCATAGGGATCGGTGGGCGTGGGTACTTCAACGAATACCGGTTCGCCGTCGGTGCGCCGGTACGCAGTCCGGCACCAGGCGGTACAGGTACATGCTGAGGGTTGCGGAGCCGAAGCGTTGGATCAGCATGACGTGCCGCTGGCGGCCTGTAGGCGATGGCGGCGATGGCGGCGATGGGGTCAGGGAGAGTAAAGACGCCGTGGGCTTGCTCGTTCGCCAGTGTCCCCCGCGAATTAGCAGTTGCCTTTCTTTGCCTGTCCAGGAGGGCAAAAGCCACGTTCATGTCCGTGCTTCGGACCTTCAACAACGCACGCAGACAATAACCCGCTAACGGCGAGCAGCAGCACAATAAGCCTTTTCATATCTTCTCCTCAGGTGCATGGTTTAACGAGGCCGCGCTGGGCGCTGTCGCGCCCTAAACAAAAGCACTCGTTGGAGGTGAGCGTCGAAGAATTTGGCGCGATCTGTACTTTCGCGTACAAAGTTCATACTCATACCCCGTAAAAGGCTCGTCAATTTCACACAGTCACGCCGACGGCATCATATCGGCGGGCCTGATCGAAACTTTAAGTTTGTTGCGTGCGTAACAGCCACTCAACCTATACGAGAACCGGTGTTCCGGGGAATAGCACTCTCGCCTTGCGGTTGCGGAGCCACTTCTGGGTTTCGAGCGCGTTGACACTCGCGACGGGCGCATCACTGTAATTCAAGAATGGCTCTGTGTGCCTGGGCGGATCACCTTCACACGTGGCGGCGCGGGGCGAAGGTGATTCCCCATCCTTGGCTGGATGAACGCGGCGCCGCGGCTGATGAGGGCGGCATCGGCCATCGTCGGCCGTTCAAATAGGTCTGGCTTCAGCGTCGCCGTCATGGGCAGCGAGCCCAAGGGCCCGTCAACATCTTTGCAACCCGGCGGATTGGGCGGCGGACCCGCCAATCGTCACGTTGCGCGGCGAAAAGGCGCATCATGATTCCATGACAAACTCCATCACTACCGCGCCCTCACCCTCTGCGATCAACCGCGACACGCTGAGCCCGTTGGATCTGGCGCTTTTTGCAAAGCCACGAAGTGCGTGACAAGGTGGGCCAGTGTGCCGAAGACCTTGCATCCAAGAACCAATCCATCAAACAGCAGATTGCGCAAGGGGAAACCTCCCTGCCTGCGCAAGAGTCGTTGCAGGAGAGTGAAGTGGTCGAGGCCAAGGTCCAGGAATGTGCCGACGACCTAAGTCAGGTAACGGGGACTTTGGCCAAGGGCGTTAAAGACCTCAGAAAGGTGGAGGTCGCGCTGGCCAGTTCGCGAAAGGCGCTGGCACAAACCGAGTCATCGCTGGCCGATTCCCAAGAAGAGGAAAGACGATCCAGGCTGCTTGCTCTGCATGACGCCGCAACCGGCCTTCCGAACCGCAATCTGTTCGATGATCGGCTGGCTCAAGCCATATCGCTCGCCGAACGCAATCACTGGACCCTGGCGGTGATGTTCCTCGACCTAGACCGCTTCAAGCGCATCAATGACGACCACGGCCATGCTGCTGGGGATTTCATGCTCAAGGAGGTCGCCAGGCGGTTGCTCCAACACGCGCGGGACGAAGACACCGTGTGCCGCAGTGGTGGCGACGAATTCCTGTACCTCCTTGTCGATCCCCAAGGCAAGGAGAACGTCGAGCGGATCGCCGGCAACATACTTACGAATATCGCACGCCCGATGACGCTCAACGGCCTGGCTCTGATTGCCGGAGTGAGCATCGGCATCGCGCTATTCCCTGAATCTGCCGCTACCGGTGCCGAACTGATCGCCCATGCCGACGCCGCGATGTACAGCGCCAAAAGGCAAAAGATCGGCTACTCCCTGTGGGATCCGCTGAGTTACTCATCAGTCGATTGATAAGACGACAAATGGAGGAACTCTGCCCTGCGGTGATAATCTGATGTTTCATAAAACGAGACGGTCGGACATTGGATCATCAGACGCTCGAAGCGATTCGGCTGATGGCGGTAGAGCGGGTGCGCGAGGGTGCGTCGGCGGTGCAGGTGATCGCGGCCTACGGATTCAATAGCACCACGATCTATAAGTGACTGAAGGCGGCGCTCAAACCAGGAATGGGCGTGAGGGCGCTGCGCTCGACCAAGGCGACCAGCCGACCACTCAGTCTGAGCCCGGCCCAGGAGCGGCAGGTGTTTCGTTGGGTCAATGGCCGCGACCCACGGCAGTACGGGTTGGACTCGGCTTGTGGACGCCGGCCATGGTAGGTGAATTGATTGAGCAGAAGTTCGGGATCCGCCTGGGTGTAAGCGCCGTGGGTGAACTGCTGGCGAAGCACGGCTTGACGCCGCAGATGCCTTTGCAGCGCGCCTACCAACGCGATCAGGAGGCGATTGAGCGGTGGCAACGTGAGACCTGTCCGGCCATCGCCCGGCAAGCCAGGCGGGAAAAGGCCGAGGTGTACTTCTGCGACGAGTGGGGCTTCCGGGCCGACACGGTGCACGGCAAGGCTTGGAAAGGGTACGCGGCCGAACCCCGGTGATTCACCGGCCCGGGCAACGGTAGTCGTTCAGTGCGGCCTCGGCGGTGAATGCCAGGGGCGCCTATTGGTTCTGTACTTACGAAGGTGCTCTCAATGCCGAACTGTTCATCGAACTGTTGAAGCCGATGCTGCATCGGCGCAAGAAGCCGGTGCATCTGGTGCTCGATAGCTTGCCCGCGCACAAGAGGTCCCCCCCAATACTACGCAGGGGCACCGCAATGATTCGCGCGGGCGGTATTGGATTTGGTGAATTCAACCGTATGCCGCGAGTCACGGGGGCGCTGAAATCGCCGACGCGACGCTATAATTCAGCCCAGACTGACCAGGACGTCTGGGCTGCTGCAGAGCCGCCTGGCAGGCAAATAAAATTGCAAGTCATGGGGCGGTCGTGGCATGCGGTTCTCGTTGCGAGGAGACACTTTGGATCACCGAACCGTTGCCGCCATCGCCTGCGCGCTTGCGGCCGCGCCAGTTCATGCCGAAGTCGACGGCGAGGAGTTCCTGTCGCTCATGCGCCAGCCATCGACCCATGAGACAGCGCAGAAGTACATCGACAACGCAGCCGACAAATGGGATGGCAGCGGCTTGTTCTGCACGCCGGAGGCCGACCGCGAGAACGCGCGATTCCGGGCAGTCCTCACCTACCTCGAGGCGCATCCGCAGGAGCTTTGGCGGCCACGGCGCTATCTGATCATCCAGGGGCTGCGCAGCGCGTTCCCCTGCAAGGCTTCCCCGGGTCAGTCATGAAGATCATCGACATCAAGGCGCATCCGCTGCGCACGGAACTGCAGCAGCCATTCGCTTTTTCCCAGGGCTGGGTGAAGAATCGCTCGGCGACTCTGGTGGAAGTCATCACCGACGAAGGCATCACCGGATGGGGCGAGGCATTCGCGCAGGGCCTGGAACCGCCCCAGATTGCGGCCGCCGTCATCGAGTCGGCCCTGAAGCCGCTTCTCATGAATACGGATCCCCTCGATATCGAGGTGTTGTGGCATCGCATGTACCACGCGACGCGCGACTACGGCCGCAAGGGATCCGTGATCGCCGGCATAAGCGCCGTCGACATTGCGCTTTGGGACATCGCCGGCAAAGCTTATGGGGTGCCGGTGTATCGCTTGCTGGGCGGCGCGTTCCGCACGCGCGTGCAGGCCTACGCGACCGGCTTCTACCGCATCTCGGGGCAGGGCGAGGCCCAGCGTCTCGGCGAGGAAGCCATCGCGCACTACGAAGCCGGGTTCCGCGCGATGAAAGTCAAATTGGGCTACGGCCTCGCCGACGACAGCGCCGTCATGACGCAGATTGCGCGCTCGCTCGACCTGCGCCCGGT
This sequence comes from Burkholderiales bacterium, assembly GCA_038324085.1. GTDB lineage: Bacteria > Pseudomonadota > Gammaproteobacteria > Burkholderiales. The sequence continues at coordinate 23,803 of JBBQHP010000022.1, forward strand.
CACCCTGATGGTGGACACCAACCATGCGTACGGTGTCGGCGATGCCGTGCGCCTGGGCCATGCACTCGAGCCGTACAACCTGCGCTGGTACGAAGAGCCGGTCGCCCCCGAGCACATCGCGGGTTATCGCGAGGTTCGCAGTCGCGTCTCGATGCCGATTGCGGGCGGCGAGAACGAACACACGCTCTACGGATTTCGCGATTTCCTGGGCGCGGGCGCCGTCGACGTGGCGCAACCGGACATCGGGTCCGTGGGTGGATTCACTGCTTGCCGCCACGTGATCGCGCTGGCTCAGGCGCATGGCGTGCAGGTGAACCCGCACGTTTGGGGCTCCGCCATCGCGCAGGCTGCATCGCTCCAGCTGATCGCGTCCGTGCCGATCGCCCACCATTCGGTATTCGCGCAGGAACCGATCTTCGAATACGACCGTTCGTCGCACCCGTTCCGGCAGGCGCTCGTGCGCGAACCCGTGGAGCAGCGCGAAGGGTGGGTCGAGATTCCATCGCGTCCCGGCCTCGGCGTGGAAGTCGATCGCACGGTCCTCGACCGCTACCGCGTGCGTTGAAGGGGCGTTGTTCGCAATGCGCTGTACCAGCCCGTTTTTGGTGCGGTCATTCGCGGCGTCGCACCCGGCTGGGGCCTTGTTCGGTCTGCATCTCCACCTTAACTGCATGATTCGCATAACCATCGGTGATGGCATGCCGATTGCAATTAAGAGCGTGGTGTCAGTCGATGTGGCGCAGTACCACCGCAGCGATTGCCCACTGAGATCCTCCGTGACTTTCGACCCGCTTCGTGCGGGTCGTTTTTTTTATCGCAGCGTTTCCAGAAAACGAATGATCAATGCGCGCTTCTCGGGGTCGTCCTGCTTGTAGAGCATGACCGCGCCAGGGGCGAGTGCCTGCGGGTCGGTGAGCCAACGATCGAGCAGCGCTGCATCCCAGGGCTTGCCGCCGAGGACTTTCCTGAAACCCTCCGAGTAGGCGAACCCCTCGATCTGTCCCGCGGGACGCCCGACGACGCCGTGGAGGTTCGGGCCCTGCCGGGTCGGCTCGCCCTCGCCGAAGGTGTGACAGACACCGCAGTGATTGACAGCGAGCCTGCCGGCCGCCGCCTCGTCGTCCTGCGCCGCGGCGGGAGCCGCGGTGCCGAGCGTCCCGACGAATGTGGCCAGCAACGTCGCGCGCATGAAGATTCGGTGCATGGTCGTTCCCTGTTCGCTGCTCACCGACGCATGCTGGACCGGAGAGCAGTGGCTCAGGTGGTACCGGATTACTACGAGATGTCGTCCGTATAATCCGCGCTCTTTCACGAGACCGTTTCGACATGCTCAGGAACCTCGAAAAACTGTTCGAAGCAGCGCTGTGGCGCAGTCGTTTCGTCGTCGTGGTGGCGGTGATAGCCAGCATGGTCGCGGCGATCGCGGTGTTCTACATCGCCACGGTCGACGTGTGGTACGCCGTATCCCATATCGTTCACTATGCCGACGCGGAGCTTTCGAACGAAGCGCGGCGGCTGCTGCACGACGACACTGTCACCCATGTTGTCGAAGTCGTCGACGGCTACCTGCTCGCCACCGTCATGCTGATCTTCGCACTGGGTCTGTACGAGCTGTTCGTGAGCGACATCGACGAGGCGCACGGTTCGCGGGCCTCGAGCAAGATCCTGCTGATCGAGAGCCTCGACGACCTGAAGACGCGGCTGTCGAAAGTGATTCTCATGATCCTCATCGTGAAGCTGTTCGAGCACGCAGTGAAGATGAAGATGGAGACGCCGCTCGACCTGCTGTACATGGGTGGCGCGATCGCGCTGGTGGGGCTGGCGCTATACCTTACGCACGCATCCGAAGGGCATTCCGCGGCGCCGGGCGAGGCGCCCCGCACCGGCACCGACACGACGGCGCATTGAGCCTCAGCGCGAGGGCGTTGGCGTGGAATCCTTGGCAGGCGGAGGCGCAGGGGCTGGCTCCGGCGTTGACGCGCCGGCGGACCGGGGCGTCGCCGGAGGTGGGGCTGGCGGGCGCGTGCGCTGGTAGTACTCGATCCAGTTCTGCACGTTGCCCTCCTGCACCGCCTCGGCGGCATCCCTGGGCGTCTTCCGCTCCTCTGCTGCGGGGGCAGCGAGACTGATCAGGCCGAGTGCCGCGATGCCGGTGCGAATTGCAGGATTGCGCATGACCGGATTCTAGCCGTCGGCAGGCAGAGGTAACATCCGTACTCGCGGCCGGCGTTCCGGTGCGCGCCTTGACGAATCGAGGAGTAGCGGCCCATGCACGACCTGGTCATCGAAAACGCATCGATCATCGACGGCACCGGACGTCCTGCGTTCCGGGGTGGCGTCGGCGTAAGCAACGGCAGAATCGTCGCCGTCGGCGACGAAGTCGGCGGCGGCCGCCGGCGTATCGATGCCGAGGGGCGGGCGCTCATGCCCGGCATCATCGACAACCACACGCACTACGATGCGCAGATCACGTGGGATCCGCACGTCTCCCCCTCGCCAGCCCTGGGCGTCACCACGGTGGTGATGGGAAATTGCGGGTTCACCATCGCGCCATGCCGCCCTGACGACCGCGATCTCGTCATGCGCAACCTGACGCACGTCGAGGGCATGTCGCTCGAAGCGTTGCGCACCGGCATCCAGTGGGAATTCGAGTCGTTCCCCGAGTACCTCGATTTTCTCGAGCGCCGCGGCGTGGGACCCAACGCGGCCGTGTTCGTGGGCCATTCGTCGGTCCGGACCTGGGCATTGCGCGGCGACGCATCCAGGCGCACGGCCACCGGGGACGAAATCGCCCAGATGCAGGAACTGGTACGTCAGGCGATGGCGGTCGGTGCGGTTGGTTTCTCCACGACCACCTCACCCCAGCACAACGGTGAAGCGGGCGTCCCCATGCCCTCGCGTCTGGCCGATGCCGCGGAAATGGATGCGCTCGCGGGCGTCCTCGCCGAATCGGGCAAGGGCACGCTCATGATCACCAAGGGGCTCGGCACGCCGGTACCCCGGCTCGAGGCCCTGTCCGCCTTGTCGGGCAGGCCGTTCGTCATTGCCGCGTTGCTGCACAGCAACGTGACGCCGGAGGCGGTGTTCGAGGATCTGACGATGATCGCGCAAGCGCGGGCTCGCGGCCATCGTCTCTATGGCGCCGTGTCACCGTGCCCGCTGACGTTCGAGTTCAATTTTCGCGCGCCCTACGTATTCGAAGGCCTCGAGTCATGGTTGCCTGCCATGGAAACCCACGATGACGCGCACTACCGCGGACTCCTCGCGAGCGAGGCGTTTCGGGCCGCAGTCAAGGCCGAGATCGATCGCCCCGCGCGCCGGATGTTCAACGGCGAATGGGCTTCGATGCGCGTGTTGAAGGCGCGTGACACAGGCAACGAACAGTTCGAGGGCAAGAGCGTTGCGGAAGCGGCGGCCGGCGCCGGCAAGCATCCGCTCGACTGGCTGCTCGACCTGGCGCTCGCCGAAGGTCTCGACACCATGTTCATCGCGACGCTGCTCAACTCCGACGAGTCCGCGCTGTCGCGCATGCTCACCGACGACAACGCGCTGATCTCCTTGTCGGATGCCGGAGCCCATCTGGAATTCTTCTGCGACGCCGGTGCCGGTCTGCATCTGCTCGGCCATTGGGTACGCGAACGCAACCTCATGCCGATCGAGCGGGCTGTGCAGCGCCTGACGTCGGAAACGGCAGATGCTTTCGGCATTCCCGACCGCGGCCGGATCGCGGTGGGGGCCTGGGCCGATCTGATGCTGTTCGATCCCGATACCGTTGGCCGGGGCGCGGCAGTGCGCAAGCATGATCTGCCGTCCGGCGCGACGCGTCTGGTGACCCCGGCGCTGGGCGTACAGGGCGTATGGGTGAACGGCCTGCAACTCGTGGACGGTGCGGGTCTGCTGCCGGACGCACCACTGGCCGGTCGGGTCCTGCGGGAATTCAACAGTTGACCGAAGCGGGCGGCAGCGCGCCGCCCCGACGTCCGCTGAACGGCCTGCGCGTCATCGAACTGGGCACATTGATCGCCGGGCCGTTCTGCAGCCGCATCCTGGCGGAGTTCGGGGCCGAGGTCGTCAAGATCGAAGCGCCGGACGGCGGCGATCCGCTGCGCACCTGGCGCAGACTCCATGAGGGCACGTCGCTCTGGTGGCTCGTGCAGGCGCGCAACAAGAAATCGGTCGCCATCGATCTCAAGGCACCCGAAGGCCAGGCGCTCGTGCGCCGGCTCGTCCGCGACGCCGACATCGTGGTCGAGAATTTCCGGCCCGGCGCGCTCGAGCGCTGGGGACTGGGCTGGGAGCAGTTGTCGCTCGGGAATCCCGGGCTCGTGATGGTGCGCCTGTCGGGCTACGGCCAGTCCGGTCCGTACAAGGACCGGCCGGGGTTCGGGGCCATCGGCGAGGCCATGGGCGGCTTGCGCTTCCTGTCGGGGTATCCGGATCGCGCCCCGGTTCGCGTGGGTGTGAGCATTGGCGATTCCATCGCAGCCCTGTACGGCGCGATTGGCGCGATGGCGGCGCTGCGCGAGCGTGAGGTGAATGGCGGCGCAGGGCAGGTCGTGGACGTGGCGCTCTACGAAGCGGTGTTCGCGATGATGGAGAGCCTGCTGCCGGAATATGCGATGGATGGTTTCGTGCGGACGCGCACCGGTGCGTCGCTCCCCGGCATCGTCCCGTCCAACACCTATGTCACGCGCGACGACAAGTTCGTGGTGATCGGCGCGAACAACGACAGCATCTTCAAACGATTCATGCGAGCCATCGGACGCGAAGATCTCGCCGCCGATCCGCAGCTCGCACGCAACGACGGGCGCGTTGCGCGCACCGAAGAAATCGATGGCGTGATCGCCAGCTGGACCCGGGCTCACGATCTGGACGAGGTGCTCCGCGTGCTGGAACAGGCCGAAGTGCCGGCGGGAAAGATCTTCGATATCGCCGACATCGTGGCGGATCCGCAATACGCGGCACGCGGGATGATCGAGCAGTTCGCGCTCGCGGGTGGCCGGTCGGTGAAGCTTCCGGGAATCGTTCCCAAATTGTCGGTCACGCCGGGCGGCACGGATTGGCTCGGGCCGGCACTCGGGGCACATACCCGCGAAGTGTTGTCGGGTGCCGGTGTAGCGGCTGTCGAACTGCAGCGGCTTCAGGCGGCCGGCGTAATCGCAGGCGTCGCGCCGGACGCATCCGATACATGAATCGTCCGGCAGGATTGCTAGAATCGGGCGCAATGTCCGTGCTCCATTCTCGCCCCTCGAACCCGGCTTGTCGCACAGCGGCGACGATGCCCCGCCTGCAATGGGCGTGGCTTCTGGTCGTCGCGCTGGCGTTGGGTGGCTGCAGCTTCAAACAATATGCGATCAACCGGGCGGCCGACGCGCTGGCCGAAGGCGGTTCGAGTTTCGCTTCCGACGACGACCCGAAGCTCGTCCGCGACGCGGTGCCGGTGACCCTCAAGGCGCTCGAGAGCCTGATCGAAGCCGCGCCGGACAATCGGGAACTGCTGCTTGCCGCCAGCCGTGGTTTCACCCAGTACGCCTATGCCTTTGTGCAACAGGACGCCGACCGGCTCGAAGACCACGACCTCAAGGCGTCGCTCGTCCAGGGTGAGAGAGCTCGCAAGCTTTATCGACGCGCGCGCCGGTATGGCTTGCGCGGGCTCGAGGCGGGCCATCCCGGCCTGCGATCGGCGCTGGCCGCCGATCCGCAACAGGCGCTGTCCGCGATGACGGTGCGCGATGTGCCGCTGCTGTACTGGACGGCTGCAGCGTGGGGCGGGGAAATTTCATTATCGAAGGAACACCCCGACATCGTGGCGGAGGTGCCGCAGATGCAGGCGCTGATCGATCGTGCGGCGGCGCTGGAAGAGAGCTTCGACGAAGGCGCGATTCCATCGCTCCTGATCGCGCTCGAGATGGTCCGCCAGGGTGGAAAGGGCGCGCCGGCCGCGCGCGCACAGGCGCGCTTCGAGCGGGCAGTCGCATTGAGCGGCGGCGCGCAGGCCGCGCCGTTCGTGAGCTTTGCCGAAAATGTGGCGGTGCCTCTGCAGGACAAGGCACTGTTCGAGACCCGCCTTGCAAGCGCGCTCGCCATCGATGTCGACGCGGTGCCAAGGCATCGTCTGGCCAATCTGATCCTCCAGGAGCGGGCGCGCTGGCTGCTGTCCCGGGAGGATTCCCTGTTCGCGGAATGACGAGGAGTACGAATTCATGACGATGTCTGGCAGACGGCGCCGCGTGGCCGCGGCGATCCTGCTTTCGGCCACCTGCCTGATCGGCGCGCCGATCGCCCGCGCGGACGATCCGGTCAAGGTGCGCCTGGGCACCATCGCACCCAAGGGTTCCTCGTACTACCGCATCCTCCAGGCGCTGGGCGAAGACTGGCGCAAGGTACAGGGCAGCGGCGCGACGTTCGTCATCTATGGCGACGGCAGTCAGGGGGGCGAGGCGGACATGGTCAGACGGATGCGCGTCGGACAATTGAACGCTGCGCTGCTCTCGTCGGTCGGATTGGCGGAGATCCACAAATCGGCGATCGCGTTGTAGACCGTGCCGATGATGTTCCACGACTGGGCCGAACTCGATTACGTGCGCGAACGCCTGCGCCCGACACTCGAGGAGCGGCTGGCGGAAAAGGGTTTCATGGTCCTGCGCTGGGCCGATGGCGGATGGGTGCGCTATTTCTCGAAGGAACCGGCCACGACACCCGCGGAGTTCAAGCGGCTGAAGGTGTTCGCGTGGGCCGGCAACGCCGAGCAGGTTGCGCTGATGAAATCCATGGGATATCAGCCGGTCCCGCTGGAGACCAACGACATCCTGCCGAGCCTGGAGACCGGGCTCATCAATGCCGTTCCGACCACGCCGTTCTTCGCGCTGGCGGGCCAGATGAATGGCTCCGCGCCCTACATGCTGGACCTGAAATGGGTGCCGATCGTCGGCGCCGCCGTGGTGACACGCAAGCTCTGGGATGCCATGAGTCCCGCGGCGCGCGAGGAACTCAAGCGCGCCGGCGAGAAGGCCGGCGAGGACATGCGCGCCAGGGCGCGGCAGGAGGATCTCGATTCCATCGAGGCGATGAAGAAGCGGGGCCTCAAGGTGACAATCCCCAGCGCGGCTGAAGTGGCGCTGTGGCGCCAGGCTGCCGAGGAAGTCTATCCGCGCATGCGCGGGACCATCGTGCCGGCCGACATCTGGGATGAGATCCGTCGACTGCTCGACGAATACCGAAGCGGCAAGAAGAAGTCGTGAGCCGGAGCGCCGCGCCTGACGCGCTGGCCGCCCACGTACCCGTGGCGGGCGGTGTCGGGCGCGCCTGGCCGCATCGTTTCGAGGACGGCCTCACTGCATTTGCGCTCGCGGCGATGGTGCTGTTACCGATCTCGGAGATCGCGCTGCGCAGCCTCCTGCACGTCGGCATCGCCGGCGAACAGGCGCTGACGCAGCATCTAGTGCTCGCCGTCGGCATGCTCGGACCCGCGCTGGCGGCGCGGGAAGGCAGGCTCCTCACGATCTCGACGCTGCAGATGTTTCTCGTCGGTACCGCGCGCAGGGTCGCGCATGTGCTGTCGAGCGGCGCCGCGGCGGTGGTGTGTGCGTTCCTCTGTGTGGCCGCGGTGCAGTTCGTGCTCTCGGAACGCGGGGCCGGCAACGAGTTGATACCGGGACTGCCCACCTGGTGGCTCGAAGCATTGCTGCCGGTCGGTTTCGGCCTGATCCTCGCCCGGCTGCTCTGGCGCTCGTCGTCCGCATGGGTGGGACGCGCGCTCGTCGTGGCTGCGGTCGCGGTCATCGTCCTGCTCCTGGCGTATGCGCCTTTGCCCGCGGCGCAGCTGACGTGGCCCCTGCTCGGGCTGCTCGTCGTCGCCACCGCCCTGGGAGGGCCGGTGTTCGCGTTGCTGGGCGGCGCGGCCCTGGTCCTGTTCTGGGGCGAGGATCTGCCGATAGCTTCGCTGCCGCTCGATCACTATCGACTGGTGGTGAATCCTTCCCTGCCGGCGGTGCCTTTGTTCACGCTGGCCGGGTACCTCCTGGCCGAAAGTCGCGCGCCCGCAAGATTGATCCGGGTGTTCCAGACGCTGTTCGGCGGCTTCCGGGCGGGGCCCGCGTGCGTGACTGTCTTCGCCTGCGCCTTCTTCACCGCCTTCACCGGTGCTTCGGGCGTCACCATACTGGCCCTCGGCGGCTTGTTGCTGCCGCTGCTGATGGGTGCCCACTATCGCGAGCGCCCGGCCATCGGGCTGATCACCAGCGCAGGATCGCTCGGCGTGCTGTTGCCGCCCTCGCTGCCGTTGATCCTGTTTTCGGTCGTTGCGAAAGTGCCGCTCGAACGGATGTTCCTGGCCGCCGTGCTGCCCGGGCTCCTGATGGCCACGCTGTTGCTCGCATGGGGTATCCGTTCCCGCGATGGCGGTCGCGCCGCGGGCGAGCGCTTCGATGCCCGCACGATTCGCACGGCCCTGTGGGACGCGAAATGGGAACTGGCGACGCCCTTCGTGGCGGTGGCAATGCTCTTCGGCGGCTTCGCCACGCCGGTGGAGGCCGCCGCGGTCACGGCGTTCTATGCGTTCATCATCACGGTGATCGTGCATCGTGATCTGAGCATCGGCCGCGACGTGCCGCGGGTGTTCGCGGAGTGCGGGCTGCTCGTCGGTGGCGTCCTGCTGATCCTCGGCGTCGCGTTGGGCCTCACCAACTATCTGGTCGATGCCCAGCTTCCCGACCAGGTCACCGAGTGGGTGACAGCCAACATCGAGTCGCGCTGGGCCTTTCTGCTCGCGCTCAATGTGTGCTTGCTCGCCATCGGCTGCGTGATGGACGTGTTCTCGGCCACGATCGTGATGGTGCCGCTGATCGTCCCGGTCGGGGCGGCGTTCGGCATCGATCCCTTGCACCTCGGGGTGATCTTTCTCGCGAACATGGAGCTCGGGTTCCTCACGCCGCTCGTGGGGATGAACGTGATCTTCGCCGCCTATCGTTTCCGCAAGCCCATGCCGGAGATGGTGCGGGCGGTTTTTCCAGCGTTCGTCGTACTGTTCGTCGGGGTCATGCTGGTGACCTATCTGCCCTGGTTGACCGCCTGGTTGCCGGGAAAACCGTGAAAGGATCGTCGTGGCGGGCACTTCCGACTACCTGAACGAGGGCGTGCGTCCGCGCGAAGTCTGGGCGTGGGCAACCTACGACTTCGCCAATTCGGGCTACACGACTGTCGTCATCACCGCGATATTCAATGCCTACTTCGTCGGCGTCGTCGCCGAGAATGCGACCTGGGCCACGTTCGCATGGACCGCGGCGTTGTCCGTTTCGTACGCTGCGATCGTCATCACTGCGCCGCTGGTCGGCGCCTGGGCCGATGCCCATGCGGCCAAGAAGTCGCTGCTGGCATTGACGACCGTCGGCTGCGTGGCCGGTACCGCCGGGCTCTGGTTCGCGGGTCCCGGTGATCTGGCGATCGCCATCGTCGCGTTGGTGATCTCGAATTTCTTCTTCGGCACCGGCGAGAACGTCATCGCCGCCTTTCTGCCGGAACTCGCCAGGGGTTCGGCGCTGGGCAAGGTCTCGGGCTGGGGTTGGGCATTCGGCTACGTCGGTGGCCTGGTAAGCCTCGGTGCTTCGCTCGCCTATGTCACTTTCGCCCAGGGGCAGGGGCAATCCGCGGCGCAGTTCGTACCGGTGACCATGCTGATCACGGCCGCGTTGTTCGCGGCCGCGAGCCTGCCGACCTTCCTGCTGCTGAAGGAACGCGCCGTGCCGCAACGCCTGGCCAGCGGCGCCTATGGCGAAACCTTCGCCCGCCTGCGCGAGACCATCCGCAATGCAAGCCAGTATCGCGATCTCGCTCGCTTCCTGGTCTGCATCCTGTTCTACCAGGCGGGGGTGCAGACCGTGATCGCCATCGCGGCGATCTACGCGCAGCAGGCCATGGGCTTCGGAACCCAGGACACGCTGCTGCTGGTACTCGTCGTCAACGTCACGGCAAGCATCGGCGCCTTCGGGTTCGGGCATTTCCAGGACCGGATAGGTCACGTGAGAAGTGTTGCCCTGACTCTCGTCGGCTGGCTGGTGACGACCCTGGTGGCCTGGCTCTCGACCGGCCCCGGACTGTTCTGGGTGGCAGCCAATCTTGCCGGACTGTGCATGGGGGCGAGTCAGTCCGCCGGGCGGGCCATGGTCGGTTATCTGAGTCCCGAGGCCCGCCGCGCCGAGTTCTTCGGGCTCTGGGGCCTGTCGGTAAAGTTGTCGTCCATCCTGGGACCCATGACATACGGATTGATCAGCTGGCTGTCGGGTGGGGACCATCGCACCGCGATGCTCGCCACGGGTACGTTCTTCGTGGCCGGGCTGGCCATTTTGGCGGGGATCGACCCGGAGCGCGGCCGCCGTGCCGCCGAATCGGCATAGGACTTGCCTAAATATCCTGCTCGCCGCGCCGTAATGGGTGCACGCCGTCCCATACCCCCGGCCTATACTGATTTGATGCGGTTTTCCCAACACTGATACGCGACACCATGCTTGGCTGGCTAAAATCGTCCGGGAATTCCGATCACCCCATGGCGGACGCGAGAGGCGCGCGCACCGTCATCGAGACGCTGCCCGCACAGAACGCATCCCAGTCGCTCGAGATCCTCGCCGAGCACCTCGCCAGCCTGCGCGAGGCTTCCGGCCTGAAGGCCGGTCGGGTGTTCGAGATAGTCGACATGATCGACACGGCGGCAAAACCGTTCCAGCGCAAGCTGTCGCAGGATTACGTGAGCGGCGGACTGGCTCTGGCGAAAGCCCAGGAAACGCGCATCGCCCACGTCGTTGGTTCGTTCTGGCTGCAGCTTTCGTCCAGCTATCGAATGCTGCTCGAGATGCACGAAGCGGGCGATCCCACGGCCATGGCCATTCGCGGTCAGTTGTCGATCGCGGCGGGCCGTGCGATCCGGGCCGCAAACCTCTATCTCAAATGGCGACTGTTTCGCTACAGTCCGGTCGCGACGGGGTTCTGGGGCGATCTCGGTCGCGTCTTCCAGGTTGCCGAAGCGCGCGGGTTTGCTGCGGGGAAGGTCACCGTTTACCCGGGCGTCTGGGGCGAATCGAGCGTGCAGCGCGAACTGTTGAAGGTCTTTATGCTGTCGGTCTCGTCTACGGACAGCCTGTCGGCGATCCAGGTCGAGATCGTCGAACGCGTGTGCGCCCAGTTCTCCGAATTCTTCGTAATGCAGAAGCAGGCATCGACCGGCTGCCATTTCTGGATCGACCTGAGCGCGCAACGACCGCCCGCGCGACTCGCGGACCGACTCGCGCTGTCGCCGACCCTGCGCTACTTCGGGCCTGGCAACGCGGCCTTCGAACTCGAGAAACTCGGCGCCATGGTCAAGGCGGGCGGTGCCGTCCCTTCCACCGTGAATCTCGGTGGCGAATATCCGCCTGATCAGGTACTCGAGGCGCTGAAGCACCTGTCACGCTACTGGGCGCCGCAGCCGCCGGCACGCCGCGAAGCGCGCACGGAATCGTCGGAACGCATCGATGTGGTCCATGGGCTCGACGACGTGCTTGGGGTGGGCGATTCATCGGATCTCGATTTCGATGACCGTCGCATGGAAGCCTGGAGCGTAGCCAACGAGAGCACCGGTGGCCTGGGCGCCCTGGCGCCGGCCAATCGCAGCGACTGGCTGCAGATCGGTACGCTGCTGGGCGTCAAATACCTGGATGGGGCGGCCTGGGGTGTGGGCATCGTCCGACGCCTGAACTTCGACGCCAAGAACAATCGCAACGTGGGCGTCGAGATGTTCGCGCGTGGCGTAACGACCGTGAAGCTGTTGCCGTTGCTGCCGGACGGGCGCGTGCATCCCGACGATGCACTGGGCGAGGATGCCTTGCTGCTGCCCTCGGCCGCGGACAACAGTCTCGGCAAGATGGAAGTGACCTTGGTGATGCGGCTGGGCACCTTCTCGCCGCAGCGCAGCTACGGAATGCGCATGTACGAGATGGATTACCTGCTCGTACCCAAGCGCCTCATGGAGGCCGGACAGGATTTCGACATCGCCGAATACCGGGTGCTGCAGCGTTCCGGTAGTTGATTCACGCCAGCACGCGCCGCAGAAATGCGCCGATATCGGCGATCTCTTCGATGCAAACCGAGTGCTCCATCGCGTACTCGTGCCATTCGACTGCGTAGCCGAGCGAATCCAGCAGTGCCCGCGAGCGCTGCGCGGTGGCGAGCGGAATCACTCCGTCGTGCGTTCCGTGAGCCATGAAGATCGGCACGGTCGCGGCGGCAGGGGTGTGCTCGGCGGCCAGCGTGCCGGCAATGGGAACGTAGGTGGACAAGGCCATGACCCCGGCCAGGCGGTGTGGCTGGCGCAAGGCGGTCTGCAGCGCGATGGCGCCGCCCTGGGAGAACCCGGCAAGCACGATGCGGCCGGGGGCCACGCCGCGACCGATCTCGCGCGCCATCAACGCCTCGACCTCGTTCTGCGAGGCGCGGACACCGACTTCGTCTTCGCGCCGGTCCAACTCCGAACCGAGGATGTCGTACCACGCCCGCATCACGTACCCGCCATTGATCGTGACCGGCATGGTCGGCGCATGCGGAAACACGAAGCGGATCGCGGTCGCGGGTAGGTCGAGCTCATGCACGATGGGCGCGAAGTCGTTGCCGTCGGCGCCCAGGCCATGCAGCCAGATCACGCTCGCCGTAGGATTCGGACCAGAGTCGAGTTCGAGAGTATCGAGCATGAAGTCTTCGCAGTCGGCAGGGAACTTCGCGAAGATACCTCCAAAAGCCGCCCGGGGCACTGAAGACCCCGGGCGCGGTGGCGGACGCGGGGAATCAGCGCAAAGATCCGGTCACGATCGCGCTGCACAACTGTGCGAGCAAGCGGCTTTCGACTGAGTCATCCGCGGGCTTCGACAGAACGGGTGCCGGCTGGTGGCCCTTCCATACGGTTTCACCACTACCCAGTTCGCCGGTCTTGAAGGCCCACGATTTCAGCCCCGCCTCACCCGTGCTGCACGCCAGGTGGTAGCGCACGACTTCCGAGCGATGCGGGAACCAGTCATCGCCCAGCGTCCGCCCCGACAGATAGTTGACCAGCACCACAGCCTCGCGGGCTGATCCGTGCAGCGCGACCGAACTCTCATCCAGGTAGACCTGGGTGGTTTCGTCCGCGCTGACCGTGCGCCAGTCCGCCGCATGTGCGCCACCGATCAGCACCAACGCCAGCCAGGCACCAAGCAGCAACGTTCCGAGTGTTTTCGCGCGCATCTTCGTTCTCCTTTCAGGTTCGCAGCCGGAACGGATCCGGGACTGCAGTCCGCAACGCCAGCGCTGCGGATTCGACGCCTCCGACTATAGGGGTTTTGCATTGCAGCAAATAGGCTGTCCATGGGAATATGATTCATTCCATTGCCGCATGGAAGCGAGCCCCAGATGGATCGATTCAATCTCATGCATGCGTTCGTGCGGATTGCCGAAACCTCCAGCATCTCGGCAGTCGCGCGCGAACTTGGCGCAACCCAGCCGACGGTCAGCAAGCAGTTGGCGGCGCTCGAGGCACAGCTTGGAGTGACGCTGTTGCGGCGCACGACGCGACGCCTGAGCCTGACCGAGGCGGGCGCCGCCTATTACGAATCCGCGCGCCAGATCCTCGAGCAGGTGGCGGAGGCGGAGGCCGGCGTGTCACGGCTTTCGGCAGCCCCCTCCGGCACCCTCAAACTGGCTGGACCCCATGCCCTGGGGCAGGCATTCCTGGACACGCTGGTGATCGAGTTCCAGCGGATCCACCCGCAGTTGAAGGTCCAGTTGATCGAAAGCGAGCGCTACACCGACCTGGTCGAGGAAGGGATCGACGTGGCGGTGCGCGTGGGTCAACTCGTCGATTCGACCTTGATCGTCCGCCGTCTCGGTGCGAGCCGGCGAGTGATCGTCGGTGCCCCCGAGTACCTCGAACGCCACGGGGAACCAACGGCGCCCCAGGACCTCGCCCGACACAATTGCATCCTGTACAGCTACCTCGCCACTGGCGACGTCTGGGACTTCAAGGGTCCGAAGGGAAGGATCCCGGTGCGCGTCAACGGCAACTTCCGCTCGAGCAGCGGCAACGCGATCCGGGAGGCGGTCGTGCAGGGCCTGGGCCTCGCAGCCGCCCCCATCTGGCTCGTCCATCATCAGCTCGGCAGTGGGCGACTGCGGACGGTCTTGTCCGACTACGCCCCGCCGGCTATAGCCATCAGCGCCGTCTATCCGTCAGCGCGCCACGTGACGGCGAAAGTGCGGACCTTCGTGGATTACCTCAAAAGCGAGTTCGCGAACATCCCGGAACTCAACTGACCTGAGGTCAGGTCGAGGGACCCGTTTCGGTGGCGGGGAAATCCAGCTCCACGCGCGCGCCGTTCGGATCGAAGCAGAAGAGCTGCCAGACTCCGGAATCGTTCTGCCGGCGAAGATCGTACTTTATATCGCGCGACTTCAGCTTGGCGGTCATGGCGGGCAGGTCAGCCGCGGAGAAAGCCATGTGGTCCAGCACACCCCGCGGGTCCGCGGGCAATGGCCGCCCCGCGATGACGTGCAGCACGGCACTGTCGTCAACGTACAGCCAGGTACCGGGGAACCCGAGGTCCGGGCGCGGCCCCTCCCGCAAACCGAGTACCCCGATGTAGAAATCGCGCGTCGCCGCCAGATCGGCGGTGAGCACCGTGAAGTGGTTCATGCCTGCGATCGGCATCGCGACGCGCTCCCTGGTTTGACGTTACTGGGTGTGACGCTATTTCTTCTCTGACGCGGCCGGCGCAGCACCGGCGCCGCCCTGGCGCGGACTCACGGTGATCGCGACCTCGGATCCGGACAGGGTGCCCGGCGTGATCTCCAGCATCGCGGCCCGGTCGGCCCTAGTGAACGTCATGATGCCCGTCTTGCCTTGGACCCCGCTGATCTGGTGCCAGCCGAAATTGGGCATCTGATCCTGATAGTAGGTGTAGGTCTGGGTCGAGGGACGATCCGTGACCAGCACCATCTTGCCTACCCAATTGTTATCCTGACCGAGAATCAGGGACTTGTCGGTGTTTATCTTCGTTCCGGCCGGGATCGGGATGTCGGAAACCGGCTGGTAGCTCGGCGCGGCCGAGGATTTGGTCGAAGTCCCGGATGAAGTCGTGCTCGTGGCATTCGTGGACGACCCCTGCATGCCGGCGCATGCACCAAGGGCCAGCGTGAGCGTGGAAGCGATGAGGAGAGCCGATGTACGTTTTGGCAAAGCTATTGTGTCGGGCATGGGTGACAGATCCTTCCGGGTTCGTTGATCGATGATGCTGGGCGCATAGCATAGAAGGGTCGGACGGCGTGTTAGTTCCTGTACACGACGAACTTGCGCAACGCGGGCGGGACACCCCGCCCGATTTGCCGGGCCCTGCGCGGGGGGGCGTTCCGTAGCTATGCGACCGATCCGTCAGCGGTTCTTGAAGCGGAGGATGATCAATATGATCAATACGACGAAACCCCCGATCATGGACATATCAAGAATGGACATGAGACACCTGTTGTGGAGTGTACGTACTATTGCCCGCTGGCCGACCTCCGCTTGCCGGCAGAGTGAATTATGGCTTGCACGGCGCGGCGCTGCCACCTTATCGGCGGGCCGCAGACCGGGATTGGCGCACGGCACGCCTGACCTGGTGGCGCGGGAGGATTCGCGCATGGCCCGGGCGATGCGTAGCATGCGCAACGACCGAAGCCCCGGAGTCTGCCATGCACCTCGCCGCGCTCGTTCGTACCATCCCCGACCATCCGCAACCGGGGATCCTGTTCCGTGACATCACCACGCTCATCAAGGACGGACCGGCCTTCGCGCACGCGATCGGCGCTCTGGCCGAGCGCTATCGGACCGGGCGGATCGACAAGGTGGCGGGCATCGAGGCGCGGGGTTTCATCATCGGGGCGGCGCTCGCCCATGCCCTGGGGGCGGGATTCGTGCCGATGCGCAAGCCGGGCAAGCTGCCCGCGCCGGCCGTCGGCGAGGATTACGCGCTTGAATACGGCACCGACCGCATCGAGATGCATGCGGATGCCGTCGGTGTGGGTGACAGGGTGCTCGTCGCCGACGACCTCATCGCGACCGGCGGCACCGCGGAAGCGGCGCTCCGCATTCTGGATCGGTGCGGCGCGGAGATCGTCGAATGCTGCTTCCTGGTGGAACTGCCCGAATTGCGGGGTCGCCGCCGGATCGAGTTGCTCGGCCACGGCGTGCATTCGCTGATCACGTTCGCGGGGCATTGACCGGTGCGCGGCCGCTGGCCCGCGGCGCTGGCCCTGGTCGTGTGTGCGTCGGTCACCGATGTCGGGGCGGATGTGCTCGCGCGCCGTCCCGCCTCCGCGCTGCTGGCGACGTGCGAGGCGGTGTCCGGCGTTCCGGTCGAGACCGTGGCGGAGGCGCGCTGCCTGGCCTTCATCGAAGGCTTCGTATGGGGCCATGGCTGGGCGCAATGGCGTCGGTCGAGCGACATGTACTTCTGTCTGCCGGACAATGGGGACGTAGACGCGCGGGCACTGGTTCCGGCGATCGTGGCGTATCTTCGGTCGCATCCGGAGCGCATCGATCAACCTGCGCATCTGATGCTGTTCGCCGCGCTGACCAGCGCGTATCCGTGCCGTTAGCGAGGCCGTAAACGCGAAGGCCGCGGAAATGCTCCACGGCCTTCGGTGCCGGTGTCGAATACTTTCAGGCGCTCACGCGGCGACGGTATTCACCGGTATTGGTGTCGATCTCGATCCTATCGCCGGTCGCGCAGAACAGCGGAACCTGGATCTCGTGGCCGGTGGCGAGCTTGGCGGGCTTCAGCACCTTGCCTGAAGTGTCGCCGCGCACCGCAGGCTCGGTATAGATGATCTCGCGCACGAACGAGGACGGCAGCTGCACCGAGATGGCCTTGCCATCGTAGAAGGTCACTTCCACAGGCATCCCGTCTTCGAGGTAGATGAGCGCATCGCCCATGTTCTCCTTCTCGACTTCGTACTGGTTGTACTCGACATCCATGAATACGTACATGGGATCGGCGAAGTACGAGTAGGTGACCGCCTTGCGTTCCAGGACGACCACGTCGAACTTGTCGTCGGCCCGGTATACCGTCTCGCTGGTCGCGCCGGTAAGGAGGTTCTTCAGCTTCATCTTCATCACGGACGCATTGCGTCCGGACTTGTTGAATTCGGCGCGCTGCACCACGAGCGGGTCCTTGCCCACCATGATGACGTTGCCGGCGCGTAGTTCCTGAGCGATCTTCATGAGCGTTCTGCCAGTGGCGGTTGAAATGCCGGCGCCGCGGGAGGCGCACGGAAAAAAAGCGCGAGATTATAGCCGCGCTGCCACGAATCGCACCAGATTGGAGCCCAGGTCACCCTGTGCAAGCAGGCGGTCCGCCCAGGTATCGGCGTGGGCGTTCAACTCGGCGGCGGCGGCCCGGAAGCGGCGCCAGGCCTTGCTCATGATCGCTGCGGAGGTCTCGCCGCGATTCCACAGGCGCCAGAACTCGCGGGTGGCGGCGGCCGCTTCGGCCGAGATGTCCTGCGTGTAGCGGTCGACGAAGGCGTGCATCTTGGTCCAGTGAGCACCGCCTTCCTGCGGGTAGATGTTCCACACGAATGGGCGACGGGCCCACTGGGCGCGCACGAAGGAATCCTCGCCGCGCACGAAATTGCAATCGCACGTCCAGAGCAGGCGGTCGTACTGGTCGAGGGGTTGGAAGGGCAGGACCAGCGCTGCGACACTACCTTGTTCCAGACGCTGTCCCGGGGCGGCGGCGGCCCCGAAGAAGCGTGTCACGTCGGGCAGGAGGCGACTCTCGGGGACCAGCACCAGTACGCTTTCCGCGCCGTCGGCCCAGGCCTCCAGCAGCGAACCCACGGCCGGGCCGCCGTAGCCGAACAGCGAGACGGTGGTGACCGCGCCCGCGCGGGGCGGTCGCTCCGCCAGTTCGAGCCGGCGTTGGCTTTCGAGGTCCTTCTCGCACAGGACGCCGCCCGTCGCTGCCGTGAATCCCGGAAAGAAGAAGTACTTGGTCAACGGCAGGCGCGGTTGGGGCGAGGCCCGACCGTGGCAGTCCTCGATCCAACCCTCCGCACTCAAATACTCGAGGTTGACCCAGACCGGCGCCGGCGTCCGTGCGGCCATGAGTGCCAGGTACGCCTCCGGGATGCGCGAACCGAAGGCTTCGATCACCACCGCCGCGGCGTCGTGACAGTCCGCATCCGCCCGCCATCTCCGTATCCCGACGCCCTCGATGTGCTGCGCGTCGGCGGCCGGGTCCACGGCGGTGCAGAGATGGTGAAAGGTCGCGAGGTCGTCGACCCAGAGCCGGACCTCGAGACCGTATTCGGCCACCAGCTGGCGCGCGAGGCGCCACGACACCCCGATGTCGCCATAGTGGTCGACAACGTTGCAGAAGATGTCCCACCGGATCCCGCCCATCGCGCCGTCACGTCACGGCTCGGAGCCGGCCGGGCGGACCGATCCGCATCGCTCCGGCTGGCGGGCGGCCCGGGACGGACTCAATACTTCACCGAGCACCCGTAGGCGCTGGTGCTGGAGATCGCCACCGGCTTGCCGGCCATCGCTTCGTCGAGCGCGGCGGCAACGTAATTCCTGGCGCTGCGCACGTCCTCCTTGCGCCAGGTGGCCTTGTCGTCGATGGCGCCCGCATAGATGACCGTGCCCTGGGGATTCACCACGAACATGTGCGGCGTGGCGCGAGCGCCCCACATCCGTCCGACGGTCCCGTCCTCGTCGAGCATGAGCGCGGTCGGGCTCATGTCCCAGTCCTTCATGATGCTCCGGGCAGCCTTGGGATCGCGATAGTCGGCGCTTCGGGGATTGTTGGAGCTGATGGCGAGCCAGACGACGCCCTTGGCCGTGTATTTCTGCTGCAAGCCCTGCATGTTGCCGCTTTCGTAGTGCTTCTGGACGAACGGACAGCCCTGGTTGAACCATTCGAGCACGACGTACCTGCCTTTGAAATCCGACAGACGCTGGGTCTTGCCGGAGACATCCTTGAGCACGAAATCGCTCGCGGGAGCGCCCGGGACGGTATTGGCGTGGGCCGGGCCCGCCGCCAGGGAGAAGGCGAGAGCGAGGCCGGGGAGCAGGGATTTCATCGCGATTCCTCCTGGTCAAGGTCAGGACCCGCCGGGAACGGCGCGCTCCAATGCGCGCAGTACGGTGTCCTTCGTGAGCAATTCCGGCAGCAGTTCGGGTTCACCGGCGACGCGCGCCGGGTAGAGCGCATAGACCGGAACGCCACTGCGTCCGAGCCGACCGAGGGCCGCCGTGATGTGCGCATCCTGGTTGGTCCAGTCGGCGCGCATGCGCGTGATCGGCCGCTCTGCAAAGGCATTCTTCACCACATCGGACTCCAGCACGAGGCGTTTGTTCACCTGGCAGGTCACGCACCATGCCGCGGTGAAATCCACGAAGACCGCCCGACCCAGTGAACGCTCGGCGTTCAGCGCGTCGTCCGAATAGGCGGCCCAGGAACCGGTTGCGGCAGCCGTTGCGACACGCGGCTCACCGGCGGGCCAGCCGAAGATGGCGGCGGCTGCGATCAGGAGCACCGCGGCTGTCGCGACGAAAGCACGACGCCCTTGCGCCACTGCGGTCGCGCCGAATCGCGTCCAGCCCCACAGCGCAGCAGCGATCAGCACGAGCCCGGCGAGCAGGCGCGCCGACGCGCCGACGCCGAGCTGTTCGCCCAGCACCCAGGTGAGCCAGACCGCGGTGAGGTAGAGCGGAAACGCGAGCAACTGCTTCAGCGTCTCCATCCAGCGTCCGGGTCGTGGCAGGCGCCGGGCGAGTCCCGGCTGGAACGACAGGGCGACATACGGCGTGGCCATGCCTATCGCCAGCGCCGTGAACACCAGCATCGCCTGCGCCGGCGGTTGCGTGAGGGCGAAGCCAAGCGCGGCACCCATGAACGGTGCCGTGCATGGCGCCGCGACGATCGTCGCCAGCAGACCGGCGAGGAAGGCGCCACGGAGGCCCGCGCGGTCGCGGACGTTGCCGGCCGCTCCCTGGAGTCGGTAGCCCCACTCGAACACGCCGCTCAGATTGAGTCCGAGGACAAAGAACAATGCCGCCAGGCCGGCCACGATGGCCGGGGCTTGCAGCTGAAAGCCCCAGCCGAGTGCCTGTCCGCTGGCTCGCAGCGCCAGCAGAGCGCCCGCGACGGCCCAGAAACAGACGACGATGCCGGCTGCGAAAGCGAGACCGTGGGCGCGCAGGCTGCGGCTGCTGCCATGCGCCTCCTCGACGAATCCAAGCACCTTGATCGAGACGACTGGAAACACGCAGGGCATCAGATTCAACACGACGCCGCCGAGCAGTGCGAACAGGATCGCGATACCCAGTCCGGGTGCCGCGTTTCCCGTGGCGGACGCGGCGGTGATCGCGGCAGCGTCGATGCCTGGCTGCGGTGGTTTGGCCGAAACCTTCGGCGCACCGCCCGGCCATGGCACCGCAATGAGTGCAGCGGTGACGCCGCCGTCCGGGCCCAGCGCGGGCTCGGCGACCAGCATGCCCGTCAGCGTCGACAGGGCGCCCTTGAATGCGGGATCGGCCGTGAGCAGCAGGCGGTAGCTGCCGTCTTCCTGTCGCTGCAGCGTCTGGACCGACGCGTTGTCGACGATGCCCGGGTCATCGGGAAAGAACGCGAGCTTGGACAGGGCGGGCGCGGCTGCTGCGACGGGTGTCAGGGAAATCTCGATGTGATCGTCGGTGGGTGCGGCCGAGACATTCCAGCCGCGCAGGGAGCGCGGGATCGCCGCGCGTGCCTGCGCGAGTGGCCGCGACCAGGTCGGGTCGGGCGCACCGTTTCCCACCAGCAGATCGAGACCGAGCGCGGCGCCGCCGGGTATGCAGACTTCCTTGCAGATCAGCCATTCCGCCTTGGCCGCGATGTGCACGCTGGCAGACCTGTCGAGCGATTTCGGGGTCGCGATTTCGGTGAGCAGGAGCGTTTCACCGTGGTAGCCGAGATTCGTCAATGGACCGACGGGGATGCGCTCGGGAACCGGCCATAGCATCGGTCCTGCCGAGAAACCGGGTGGCAATGTCCAGACGATGCGCGTGGGCATTCCGGAGTCGCCGGGATTCTTCCAGTAGGTATGCCATCCCGGATCGTGGGCGAGGCGCAACGCCACCAGCAATGGCTGGCCCGGGCGGACGGAAGTCTGATCCGAGACGAGTTCCACGCGCGCATGCGGGACGTCGATCGGTGCGCCGATCGAGTATCCGGCGGTCAGCGACGCAATGACGATGAAAAGCAGGCTATGCATGGAAGTCTCGAAGGGTAGCATGCGCTCCGGAGCGCGCCCGGCGTCGCACACTGGTGCACGCTCGGTCGCTGCATTGGGCTGCGGGGATAGCAATTTGTTTCCGTTCACCGCGAGAATTGCGTCGCATCGATGCCGACTAGGGCTCAGAATATACGGCGTGATCGCTGGCGCACGTGCGTGTCGGGAATCTGCGACGAAAAAGCGCTTGAGCGTTCTCCCGTTTCGGGAACCGATTGATCCGCGTCCGAGACTAAGGCGCATGGCGCAGGGAGGAATATCCATGAAAGGTAACAGAATGATAGTTTCGCGAATGTCGAAATCGATGGTCGCGAATATTGCGATGATCGCGCTCGCGTTGAGCCTGGGCGCGTGCGCGCGGACCCTCATCGGTGTGGCTCCTACCAAGACCACCGGGGCGGGCGCGGGCGAGATGGCGGGCTCCGACGCAAGCGCCAATGGCAGCGATGGCGTTTCCTCTGCCGGCAACGCCGCTGACGCCTCGAGTGGCAACAGCGGTCCCGAGGTCAAGGCCGACAAGGGGTCCAGCACCGAAGGACCGGATGCGTTGAGCGCAAATTCGTCCGGTACCGGCGCGCCGGGATCGGGCGCATCGGATTCCGCTGCGAACGGTGCCGCCGGTGCGGGCACCGAAGGCGCAGGCGGCGCGTCGGGATCGAATGCCTCCACTGGAAATGCCGCCGCCGGGGCCGCTAGCGCGGGAGCAAATGGTGCCGGTGGTTCAGATGGCACCAGCGGCACCAATGCCACGGGCGCAAACGGCACGGCTGACAGCGGTGCCGGTGCCAACGGTGCCGGTGCCAACGGTGCCGGCGCAAACGGAGCCGGCGCAAACGGAGCCGGCGCAAACGGAGCCGGAGCGACTGGCGCCGGAAGCAACGGCACGTCCCGCAATGACTCTGCCGCAGCGGGAGGCGACAAGGCGGGCGCCGCGACCTCCGGTGGTGGCAAGGATGGCGCGTCGGGTGCGACGGCTGGCGCGAACGGCGCTGACGGAGCCGCAGGTTCCGCAGCCGCGGATGGCACTCGCGACGCTCAGGGCAACGTGGTCGGCGCGGCTGGTTCCACCGCGCCCGCTGGCAGCGACAGCCGTAACGCCCCCGGGCGCTCCGGCAAGGATGGCTCGGGCAACGCAGCAGACGAGGAGATGGTCCTGCAGGATCCCGTGAAGACCGCGATTCGCGAAGAGGAACGCGAGCGTGCGGCGCGCGAGGCGGCGCTCGAAGCCGAACGTCGCGGCCGGGTGGAAACCGCGGCCAATCGGGTGGTGATCGATCAGGACGAGAAACTGCAGACGCTCAACGGCTCGTTGCCTGCGGTGTTCAACATGGACGAGAAGGGCACGTTCGAATTCGATCGCTTCGTGCTGACGCCCGACGTCAAGGTGAAGCTCGACGAGATCTGGGACAAGCTGAAGGATGCACCCTACGATCGACTGATCGTGCACGGCTATACCGATCGCATCGGTACCGACGAGTACAACCAGCAGCTGTCCGAGAAGCGTGCATGGGCCGTGGCGGGTTACCTGATGGACAAGGGCGTGCCGCCGTACAAGCTGACCGTCGTCGGTCGCGGCAGGACCCAGCCACTGACCACGCCCGACGAGTGCAAGGGGCTGCGGCGAGATGCCCTCATCGACTGCCTCCAGCGCGATCGCAGGGTCGAGGTGGTTGCCACGCTGAAGGAGTACAACCTGAAGGTGCAGTGAGTCGCTGCCGCACTTTCGCGAGACCCCGGTGGCTGCAAGGCCCCGGGGTTTTTTGTCGACTGCGCGGCGCGCGGTGTAATCTTGGCACCGCCTCAATCACCATCCATCCGGGGGAGAAATGATCGTCGACCATCGCACGTACAACGTGAAGCCGGGCAAGCTGAACGAGTATTTGAAGCTGTACGAGACGGAAGCCTATCCGTTGCAGCTGAAGTACCTGGGCCACAACCTCGGGTGGTACACCTCCAACGATATCGGACCGCTGTCGCAAGTAGTACACATGTGGGCCTATTCGAGCCTCGACGATCGGGAAGAACGCCGCAATCGCCTGGCGGCGGACCCTGCCTGGGCCGGTTTCATCGCCAAGGCCATGCCCCTGCTCGACAGCATGGAGAACAAGATCCTGCGTCCCACATCCTTCTTCACCGTCCCGGAACGCAAGGGATGATCGCGGATCTCGTCGCCACCATCCCCGACGGGTCGACGCTCGCGATTGCGCAGGATGCCGTCGGCGTGGCGATGGCCGCGACGCGCGAGCTGGTACGGCGTGGCGCGCGTGATCTGCATCTGGTGTGTGTACCGATCAGCGGGCTGCAGGCCGACGTCCTGATCGGTGCCGGCTGCGTCGCAACGATAGAGACCTCGGCCGTGACTCTCGGCGAGTTCGGAACCGCGCCGCGATTCGCTGCGGCCCTCAAGCGCGGCACGATCCGGGTGAAGGATGCCACCTGTCCGGCCATCCACGCGGCATTGCAGGCAGGGCAGAAAGGCATCCCGTTTATCCCGTTGCGCGGCCTCATCGGTTCCGACCTGCTGCGTCATCGCCACGATTGGAAGGTCATCGACAATCCGTTCGCCGACGGCGACGATCCCATCGTGCTGCTGCCGGCGATCCGTCCCGATTTCGCGCTGTTTCACGCGCCGCTCGCCGATCGGCACGGTAATGTGTACATCGGACGCCAGCGCGACCTGCTCACCATGGCGCAGGCGGCGCAGCGCACGCTCGTCACCGTCGAGGCGGTCACCGACGACGATCTGATGCGCGATGAAGCCGGGGGCGCCGGCGTGATTCCGGCGATCTACATAACCGGGATCGCCGTGGCCCCGGGAGGCGCGCGGCCGCTCAAGTTTCCCGGGCACTACGCGCTCGACGAAGGTGCGCTCGCGAACTACGCGGCGGCGGCGCAGAGCGATGCGGGTTTTCGCTCGTGGCTCGATGCGTGGCTCGCGATGGAGCTGCAGGCCGCATGACGGAGCCTTTCAATCGCACCGAACTGCTGATCGGCGTGATCGGGCGTCTGCTCGAAGGTTGCCGCCACGTCGTGGTCGGCGCGTCGTCGCCGATTCCGGGGGCCGCAGCGTTGATGGTACGAGCCAAGACCGACGGCGCGTTGCGCGTCAACGTTCTGGGTTCCCGCCAACACAACAGCTTCACCAACGGTGGTGTCGAGACCTTCGATCTCGCCGCCCAGGGTCGCATCGACGCCTTCTTCCTGGGTGGCGGACAGATCGACGGCGAGGCCAACATCAATCTTGTCGGCACCGGGGCTTATCCCGCGAGCGACGTTCGCTGGCCGGGATCGTTCGGGTCGTCATACCTCTACTTCCTGGTGCCGCGCGTGATCCTCTTTCGCGAAGAGCACACACGCCGCGTGTTCGTCCCGAAGGTCGACTTCGTCAGCGCGCCCGGCACCAGCGCGCCGAACGTCCATCGCCCGGGCGGGCCGTGGAAAATGGTCACGGGACTGGGTGTCTTTGCTTTCGATCGGGCGCGCAAACGGTTCGCCGTCGAGAGCGTGCACCCCGGACATTCGCTGGAAGAGATTCTCGACAACACCGGTTTCGAGATGGACGTTCCCGAACGCGTCCCGGCAACGGCCGCACCCGATCAGGCAACCCTCGCGCTGTTGCGCGGCCGCATTCGCGAAGAGATCGCCGAGACCTATCCGCGCTTCGCCGCGCAACTCGCGGTCTGATCGCGCAGTGACCGGAACCAGGGTCAAGGCGCGGGCCGCGTTCGTGCGCGAACGGAACGCTCGCCGACTTCGATATCCGCTACGTGTTCGGTGTCCAGCCGCTGCAGCAATATCTGGTCGAGTTTCCCGACGGACGGCTGCAGGCGCTCGGCGTGGCGTGGGACACGCGCCCGAAAACGGCGGGCGGGCAGCGTTGGTTCCAACTGTACCCGAACGAGCAACTGCATGCGGGCGATCGTCTGCACCGCACTGGCATCGACCAGAACTGGAACTACCAGTGCGCCGATTGCCATTCGACCAACCTGCGCAAGAACTACGACGCCGCGACCGACACCTTCAAGACCACCTGGACCGACATCGACGTGAACTGCGAATCCTGCCACGGACCCGGATCCAATCGACAGGTGATGGCGTCATGAATCGGCGCTGGAACATCGCGCCGTCGCATGCCCCTCGGTGCGTGAACACGGGCTCGTGCGGGAGCGCTGCCACTGTGCCCGTGCCCGCTAGCGGTCGGCCTGCTCCAGAAACGCGTCGTAGCGCCCGATGAAGTCGCTCGCGATTTCGAAATACGGCAGCGCGCCGGTCTGGAACACGTCGAAGCGCCAGTTGGGTCGGCTGGCGAAGGCGTCCTTGTACCGGTAGTCGGTGAAGTCGCCGCGCACGCCGTGGCTCATCCAGACCGGCATCGACAGCGATTCGTAGACACGGGTGATGTCGGCACTGAACAGATAGCCGGAGACGAAGCGATAGACGACATGATGGGCGCCCGGATTCTGCGTCGTCAGCAGGTCGTACTCGAGCAGGCCCTCGTCGATGTCTTTCCCGCCCCAGGTCTTCTGGAGGAAGAACCGTATGCCGCGGCGGGAGGTGAGCAGGTCGTAGAAACCCCGGGTCCACAGCGGCACGGTGAAAGCACCGTAGAGCCAGGCCTTGCCGCGATTGGTGCCTCGCGGCTCGTACCAAGGGGCGCGCTTGTCGAAGCCGGTGGGACTCACCAGCGCCACGGTGCGGTAGCGCTCCGGTGCTTCGGTCGCGGCCCGGGCGAGGAACTCTGACGACAGCGACAGCGCCAGCGCGTCTATCGGTCCCGGGCCCTGGCGGTGCGCGATCTCCTCCGTCATGGCGAGGACGGCATCGGTCATCAGCCGGATCGTGTAGTCCCGGTCGCTGCGGTCGGAGAAACCGTAGCCCGGCAGATCCATCGCATAGACGGTGCGCCGCGCCCGATAGTGGTCGTACAGCGGGCGCACTTCGTAAGCCGACCCGGCCGCATTGACGCTGTGGATCAGCAGCAGCGGCGGCATGGCGGATCCGGCAGGTCCGCTCGCGTAGTAACTGAGCGGGCCGAGCGGACCGGAGAATTCGCGGCGCTCGCCGGAGAGTGCATTCGGTATCGGGGGATGCGGCTTCATGGTCTGGGAAGTGCAGCCCAGCGCTAGCGCGAGCGGGGCAGCGAGGAGCGCGCTGCACACCGTACGATTGTGAACGCGCGCAGCCCGGGTCGGGTGGAGGGCCGTTGGCAGCATGGATTGCGGATTATGGGTGGCGGTGAGGGCGCTGACCAGACGAGGGGATCAGGTGGGCGCAGATTTTTTTTCGAGGGCACGTCGATCGGGACGGTTCGGCGGCATCAGTGGAGCGGGACCCCTGCTGCGCGCGGGTCCCGCCCCGGGGGGGAGTGGAGCCCCGCCTGTACATTCACGTTTCCAAGGAGACCGCCATGCAGTACATGCTCATCTATCGCGAGACCCAGCAGGCATTCGATGTTCGCAATGATCCTGCCAACGCCCCCGCCTACTGGGGTGCCTGGAAAGCCTACATCGGCGCCCTGTCCGGCGCCGGCGTGATGGTCAGCGGCAACGGCCTGCAGCCGCCCGAGACCGCGACGACGGTCCGGGTCCGTCAGGACAAGCGTGAAGTGCAGGACGGCCCGTTCCCCGACACGCGCGAGCATCTCGGCGGGTACGTCGTCATCGAGGTGCCATCGCTCGACGACGCACTCACCTGGGCAGCGCGCTCGCCCAACGTCACCACCGGCAGCACGGAAGTACGACCCGTGCTGCCGCCGCTGCCCGGCCCGCAGGATTGATGCACTCGCCAGCGGGTTGGGATGCCGCGGAGCGAGCCGCACGGGAATCCTACGGGCGGCTCGTTGCCTGGCTCGCGTTCCGGTGGCGCGACCTCGCCGGCGCCGAGGACGCGCTGTCCGAAGCCTTTCTCGCCGCATTGACCCGCTGGCCCCGCGACGGCGTTCCCGAGGTGCCCGATGCAAGGTTGCTGGCTGCGGCACGAAACAACCTGCGCCAGCGCGCCCGTCGCGTCCGGGTCGAGCAATCACCTGCGGTGCAGGCGCTGTTGCAGGACGAGGCGGAGGTCCCGGCTGCAGCGGAGATTCCCGATCACCGCCTGAACCTGATGCTCGTCTGCGCCCACTCGGCATTGCCGCAGCGGGTGCATGCGCCCCTCATGCTGCAAGCCGTGCTCGGACTCGACGCGAAGGACATCGCGGGCGCATTTCTCGCATCGCCGTCCGCGATGGCACAACGGTTGGTCCGCGCGAAGGCGAAGCTGCGCGATGCGGCGGTCCGCTACGAGGTGCCGGAAGCGCGCGAACGGCCTGCCCGCATGTCGGCAGTGCTCGATGCGATCTATGGCGCGTATGGCATCGGCACGAATGTGGCGGTCAACGGGCTCGACGGCGGCGCCGGCGGCACGTGGTTCGAGTTGACCAGGGAGGCGTTGTTCCTGGGTGCCCTGGTGGCGCACCTGCTGCCGGATAACGCCGAGGCATCGGGCCTGCTCGCACTCATGCGCCATTGCGAGGCGCGACGGCCCGCGCAGTTCGACGCGGGCGGGCGGTTCGTACCGCTCGTGCAGCAGGATACGACGCTGTGGGACCGCGCCCTCATGGCGGCGGCCGAAGCCGCGCTGCTGCAAGCCGCCGGATTGCGCCAACCCGGTCACTTCCAGCTCGAGGCGGCCATCCAGTCGGCACACTCGCAACGAGCGTTCACCGGCCACACGCCGTGGCCTGCCATCGCGGCGCTCTATGCGGCGCTCGTCGAACATTTTCCGAGTACCGGCGCGCTGATCGGATGCGCGGTCGCGCGCGCCGAGGCGGGCGACAATGCCGGCGGACTGCGCATGCTCGGTGCCCTGGCGTCCGATGAAGTGGCCGGTTACCAGCCCTACTGGATCGCGCTCGCCTACTTGAGCGGTCGCAACGGTCAGGGCGACGCGTCACGCCGGGCGCTCGAGCGCGCGCTCGGGCTCACCGCGGACGAACGCATCCGGCGCTACCTGCAGACAGTCGCAGCGACCGGTCGCTGGATCTGGTAGCAGCAAGGCGGCAGCGGCCGTGGCATGGCGCGGCAGGTGCCGTCATGAGCCTTCCGCTGCGTGCACCAGCGGCAAGGTGCGTCCTTCGCGCAGCAGGTTCGTGATCCTTGACGCCGGCAGGGCAGGGCTGAACAGATAGCCCTGCATCGTGTCGCATTCGTGGTGGATGAAGAACGCGAGCTGCGCACCGGTTTCGACGCCCTCCGCGACGGTTTCCAGGTGCATGCTCTGCGACAGAGCGATCATCGCCCGTGCGATCGCAGCGTCGTCGGGGTTGTCGGTCACGTGGTCGACGAAGGTCTTGTCGATTTTCAGCTGATGGATCGGGTAGCGCCGCAAGTGGCCGATCGACGCGTACCCCGCGCCGAAGTCGTCGATGGCCAGGCGTATGCCGAGCGCCTGCAGTTCGCGCAGGACCGTGCCCACGCGCTTGTTGTCGGACAGGAACAGGCGCTCGGTGATCTCCATCACCAGGCGGGTTGGATCGGCGCTGCTCGCATGCAGGACCCTGGCAACGTTGTCCGCAAAATCCGGCTTGAGCAGTTGCCGGGGGGACACATTGACGGAGATGTCGACCTCGGGCAGGCCGGCGCGCTTCCATTCGTCCAACTGCGCACAGGCGGTCTCGATCACCCACAGGCCCAGGGGATGGATCAGGTCCGACTGCTCGACATTGCCGATGAAGCGATCGGGCATGATCAAGCCGTCCTGGGGATGCCGCCAGCGCAGCAGGGCCTCGACGCCGACGATGCGGCCCTCCCGCAGGCCCACCTGGGGTTGGTAGTGGAGTTCGAACTGCCCGGTCGCGAGCGCCTGGTGCAGGCTGGTCTCGAGCGCGATGCGCCCGAGGGCCCATTCGTTCATCTCCTGGGCGTAGTACTCGAAGCCGTTGCGCTCCCGTTCCTTCACCCGGTACATCGCGGCGTCGGCGCGATTGAGCAGCACTTCGACCTCCTCGCCGTCCTTCGGGAACAACGCGATGCCGATGCTCGCCGACAGAAAGACCTGGTGGTTCAACACCTCGAACGGTGCCGAGATCGCGTCGAGGATCTTGCGTGCCCCCGACGAAATGTCCTGGCGATCCTGCATGCCTTCGAGCAGGACCACGAATTCGTCGCCGCCCCAGCGCGAAAACGTGTCTTCCCGCCGCCCGCACTTCAGCAGCCGTCGCGCCACCTGCTCGAGCAGGTCGTCGCCGGCCGCATGGCCCAGCTCGTCGTTGACCTTCTTGAAACCGTCCAGATCGACGAACAGGATCGCGATCGTCTCGCCGGTACGTCGGGCGCGCGCCATGGCCTGCTCCAGCCGGTCCTGGAGCAACGTCCGGTTCGGCAGTCCGGTGAGGGCATCGTGGGTCGCCCGCTTGAGCACCTCGCGCGCTGCGGCGACCGTGTCGGTAACGTCCGACAAGGCGAGCACCATGCCGGTCACACTGCCGACGGCGTCCCGGAACGGGCTGGCCGACCAGCGGACGATGCGATCGCGGCCCCCTGCATCGCGCAAGCGATACTCGCGGGTGGGGCGCACCAGATCTCCGCTCTCGATCACGGGATCGAGCGGCAACGGCACGACGTGTTCGGTTTCCATTTCGCGGGCGTCGACCACGGCGTCGATCGGCATCCCCTTCGCCGTGGCCATGTCGTGTCCGGTCAGCGCCTCGGCCACGGGATTGAGATACTCGATCCGACCTTCCCGATCGGTGGTGACGACGCCGTCGGCGATCGAGTGCAGCGTGGCCTGCGCTTTCTCGCGTTCCATTGCGAGGGTGCGAACGCTCGACTCGAGCCGGCGCCAGGTCCACAACGGATAGCTCACGGCCAGGCTCAGCAGGGCCGGTGCCGGCGCGAACCAGACGTGGGCGCCGCGCAGCAGCAAGACGGCCAGCGCGCCGGTGCCAATGCCCATCGCGACGCAGGCGAAGGCGGCAAGGCGCGGGCGGCACCGCGGGTAGATGATCATGGGCAGCCCGGACAACAATAGAATCAGGCCCGCCCGCAGCCCGGGCGCCATTTCGACGACTTCCCGATGTTCGGTCAGCGCGGCCAGTGCGTTGGCGTCGAACTCGACGCCCGACATGGGCGCTTCGCGCCCGGACACCGGCGTCGCGAGCGCCTCCCGGATTCCGGGCGCGGTCACGCCCACGAGGACGTGACGACCACTCAGCAGCTCGCGCGTACGCGGGCTCATGCGCAGCGCCTCGATGTATGACACCCGCGTGATCCGCCCCGGCGGACCCGCGAACGGCACCAGCACGCGCCGTGTGCGAATCCAGCCGGCGTTGGATGCAGTGTCGGCGTCATCATGCTGTTCGCTCGCGGTGCGCTGGAAGCCGCCGTCGCGTGTCGCCATGGCAAGAGCCAGGGCCGGCCAGCGCGAATCACCGGTTCCGGCAAACAGTGACACGCGCCGGGCGAGACTGTCGGCGTCGAGTTCCACGTCCACATGCCCGAGCGTCGCACCGGCCGCCATCGCCTCGAGCGGTCGCGTCACGGCGATGCCTGCGGTGCCGGTGCGTTGGGGAAACACCGGCAACACCACGCGCCCGTCGCGGGCGATGGCACGCGCCAGCAGCGCGTCGCCTTCCGGATCACCGAGATCCGGCTCCGAGAACTGTATGTCGAGGGCGATCGACTTGAGGTCCACGTCATGCAGGACCGCCAGGAGTTCGGCGTGGATCCGCCTCGGCCATGGCCAGCGCCCGAGCGCTGCCAGGCTCGCGTCGTCGATGCTCACGATGGTGATGCCGGGCGGTGACGGTTGCGTCCATCTGGCCACGTGGGCGTCGTAGAGCAGGTAGTCCCACCGGCGCAGTACGTCGGTGAAGGTCAGCGTGGCCGCGAATGCCAGCAGTCCGAGAAAAAGCCACAGGCGCTCCGGTACCGGTACCGAGTCCGAGCGCGGGGGCGTCACGGACGCTTCGCCTTGCGCAACTCCACATGCGTCCAGAAGATCAATGGCGATCTGGGCACCGAAAACCGGCGCGCGGCGCTGAAGGATCCTTCGAGCCCGTCTGCGGTGATTGCGCTTACGCGCACGAAATAGGGTCCTGCCGGCGGCAATGGCAATTGCGCCGCCGGTCCGGTCACGGTTTCGTCCAGCACGATGTCGTTGAATCCGGCATCGCGCGCGAGCTGCATACGATAGCTGCATCCCGCAGCGCCGCCAGACCAGGCAATGGTCAGCTTGTAGGCGAGCATTTCCGCCCATTCGAGCGCGGGCGGAGCGGGAGCGCGACGCACCTCGATCGCGGTACCGTAGGGACCGGCGTGACCATCCGCATCCAGCGCACGGATGCGCGCCAGGTAGCGGCCCGGGGGCATGCGGAGTTCCGCTGCAGGCGCCGACGTGCGCAGGCTCGCGATCAGCGGCTCGAAGCGTTCGTCCCGCGCGACGTCGATGTCATAGCGCCAGCCTGGTGCCGCGGCTGGCCATTGCAGCATCAGCGTGTCGTCCGCGAAACGGCCGCTCAATGCGGGCGGTGAAGGGTCGCGCCGCAGCAGGATCGGCGTGCCGAACGGTCCTTCGAAGCCATCCGTATCCACCGTCCGCACGCGCAGATGAAACAGCCCCGCGTCCGACCTGGGGATGGTCACCGCGTTCGCGGCCGTGCGTACCGTCGCCAGCAGCGAAGCAAAGGATTCATCGCGCGCGACCTGTACGTCGTAGCGCCAACCTTCGGTCCCGGGTGGCCATTGCACCACCAACGCGCCCCCGACTACGTCGCCGCTCGCGGCGGGCGGCGGCGGTGCCCGGCGAAACGTCTGGGCCTCGGTGAAGGGACTCGGCGTGCCTTCGGCGTCCACGGAGCGGACACGTACGTAATACAGGCCGGGCACCGGTTTTGCGATCGTGGCGTCCGGCACGTCGCGACGCGCCTCGTACAGGATGGTGCCGAAGTCGGGGTCGCGCGAGATCTGGATGTCGTATCGGGCCGCGCCGGCGGCAGTGGACCAGGCCAGCGTCACGGTGTCCGCCGTGTCCGTGGCTTGCGGCGCGGTGAGCACCGGCGGGGCGGGTGGAATGCGGAACGAGCGGCTGCTGCCGATGGGGCCCTCGCCGTCGCGTTCGTCGCGCGCGCCCATGCGCCAGTAGTAGCGCCCCGGAGGTAGCGGCCGGTCCGGTGACCAGGACGAAGTCGTCCAGTCGGAGACCTCGAGCACGACGCGCTGGAATGCCTCGTCCGCCGCCACCTGGAGGCGGTAGCGCGCCGGCAGGGTCTGCAAGGTCCATTCGAAGCTCGGCCGCGCTGCGGAGATGACGGAATCGTCCTTGGGCTCCAGCAGGACAGGTGGGAACGGGCGCGCATCCACCTCGAAGGCCGCGAGCGCGTCGTGACCTTCCAGTCCCTGAACATCGATGCCCCGCGCGCGCAGAACGTAGTGGCCGTCGGGCAGGTCGGGCCCGCGCGACACCGGAGTCGGGGCAACGGCATCGAACAGGACCGTAGCGAAGCTGGGGTCGGCGGAGATCTGCACGCGATAGGAGCGCGCGCCTTGCAGCGGGGCGATCGCGATGGCGACGGGCACCTGTCGCTGGCGGGTGTCCATCGGTGTCGGGTCGGGTGCCCGCAGCAGCGCGACCGGCTGCTGCGGGGGTTGCCCGCCCCGCAGATGCGGCTAAATTCGTCCGTGAGTGCGCGACCGGCTGCTGCGGGGGTTGCCCTCTCAGGGCGACCGTGCCGTACCCGGCCGCGACGTTGACGGTGCGCCCGGCCCCGGCGACATCGACGCTGCCGTCGAGCACTTCGGTGCGCGCCGCTGCCTGCTCGGGCTCGGCATTCACCCGGAACTGCGTCCCGCGCGTGGACGTGACCCCGCCTGGCGTGTCCACCCGGATGCCGGTGGCCGGATCGTGGCGTGGGGGCGAATGCGATTCGATGCGACCCCGCGGCAGTTGCATCTCACCGCGGTAGACCGATGTTCCGGAATACCCATTCAGTGCCCGCAACACCAGTTCGCTATCGGCCTCGAGGCGCAACCGGTAGCCGTCGAAGTACTCCAGGGTCACGTTCCCCTCGGGGCCAGTGGCCAGTACGTCTCCGGCGTGAAGCTCCATGTCCTGGACGACTGCCCGCGGTGGCTTGGCGGGACCGGATCGGACCGTGACTTCTCCCGCAACCCCGCGCACGATCGCGGGCGTCGGCCGCAACTTCGACCACGCCAAGGGGATGCGCAGCGCCTGTCCGGGTGGCAGCGCCCGCGGATTGGCAATCCCGTTGAGGGACTGCAGCTTCCCGACGTAGGAGAGATCCTTGAGGAAGCGCTCGGTAACGCCCCAGAGGGTATCGCCGGGACGCACTGTGTAGACCCACTCTTCTGCTGCGGGGGCTGCGGTGGTCGCAGCGAGGGCCGCGGCGACGACCACCGCACCGAGCACGTCACGCAGTGCGCTGCTTGCAATCCCAAGGCCCGTTGCCATTCGAATGGTTGTTCCCAGGTCGCAACGACGATCGTCCGTCCCCTCCACGGGCGCCGAGGGGATGTCCAGGTCCGGCCGCGCATTCGACTTCGCGCCGTTTCTGGCAATGGTACCCGATCGGATCGCGACATCCAGCGGATTGTCATCAACCCGTCGGTCCACGCCAATGCCGGCGCGCGCCATGCCGCGATCATGCAGCGCGGCATGATCAACGCCCGGCCCCGGAATGTTCGATGGCTCACCTCCTGGGGCGTGAATTCCCGGGGAATGGCGCGGGTTCCCCGACGTCGGATCGCCAAAGCTGTGCCGGCTCGCAGCCGTCACGTTCGGCGCGCCTTCGCGATCGTGGACATGCCCTGCCGGCACATCGCCCGGTCGCGCATGCTGATGAGGATGGGCCTGCCGTTCTGCATCGTGCCGGTGACCGCGCTCTACCCGAGCAGCATGGGTGAGAACGAGCTGGCCACGGGAGCAGGCCTGCATGATTTTCTGCACAAGCCTTCCGGCCGCCGTCGCGGCCTCTCGCCCAGGCCGACCCGTGCGGTCGACTTTACGCAGGCATGCCACTGATGTCGTTGCAGACCCGCTGCGGCTATTGCAGGTACTGGAGCCGCTGCTCGATCGGCGCGGGCCTCGCGTGCCGATCGTCGGCGGGCGTGCGCAATTGCGCCTTGGCATGCTGGGTCAGCCAGCGGGTGGCCAGGTCTGCCGGGAGCGGCTTGCCGAACAGATAGCCCTGGCCCTTGTCGCATTGCAGTCGCGTCAGCACCGCGGCCTGGCCTTCGGTCTCGATGCCTTCGGCCACCGTGCCCATGCCCAGGCTGCGCGCGACACGCACCGTCGCTTCGATGAGCACGCGGTGATGCGCGCTCGATTCGGCCTGGGACACGAACGAGCGATCGATCTTCACCACGTCCACCGGCAGCAGGTGCAGTGATGCGAGCGAGGAGTAGCCGGTCCCGAAATCGTCGAGCGCGAGAGTCAGGCCCAGCTTCTTCAGATCGTGCAGCCGCGCCTGAACGTGAGCATCCTGCGCGGCGAGGCTTTCTGTTATTTCCAGTTGCAGGCAGCCGGGATCCATCCGATTCGTCTGAAGCGCATTGCGCACGTTCGCTTCGAGCTGGGGTTCGCCGAGCTGGGCACGCGACAGGTTCACCGACATCATGACCGGTGCGCTCCCGCCGAGCGCGTCCTGCCACCGCATGAACTGGCGACACGATTCGTTCAGGACGAACTCGCCCAGCTGGCAGATCAAGCCGGTTTCCTCGGCAATCTCGATGAACTCGATCGGCGGCACCAAGCCCCGCTGCGGATGACGCCAGCGCACCAGCGCCTCGGTTACCCACGCAGTCCCCGCCGTCGAGCTTGATGATCGGCTGGTAGACGACGAACAGCTCGTCACCGGCGAGCGCCCGGCGCAAGTCGCTCTCGATGCTCCCGCGGCGGGCCGCCAGTTCCTTCATCTGCGGTTCGAACACGCAGTAGCGGGCGCCCCCGGTACGCTTGGCTTCGCGCATCGCGATGCTCGCGTCCTGCAGCACCGAGTCGGCGTCGCCCGCGGCCTGCGCGCGCAGGACCACGCCGATGCTGGCCGTCGCATGCACCTGGTGTTCCCCGATGCCGTACGGTTTGGCCATCACGTCGATCAGGCGCTGGGCCACGCCGTGTACGTCGTCGGCGCCGCGCAAGTCCTCGAGCACGATCACGAATTCGTCGCCGCCGAGGCGGGCCGTGGTCTGCCCGGGCGCGGCGGCACGGCCCAGTGCGTCGCTGAGTCGAACAATCGTGTTGAGCCGGCCTGCCATCAGACGCAGCAGCGCGTCTCCGACCGCGTGTCCGAGCGTGACATTGAGGCGATGGAACCGGTCGCAGTTGACGAACAGCACCGCGAATTCATATTGGGAATCGAGCCGTGCAGCGGCCAGGGCGTGCTCGATCCGCTCGAGCACCACTGCGCGGTTGGGCATCGAGGTAAGGCTGTCGGTGCGGCTCACGTTGCGCAAGTGCGATGTGAGCCGCTGCTGCTCGAGATGCACCGAGGCGGTGACGTCGTGCACGCTCGCCATCAGCGCGGAATCGCTGATCTTCAGGAGTCTGATTTCCAGCGTCTGGGGCAGGGCGCCGGGCGGCCCGTCCGGCCGCATCGAAACCCGCAACGCTTCGCAGATGACCCCGCTCGGAGAATCGTGCGCGGCGGCGAGCTCGCGCAATTGCGGTGCAACCGGAGCGAGGGCATCGAACAGATTGACCAGTTCGCCGCCGGGCGCCGGGGGCATCAACAGCCGGGCCGACATCGGGTTGATCATCGTGATCGTCCCTTCGAGCGTGTTCTGCATCAGGCCGATGGGCGCCTGATACAGGAAGTGCATCAGTGCTTCGTGGGCTGCAGCGACATCCGGATTCACAGTTTCTCCCCGACTCAGGCGCCCAGGCTCTCGGGTGCCGCACGCGCCGGATCGGCGGACCAGATCTCGACGCGATTGCGGCCTTTTGCCTTGGCGGAACACAGCGCGTCAGTGGCGCGCTCGAGCAGTGCGTCGAGATCGACGACGGATGCATCCATCGTTGCGATGCCGGCGCTCACCGTGTGGCGAATCGACGCTCCGTCCACCGCGACGTTGGCCGCGGCGACGCGCTCGCGCAGACGTTGCGCGACGGCCGCCGCGCCCTCGAGCCCGGTCTCGGGCAGCAGCACGACGAACGCCTCGGTGCTGATCCGGGCGAGGACATCCACGGCGCGGAAGGTGGCGGCGAGGCTGGCGGCGAGATCGAGCAGTATCGCGTCGCCGCCAGCGTGGCCGAAAGTGTCGACGACGGCCTCGAAGTTGTCGACGTCGAACACCACGATCGACAGCGGTCGCGGCGCCCGCAACCAGCGCCTGATCTCGGGTTCGGCAGCGTCGAAGAAGGCGCGACGGTTTGCGAGCCCGGTCAGGTGATCGCGCAGGACGGAGCGGCGCGACGCTTCGTCGACTTCGCGGCGATCGGAGATGTCCCGGATGATCAAGCTGTAGGAGCGCTCCTCGGCCGTGGCCTCTTACGCTTGTTGCAGTGGCGCGATCAGGCAGCTGCCCCAGAAACGGCTGCCATCGGCGCGCAGGTGCCAGCCTTCGTCCAGGCTCCAACCCGTGCGGTCGGCTTCATGCAGCCGGTCGAGCGCGCGTTGCTCCAGCATGCCGTCCGGCGGGTAGAACATGGCATAGGAGCGACCCAGCGTCGCCTCGGCTTCGAAGCCGGTGATGCGGCTGACGCTCGGATTCCAGCACTGGGCGCGGCCCAGGCTGTCGACCGACAGCAGCGCGTAGTCGGCGATGGCGGTGACGATCGTGTTCATCCAGGCGCGACTTTGGCGCAGCTCCCGATCGCGCTTCACCGACCGCGTCACGTCGCTCAGGACGGCCATGAGGCGCTCGCTGTCGAGCTTGAGCAGGCTGACCGAGAGAATCTGTGCATCCTTTCGCCCGGGGACGCCGGCGTCGATCTGCAGGTGCAGCGCGTTGCAGATCATGCCCCGCGGGGGTTCGAAGCTGCGCGCCCGGTGGCCCAGATCGGGTGCTGCGCTTTCCAGGGCAGCGAACAGGTTTGCCAGTTCGCCGTCGGGCGAAAGCGGCATCAGCAATTGTGCGCAAAGCGGATTGATCATCACGATCTCGCCGTCCATGCGGGTCTGCATGAGCCCGATCGGGGCCATGTAGAGGAACTGGATCAGCGCCTCGTACTCGTCCTCCTCCGCGGACGACATCGTTGCGGGGTGCTCAGTCGCGCCGGTGGACGACCACGTAGCGCGTCGTCGCACCGGGCGGTGCGAGCAGTCGCAGTTTCACCTTGACCGGGCGCATGCGCAGGGTGAGTACGTAGTCGATCGTGGCGTCGAGGCGTGAACCGTCGTCGGCGGCGTCTTCGAAACGCTGCGCGACCAGATAGTTGTTCATGCACGGAGCGACGACCGTGAACAGGTCGTTGCCGACGACCCGCTGGATCGACAGGCCGGCGGCTTTCGATTCGAATGCGTTGTAGCGGCGCACGACGCCTTGGGAATCGAAGCCGATCACGCCGAACGGGAGCGCGTCGAGTTCGTCGTCGGTGGCTTCTTCGAGGTGCTCCAGCACGCGTTCGTCGTCGAAGGATACTGATTGAACTGTGGTCATGATGATGGCGTACCAGTGGCGATCCGGCCCATGGGGGGACGATTGCAGGAATCCAGGGCCCTTGACGTCCGGAACGTTCGTGCCCGCACAGATGCTTTTCGACGTGATCGGCGCGGACTTTAGGGCGGTATGCGTTCGGTCCCGCGTAACCACACCCGTCGGCGAGTGGCGCAGCGCGGGCGCTGCCGCAGGCGGTGCAACCTGGGTCATCATCTCCGCGACTCTGCGCACAGTCCCGCTGTGCTCGGCGCAGCGGGCGCCTGGGCCAGGCCATCGACCGTTCGTCCCCTGGTCCCGGGGCGCTGACGGGTCGACGATCGCTTTGCCCTACCTGCGCGAACCGAAGGGCGACTCCCGGCCAAGGGGGGCGCCCCGATTCGGGGGAGGCATCAAAAAAAGACCCGTTCGGCTCGCGCCGTACGGGTCTTTCGACCCCGGCCCGCAAGGGCCGGGAAGGCTACGCTCAGCTCAGGGCGTGACCGACTGCGTTGACGTAGAGCGCATAGATCGACGTGCTGCCGCACATGAACAGCCGATTGCGCTTGGTGCCGCCGAAGCACAGGTTGGCGACGACTTCAGGGGTGTGCAGGAAAGCGAGCAAGGTGCCGTCGGG
The DNA here is from genome assembly GCA_038324085.1 of Burkholderiales bacterium. Lineage (GTDB taxonomy): Bacteria > Pseudomonadota > Gammaproteobacteria > Burkholderiales. Next base: position 62,317 of record JBBQHP010000022.1, read on the forward strand.
ATGATGCACACGCACGCCGTTGGTATCCATGCCGCCCCAGCCCCAGCCGCACCAGACGTTGCCGTCGGTGTCGCAACGGATGCCGTCCGTGAATCCCGGCGCGAAATCGGCGAACACCTTCGGGTTCGACAGCGTGGTGCCCTTCACGTCGAAAACGATGATGTTCGCGGGATTGCCGGGACCATCGGTGGCGCCCGTGTCGACCACGTAGAGGCGCTTGAAGTCCGGTGAGAAGCACAGCCCGTTCGGACGGCGCATCGGTCCCTCGGCCGCGATCGTGACCTTGCCCGACGGGTCGATGCGGTAGACGCGGGTGGGCAGTTCGAACTCGGCCTTGTGGCCTTCGTACGGGCCCATGATCCCGTAGCCCGGATCGGTGAAGAAGATCGAGCCGTCATGGTGCACGGCAGCGTCGTTCGGGGCATTCAGTTTCTTGCCGTCGAAGCCGTCGCAGAGGATGGTCCATGTGCCGTCGTATTCGCGGCGACGAACGCGGCGCGTGTCGTGCTCCATCGCGATCAGGCGACCCTGGTTGTCGCGGGAGTGGCCGTTGGAGTAGCCCGATTCCGTCTGGTAGACACTGACGTGACCGTCATCCTCGGTCCAGCGCAGCGTGCGATGGTTCGGGATGTCGCTCCAGATCAGGCAGCCCCAGTCGCCCATCCACACCGGGCCTTCGCACCACAACGCCGCATCATTGCCTTGCCCGTGCCAGATGCGCTGCAGGGTCGAATTGCCTTGACGTCCGCTGAAGCGCTTGTCCATAACTTCGAACGCGGGCTCGGGATAGGTGATCGTCCCGTCGCCGGTCCAGTCGCGATCGCGTGCGAATTTGTCCGTGCCGGCGAAAGCTGCCGGGGCGGTGGCAGCGACGGCGGCACCAGCGGCCGCGGTCGTCAGAAAATTGCGTCTGCTCATTGCCGCCGGTTTCTTTTCTTCGGGGGTTTGCATTTCGGCAGCTTCGGGATTCGTAGAGCGTTCCATGTGTTTTCGTCCTCCAGTTTGTTTGATTTATTTGTCTCGTCGCGACCATTGGTTTCACTTCCGCAGGTATCGCGTCGGCAGACATGTCGATTCGATATTCTGGTTCTTGGCGGGTGCAACGAGTTGGATCCCGTTCCCCAGTGTCAAGACTCGACTCCGAAACCATAGTCTCACCGGATGCGCTTGGCAATCCGGGTCGAAGGGAGCGCGCGTGCCAGGCGGCGCGCAGCGGGGACAACGACCCCGCGAACGGCTCAACCGCTCAACGTGAATCCCTCGTACCCCCTTGCGACGATGTCAGAACATATGCGCCTGTAGCGCGCCATTCCACCGGCGTAGGGCATGAAGACACGCGGTTTGCCCGGCACGTTTGCGCCGAGATACCACGAATGCCGCGCCTGAGGCAGCAACGTCGCATCGGCTGCCGCGTTGACCTGTGCGACCCAATTGTCCATCGCGTCGTCCCGCGCCTCGACGCGATCGAGGCCGCGCGCGCGCAGATGGGCGATGCAGTCGGTGATCCATTCCACGTGCTGCTCGATCGCGACCGGCATGTTGCACAGCACCGAAGGGCTGCCCGGACCGGTGATCGTGAACAGGTTGGGGAAGCCCGCCACCTGCAGGCCCAGATAGTTGCGCGGTCCGGCGCGCCAGGTTTCGGCCAGCGAGCGTTCGTCGCGGCCGCGGATGTCGATCCGCAGCAGCGGGCCGGTCATCGCGTCGAAACCGGTCGCGAAGACGATGACGTCGAGCGGGTACTCGGCGTCGCGAGTCCGGATTCCTGCGTGCGTGATGGCCTCGATCGGCGCGCGCCGCACGTCCACCAGGCGGACGTTGGCGCGATTGAAGGTCTCGAAATAGTCGGTGTCGATCGGCGGCCGCTTCGCGGCATACGGGTGATCGATATCGGCCAGGCTCGCCGCAGTCGCCGGGTCCTTCACGATCGCGCGGATCTTGTCGCACAGGAACCGTGCCGCCGTGTCGTTCGCGGCCTTGTCCAGCAGCAGGTCGCGAAAGGTGGCGCGAAACTGCAGTCCGCCCTTGCGCCAGGCGGCTTCATACAGAGCCTGTCTTTGTTCGGGAGTGACATCGAAGGCCGATCGGTCCTCGATCACGAAGGGGTGGCCATTGGCGGTGCTGTGCATCACGCGACGGATTTCGGCGAAGCTCTCTTTCACGGAGCGCCGGAAATCCGTGGTCAATGGTGCGTTGCGGGCCGGTACGCTGTAGTTGGCCGTGCGCTGGAACACCGTGAGGTGCGCCGCGGTCTCGGCGATCACCGGAGCGGCCTGGATGCCGGTGGAACCCGTGCCGACGAGTCCGACTCGCTTGCCGGCGAAGTCCACGCCGTCGTGCGGCCATTGGCCGGTGTGAAACCAGCGGCCGGCGAAGTGCTCCAGGCCCGGGATGTCCGGCACGTTGGCCGTCGACAGGCAACCGACCGCAGTGATGAGGAACTGCGCCGTCAGCAATTGCCCTCGATCCGTGGTCACGCGCCAGCGGTTGGCCGCGTCATCGTAGTGCGCGGAAGTGACGCGGGTGTTGCAGCGGATGTCACGACGCAGGTCGAACCGATCCGCGACGTGGTCCAGGTAGCGCCGGATCTCCTCGTGGCCGGGATAGCGTTCAGTCCACTCCCAGTCCTGCAGCAGCGCCTCGGAGAAGGTATAGCAATACGAGTGGCTCTCGGAATCGCAGCGCGCGCCAGGGTAGCGATTCCAGTACCAGGTGCCGCCCACCCCCGCGCCCGCTTCGAGGATCTGCGCTGAGAGGCCCAGTCGATCGCGCAGGCACAGCAGCTGGTAGAGGCCGGAAAAACCGGCACCGATGACGAGCGCATCGAATTCGGTCTGGTCCAGTGGGGTTGCAGGCATTCGGGTTCCTCGTCGTCGCGGGCGCAGCTCCGCCATGGAGCAAGGCCAAGGGTACCGCGAAGCGGGGGAAGCGGCAGCGACGGCTGGCGGGCACTCGATCGTGCACACGCTTCGCGTTCGATCCGCCAGCCCCGCATCGACGCGACGGGATTGCGGAGCAATCCGCCTGCCGCGCGAGCACGACACGGATGGTGGTGCGGTTCGACACTGCCCGAATGTGACCAAAGTAACGCCAAAGTCATGACCTGTGGCCCTCCCGGAAGGGCCCGGCGGCCGGTAGATTCGCGTGACGATGGCTACTGCGCTCACAGGGTTCGCACGGTTCCGGATCCCGGATTCCTCGCCGTGGATGAATTGATTCAAATGGTCGCGCAGCGGGCCGGGATCTCGCTGGCCCAGGCCGCGCTCGCGGTCACCTGCATGCTCGGATTCCTGACGGCGAGGCTGCCCTCGCCGGTGGTCGGCCGCATCCACGAGCAGCTCGACTCGGCCCCGGACCTCGACCGGGCGCACGACCGGGACTGAGAGCCCGCGCGGACGCGAGGATGCGCCGCGGGTTTCTGCCCGCAGCCGGGCCCGCCGGTGCCGTTGCGTTGTGGCAGGGAGCGCGGCCGGGCGAGCTGTCGTGACTCCGGTCATGGCCAGATCGTGACCTTCAGCAGCTTTCGGGTGTCGCCTGGAGGGCTAGATTGCCGACCATGGACTCGCGGATCGAACAGACGACCGTAGGGTTCGAGCCAAGGCAACCAACCCCGAAAAGGAACACGCCATGAATGCGACGAAATCCGAAATTGCAGTAGCCGTCTATGACCAGCACACGCAAGCCGAGACGGCCGTGAAGGCGCTGCAGCGCGCCGGCTTCGACATGAAGAAGATCTCGATCATCGGCCGGGACTACCACACGGAGGAGCACGTGGTCGGCTTCCTCAACGCCGGCGACCGGGCCAAGGTCTTCGGCAAGTACGGTGCGTTCTGGGGCGGCCTGATGGGCGTCCTGTTCGGCTCCGCGATGATGTTCGTTCCGGTGGTGGGCCACGTGATCGTCCTCGGCCCGTTGGCCGCCGCGCTGTTCGGCGGTCTGCAGGGCGCCGTGCTGGTGGGCGGAGTCAGCGCCCTGGCGGGCGCGCTGATGGCGGTCGGCATTCCGCGCGACTCCGTGCTGCGCTACGAGACCGCACTGAAGGCCGACAAATTCATGCTGGTCGTGCATGGCGATTCGCAGGAGATCAGACGCGCCCATGAATTGCTCAAGACCTCGGGCCTGTCCTCCTTCGACCACCATCGCACCCAGGAAGAATCGCGCGCCCCGGCACACACGTGATACCGCTTCAGCCAACGCATCGAAAGGAACGACACCATGAACCCGATCCTGAATCCCCTCGTGCTGGCGATGCTGGTTGCCGTCAGCCCCCTCGCCGATGCTGCCAACGCCCCGGTCCCGAGCGCGACGGTCGCGCCGGCCGCCCGGTCTGCGCCGGTGGCGATCAAGGCTCCCACCGACTGGATCATGTATGACGATACGACCTACACCCCGGTCGCCGACGACGTGAGCCGCTCACTCGACGCCGCACGCAAGGCGTTCGACGCGGACGATGCGACGGCGGCCGCCGCCAACATGCGCGCCGTAGCGGACGAGCTCACCCTGCAGGCGGATCGCGCGAGCAAGGTATACAAGGCGCTCGAGAAAGGCGATGAGGCGTTGCTGGCAGCCGATACGCAGGCGGCTCGCGACGGAATCAAGCGCTTGAAGGCGGTTGCCTTGAAAGCGAATTCGGCGGCGGACAAGATCGAAGGCGGCAAGATCAAGTCGAAGGCCGATCTGGACAAGTTGATCGACAAGGCGGCGCGTTCCGACATGGAGCGGCGCTGGCTGGTGACCGACGTCGCGACCTGGTACCCGGTCAGCCAGGAACCGCAACGCCACTTCACCGACGCGGTCGCGGATTATGCGCGACAGGACTACCCGGCCGCGGCCGCCGATATCCGCAAGGCGACCAGTTACCTGCGCCTGGAGGCTGCCCGGGCCAGCGGCAGTACCAGGCAGGAACTGCGCGGGTCGATCGCCCAGCTCGACAAGCTCGCGTTTGCCGTGGAGGCGGGCAGTCCGAAGGAACAGCACGCCATGTCCCGGGATTTCGCCAAGGCCAGCCACGCGCTGGCCCTGGAACACCGGGCCAAGGCAGCGGAGTCGTGGACGCGCAAGGAATACGACAAGGCCGGCTACGAACTGAAGGCGGCGGCCCATGGCCTGGAAAGCGCCGCCGGCTGGCTTGGAACCGAAGCGAGCAGCGGCGCCTCTGCGACGGTGGTCGCGACCCGTGAGCTGGGCGACAAGCTCGCGGCCGGCGCGGGCTGGACCCGCGAGGAGGTCGGCAAGGGCTTCGAGTCGCTGGGCGACGGCCTCAACGCCCTCGGCCGGAAGATCGGCGACACCCGGCAGGCGGCGCTGGCCGATGTCAATGCGTGACCGTCGCCCGATTGCAACCTTCCCCACACGATGAAAGGAGACCCGTCATGAAGATTCCACACCCTTCGTTCGCACTGTTGCTCGGTGCCGGCTTGCTTGCGGCTACGCCGCTCGCGACGCTCGCAGCCGATGCCGGCAATCTGATCGTGCCCAAGACTGTGCGCGGCACGACCTATCTCAACGGCGGCGTCGGCAAGGAGGAGAAGTCCGCCATGGATCGCATGGCGAAGGAGTACCCGTTGCGGATCACGTTTTCCGAACGCAAGAACGACGAGTTCGTCGTGGATGTGCCGGTCACCATCTACGACGCTCGCGGCAAGACGGTGTTCGAATTGCCCAAGGCCGGCCCGATGCTGTACGTCAAGCTGCCCGAGGGGAAGTACAAGGTACGTGCGCGCTACGAAGGCCGAGTCGAGTCGAGAACGGTCGACCTCGCAGGTGCGGGCGGCAAGAATCTGTACTTTCACTGGACCGACAAGCCGAGCGCCTGAGATTCACCGTCCCGATCGCACCGTACCGGAATCCGGAAGCAGCGCGATGCTGACCGGAAGCGCGACATCCGGACCGGCGGCTCGGCGCACGCGGCACTGACGGGTGCGCCGTCGGTGAAGAACCGAACCCGACCCCGCCCAGGCGGGGTCGGATGTTTTCGGGTTCCGGTATTGGATGAATCGCGACCGGAGGGCGGCCCCTACAGCGCCACGTCGTTCGCCGCCGGCGTCAGCTCCGCGGCGCTTTCGCCCTTTTCCGTGGCCAACTGCAGTTTCAGCTTTTCCAGCCCGGGGAGATTGTCGAACAGCTTGACCCCCAGCGTGCCGCCCATACGACTCGAGGTGGCGCCTTCGCAATGGAAACGGTACATGGCCTGGATGTTCCCGTCGGCCGTGGTGGGCTTGCCCTGGGTGTCCACGGCGAACGCATTGGCGTTCTCGACCTGGCAGCGGGCCTGGTCCGGGAACACGAACAGTTTGTCGGCGGCCTTGAGCCGGGCGACAACCTCCGCCGGCGTCAGGCTTTGCTTGTCTGCGGACGAAGCGTCGGCCCGCGTCATGGGCAGACGCAGTTGCATGCTGACATCCGGCCCCGATACGTCCACCGCCAGCGTACCGCTGCGGTACTGCGCCGCGGCGGTGCCGTCGGCGCTGGCGGGCAGGGCGGGGACGAGCGCTGCGAACAATGCGAAGGTGATGGGGGTGCGCAGTTGAATCACGTTCAGGCTCCGAAGAAGATTCCGAAGGCAGAAGTCTATCGCAGCCGGCTCGAATCCCGCGCGGGTCGCCGCCGACCGGCATCGCAGCAACGAGACGGGCGCGAACGTCGAACGTCGGCGCGGGCGGGCACCGATCAACCGATCCCCGCGACCCTGATTCCACGAGCGATTGTGGGTACTATCACGGGTCCGCTGCCGCTACCTGCGCAGGGTCGTTCATGGCTTGCTGCCTGCCGCAGGACCCGGCCTGCTTTCATCGCACATCGGAGAGTCATGTGGACCTGTTCATCAAGGATCTGAAGGTACTGATCACTGCCGGCGCCACGGGCATCGGTCTCACCACTGCGGCGGCCTGCGTCAACGAAGGCGCGAAGGTGTTTGTCTGCGACGTCGACAAGGCCGCGATGGCGGGCATGGCGAAGACCCACCCGACCATCGGTACCATCGAGTGTGACGTGAGCGACCGGGACGCCGTGGCAGCGCTGTTTGCCGCTGCGATCCCCAAGCTCGGCGGGCTCGACTGCCTCGTGAACAACGCCGGCGTCCCGGGCCCGACGGGACCGGTCGAAGACATCGATCCCGAGGCCTGGGACCGTTGCCTGGAAGTCGGAATCACCGGCCAGTTCAATTGTGCCCGCGTCGCCGTGAAGCACCTGACGCAGTCGAAGAATCCCTCGATCATCAACCTCGCTTCGGCAGCCGGAAAATTCGGCTTCCCCAACCGCTCGCCGTACGTGGCGACGAAGTGGGGCGTGGTTGGATTCACCAAGACGCTCTCCATGGAACTGGGGCGACACGGCATTCGCTGCAATGCCATCCTGCCGGGGCCCGTAGACGGCGCGCGGATTCGTCGCGTCATCGAGGAAAAGGCGCAGCTTGCGGGCAGGCCCTATGACGAGATCAAGTCGAACTGGCTCGCACTGGCCTCGATCAAGGAGCTCATCGATCCGCAGCAACTGGCCGACATGATGGTGTTTCTATCCTCGCCGCGAGCGCGCACGATCTCAGGACAGGCCATCAGCATCGATGGCGACATGCAGGCGCTGGTCTAGCGCACTCGGCCTCACCGACGATGTTCAGGCAGTGCCGATCCGGTCCCTGCCGCAGCCGAATCGACCGACTCAACAGGAGCAGTATCGATGACCTACCCAGGCCCCGTCGTTTCCACGCAGTGGCTCTCCGACAATCTCGAGGACAGGAACGTGTGCGTGGTGGACGCCACGGTGCATCTGCCCGACACGGGTCGGGACGCCCAGGCCGAGTACCTGGCCGAGCACATTCCCGGTGCGCTGTTCTTCGACCTCGCCCGCATCGCGGATCCGGATAATCCCCTGCCGCGCAAGTTTCCCTCGCGCGAGCGCTTTGCCGCGGAAGTAGGCGCGCTGGGGATCGACAACAGTACGCATGTCATCGCCTACGACACGCCAGGGCTCTACAGTGCGGCCCGGGTGTGGTGGTTGTTTCGTCATTACGGCTATGATCAGGTATCGATTCTCGACGGCGGACTGAAGGCCTGGAAGGCGGAGAACCGCCCGGTCGAAGCCGGCGCAGTCGAGCGCGGGCCCGCGACGTTCGTCCCGGGAAAGGAGCGCGACCTGTTTGCCTCCTGGCGCGACGTCCTGCGCGCTTCCGACGAGGGCAGCGCACGGATTCTCGACGCGCGCACACCCGGGCGATTCTCCGGCGCCGAACTGGATCGCTATCCGGGCGCCCGCGCCGGTCATATTCCCGGCAGTCGCAATCTGTACTGGGCGGACCTGCTCGATCCGCAGACCCGCAAGCTGTTGCCGGTGGCGTCCATTCGTGAGCGCTTCGAGAAGGCGGGCATGACCGCGAACGAACCGTTGGTGTTGTCGTGCGGTTCGGGATTGACGGCCTGCATCCTTGCCCTCGGCCTGCATGTGACCGGACGCGATCGTTGGCAGGTCTACGATGGCTCGTGGGACGAATGGGGACGTCGGGCCGATCTTCCGGTCGAATCGGGACCGGCGGCGCCAGCCGGAAACTAGGGCCTGTTCACACTACTCGCAGCCCATCGGCGATGAGCGCGAAGTTGATGAAGCCAATGAACATGAGGTCGAGTTTCTCGAATCGCGAGAAGATGCGCCGAAATCCCTTGAGCCTGCGGAACAGCCGCTCGATC
>JBBQHP010000023.1:0-70886 GCA_038324085.1 Burkholderiales bacterium
CGACCATTCAGGGCCGCCCATGAGCCCTCCAGAAGCTTCGGAAACCGACTTCAGCACTGGATCGGTGTCTCGCCGCAAGAAAACGCAGCGCGCCTCGCACGGGTCGGCTTGCCAACACTTAAGTCCGACAGGCTCCTAGAATCGACAACACCCATTTCGGTTCCCGGCCGAACCCGATGCCCCCAGAATCCGCCGCCCTGAAATGTCCGCCCTCGACCCTCGTGGACTTGCGTCCTTGCGGCCCGTCGAAACGCACGGCGACCTGTCCCTGTTCCGACGCACCCCGGCCGACGTTGCCCCCCGCTCGTAGCACCTGGCGGCGACAGGCGCGCCGGCATCACGCATAGCGCCGCCATGACAGCGCAGACCGCAGCCCGGGCACGCTGGCAGCCCTCGTCCCTGATCCTCGGATCGGTCGGCCTGCACATCGGCGCGGCCGCGGCACTCGTGATCGCTCCCGGGCAATGGCCCTCGGCCGCCGGCACCATCATCGCCAACCACCTGCTGATCACCGCGGCAGGGCTGTGGCCACGCAGCCGCCTGCTGGGACCGAATCTGCTGCGTCTGCCGCCTTCGGCCGCGCAGCGCAATGAAATCGCGCTCACCATCGACGACGGTCCCGAGCCGGAGATCACGCCGCGCGTGCTCGACCTGCTGGATGCGTATCGGGCGCGGGCCACGTTCTTCTGCATCGGAGAGGTCGCACTGCGCCATCGCGACCTGTGTGCGGAAATCGCGAGGCGCGGGCACGCCGTGGAGAATCATTCGCAGCGTCACCGACACAGCTTTTCATTGTCCGGCCTGGGTGGCTTCGAGCGCGAGATCGCCGCCGCGCAGGAGACGCTGGCCGCAATCACCGGCGTCGTTCCGGCGTTCTTCCGTGCGCCGGCGGGGTTGCGCAATCCGTTCCTCGATCCGATCCTCTTCAAGCTCGGGTTGCGACTCGCCACGTGGACGCGCCGCGGGTTCGACACGGTCACTCGCGATCCGGACGTCGTCACGGCCCGGCTGCTGCGCAAGCTCGCCCCGGCCGACATCCTGCTGCTGCACGACGGCCATGCCGCGCGTGCGGCGACCGGCGCGCCGGTCATCCTGGAAGTGTTGCCGCGCGTGCTCGATGCGTGCGCCGCGCGCGGGCTGCATTCGGTCACGCTCCGCGAAGGAACGGCGTGAGCGCGGCTTTCCCCGCCGGACTCCTCGACGCCGCCACTGCGCCCTATCGCCCGGCCGGGCGGGTCGCATGGCATTCCGCGCGCACCGAGCTCGCGCTCGATCCGGTTTACCTGAGCCTGCTCCGCCGCTAGCTCATACCCGATCGCGCCCGCGTGGTCGTGATGCTCGACGTGCTGCACTACGTCGACCCGACGTCGCAGGACGCCGTGCTCGCGCGGGTGCGCTCAGCGCTGCCGGCCAACGGGATTCTGCTGCTGCGCGTGGGCGATGCATCGGCGGGCCTGCCGTTTCGCCTGGGCACCTGGATCGATCACGCCGTGGCGTTTGCGCGCAGCCGTCGCCGGCAACGCCTGTATTGCCGTCCGATCGGTGAGTGGGTCTCCTGGCTGGAACGGCTCGGCTTCGGCATCGAGGCGGTGCCCATGAGCGAAGGCACGCTGTTCGCGAACGTTCTGCTGGTCGCCAGGCCGCGACCGGGCCAGCCTCAGTCCTCCTCTGGCGGCTCCTGGCCTGCGCACGCCGACCGCGCCTCGGAGCGCGCCCGCATCTCGTTCTCGAAATAGGCTTCGAGCATGGTGCTGAAAGCCTTGACGTCGCCGCTCACGGTGAACCGGCGCCCGAGACGCACGCGGTAGCACAGCGGCATCGCCGGTCTGCGCCAGGCCGGCCAGCCCTTGCCGAGGAAAGGGGAATTCGTCTCGATGAACACGGTCTGCACCGGCACGCCGGCGCGCTGCGCGATCAGGGCAAACCCGCCCTTGAACCGGTTGACCGGCCGATGCACCGTGCGGGTTCCTTCGGGAAAGACCAGCAGCTGGCTGCCGCGGCGGATCTCGTCCACCGCGAGCTTCACCATTCCGCTCGGCGAATCGTTGCGGATGTAGCGCGCGAGCCGTGCGCCGCCACCGAGCAGCACGTTGTCCCACAGATTGGCCTTCATGATGCAGGTCACGCGCGACAGTCGCGATGTGACCAGGACCACGTCCAGCAGCGAAGGATGATTCGGCGCGATCACCAGGCCGCCGTCCGCGCGCAGCGCATCCAGTTCCGACACGTCGCAGAAGATGCGCCCGGTGAGGCCCATCACCGCCACCTGGATGCGGAAGCAGACCATGATCCCCCACTGCCCGACGCGCGTGCCGATACGGCGCGGCAGCAGCCACACGATGAATGCCGCGCACAGGCTCCATCCGAACGTGATCAGGACGAAGCAGAACGATGCCAGCCAGAAGGCCAGGGTGTCATAGAGACCGGAGACGAATCCGGAATCGCCGGAGTCCGGCCGCCCGATTTCCAGATCGATGGCGCCGCGCATCGTGACCGTCTCGTCGTCCACGGGATCGGCCATCAGTGCGCCCCCGATTCCTGGTAGGTCTCGGCAATGATGCGGCGGCGACGGCGCCAGGCCATCACCGTGCGCTTCGGCGAGGACAGACAGTTGAGGTGATAGATGACCTTGAACATCAGCAGGCGGACTCCGAGCGGCGTGCCGCGAAAGATGTCGCCCGCGAGGATGGCGAGCAGCGCTTCCTTCAGGCGCCAGAAATTGCTCGGCTCCATGAACAGCTCGCGCATCGCCGGGTTTGTCACGCGATAGATGAACCACGAGAACTGTTTCGGTCCGCGCCGCGTCACCGCATCGAACCGGCGCAGCGCGGCCGGCGCCTGCCGCGGATGATCGAGGCAGGTCTCGACCGCCTCCGCGCCGACGAACGCACTGTTCATCGCGAGGAACACCCCGGACGAGAACACGGGATCGATGAACGCAAACGCGTCGCCGAGCATCAGGTAGTTCCGGCCCGAAGGGCGGCGGGCCGCATACGAATAATTGCCGGTGGCGCTCGCCGGCTCCACCAGCGCCGCGTTCTCCAGCCGCTGCGCCAGCTTGGGGCACAGCGCGATGGTGTCGAGGAAGAAGCGCGTCACGTCGGTCTTGCGCGACTTCAGGTAGTAGGGCCAGCACACCGCCCCGATGCTGGTGGTGCCGTCGGCGAGCGGAATGAACCAGAACCAGCCGTGATCGAACCAGAAGATGCTGATGTTGCCTTCGGCGCGTCCGGCAAGCCGCTGGGCGCCGGTGAAATGGCCGTACACGGCGGCGCTGTTGTGCCGTCGGTTCTTCTGCTTCCAGCCGAACTGGGTGGCGAGCAGCGTGTCCCGTCCGGAAGCATCGAGCACGAAACGCGTGCGCCATTGCAGTTGCGCCCCCGCGTCGGTCCGGGCGGTCACCAGCGCGCCAGGTCCGTCGTCTTCGAATTCGACGCGATTGACCCGCGTGCCTTCATGGGCCTCCGCGCCGCGCCGCACCGCATTGCGGAACAGGATGTGATCGAACTCGGACCGGCGTACCTGATAGGCGTGCGGGAAGTTCTTGTCCCAGGCCTCGGCGAAATCGAGCGTCACCGGCGCATCGTGCGTCGGCGAATTGAACTCGACGCCGTATTTGACCATCCCTACGGCTTCGATCTCCTCACGCACGCCGAGCTGGTCGAACAGCGGCAGGTTGAGCGGCAGCAGCGATTCACCGATGTGGAAGCGCGGATGCCGCGCTTTCTCCAGCATCACCACCTTCCGCCCGCGCGCCGCCAGCAACGCCGCGGCAGTGGCCCCCGCCGGTCCGCCGCCGATCACCAGTACGTCGCACGTCATCGCGTCAGCGGACATGTGCGCGATCCCCGATTCCGGCCGACGGCAGCGATCGGGCCATCGGACCGGCGTGCGGCAGCTTCACTGGCGGTGCCGTGCTCATGACGCTCATTCTAGTTCTTTCCCGAGCCCCGAACGAGCCGCCCTTGACGATCCGCCTCCAATCGCTTTGTTACACTCGCCCGATGCCACCCTTCGCTCCCGGCGCCACCGTCGATTCGCGCGGCTGCCCTCACCCATGAAACGCGCCCTGGTGACCGGCGCAAGCAGCGCCGTGGGCGCCGCGATCTGCCGCACGCTGGCCGCCGAAGGACTGCACGTGATCGCCCATGCGTTCCGCAATTCCGCCGCGGCCGAGGGGCTGGTGGCGGAGATCGAGGCCTCGGGCGGGTCGGCGCAGGCCGTGTGCTTCGACGTCTCCGATGCGGACGCCGCGCGCGCCACGCTCGAGGCGCTACTGGCCGAGGCACCGGTACAGGTGCTCGTGAACAACGCGGGCTTGCACATCGATGCGCCGCTGGCGGGGATGACCCGGCCGCAGTGGGCGCAGGTGCTGGAGGTCAATCTCGACGGATTCTTCAACGTGACTCAGCCGCTGCTGCTGCCGATGATCCGCACCCGATGGGGCCGCATCATCAGCATCTCGTCGGTGAGCGCCCTGATCGGCAATCGCGGGCAGGCGAACTACGCGGCGGCCAAGGCCGGCCTGCACGGCGCCTCGCGCTCGCTCGCCCTCGAAGTGGCCACGCGCGGCATCACCGTCAACGTGGTCGCCCCGGGCGTCATCGCCGCCGGCAGCACGACGGAAGCCTTTCCGGACGAAAGGGTGAAGACCCTGGTGCCCATGCAGCGATCGGGCACGCCCGATGACGTGGCCGGTCTGGTCGGCTTTCTCGCCTCGGAACGGGCCGGCTACATCACCAGCCAGGTCATCGCCGTGGCGGGCGGATTGGCGTGAACGCGGTCGGCTGGCCGCGCTGATGGCTGGCTCCGCGCTGAACGGCACCCGCGCCGCGCTCGAGCGAGCGCTGTCACCGGAACTGTTCGACCTGTTCGACGAGCGCTTCGTGCGTTCCTGCGAGCTGCTCGAGGCGTACATCTCCTGCCTCGCCGCGACCGTGTTCCGCACGACCGGACTGGAGCAGGCGTGCGCCCAGCCGGCGAACGTGGAGGAAGCAGTGCGGCGCGCCGGGCTGGCACCCGGTGCCGCGCTCGTGCCGGCGTCATGGCTCCTGCGTACGCTGGCGGCAGGCGGGAGGGTGGCGCGCCTGCACGACGACCGCTATCGTGCGGACCCCGGCCTGGCGCTGCCCGACGCATCGGCAATCGCCGACGAACAGTCGCGGCACGATCCGCGCTGCCTCCCCTCCTACCGCATCGCCGCGCTCGCTGCCGACGAATACCCCGCCGTGCTGCAGGGCGGAGTCGCGGGTGAAGACGCCTTGTTTGCGCCCGATCATATCGGTACCTGGATCGAGTACTTCTCGAACGCCAATCCGATGTACGCGATCGCGAATGCCGTCGGCTGCCTCGCGGTCGAGCGGGCCCTCCCGGCGCATGCCGCGCAGGTGCTCGAACTGGGCGGCGGCCTGGGCAGCGGCGCCGAGGCCCTGCTCGCCCGGCTCGAATCCGCTGGTGGGCCGGACCGGTTCGATGCCTATCTTTTCACCGACGTCGTCCCGCCGTTCCTGCGCCGCGCCAAAAAGGCGCTGACCGCCCGCTTTCCGGCGGCGCCGCTCCGGTTCGCGTGGATGGACATGGATGAGCCGTTTGGCAAGGCCGCCGTCGCCCCGGGCTCCTGCGCGCTCGTGTACGCGGTCAATGCGCTGCACGTCGCCCGCGACCTCGGCGCGACCTTGGCGCAGGTGCGCGAGGCGCTCGTCCCGGGCGGTGCGCTGGTGATCGCGGAATGCGTGCGGCCCTTCGCCGATCGCCCGCTGCACGTGGAATTCGTGTTCAACCTGCTCGGCGCCTTCAGGGCACCGACGCTGGTGCCGGGCTGGCGGCCGAACGGCGGTTTCCTCACACCCGAACAGTGGACGGGAGCGCTCGAGGCTAACGGCTTCGGCAGCGTTGCGATCTGCCCCGACATCGCCGCGCTGCGCGACGCATTCCCATCGTTCCTGGTGGCAGCGATCACCGCCCGGCGCGCATGAACATAGAGTGCGAGCTCGACGTTCCCGACACCTGGTTCGAAGGGCATTTTCCGGGCAATCCGATACTGCCCGGCGTCGCGCAGCTCGCGCTGGCGGTCGACGCACTGTCGCGGGAGAGCGACGCAGGGCTGGCCCTGACGGGCATACCGTTCGTGCGCCTGCGCCAGCTGGTGCGGCCCGGGGATCCCCTGCGACTGGTGGCGGAACCGCGCAGCAGCGCGACCTGGCGCATCGCGATCACATCCGCCGGCAAGACCGTGACGAACGGAGAACTGCGGTTCGGCCCGCCCGGGACGCCACCGCCCGCGACGCCGGACTGGCCGACGCTCGCAGACGCCCCGCCCGTGGCAATGCTCCTCCCGCATCGACCGCCCATGCGTTTCGTCACCCACGCGCTGGCCGAATCCGCCGAGGGCTTGCGCGGTGCAGCACGCATTCCGGGCAACTGCCCGCTCGTCAGCAATGGCGTCGCGCCGGTGCTGGCCGCGATCGAAGCAGCCGCGCAGATCAGCGCACTGTGGGAAGCCACCCGGCGATTGCGCGCCGGTCCCGGCACCGGTCCGCGCCTGGGTTACCTGGTCGGATTGCGCGAAGTGACCCTGCTCGCCAGGCATATCCCGGCCGACACGACTTTCGTCGCGACCGCGACGCTCAAGGCGCTTTCGCTCCCCCTCGCGCATTACGCGATCGAGGCCGACCTGGACGGAGCCTGCATCCTGCGGGGAACCCTGTCCGCATTTCTGACCGATTCGGCGTCGCCCCTGTAAACCCGGCACCCTGCCTTGTCTGTCCCGGAGCGCGTCGCTACACTCCGCTCGCTCCGTCGGCCCTGCAACCGCCCGCGCCGAGCGGAATCCGGATGCTGCCATCCGTTCTGGACCCGTCACACCCGCAACGATGCTCGCCCAGCCGCCTTCCTGCCCACTGCCCGCAACTTCTTTCGGGGGCGCCGCGCCATGACCGCCACGGCCGGGCAATCCGCCGAGGAATCCCGCCTCGCGGCACTCATCGTCGAAGCGCTCAACCTCGAAGTCGCGCCTGCCGAGATCGATCCCGGCGCCCCCCTGTACCGCGACGGCCTCGGCCTCGATTCAATCGACATCCTCGAGATCGCGCTGGTCGTCTCCAAGACCTTCGGCGTGCAGCTCAAGGCCGACGACGCCGACAACGTCCGCATCTTCGGCTCGCTGCGCAGCCTGAGCGAGCACGTGCAACAACATCGGACGAAGTGAACTGCGCGCCGGCGCACCGGCGCCCCTGATCGCGGCCAGACCCGTCGATCCCCGGCAATGTCGCGAACCCCCGAGTCCCACGTACCGCTGTTCGCGCACGCGCATCCGGAAGCGCCGCTGGCCTTCACGCGCGACGGCCCCATCAGCGCACATCGCTATCTCGCCGATGTCCGGGCGTTCGCGCACCGCCTGCCGGACTCTCCCGACGTGCTCAACGTCTGCGGCAACCGGTACGCATTCGCGGTCGGCCTCGGCGCCGCGCTGCTGCGCGGACAGCGGACGCTGCTGCCGGCCAATCACGCACCGGCGACAGTCGAGCGACTCGCACGTCGGCATCCGCGCCTGTACACCCTCACCGACTCGAGCTCGCCCGAGACTGCGCTGCCGGCCTGCCCCGTGACCTTCGAAGGCGACCTGCGTTCCACCCCCTTCGTCGTGCCGCGGTTCGCACGCGAACAGACAGCGGCGATCCTGTTCACGTCCGGGTCGACCGGCGAGCCCGTGCCCACCGCGAAGCCCTGGAGTGCGCTCGCGCAGAGTGGTCGCAGTGAAGCGCGCGCGCTGGGCTACGAAGCATTGCCGCGGCTGGCGATCCTCGGCACCATCCCGCCGCAGCATTCGTACGGACTCGAATCCACGATCCTGCTCGCGTTGCAGGGCGGGTTTGCGTTCCACGCGGAGAAGCCGTTCTTTCCGGCGGATGTGTGCACCGTGCTGGCGGCGCTGCCGCGACCCCGCATGCTGGTGACCACCCCGGTCCATCTGCGCGCGCTGTGCACAATCGAGGATGCCCTGCCCGAAGTCGATTTCCTGCTGAGCGCCACCGCTCCGCTGGCGCACGAGCTCGCGGCCCGGGCGGAGCAGCGTTTCGGCGCACCCCTGCACGAGATCTACGGCTGCAGCGAAGCCGGTCAGCTCGCGTCGCGACGGGTGATGGCCGCACCCGAATGGCGTCTGATGCAGGACGTCCGCCTGCGCCAGGACGAACGCGGAACATGGGCGAGCGGCGGCCACGTGCCCGGCGAGATCCTGCTGGCCGACGTCATCGAGTTGGTCGACCATGAGCGCTTCCTGCTCCACGGCCGCACCGCCGACCTCGTCAACATCGCCGGCAAGCGCACCTCGCTCGCGCATCTGGACCTGCAGCTCAATGCGATCGAGGGCGTGCGCGATGGTGCGTTTCTCATCCCCGATGATCAGGCCGATCGCGTCGTGCGCCTGATCGCCTTCGCAGTCGCACCAGGGCGCAGCGCCGGCGAGATCCTCGCCGGCCTGAAGACGCGCGTCGATCCGGCCTTCGTGCCGCGACCGCTCCATCTCGTCGAGGCGCTGCCGCGCAACGCCACCGGCAAGATACCGCGCGCAGCGCTGCTCGCGCTCGCGGCCAGGCTACGGACGGCACGCGAGCAGCGATGAACACGCGCGCGCAGGAATGGACTTCGATCCCCGAACGCAGCAACGATCTCGCGCTGCGCTTCATCGTGTGGGTAGCCCTGCGGCTCGGCCGCACGCCCGCGCGGCTGCTGCTGTATCCGACATGCGGCTACTTTCTGCTGTTCTCGGTGGCGCCACGGCGCGCTTCGCGCGAGTGGCTCGCCCGGGTGCTCGGCCGTCCACCGAGCCTGCGCGAGCGCTTCCGTCACTATCACATGTTCGCCTCGACCATCCTCGATCGGGTGTTCCTGCTGAACGACCGTTTCGAGTTGTTCGATATCGACGCCACCGGCATCGCCGCCGTCGAAGAAGCCCGACTCGCCGGCAACGGCTGCTTCCTGCTCGGCGCCCATTTCGGCAGCTTCGAAGTGGCGCGAGCGCTCGGGCGCAGGCAGCCGGGACTCGCAGTGACGCTGCTCATGTACGAAGCCAACGCGCAACGCATCGGCTCGATCATTCGCGCGATCAATCCGCGCCTCGGGATGAAGATCATCGGGGTCGGCACCGTCGACTCGATGTTGCACGTGCGCGCGTGCCTCGATGCCGGCGAGTTCGTCGGCATGCTTGCCGATCGCCGCCTCGGCGACGAGGACAGCGTGGCCGTGCCCTTCCTCGGCGCCACCGCCCATTTTCCCGCGGGGCCGTTCCGTCTCGCAGTCTTGCTACGCCGTCCGATCGTGCTCATGTTCGGCGTCTACCACGGCGGCAACCGCTATGAAGTGTGCTTCGAAGCGCTGGCCGCGGGCCAGTCCGACATCACGCAGCTCGCGCTGCGCTACGCCGAGCGGCTCGAATTCCACGCCCGGCGCGCACCGTTCAACTGGTTCAATTTCCATGACTTCTGGCGCGAGACGTGAGCTGTTGCGGGTCGCCCTGGCGACGACCCTGATCGCGCTCGGCGTGCGGACGGCGCCCGCAGCCTACGCGGACACCCGGTGGACGCTGCCGCGCATGATGGAGGGGTTCGCTGCCGTGACCAGCGCCCGCACGCGCTTCGTCGAGCGCAAGTTCCTGCACATGCTCGATCGGCCGCTGGAATCGAGCGGCACACTCGCGTGGGACGCGCCCTCGCGCCTGGAGAAAATCACGCTCCAGCCGAAGCGCGAGCGCCTGCTGGTGGAACGGGAACGCGTGACGGTGGAACGCGGCACGCCCCCGAAGCGGCGCACGCTCGCGCTCGGCGACATCCCGCTGCTGCGCGCCTTCATCGAGAGCATCCGGGCGACGCTGGCGGGCGATCCGGACACGCTGCAGCGGTTCTACGAGGTCACCCTCGAAGGCACGGCCGAGCACTGGACGCTGGTGCTGCGTCCCTCGGACTCCAGGACGAAGTCGCTGGTGCACCAGATCCGCATCAGCGGGGCCCACGCCACCATCGCCACGGTCGAGATCGAGCAGGCCGACGGCGACCGTTCGGTGATGACGATGGTCCGGGATGACCCGTAAGTTCCTGCCCATCGCCGTCTGGATACTGGTGATTGCCGCCGCCGCGGTCGTTATTTCGCGGACGCGCTTCTCGGCCGATCTCTCCGCCTTCCTGCCGCGCCAACCGACCGCCGCGCAGCAGCTGCTGGTCGATCAATTGCACGATGGCGTGGTTTCTCGCCTGGTGCTGGCCGGGATCTCGGGCGCTGCCCCCGATCAACTGGCCGGGGCCAGCCGCGCGCTCTCGGAGCGCCTGCGGCGCGACGGGCGCTTCGTCCGCGTGGACAACGGCGATGCAAGCCAGACCGAGCGCGAGAGCGCTTTCGTTTTCGACCACCGCTATGCCTTGAGCCCGGCGATCGATGCGCAGCACTTTTCTGCGGCGTCGCTGCGCGCTGCCCTCGAAGACGCGCTGGAACTGCTCGCTTCGCCCGCGGGACTCGCGGCCAAGGCGCTGGTGCAGGCCGATCCCACCGGAGAAGTGTTGCTGGTCACCGATCGGATGGCCGGGGCCGGTCACCCCGCGACGCACGATGGCGTGTGGATTTCCGCTGATGCGACCGAAGCGCTGCTGGTCCTGCAGACGCGAGCACCGGGTTTCGACATCGACACGCAGGAAGCCACGCTCGTCGCATTGCGCGCCGCGTTCGACGAGGTCCGGCGCGCCGCCGGCAATGCCGGACTCACCCTGGCCCTGACCGGCCCGGCGGTCTTCGCGGTGCAGTCTCGCGCCGGCATCAAGGGCGACGCCATCCGCTTCTCGTCCCTCGCCACCGCGATGGTCGCGCTGCTGTTGTCGATCACATTCCGCTCGCCGCGTGCGCTGGCGCTCGGCATGGTTCCCGTCGTGAGCGGCGCCACGGTCGGCATCGCCGCCGTCTCGCTCCGGTTCGGCGAAGTGCACGGCATCACGCTCGGCTTCGGTGCGACCCTGATCGGCGAAGCCGTGGACTATGCGATCTACCTGTTCATGCAGACCGACGCGCGGCGCGGCGCCGGGGGCACGCTCGAACGCATCTGGCCGACGTTGCGGTTGGGGGTCATGACGTCCATCTGCGGCTTCTCGGCGCTGCTGCTGTCCGGGTTTCCGGGCCTGTCCCAGCTCGGGCTGTTTTCCATTGCCGGGCTCGTGACCGCCGCGCTGGTCACGCGCTTCGTGCTGCCGTCGCTGCTGCCGTCGCGGTTCGCGATCACCGGCGTCGAGCGGCCCGGTGCCATGGTGCGGCGCGCATTCGAGCGCGCCCGCGTGCTCCGACCCCTGATCGCCCTCGCGGTCGTGGTCGCGCTCGCCGTGCTGTTCTCGCGCGACCGGCTGTGGAATGACGAGCTTTCGAGCCTCAGTCCGGTACGGACCAGCGATCAGCTGCTCGACCAGCGCCTGCGCGGAGGATTGGGAGCGGCGGACGTGCGCCATCTGGTGGTCGCCCGGGCCACCGGTCCGGACGAAGCGCTGGCGCTGGCGGAGAAGGTCGGCGTGGCGCTCGACCGGGCGCAGGCCGACGGATACCTGGCGGGCTACGAATCGCCTGCCCAGGTGTTGCCTTCAGGGCGTACGCAGCTCCAACGGCGGGACAGCCTCCCCGACGAGGCCACCCTGCGCCGCAACCTGGACACTGCCTCGGCGGGGCTGCCGTTTCGCAAGGGCACGTTCGAGCCCTTCATCGATGCCGTGCGCCAGGCCCGCGATGCACCCCTGCTCGATCGCGCGGCGCTCGCCGGCACTGCGTTCGGCATCCGCCTGGACGCGTTGCTCGCGCACCACGCCGGCGGCTGGTCCGCGATGCTCCCGTTGACCGGCGTCACCGATCCGGCAGGAATCGCCCGCGCGCTCGCCGGTCTCCACGACGCGCACGTGATCCTGCTCGACACCAAGGCCGAATCGGATGCCCTGTACGGCACTTACCTCCGCGATGCGCTGCTCCTGTCGCTGGCCGGCGCCGGGGCCATCGTCATCCTGCTCGGGGCAACGCTGCGGACCCCGCGGCGCGTACTCGCGGTGTGCATGCCGCTGGCCGCCGCCGTGCTGGTCGCGACGGCTGCGCTCGTGGCGCTGGGCCAGACGCTGACCATCTTCCACCTGGTGGGCATGCTGCTGGTGGTGGCCGTGGGCTCGAACTACGCGCTGTTCTTCGACCGGGCCCTCGTCGATGGCATCGAGGCGCGCACGGCCTTGTCGCTGGCGCTGGCGAACACGACCACCGTGATCGGCTTCGGCATGCTCGCATTCTCCGATGCGCCCGTGCTGGTGGCCATCGGGTCCACAGTCGGCGTCGGCGCGTTCCTCAGTCTCGTCTTCGCGGCCGCGCTCGCACCGCGCGAGGCGGTCAGGTCGTGATGCGGACGATCCTCGATGGCGCGGGCGACCCGTGCGAGCGCGTCCTGCTCGTGCTGCTGCCGCCGGCCTACGGCACGGCCCAGGACTTCGTCGATCACGGATTCATCGCCGCGATCCGCGCGCGCGACCTTCCCGTGGACGTGATCGCGGCCGACGCGGGAGCCGACTACTACCTCGGGTACACGATCGTGGAGCGCCTGCACGCGGATGTGATCGCGCCGGCGCTCGCGCGCGGTTACCGGCGGTTGTGGCTGGGCGGCATCTCGCTCGGCGGCTTCGGCGGCCTGCTGTATCGCGAGGCCCATGCGGCGGAGGTCGAAGGACTGTTGCTGATCGCCCCTTATCTGGGCGCGCGCCCGGAGGTCAATGAGGTACTGCTGGCCGGCGGCCTCGCGCGGTGGAGGCCCGCCGCGATCGCGCCGGACGATCGCGAACGCAGACTGCTCGCGTGGCTGAAGGAATTCATCGCCGACCCGATACGCGCGCGCACGCTCCACGCCGCGTTCGGCACCGAAGACCGGTTCGCCCGATCGATCGAGCTGCTGGCCGGCGCGCTCCCGCCTGAGCGCGTCCTGCGTGTCGCGGGTGGGCACGACTGGGATACCTGGGCCGCGTTGTGGGGCCCCATGCTCGACCGTGAACCGTTCGGGCAGCGCGGGGGCGCGGGGGCGGATCGCATTCGTTGAACGCAGCAGAGCGTCCGGACGAGCCCGGACGCTCTGCTAGAATCCGGCGCTGTCGAACGCGGATTCGCGAACGATGTCCCAGCCGTGGTAACCGCCCGTCCCGCCCGCCATGGAACCCCTCGCGCTGACCGCCTGCTCGATCGTGACCTGCCTCGGCGCCGGTCGCGCGGCGAACCTCGATGCGTTGCGCGCCCGACGCTCGGGGCTTGCGCCCTGCACGTTCGAAACGGTGCGTCTCGACACGTTCGTGGGCGAAGTCGCCGGCGTGGACCAGACGCACCTGGCGGCTCCCTGGGACGACTACGACTGCCGCAACAATCGGCTGGCGCGACTCGGCCTCGACACCGACGGCATGGCCGACGCAGTGCTGGGGGCAAGGGACCGTTACGGGGCCGATCGAATCGGCGTGTTCCTGGGCACCAGCACCTCGGGCATCCTCGAGACCGAGCTTGCGTACCGGGCCCGGGACGCGGACGGACGGCTGCCGCCCGGGTTCCACTACGCGCAGACTCACAACACCTTCTCGCTCGCGGACTACGTACGACGCTCGCTCGGTTTGTCCGGCCCGGCGGTGGTCGTTTCCGCCGCGTGTGCCTCGAGCGCGAAGGTGTTCGGCAACGCCGCCCGGGCGGTCGCGGCCGGACGGTGCGATGCGGCGCTCGTGGGCGGGGTCGATTCGCTGTGCCTCACCACGCTCTATGGCTTCCATTCCCTCGGCCTGCTCTCGCCTCGCCCGTGCCGCCCCTATGACGCCAGCCGCGACGGGATCTCGTTGTCCGAAGCCGCGGGCTTCGTGCTGCTCGAGAAGCCCGATCGCGCGCATGCGGCAGCGCGGGTGCACCTGCTCGGCGTGGGCGAGAGCAGCGATGCCCATCACATGTCGACGCCGCATCCGCAAGGACTCGGCGCGCGGATGGCGATGGAGCGAGCCCTGGCGTCGGCCGGCGTGCATGCCGACGCGGTCGGCTACATAAACCTGCACGGCACGGCCAGCAAGTCCAACGACAGCAGCGAGGATGCCGCCGTGACGGCGGTGTTCGGCACGACCACGCCCTGCAGCTCCACCAAGGGTCTGACCGGTCACGCGCTCGGCGCGGCGGGTGTGATCGAGGCGATCATCGCCACGATCGCGCTGGAGGAACGCTTCCTTCCGGCCGGAACCAGCACGGAGATTCGCGACCCAGCCCTGCTGGCCGACTATCTGCTGACATCGCGACCGGCGGCCCTGCGCTACGCGATGAGCAATTCCTTCGGGTTCGGCGGCGCCAACTGCGCGCTGCTGTTCGGTCTGGCGCACTGATGCGCGCCTGGGTCGAAGGCATCGGCTTGATCGGTCCCGGCTTGCGCGGCTGGCGCGACAGCCGCGCCGTACTCGCCGGTCACGAGCCGTACGTCGCGCAACCGGTTACCGTTCCCGCCAGCGACTGGTTGCCCCCGGCCGAGCGGCGTCGCACCGGCCTGGCCGTCCGTCTCGCCCTGGCGGTCGGGCGCGAGGCCTGCGAACACGCGCACCGCGATCCGCGCACCCTCGCCACCGTGTTCACTTCGTCCGGCGGCGATGGCGACAACCAGCACGTGATCTGCGAGAGCCTTGCCTCGGCGACGCGCGAGCTGTCGCCGACGCGCTTCCACAATTCCGTGCACAACGCGCCGGCCGGCTATTGGGGCGTCGCCACCGGCTCGATGGAGAACTCCACGACCTTGTGCGCGTACGACTGGAGCTTCGGCGCGGGATTGGTCGAAGCCTTGACCTGGCTCGGTCAGGAGCAACAGCCGATCCTGCTGATTGCCTACGACACGCCCTATCCGGAACCGATGCACGCCGTGCGGCCACTCGTCGCCGCCTTCGGCGTCGCGTTCGTGTTCACACCCGGAGCAACCGGGCACAGCGTAGCGACGCTCGAGGTCGACCTGTCCCCGGACGCGCCGACCGGATCGCTCCCGGCGGGACTCGACGTGCTCTGTGGCAGCGCGCCGTCGGCCCGCAGCCTGCCCATGCTGCACGCGCTTGCCCGCGCGGCGGCGACGACGGCGCAGGTCGAGTACCTGGACGGCCGGAGTCTGATCGCGCTGTGCACGCCCTGCTGATTGCAGCGCGATCGTGCCGCCTCCCCCAAGGGTTTTTCGCGCAGCATCGGTGTTGCGGTCAAGGAGACTCGATCCGCCGTTTCGCGGATAGACTCACGCAAATCGGAGGCTCCGTCGCAATTCTCGATTCCGCATGCCGAAGATCATGTTTGCCTCCCACGTGCAGCGGCACGTACCCGCTCCCGACCGGGTCGTCGCCGGCGAAACGGTGCGGGCGGCGCTCGACGCCGTGTTCGAACACAATCTCCTGCTGCGCGGCTATGTGCTCGATGACCAGGGACACCTGCGCAAACACGTGACGATCTTCGTCGACGGCGCGCGAATCGTCGACCGTCAGGGGCTGTCGGATCGGGTGAACCCCGATGGCGAAATCCATGTGCTGCAGGCGTTGAGTGGTGGGTGACTCCGGCCGGCCCTCGGCCACGGCATCCGGCGCACCCGCCGCGATGCACGGACTGTCTTCAGGAGAATGCAGATGACTGCTGACCGGATCCGCGTCGCCACCCGCAAAGGCCTGTTCACGCTCACGCACACGCGTGGGGCCTGGCGTATCGGCGCACCGGCCTTCCTCGGCGACCCCGTCTCGATGATGCTCGACGATCCGCGCGATGGTGCCTTGTATGCGGCGCTCAATCTGGGCCATTTCGGCGTGAAGTTGCGCCGCTCGCGCGATGACGGGAAATCCTGGGAAGAACTCGCCGGGCCTGCCTTTCCGCCGCAACCGGAAGGCGCCGAAGGCTCGCCTTGGAAGCTGGTACAGATCTGGTCCCTGGAAGCGGGAACCGGGACCGAGCCCGGCGTACTGTGGGCCGGGACGATTCCAGGCGGCCTGTTCCGCTCCGACGATCACGGCGACAGTTGGCGCCTGGTGCGTTCGCTGTGGGATCGGCCGGAGCGCCTGCAGTGGCTCGGCGGGGGCTACGATCACCCGGGCATCCATTCCATCGTGGTCGATCCACGCGACGGGCGGCGCGTGACCGTCGGCATCTCGTGCGGCGGAGTCTGGCACACCGACGACGCCGGCGACAACTGGCGCAACGTCGCCCAGGGCATGCGCGCAGGCTACATGCCGCCCGACCAGCAGGGGAACGAGAACGTACAGGACCCGCATCGGGTCGTGGCGAGTCGCGCCGGTCCCGACATCCTCTGGACGCAGCATCACAGCCGCATCTTCCGGCGCGGCGCAGACGCCGCGGGCTGGATCGAGCTGGACACCGCACCGCTGTCGGGTTTCGGCTTCGCGGTGGCCGTGCATCCGGCCGATCCCGATACCGCGTGGTTCGTACCCGCCGAGAGCGATGCGAAGCGCGTGCCGGTCGATGCTCGCTGGGTCGTCAATCGAACACAGGACGGCGGCAGGAGCTTCGAGACGTTTTCCGCGGGTCTTCCGCAGGACGCCTGCTACGACCTGGTCTACCGCCACGGCCTGGATATCGACGCGCGCGGCCGATGGCTCGCGATGGGATCGACGTCCGGCAGCCTTTGGGTGTCCGGCGATCAGGGTGAATCCTGGTTTTGCGCGGCTGCCAACCTGCCGCCCATCTACGCGGTGAGGTTCGCAGGCTAGGGCCTGTTAACCCTTAGAACGGACCTGCGTGCCAAGGGTTACCAGGCCCTGGACGCGTATCAAAGCTGCGCCAGACGCGGGCGGCACCGCGTACGCGGTGGGTCGATGGCGGCGGCGACGACGCGTTCAGTCATCACCGGTATCGATATCGCATTCGACCCGATTCCGCCCGAACGACTTGGCGCGATACATTGCACGGTCGGCCGCGAGCACCAGGTCGCGTCCGTTGCGATGGCCGGACAACTGGGCAATCCCGGCACTGAACGTCACGCAGAAATTGCCCTGATCCGATTCGTGCACGACCTGGGCGAATTCCTCTCTCATGGCGTCGATCAGCACGAAGGCCGCGGTGGCATCGGTATTCGCAAGCACCACGGCGAATTCCTCGCCTCCGTAACGCCCGACGACATCGCTGATGCGCCGCAGGCGATGCATCAGGAAGCGGGCGAGCGACTTCAGTACGCGATCGCCGGTGGGATGGCCGTGGGTGTCGTTCACACGCTTGAAATGGTCGATGTCGATCATCGTGAGCGTCAGGGGCAGCTTGTAGCGCAGCGCCTTGGCGGTTTCCATGTCGATCTGCTGTTGCAGGCGCGAATGATTCAACAGTCCGGTCAGGCTGTCGTGCAGCATCAGCGCCCGCAGCTGGCGATAGCGCTGGATGCGGCTGGAGACCACGGAAACGAGTTGCCACGGGAAGATCGGCTTGGTGAGGAATTCATCGCCGCCGTGGCCCAGCGCTGCCAGTTGTCGGTCGAAATCCTGCTCGACCGACAGGAACACGATCGGAATGCTCATGAACGCTTCCATCTGGCGGATGACGCGGGCGACTTCGTCGCCGGAGCAACCGGGCAGGTTCATGTCCATCAGGATCAGGTCGGCGCCGAATTCGCCCAGGGCGTCGGGAAGTCGCTTCGGATCCGAAATCACGAGCGTCTCCATGCCCGCGGCCCGCAGCATCGCGGCGGTGTGCGCGGCTTGCACTTCCGAATCCTCCACGAGCACCACCCGATAGGGCAGTTCCGTGTGCACTTTCTCGAGTTCATCGAGCGTATCGATCAATCCCGGGAGCTTTACCGGCTCGCGGAAGAAACTCCGGGCGCCGAGCCGGACCGCCTGCAGTCGGTTCGCGAAACCGTCGTGCGCAGAAACGAACAGGAGCGGAATCGAGGCGGCAGCGCCGTTCGAGATGGCCTGCGCCCACGCTTCGCCGGTGCCGGCGATGTCTTCCAGACGGACGACGATCGCCAGCGGCGACCGGTCCCGGGTCGCCTCGACGACGTCGGCGCTGCTGTCGAAGCGATGAACGTCGTACCCGAGTTCGGAAAGGTCGGCGGCGAGACGCCGGAACGGACCTTCGGCACGGCCGATCAGGTACAGGGCCCTCGATCGCGACGACTCACGGGCGGGCGCCGTGGGCGAGGGCACCTGCGGCGTGAACGCCGCGACTGCGGACGGCGCCCTGCCACGGCCCGGCTCAGGAGCTGCGCCCGCCTCAATCTTCGCCAGCGCGAAGCGCAGCGGCTCGAAGCTTCGTCTCAGCGCAACGATATCGACGTCCTTGCGAAGGTCCGATTCCGCCATCGCCTCACGCACCTTCATCTCGACGGCTTGCGCCGTCGCACCGACCTCGGCGAACCCCAGCGTGAGCGCTGATCCGCGCATGGAGTGCACCAGCCGGCGCAGCGTGACCAGACGTTCGGCACGATCGCCCGGTTCGTCGAAAGCAGCCAGGGCCTGCGCCATCTCCGCGAGCTTGGCGGGACCGTCGGCCGCAAACTCGGCCGCGATCTGCCGCAGCGTCTCCTCCAGAACCTGTTGCGCCTCGGCGTCGTCCTTGATGGCAGGCGCCTCGGGCTTCCTCGCCGGCAGCGCTTGTGCGTCCCAGATGGGACGCAACGTATCCGCCAGGGTCATCGGATCGAAGGGCTTGGCGATGACCTCGAGGGCGCCGGCCAGCTTCAGCGCCGCGACCTCTTCCTGCCGGGCCTTTGCGGTCATGAACACCGCCGGCACACCGGCACCCGAGGGCATCGCCCGCATCCGCTCGAGCGTCTCTCAGCCATCCAGTTCGGGCATCATCACATCGAGCAGGATCATGTCCGGCTTGAAAACCGGCAATGCCAGCAGGGCTTCCGCGTCGCTCGCGCAGGTGCGCACCGTGAACTTGCCGAGCGTTTCCAGCGCGAAAGTCGCGACGCTCCGGATATCCGGAGCGTCTTCGACGTAGAGAATGCGGTTGAGCGTTGCGGCGGTCATTGACGGGCGCTTTCGGGTCGGCCTCAGGCGGCCTCCACCGCCGCCGATTCCGTGAGCGCAGGTGCGATGCGAAGCGTGAAGTGGAACGTGGTTCCTGCGCCCGCCGCAGTCTCGAAGCCGACCTGGCCGCCGTGATTCTCGACCAGGGCCTTGACGATGCTCAGGCCCAGACCCGTGCCGCCCTTGCCCCGACTGTCGCTCGAATCCGCCTGGTTGAACTTGCCGAAGATCGAGTCGCGGAAACTCTCGGGGATACCGGGTCCATGGTCGCGCACCGAGATCCTGACCATGTCGTCGCCGAGCACCGCAGCGACTTCGACCACCGCGTCCCGCGGGGAATACTTGGCGGCATTCGAGAGCAGGTTGGCCATGATCTGGATGAAATGATCGGCGTCCGCCAGCACCCGGACCTCGGGTATCGTGCCGGCGATCTCGAAGCGCACTCCCAGTTGCTCGCCGTAGCCGCGATTCATCTCGATGGATCGGGCAAGCACAGGTTCAAGCTCGTGCGCCTTCAGGTCGAAACGCATCCGTCCCGATTCGATCTTCTCGATGTCGAGAATGTCGTTGATGAGGCGCATCAGCCGCTCGCTGTTGTCATGGGCGATCTGCACCAGCTTGGAGGCCTGCTCCGGAATCGTGCCTGCCGCGCCGCCGGCGATCAGACCCAGCGATCCGCGGATCGACGTGAGCGGCGTGCGCAATTCGTGGCTCACGGTGGACACGAACTCGTTCTTCATCCGATCGATCCGCTTGCGCTCGGTCGCATCGCGGATGACGGAAATGAGGATGCCATCCTCGCCGGTGCGCTCGACGAGCTGCATCGCCGCGTTCGCAGGGAAGGTTGATCCGTCCGCGCGACGCAGGGTGAGCTCGAACTCGCGATAGCGCAGCTCGCCGCGCATGAACTCGTCCATCCCTTGTCGATACTCGATCTCTTCTATGTCGTCGCGCAGGTCCCAGGGATGCAGCTGCAGCAGCCTGGGGCGATCGTAGCCCAGCGCATCCACCGCACCCTGGTTGGCATAGACCATCGTGAGGGAGTGCGGGTCGATCATGAAAATGATGTCGCGGGTGTTGTCGAGCACATGCTTGAAGCGATCGAGCACCGCTGCGACGCGCACCCGCTCGTCCGCGTCACGCGCGACACCGATGACCTGGGCGGTGAGCTTGCTGTCGGCTTCGCGCACGGCGCGAAAGGACGCTTCGATCCAGCGCCAGTCGCCGCCGGGGCGACGCATCCGGAACGTAGCGATCCGGCCGGCGCCGCCCGTGACGACCACTTCGCGGAAATCGCCGCGGACACCGGGTGCATCGTCGGGGTGTATCAGATGATCCACCTTGCGCCCCACCAGGTCCTTGGGCTGGAGACCCAACAGGTTCGTGCTCGCCGGCGATGCGTACTCGACCAGGCCGCCGGGGGACAGCTGGAAGATCAGGTCGTTCGAGTTCTCGGCGAGCAGGCGCAACTGCGCTTCGTTCTCCTGCAGGGCTGCCTGGACCTGCTTGAGGCCGGTGATGTCGACGCTCATGCCCACCAGGTACGCCTGGTCCGCGATATCGACTCGACGCTTCGTCTTGAGGAGCCAGCGCCGGTCGGACCGGGAGCGCATGAAGTTTTCTTCTTCCACGACGAGCGTCTGCTTCGATTTCATCACCGCATCGTCCTCGGCCCAGACGCGCTGCGCGAGTTCCGGCGCGACGACGTCGGGATCGCTCCGGCCCAGCAGCACCGCGCGATCGGCTTCCATCAACTCGCAGAACGCCGCGTTGACCAGGACCCATCGATGCTGCGCGTCCTTGACGAACACCGGCTGGGGAAAGGCATCCATCACCTCCGCCAGGAATGCCTGGTTGCGCTGCAGCGCCAGCTCGGCCTCCTTGCGCGCCGTGATGTCGCGCCCGACCCCGCGATAGCCCTGGAACACGCCGGCTTCGTCGAAAACCGGGGTGCCGGACACGCTCTCGTGCCGGGTCCCCGCGCTGGTCGTGAGGGACAGCTCCAGATCGTGGAACGGCAAGTGGGCTTCGAGCGTGCGCCGATGATCGCGCCAGCGGTCCGGGGTCATTCCGTCGTAGCCGGCCTCCCAGCGCGTCATGCCCAGGAACGCCGAAGGCGAATCACCCCACGCATGGCCAACGCTTTCCGACTGGAAGGTAAAGCGGAAGCTCTCGTCCTGCTCCCAGATCCAGTCGGAAGAAAGTTCGTTCAGGCTGCGCAGGCGCGCCTGGCTGCTGCGCAGGGCCGTCTCGGTCCGCTTCAAGTGCGTGACGTCCGTCGCTATGCCCACGATATAGCGCGATCCATCGTTCGCGACGATGCCCTTCTGGCTCTTCAGCACCCAGACCCCCGCGCTGCCTCGCGTCTGGTGGTACTGCTCGGTCGTCAGTGGCACATCGCTCTTCATGGCGGCATCGTCCTCTTCCCAGTTCCTCCTGGCGATGTCCGAAGGGAGAAAATCCAGGTCGCTGCGATCGAGCAATTGCTTCCGATCGGCCCCCATGTCCTGGCAGAAGCGGTCGTTGAACAGCACGAAGCGATGCTCTGCGTCCTTCACGAAGGCCGACTGCGGGATGGCTTCGATGACCTCCTGCAGGAACTGTCGATTCCGTTCCAGTTCGAGCTCCGCCTGCCTGCGCTCGGTGAGGTCGAGCAACGTGAGAATGACGCCCTGCCTGCCGTCCGGCAGGTTCACGCGACACTTGTGTTTCATGACCCACCGCTCACTGCCGTCCGCCCGGGTGAAGGCTTGCTCCGCTATCAACGGCTGCCCGGTACGCAACACCGTATCGTCCTCTTCGTCGTTGTGTCGGGCCCGCTCCGACGAGTGGAAATCCGCGTCCGTCCGGCCCACGACGTCGTCTGCGCGATGCCCCAGCAGGTCGGTCAGCGCCTTGTTCACCAGGACGAACCGATGCGCGTCGTCCTTGACGATCAGCGGCAACGGGACCGAGTCGATCAGTTCGGCCAGCAGTTTGCGATTGGCCGCCAGTTCGTTCGCCGCCTCCTTGCGCTCCGTGATGTCCTGGAGCGTCCCGTGCAGCTTCACGACCTTGCCGCCTTCCTGCAATGCGGCGCCCCGCGCCCGGACCCACAGGCGATTGCCCTTGGCCGTGACGAACGGAAGCTCCAGATCGTAGGGTGTGCAATGCTCGATCGCTGCGCTGATGGCCGCCTCGAGTGTCGGCCGGCCTTCGGGTGCGAAGAAAGCGACCGCCGCGGCCAGATCCGGCCGGGTGCCCGGCTCGACCTCATGGATGAGGTAGGTGCCTTCGGACCAGGCCGGGACCATTGTCTCGAGATCGAGTTCCCAGCCACCGACGCGGACGGAGCGTTCGGTCTGGCGCAGCAGTTCGGTGCTGAGACGCGACTGTTCCTCTGCGCGGCGTCGGGCGGAGATGTCGCGCACGGCCCCCGTGAATCGGGTGGGTTGCCCGGCAGCGTTCCACGTTGCCTGCCCGCGCGCGTGACACCACAGATAGTCGCCGGCCCGCGTGCGCAGCCGATAGTCCACCTCGTAAGGTTGGCGCGCGTCGAAATGGGCCTGCAGCGCGGCGAACGTGCGCCCGCGATCATCCGGATGCAGGTGGCCCTCGAAGAACTTGCGGTCGTACGGTACCTCTGCCGGTTCGTACCCGAGCATCTCGGCGTAGCGCGGCGAGTAGTAGCTCACGCCGGTCTCGAAGTTCCAGTCCCAGATGCCATCGAGTGTGCCGCTCGCGACGAGCCGGAAGCGCTCTTCGCTGTCGCGCAACGCGGCTTCCGACCGTACCCGGTCGGAAATGTCCACCGAGTAGACGCAGATCCCCGCGATCCGACCGGCGTCCACATTCGGGACCAGCGTGACAAGGATGTCCCGCCCCTGTCCCTGGTGCTGCAGGCGGCGTTCGTAAGTGTCGCCACGACCGGCCAGGGCAGCCGCGTAGTGATGTGCGACCACGACATAGTCGTCCACGCCGATGACTTCCTCGATAGTGCGCCCGAGCAGCGCCTGAACGCTCACGCCATACCAGTCCTCATAGGTCGTATTGCAGAACTGAAAACGCAGGTCGACGTCGAGATACCCGATGCACGCCGTGCTCGTGCCGGTGACGATTCCCAGGAGCGCCTCCGTACGTTCCCGGGCCAATTCAGCCGTGCGGCGAGCGGTGATGTCGCTGGCACCCACGAAGATGCCCTCTACCTGCCCGTCGGGGGCCACGGCGGGAACCAGTTCGACGAACACGTCCCTCGGCACCGGACCGTCGATCCGCCGCTCATAGGTCGTGCGATGGCCGGCCAGCGCCTCCCGAAAGTACTTCTCGAAGAGCGCGAAGGCGTCCCGGCCCAGATTGCTTTCGATGCTCTGGCCGATGAGGGCAGCGGGATCGATGCCGAACCAGGTCCGATAGGTCTCGTTGCAGAACTGGTAGCGCAGTTCCGGATCGATGTAGCCGATCAGCGCCGGAGAGTTGCTGAGGATGAAGTCGGTGCGCGCCTTGCTCGCGGAGAGTTCCGCAGTGCGCGCCGCCACCGCTTCCTCCAGACTTCGATTGGCGACCCGGAGACTTTCCTGGAGATCGCACTGGGCACGCTCCGCCGCGCGCCGTTTCCCATCCGCGCGCGCGAGCAGATGGCCGGTCGCAAGGATGATCGCCGTGAGCAATACCAGTTGCGACAGGGCGAACAGTGCGGTCCCGAACTGCGTGCCGTACCAGCCACGATTCTCCCCGGCGAGCCGAAGCCACGCGATCAGGGGCGTCGCAATCCAGACGGTTGCCAGCAACAGCCGCACGACGAGCGCCGTGGTTCCAGGTCCGGTGAAGGTCGCGACCAGCCCTTCGCGCGAGCGCAGGAACAGGACTCCGGCCGCGGTGACGAACAGGGCTGATGCCGCCTCGATCGACATCGTGGTGTGGGACGTGAAACCACCGAATTCGGCGACATCGCAAAGATAGGCGAGCAGCGAGATCACCGACACGGCCAACGCACAGAGGGCCAGAGACTGCGAGGCGATCGCGGCCGACCGGCGCCCGGATATGCCGAGCAGCGAGGCCGCCGCGAGGCTCAGGAGCGTCATCGCGGTCTGGGGCGTCATGCGGCCCGAATGCGCCATGGCTGACTTCGAGCCGCCAGCGATCAACGAGTCGATACCCAGGTCGATGCCAGAAAGATATTCCAGCATCGTGCCCAGGGGCAACAACATCGCCAGACCCAGCAGGACGCGGACCGTCTGGCGAACCCGGGCGGTGTGCCGTCGTGCGCCCAGCAACAGCAGGGTTGCACCGAGCAGCGCCAGCCCGACTGCGACGTTCGGCTTGATCGCGGTCCATTCCCGCGCGATCGATTGCAGCACGTCGGGATAGAGGAACCAGGCCGCCAGCGCCAGTACCCCGAACGCGAAGGACAGGGCGCCCGCTACGCGAACGATCCCTCGCCCCGGCTGACGGGAGTCGACCGGAGTGGGTGGCTGGATCTCGACAGGTGGCGCGGCGTGCATGACGATGGATGATGGGAGTGGCAAAGACGGGGCATTGCCCATTGCTCACTAACGGTTGCCGAGGCACGTTCCTGAAGGTCTTGATGGACCGACTTGACGTACGACCAGCCCTGCCGGGTGGGCAACTTTTCCCAGCATGGAGCGGATCTCCGCGCGGGAAGGCGTCATCGCGGATGGCTGCCGAAATCGTGGATTCAGAGCCCCGGCTGCCCGTTCCTGGCGGGCTTTCGACGCGCCCAGGCGACTATCGCGGCGCGGGTCGATCGCGGGACCATCGTCAAATCGCCACTTGCTTCGCGCTTCGAACCCCGGCTACCAGCAGCCGCGCCGCGAACCCGATCAAGGCTGGCGGCCGGCCCGAATTCTTCGCAGTACCAGCCTCGGCAACCGGAGCAGGAAGCCGACCAGCAACCGCGAATGCATCCATGCGAGCAATGCGTTGTCGCGCACGTAATGGAAATGCGAGACGCCGCCCTCGTCCCGGGCCAGGTACTTCACCGGCGCATCGATGTTGATGACCGGCAGGCCACGCCAGACGAGGCGAACGGCGGCTTCCACGTCGAAATCGAAGCGCCGCATCCAGGGCGACCGCTGCATGACCAGGACCAGCGGACCGACCGGGTAGACCCGGAATCCGTAGAGCGAATCATCGATGCCCATCCAGAGGGTCTCGAGATTCGCCCACCAGTTCGAGATGCGACGACCGCGTACGCGCAGCAACGGGGCGCTGGCGTCGAAGACCGGTCGACCCAGGACCAGTGCGTCCGGCGCATTCAGGGATGCCGCCATGAAAGCCTGGATGCGTGCGGCGGGATGCTGCCCGTCGGCGTCCATCGTGAGCGCGTGGGTGAATCCCTGCCGTTGCGCTTCCTGCAACCCATGGAGCACGGCGGCACCCTTGCCACGATTCTCCGGCAGGACGAAAACGCGCAAGCCGGCTTCGGATCGACCGAGTTCCGTGAGCAGCGCGCCCGATCCATCCGTGCTGCCGTCGATCACTACCCAGACCGGACACCAGCAGGCGAGCGCCTCGCGGACGGTTCGAACCACCATCGGACCGGTGTCGTAGCTCGGAATCAGCACGAGATGGGTGCGGGACGGAGTCAACGCGAAATCACCCGGGTACGGTCAGGCGGGAAAACAGAGTGTCCCGGGAACAGTGGTCGAGGCCGGGCCGATGGTCCCGACAGACGCCGATGCATTTGCTCCGCCCGCTCAGGTCCGGTCGGCCGTGGTTTGCATACGCTCACTCTGCTGCGGCAGGTGCATCCGACTGATCCATGCCGACGACTTGGTCAGCCTATCGTGATGCGGTTGCGCCCGTTGGCCTTGGAAGCGTACAGAGCCCGGTCCGCGCGCTGCACGAACTCCGCGAGATCCTCGCCCTTCCGATGCTCTGCTGCCCCGGCGGACACCGTGATGCTGGCGATCGTTTCCTCGGTGGACAAGCGGCGGATGCGCGTGCGCTCGACCTGGCCGCGCAGCGCCTCGGCGACGCTGGCCGCCCCGGCGAGCGGGGTCGCAGGCAGCAGCACGGCGAATTCCTCCCCGCCATACCGCGCCACGATGTCGCGCGCCTTCACCATGCTCTTCAGGACCTCTCCCACGGCCCTGAGCACGCGATCGCCGAACACGTGACCATAGCCGTCGTTGATCTTCTTGAAATGATCGATATCGACCAGCACGAGGCTGAAGCCATTGCCGTTCTGGGCGAGCGCCGCTATGCGCTCGTCGAATCCCCGCCGGTTGACGAGACCGGTGAGCCCGTCCAGCAGCACTTCCTCGCGCGCGCGATGGAGTTCGTTGCGCAGGTGTTCGGTCTCGCCCTTGGTGGCGATCAAGCGCAGCTTCAAGGCGTCGAGCGACTCCTGCAATTCGATCGTGTCGCGCAGCACGGACCCGACCGCCGCCTGGAGCCGGCCATGCACCTCGGGAATGAGCTCGCGTCCGAACGTGGAAAGGCTCTCGCTGTAGTTCGAAGTCTTGGTATCGGCAAGCGTGGCCGACTCGACCATGGTCGTGACCATCCTGCGCAGATCCTCGTTGATGCGCTGGGCGCGGTCCGGCGTCATCTCCGCGACATGCTTGTCGAACATGCGACAGGTGATCTCCTCGTTCAGCTTGCGGCCGTTCATCGTGAGGTGATCGATCTCGCGTTTCATGGCGTCGTTGCGCCCTGACACGTACTCGTACCAGACCGCGTAGGTGACCGGATGGAACGCGGCCTCGTGCTTCGCCATGAGCGCGATCGCAAGGCGTAACCACTCGGAGCTTTGATCAATACGATCTTCGTACTTCACTTTTTCGACCCGATCCACCGCAGGCAAGGACATTCAGGACAGTGCCACGATCACGTGCACCCGGAACGGTCCGTGCGCGCCGATCTGGAGCTGGCCCTCGATATCGGCGGTACGCGAGGGACCGGAGACGAAATTGACCGCTCGCGGGAGCTCGCCCAGCTCCTCCCGCGTGCGCGCCCACGCCTCCTCCATCGCAAGCACGATGCGCCCTGCGGGAACCACGGCGATATGCGTTTCGGGCAGCAGGCTGGTCGCGGCCGGGGTATCGACGCCGGAGAGCAGCATGACCGTCCCGGTCTCCGCCAGGGCCAGATGTACCCCGGTGATGCCCACCAGATCGTCGCCTCGAGCCGGGCGATCCTCGACCGTGACGCCGGTGCCGGTCCAGTCGAGGTGAGCGATCTTCGGCCACGCGACGGCCCGCATCGGCAGCCCCTGCTCCGTCAGGAACCGCGCGACGGCTGCCGGGACGTCCCGCATCGACGCGACTTCATCGACGGTGCTCGACATGCGGACGCATTGCTCGCGGAAACGCGGCACCTGGTCCCAGTGCATCGCCGGCCGGGTGCCGACCGGGTGCTGGTTGATGCGCCCATCGATGGCGGCAAGATCCGATTGCGCGGACGCCGCAGCAGCCCCCCGAGCGCTACGGATGCGCGCAAGAATGTTGTCGCGGGCGCTCATGGTTGCTTGCGCTTCGCATAGAGTTCGCGGAACGTCTTACCCGCGGGCGCCGGCATGTCACGTCCCTCGGTCCAGCCGTTGCCGGGCAGACGACGGATCGTGCGATCGGCCCCGCCGAAGAACCTGCCGGCCCGCGCCGTGATCCCGGTGAGCCATCCATAGATCACCGGCCGCTGGGCGGCCCATGCCCACAGCGTGAGTCCGAGACGCTCCTGCCACGGGCGCAGCCCGCGATCGACCTGCTTCTCGCGCAGCTTGCGCATCAGTTCGGGCAGCGGGATCTTCACCGGACAGACGACCCCGCACTGATTGCACAGCGTGGCCGCATTGGGCAGGTCGAGAGCGTTCTCCAGCCCGATGTAGTTGGGCGTGAGAACGGACCCGATCGGGCCGGGGTAGACCCAGCCATAGGCGTGGCCGCCGATGTTCTGATAGACCGGGCAGTGATTCATGCAGGCACCGCAGCGTATGCAGCGCAGGGCCTCCTGCATGTCCGTCCCGAGCAGCTTGGTACGGCCCGCATCCACGATGATGACGTGCATCTCTTCCGGTCCGTCGGTGTCGCCGGGGCGCTTCGGGCCGGTGTTGAGCGTCACGTAGTTGCTGATCGACTGCCCGGTGGCTGACCGGGCAAGCAGGCGCATGATGCAGGACACGTCCTCGAGCGTGGGTACCACCTTCTCGACGCCGGTGATGGCCACGTGAATGCGCGGCAATGTCGTCGTCATGCGGCCATTGCCCTCGTTGGTCACGAGGAACAGTGAACCGGTTTCGGCGATCAGGAAATTGCCGCCCGATATGCCCATCTCGCCCGACAGGAAGTGCTCGCGCAGGAACTTGCGCGCCTCCATGGTGAGCTCGCCGATGTCGGTCTTGCGGGGCGTGCCATGGTGCTTGACGAACAGATCGGCGACGTCGTCGCGATTCTTGTGGATGGCGGGGGCGATGATGTGGGACGGCGTCTCGCCCGCGAGCTGCACGATGTATTCGCCCAGATCGGTCTCGACGACCTGGAAGCCTTCGGCTTCCAGCGCGGCGTTGAGGTGACTCTCTTCGCTCACCATCGACTTCGACTTGATGATCTTCTTCACGGCGGTGCGGCGCGCGATCTCGATCACGATGCGATTGATGTCGTCGTGCGTCTCCGCCCAGTGCACCTGGGTACCGCGGCGCGTGGCTTCCTGTTCGAAGCGTTCGAGCCAGAGATCGAGCCGTGCCAGCGAATGGTCGCGAATCGAAGCGGCCGCCGTGCGGATGTCTTCGAGATTCTCCAGATCCGCGACCCCCCGGGTACGCGCGGCGGCCAGATTGAAGTTCTTCATCGCGCGCTGAATCTTGGCGTCGTTCAGCTTGTCGTGGGCGCGTGCCTTGAAACCGGGAACCGGAGCGTTCATGTCGGTATCGATCAGTCCTCGTCCAGGCCTGCAAGCACTTCGGCCACGTGATAGACCCTGGTCTTCGTGTCGCCCCTGCGCTTCAACCGGCCTTCGATGTTGAGCATGCAACCGAGGTCGCCGAGTACGACGGCAGCCGCACCGGTCGAGGCGATGTCGTCGCATTTGCGATCGGCGATCCGGGCCGAGATCTCGCCGTACTTGACCGAGAAGGTGCCGCCGAAGCCGCAGCAGTATTCGGGCGTGCCCATCTCGCTTACCTTGAGCCCCGCGACACGGCCCAGCAAGTCCCGCGGCTGCGTCTTCACGCCCAGCTCTCGCAATCCCGAACAGCAATCGTGATAGGTCACTTCCCCGTCGAACCTGCCCGGAACCGTGGTCATGCCTGCGACATCGACCAGGAAACTCGTGAGCTCATGGGTTCGCGCGGCGAGACGTTCGACCTCGGCGCGCTGTTGGGGAAACTCGGCAAGCAATTCGGCGTAGTGCGCGCGGATCATGCCTGCGCACGAACCCGACGGCGAAACCAGGTAATCGCAATCACGGAATTCGTCGATCACCTTGCGCGCCACGGCCTGCGCCGATGCCCGGTCGCCGGAATTGTAGGCGGGTTGTCCGCAGCAAGTCTGCGCGCTCGGCACGATCACCTCGCAACCCGCGGATTCGAGCAGCTTGATCGCGGAGAAGCCGATGCGTGGACGCATGAGGTCCACGAGGCAGGTGACGAAAAGTCCTACGCGCAGCTTCTGGTCGGACATCGACTGATCCGGTTGAGTAACGCCTCGATGCGGATGCCGATAACCGTTTGGATTGATGCGGTTTCGGCTGACTCGGGGTGGTCGATCATAGCATGTGACAGGCAGTTTACTGATCGACGGATGACCGCCAACGCGCTTGCGAAGGGTGGTTGATCCACTAGAATC
The DNA here is from genome assembly GCA_038324085.1 of Burkholderiales bacterium. Lineage (GTDB taxonomy): Bacteria > Pseudomonadota > Gammaproteobacteria > Burkholderiales. Next base: position 29,783 of record JBBQHP010000023.1, read on the forward strand.
GAGCGCTCCCGGCAATGGGCACTACCCGTCGTGGCGCAAACGAACGGCAAGACCTCGATCCAGGTGATCGAACGGATGATGGAACTGGTCGATGCCCTTGCGGCGAGTCCGGAACCGGTCAACCTGAAGCGGCTCGCCGCCGAGACCGGACTGCACACGTCCACGGCGCATCGCATCCTCGCGATGATGGTCGAGCACCGCATCGTCGACCGCGTCGAACCGGGGCTCTACCGGCTTGGCATCCGTCTGCTCGAACTCGGCCACCTCGTGAAATCGCGGATCGACCTGCGTACCGAAGCGCTACCGTTCATGCGCAGCCTGCACCAGGAGCTGCGCGAAACCGTAAACCTGTCGGTCCGCGCCGGCGACGAAATGATCTACGTGGAGCGAACGGTGTCCGACCGCCAGGCGATGCGCGTCGCGCATCTGATCGGGGCCAGGGCACCCTTGCACGTGACCGCGGTGGGCAAGATATTCCTGCTCGAAGACGGACCAGAACTGTGCAAGGCCTACGCGCTGCGGACCCGGCTCGACGGGCTCACGCGTAGCACCATTCGGGATCTCGGCACCCTCGCGAAGGAGCTGGACCGAATCCGCAGGACCGGTTTCGCCTTCGACAACGAAGAAGCCGAGACCGGCGTTTCCTGCATAGGAGCGGGAATCCGCGATGATGAAGGCAGGCTGATCGCCGGGCTGTCGGTGTCGGCCCCGGCAAACCGCCTCGAGAAATCGTGGGGCGCCAGGATCCTCGAGGTCGCCAACCACATTTCCCGCGCGATCGGCTGGTCGCCACCGCGCGGGTGACACCTTACATTGCAGTCGTCGATCCGTGGTGCAGACGACGCTGCTGGACTTCGGTGCGCTTCAACTCGGTTTCGACCCACTGCTTGATGCGATTGGCATCGCCGATGCGGGACAGCTTGCCCCAGGAATCGAGCAGCACGATGATCACCGGACGCGCCGCGATCTTCGCTTGCATGACCAGGCAGCGACCGGCCTCCGAGATGTAGCCCGTCTTCGACAGGCCGATGTCCCAGTTCGAGTTGCGCACCAGTCGATTGGAGTTGTTGAATGCGACAAGCTTCGTGCGATGGCGGCCTTCCACCTCGATGATGTGCGAGCTCGAAGTGGTGAAGTCGCGGATGACCTGATAGTCGTAGCCGGCCGTCACCATCTTGACGAGATCCTGCGCAGTGGAAACGTTCTGCGGGTGAAGTCCGGTGGAATCCACGAATTTGGTGTCGCTCATGCCGAGTTCCGCGGCCTTGCGATTCATCGCTTCGACGAAAGCGGTGATACCGCCGGGGTAGTTGCGCCCGAGGGCCGAAGCCGCGCGGTTCTCCGACGCCATCAGGGCGAGTTTCAGCATTTCGCCGCGCGTCAGTACGGTGCCTACCTGCAGCCGTGAGTGGGTGCCCTTCACCACGTCCAGGTCTTCGTGCGAGATCTCGAGTGGCTCGTCCAGGGGCAGCTTCGCGTCGAGCACGACCATGGCCGTCATCAGCTTGGTGATGGAAGCGATCGGCTGCACCGCGCCGACGTTCTTGCCGTAGATCGCTGCGCCTTGCTCCTGGTCGACGACGATCACGGAACTCGATTGCAGCCGCAGCGGCGCGCTCGAACCCGTATCTGCAGACTTGCCCGCCCAGGCCGGTACCGCCAGCAACGTTGCGGACAATCCCAGTGTCATCGACCATCTGCGCATCGTGGTTCCTTTGTTCCTTGGTTGGCCGCGCAACGGCGACCCCCCCCTTATCGGCCGTTGCGCTGCGAAATGCAGTGCAACAAGGCCCGCTGCGGTAAATCACGCATGGGCCATGCCAATAACATCTTGTTCGAAGAAATGAGAGCCGGACGGATGACCAACCCCGCAACCACTCCCGCCGTTTGATCTGTCGACGAAACGAAAAATAACAAAAATCAGGGACTAAGGCCAGAGCCCTAGAGTCGCATCAGAACCTGGGAAGTCGTCTTTCGCACCATATTGGTGCGTCAAACCGACCGATCCGGGCGCTCGACCTCTTCGGCCACCAAGGGAAAAATGAGCGGGAGGAGCACGAGTGTAAAGATGGTCGCCGAGACGATTCCGCCGACGATCACGACCGCGAAGGGGCGCTGGGTTTCCGACCCGATACCCCGGGACAGCGCCGCCGGCAGCAGGCCGAGGCCCGCCATGAGGGCGGTCATCACGATCGGCCGGAGGCGCTCCACCGCTCCTTCGAAGACGGCTTCCGACACCTCGACGCCATTGCGGATCGACTCCATGAAGCGCTCGACCATGATCACGCCGTTCTGCACCGAAATGCCCGCGACGGCGATGAATCCCACGGCGGCCGAGATCGAAAGGTGCATGCCTGCCAGCGCGAGGCCCGCAATGCCTCCGATCAGGGTGAATGGAACCATCGCCAGGATCAACAGCGCCTTGGGCATGGAGCGGAATGCCCAGAACAGCAGCACGAAGATCATCAGCACCGACAACGGCACAATCACCTTGAGGCGCTCGACCGCGCGCCGCTGGTTCTCGAACTGACCGCCCCAGGTAAGGTTGTATCCGGGCGGCAAGCGCACCTGTTCCGCGACCCTGGCCTGCGCCTCGGCCACGAAACTGCCCTGATCGCGCCCAAGCAGGTTGGCCTTGACCGCGACCGTGCGTCCGCCGCCTTCCCGCGAGATGCGCGCGGCGCCCTGCTTCACCTCGATACGCGCCAGTTCGCCGAGAGGAATGGTCGCACTGCCCCCGGGCACGGCAATCGGCAGTTCGCCCACGTCTTCGGCCGCCTGACGGAACGGCGCGTCGAGGCGCATCGTCACGTCGAAACTGCGCCCGCCCTCGTAGAAAGTATTGACCGCGATGCCGGCCAGCGCCACCTGCACGGTGCGATTGACATCCGCGACATTGAGTCCGTAGCGGGCCAGCCGGTCGCGATCCAGGGTGACGTTGAGCTCGGTCTGTCCGCCCACCTTGATCGCGGCCACGTCGGCGCTGCCCTGGATGGCGGCAAGGATCTGCGCCACCTGCTCGCCCTTCTCCTCGAGCACTTCGAGGTCGGGGCCGTAGATCTTGACTGCGATCTCGCCCTTCACGCCGGACAACGACTCTTCGACGTTGTCTTCGATCACCTGTGAGAAATTGGTCGGTACGCCCGGCATGGCGCGAATCTTCTTCGCCATGTCCGCGATCAATGCCTCCTTGCTGTCGAAGCGCCACCCGCTTCGCGGCTTCAGGTCGGCCATGATCTCCATGTTGTTGGGGCCCTTCGGATCGGTCCCGTCGTCGGGCCTGCCCACGTGCGAGACCACGTTGTTCACTTCCGGATAGCCGCGCAGGATGGCACGTACGCTGCGTTCGATATCCTTGGTCTTGTCGAGCGCCGTCGAAGGCGGCAGCGCGATCGTGAGCCAGATGTTGCCTTCGTCGAGCTTGGGCAGAAATTCGCTGCCCAGGCGCGTGGCACCGGCCACGGCCAGCGCCAGTACCGCCAGCGCGGCCACGATGATGGTGGCGCGCCGACCGCGCGCCCACAACAGCAGCCTCCGATAGCCGTCACGGAGCGATTGGATCCAGGCGCTGTGGCGCTCGGACATGTCGGCCGATCGCACGGCATAGGACAGCAGCGCGGGCACCAAGGTCAGCGTGAGCAGGATCGCGCCGGCCAGCGCGAATGTCAGTGTGTACGCCATCGGCGAGAAGATCTTGCCCTCGACCCGTTCGAACGTGAAGATCGGCAGGAAGGCGAGGATGATGATCCCCTTCGAGAACAGGATCGGCGCACCCAGCCCGGTCGCGGTATTGCGCAAAACGTGGATGCGCCAGCCGATCGTGTGATGCTGGATGGAATGGTCGTCCCGGGCCAATGCGAGCTTGACCATCAGCGCCTCCACCAGCACCACCGCGCTGTCGATGATGATGCCGAAATCGATCGAACCGAGCGAGATCAGGTTCGCCGACACGCCCTTTGCATCCATCAACACGAACGCGAACAGCAGCGCTAGCGGAATCACGCACGCAACGATCGCCGAGGCGCGCCAGTCGCGCAGGAAGATCATCAGGATGCCGACCACCAGGATCGCACCCACCGCCAGGTTCTCCGTCACCGTGTGCACGGTGTGCTGCACGAGTTCGGTGCGATCGTAGTAGGGCGTGAGGCGCACGCCGGGCGGCAGTTTCGGTGCGAGATTCGCGAGCACCTTCCTGACCGCCGCGACGACCGTGGTTGCGTTGCGGCCCTTGGTCATCTGCACGATGCCCTGCACGACGGAGTCGCTGTCGTTGAACCCGACGATCCCCGAGCGGGGACGGCTGCCGATCTCGACCGTCGCCACATCGCTCACGTAGATCGGGCTGCCGTTGCGGGATACGACGACCACGCGCGCGATGTCTTGCAACGTCCGGAACAAGCCGATGGAGCGGACGACGAGCGCCTCGTCACCGCGGCGAATGATGCCACCACCGGCGTTACCGCTATTGGCCGACAGCGCGGCGGATACGTCGTCGAGCGTCACCCCGAACTTGCGCAACTGCTGCGGATTGACGCGCACCTGGTATTCCTTGACCGTGCCGCCGAAGCTGACCACGTCGGCGACCCCCAGGACCGGCCGCAGCGCAGGGCGGATCACCCAGTCCTGCAAGGCACGCACCTCGTTCACCGGCATCTCCGGCGGCGCTTCCACGACATAGCGGTAGACCTCGCCGACAGCGCTGGTGAGTGGCGCGAGCGTCGGGGTCACGCCGGCAGGCAGGGTCACGTTCTGCAGTTTCTCCAGCACCTGCTGGCGCGCGAAATAGTCGTCGGTCCCATCCGCGAAAGTGACGGTCACGACCGACAATCCGGAGATCGACACCGACCGGAGCTGGGTGAGTCGCGCCACGCCGTTCATCTCGCGCTCGATGGGCAGCGAGATGCTGCGCTCGACTTCTTCGGGTGCCTGACCGGCGTACTGGGTCACAACGAGGACCTGCACGTCCTGCACATCCGGAAAGGCCTCGACCGGCAGGTTCTTCCAGGCGAACCAACCGCCGATGGCCAGCACCAGCGCAGCCGCGATCACGAACACGCGCTGCTGCAGTGCGAATGTGACGAGCTTCTCTAACACCTCGTCCGCCCGCGATAACGGCTCACGTCGCCGCCTCTCGAACCATCGTCGGAGATACCGGCTCTCGTGTGTCGGCGGCCGGCGCCGCTCGCCTTGCCGTCGATCCCCGCTGCGCGGGGCCCCTCGCCAGGTGGCTCACGTCGCCGCCTCTTGAACGACAGTCGCAGATCCCGGCTCTCGCATGTCGGCGGCCGGCGCCGCTCGCCGTGCCGTCGATCCCCGCTGCGCGGGGCCCCTCGCCAGGTAGCTCACGTCGCTAGTTTCCCTGCAGTTCGGCGTTGAGCAGCAGCGCGCCGCTCACGACCACGCGCTCGCCGGGGGCGATGCCGTCCTTGAGATATGTGAACTCGCGACCCTGGAGCGCAGTGATCACCTTGCGCCGCTCGAGCACGCCGACCTCCCGCTCCACGAACGCGTAGCTGGCGACGCCAACTGTCACCAGCGCCGCGTTCGGAATGCGCACGCGCAGCTCGCCGGAATCGGCCAGCGGCGTGACGCGGGCGTACATCTCCGGTTTCAGGAGATGATCGGGATTGGCGAGCGCACAGCGCACCTGTACGCGCCGGGTGGTCGGATCGAGCACCTCGCCGATATTCTCCACCGCAGCCACGAAACTCCTGCCGGCGTAGGCATCGACTTCGACCGTCACGCTCTGGCCCACCTTCAGTACGCTGATGTTCTGCTCGGGCACGTCCACCACGACCCAGAGGCGGTCGGGATCGGACAGCACGAACAGCGGCTTGTCGGTCTCGGGGCGGACCTGGGTCCCCGGATTGATTGCGCGCTCCGTCACGACGCCCGCGATCGGCGCCCGCAACGCGAATTCGCCGTTCGTCGTCGAGGGGCCCTGGCCGAGGGCTTCGAGGCGTTTCCGCGCGCGCGCGAGTTCCACTTCCGCCTCGCGCAGATCGGCCTCGGCCGACTCGAATTCCTTGCGCGGCACCACTTCGCCCTCGAACAGCAATTGTTCCCGATCGAACACGAGATGCCGCTGCTTCACCTCGATCTCGTCATGGTGCAGATCGGCCACCGCCTGCGCATAGTCGGGCGCATCGAGCCACGCGAGCACGGTGCCCCTGGTCACCTTCTGCCCGAGCTGGACCTCGATGCGCGTTACCCGGCCCGCGAGCGGCGCGCTGACGCGCGCCGTGCGGTTGTCGTCGTAGGCGATGCGCCCGGCAAGCGCTTCGACCAGGGGTTCGGGAAACGCCTCGGCCATCTGGATCTTCAGGTAGGACAGTTGCGGGGCGCCCGCTTCGAATCGGAGCATGGTGCCGTTCAGAGCGGCCGGCGCCGCCGGTGCAGGTCGAGGTTCGCGCTTGCCGACCTCGAACCCCGGATACAGCGCCCAGCCCGCAGCACTGAGCCCCGCCACCGCGACGGCGGCGATGATGCGGCGAACGTGCTTCATCGGGACGACGGGTAGGAAACAGTAGCGGCCTGCCACGCAACCAGTGCCCGTGCCAGATCGGCCTGGGCGGCAGCCGCATCGCTGCGGGTCGCGGCCAGGATGCGGCGGGCGTCGAGCAGGTCGATGACGCCCAGCGCCCCATTGCGATAGGCGAACTCCGCCGCATCGGCCGCGCGCTGCGCCTCTTTCAGCAGGCCGCCTTCGTAGCGTTGCACTCGATCACGCGCGGAGGTGAGGCTGGACCATGCCGAATCGATCTCCGCGCGGGCCAGGGCGCGCGTCCGTTCCAGCCCGTCCTCCGCAGCCTGGAAGTTCACTTCGGCACGCCGGATCTCGCCCTCGAAGCTGTAATTGAGAAATAGCGGCATGCTGACCCCGAAACCGAGCGTGTTGTTCTGGATCTGGTCGGGAAAGCGCTCGTACTGGACGGCGAGGGTCACGTCGCGCGACTTGAGTGCCCGCGCGAGATCGCGCGCCTTTTCCGCCGCCTGCAGGCGCAGCGCGCTGGCGCGCACGTCGGGCCGCGCCTCGATCGTGGCGGCTACATCCACCATCACCAGGTTACCGGCCGTGGGCCATGGATCGGTCGCGACGAGCGCGCCGGCCTCGGCATCGAGGCCGACCACGTAAGCGAGACTGATCCGCGCACGCTCGCGATCGGACACGGCAGCACGGTGATCGTTTTCCGCGCGCAACTGGTCGACGCGAATGCGCGACAGATCGGCACGAGCCACGTCACCGGCCTTGAGTCGCAACTCGGCGGCGGCAACGGTCTTCGCAAGCAGTGCCGAGGTGTCCTCGGTGATGCGCGCGCGCTCCTGCGCAAAGAGCAGATCGTAGTAGGCGCCGGCGAGCGTCAGCGTCGTGCGCCGCACGGCATCCGCCAGGTCGCCGCGGGTGGCGTCGAGCGCGAGGCGGGTGGCCTCGGTGCGCAGCCCGCGCTTGTTGCCGCGCTCGATCAGTTGCGACAGCTGCACGATCGAATCGATCGACTTGTCCTGAGGACCCCCGGACCCGAACGCGTGCGGACTGATCGCCACCGCGTTGAATGACAGATTCGGATTGGGGCGCGCCCTGGCGCCGATCGTGTCGGCCTGCGCCGCTTCCACATTGCGTTGTGCGAACTGCACGTCGCGATTGCGGGCCTTCAGCAGCTCGACGGCTTCGGCATAGGAGAGCGGGCGCTCCCGCGCTGCAGGAAGGTCCGCCGCGCGCGCCGTGGCGGCCGCGGCGACGACCGTGCCGACGAGCACGATTCGCCACGGCACGGCCGACAGGACACGGGACAGGATGGCGATCAGGCGATGGGGCATTCGATGCGTGTTTCCGGTGCGGAGTGCAACTCGACGGGCGCATAGTGGCGCGTTAGCCTTACTCCACCCTTACACGCGCAAACGCTCCGGACCATGCGCCTTCTGATCGTCGAGGATGATCCCGTCATTGCCGATGGACTGCTGCGCTCGCTGCGTGCGGCGGGCCACGCGGTCGACCACGCGGCCGACGGCACAACTGCCGACGAGGCGCTCACGCAGTACCCTTACGACCTCGTGGTGCTCGATCTCGGTTTGCCGGGGCTCGACGGCATGGCCGTGCTGAAACGTCTGCGCGAGCGCGGCGCGGCGGTGCCGGTGCTGCTGCTCACCGCGCGCGATGAACTGGAGGATCGCGTCGCGGGGCTCGACGGCGGCGCCGACGACTACCTCGCCAAGCCGTTCGATCTTCCCGAGCTCGAGGCGCGCGTGCGGGCCCTCCTGCGCCGGCGCGAAACGAGCCCCGGTGGCCGCATCGACATCGGATCGGTGACGGTGGACACCGCCGGACGCTGCGCGTACCACGGATCGGAACGACTGGACCTGTCCGCGCGCGAGTTCGGCGTGCTCGAACTGCTCGCCCGCCGCGCGGGGCGCGTCGTCAGCAAGGAACAATTGCTCGAATCCATCACCGGGTGGGATGACGACGTCGGCGTCAACGCGATCGAGGTCTACGTGCACCGTTTGCGGCGCAAGCTCGAGCCGGCCGGACTCGGCATCCGCACGCTGCGGGGGCTCGGTTACCTGATCGAGAAGACACCCGATGCGTGAGCGGTCCCGTGCGCCGTCGCTGCGGCGTGGACTGTTCATCTGGCTGATCGCACCGGTCGGCGCGCTTGCCCTGGTGAGCGCGCTGGCGGCATGGGTCACCGCGTATCGGTTCGCGAACCAGGTCTACGACCGCTCGATCTCGGACATGGCCGTGGCGTTGTCCCAGCTGGTGCGGGTCGAGGACGATTTCGTCGTCGTCGATCTCCCTCTTCAGGCGCAGATGATGCTCGATTCGGACCAGCGCGATCGGATCTACTACAAGGTCGCCACCATCGACGGCGTGTTCGTGGCGGGGCACCGCGGCCTGCCCGCCACGCTGCGGGCGATCGTGCCCGGCGCCGATCCCTTCTGCTTCGACGGCGCCCTGCAGGGCGAACCGTTGCGCACCGCGGTATTCGCGCCCGCCGACGGCCGCTTCTACGTGGAGATCGCGGAGACCGTGAACAAGCGCGACGTGCTGGCCCTCGAGATCATCGCCAGCATGTTGCTGCCGCTGATCGCGCTGGTGGCGCTGGGTGCGCTCGGTGTCTGGCTCGGGGTTGCCCGGGGTCTGCGCCCGTTGACCGCGCTGGCGGGGGACATCAGCGGGCGTTCGGCCGAGGATCTGCGGCCGGTGGACGAAGCCCGCGCACCACTGGAAGCGCGGCCATTGACCCGCGCGCTGAACGGGTTGTTCGTGCGGCTGGGCGATGCCCTGTCCACGCAGCGGCGCTTCGTGGCCGACGCGGCGCACCAGCTGCGCACGCCTCTGACGGGGCTCAAGACGCAGGCGGAACTCGCGCTGCGCAGCAACGACCTCGCCACGGTGCGTGAATCGCTGGCCGGGATCGTGGCGGCGACGGACCGCACTTCGCATCTGGTCAACCAGTTGCTTGCGCTCGCCCGCACCGAACCGGAGGGTCAGGTTCGCTTGCGCCGTCAATCCGTCGATCTCGCGCGGTTGATGCGCGATGTCACCGCGGACTGGATTCCGCGGGCCCTCGAACGCGGCGTCGACCTGGGATTCGAAGGCCGGGACACCCAGTCGATTCCCGGCGACCCGACGTTGTTGCGCGAGCTGGCCGGTAACCTGATCGACAATGCGATAGCCCACTCGCCGCCCGGCGCGGAAGTGACGGTTGCGATCCAGCAGACGCCCGCCGGTCTCGAGCTATCCGTCACCGACAACGGCCCGGGTGTGCCCGAAGCCGAACGCGAACGCGTCTTCGAGCGTTTCCACCGTGTCCTGGGGAGCACCGTCGCCGGCAGCGGACTCGGGCTCGCGATCGTACGGCAGATCGCGCACGGGCACGGTGCCACGGCAAGTCTCGAGCCAGGACCGGGCCAGCTCGGCACCCGGGTGAAGGTGGTCTTTCCGCCCGGTACGCCGGCACCACAGCCAGCCGCCTGATCCCCGGTCGCGCTGCGGTAGCCGAAACGCCGCCGATGGGGCTCAGGTATGGCGACCGGCGTCCGTTAATCGAGGAATGACGAGTCTCCGGATCGAATATATTTCCATGGCCGGGCGGACCGGCTCCGGCAACCGGACCCGAGGATCCGTCACGTGATGGCAGCAACCCCGTCGCGCCCCTGGGCCGAGAGGTTCGTCGGGCGCGCGACAACCACCCCCGACTTCCCGCACCGCTTCGCCACGGTGATCGGCATTGCCCTGGTATTGCTCGGGCCGATCGTGGCCATCGGCTGGATCTTCGACGTCGGAATGCTGAAGTCGGTGCTCGCAGGACGGCCGACGATGAAGCCGGACACCGCTCTCTGCCTGACGTTGCTCGGCGGGGCTCTCTTCGCCCAGGCCCATGACGCCATGCGCGCGAGCCGGACCTGCGCGGGCGCGGCCGCGGCGATCGGGCTCGCCCACCTGATCGAGTTCGTCGCCGGCACCGATCTCGGCGTCAGCCGCCTGTTGCCGATCCATCCTGCCAGCGCGAGCAGCCTGCGCATGTCCGTGATCTCCGCGACCGCGATCACCGCGCTCGGTATCGCGCTCTGCATCGATGGCGCCCGGCGATCGCGATTCACCGTGCTCCGAGACGCGTGCACCATCGTCGCCGGCTTGCTCGCCATCGGCTGCGTGATCGGCCATTTGTACGAGTTCAATGCGCTGCCCAGTCTCGGTCCGGTCGTCGGGGCCGTCGCCATTCACTCCGCCGCCGGGCTGGGCCTCGCGAGCTTCGCGGTCCTCGCCCTTGCCACGGCGTCACCGCTCGTGCATATCGTGATGGCAAAGCGGGCGGGGGGGCGTTTTGTGCGTGCCCTGCTCCCGGTCGCATTGCTCCTGCCGTTCCTGGCCGGCTGGCTGCGCATGCTGGGGGAAGAGGCCGATCTCTTCTCCAACGAGATCGGGATCGTGGCGATGGTCCTCATGTCGTTCTTCGGCTTCGCGGCCGCCACCTTGCTCGGAGCGGCCCGGCTCAACGCGGCGGACGACGACCTGATCGACGCCAACCGCACCCTCGAGAGCACCATCGCCACTCGCACCGCGGAGCTCTGGGCAGTCGTCGACCAGCTCGAGACCCAATCGGTGTTCACGCGCGGCGTGCTCGATTCGCTGAGTGCCGGTCTCGCGGTGCTGGACGCAAACGGAAACGTGGTGGAAGTGAACGCCGAATGGCGGCGGTTCTCGCGCGGGTCGGCCACCGGGCCGGCGGGTGCGGTGATCGGCAGCAGCTATCTGGATGCTTGCGCACACGGTATCGGCTGGGATCGTGAGGACGACGCCCGGTTCGTGCACGCCGGCATCGGCTCCGTGATGCGGCGCGAGTGCGCGCTCTTCACCTTCGACTATGCGCGCAAGGCGGTGGACGACACCAGGCAGTGGTTCCAGGTCCGCGTCAGTCCGCTCGCCGCCAAAGCGGGCTGGGTCGTCATCGCCAACCATGAGATCTCGGCCCAGAAATCGCTTGAGTTGGAGCTCGAGCAATCGGAGGCGCTGCTGCGCGACACCGGCAACATGGCACTCGTGGGCGGCTGGGAGCTCGATCTTGCGACGCTCGAGATGCGTTGGACCGAGGCGGTGTACCGCATTCACGAGATCGAGCCCGTGGACCATCCGCCGCTGGAACGAGCCATCGAATTCTATGGTCCCGAGGCGCGACCGCTGGTAAGCGCCGCCGTGCAGGCCGGCATAGAGCGCGGCGAACCGTGGGATCTCGAACTCCCGTTCGTCACGGCCACCGGGCGCGCATTGTGGGTGCGCTCGCGCGGCGAGGCCGTGCGCGAGAACGGCCTGACCGTCCGGCTGCATGGCACATTCCAGGACATCACCGATCGTCGGCGCGCGGAAGAAGCATTGCGCGATCGTGAAGCGAGCTATCGCCTCATGTTCGAGGACAATCCGCACCCGATGCTCGTGTACGATCGCGTCAATCTGCAGATCCTGGCCGTGAATACCGCAACGGTCCGCCGTTACGGGTGGTCGCAAGCCGAGTTGCTCGCAATGTCCGTTCCCCAGTTGCATCCACCGGCCGAACGCAACCCGCTCCTGGACAGGGTACGGGACCTCGGTGGCGGCTTCGCCACGGGCCTCCTCTGGCACCACGTCACGCGTCACGGCGAGAATCTCGAAGTGGAAGTGTCCTCGAACGGCGTGACCTTCGAAGGCCGGCCGGCGCGCCTCGTGCTGGTGCACGACGTCACCGAACGCAATCGCATCGACCGCGAGCTGCGCGCGAAGAACGCCGAACTGGAGCGCTTCACCTACACGGTATCGCACGATCTCAAGAGTCCTCTGGTGACCGTGCGCACTTTCGCCGAGTATCTGCAGGACGATATCGCAACCGGCGACTCCGACAAGGTGGCGACGGACCTCAGCTACATCAGCCACGCGGCCGAGAGGATGGCCCTCCTGCTCGACGAACTGCTGCAGTTGTCCCGGGTCGGGAACACCCGCAACGCGCCGGTGCTCACGAGCTTCCATGAAATCGCAAGGGAAGCGCTCGATATGACCGCCGGTACATTGAGCCGCTGCGGCGCCGAGGTCGAACTGGACCCGATCGACGTGACGATGCACGGCGATCGGACCCGGCTGCTGGAGCTGTGGCAGAACCTCATCGACAATGCCGCGAAGTTCATGGGCGACCAGCCCGCGCCGCGCATCCACGTCGGCGTCGCCTTCGTGGGAGCCGAACCGGAGTTCTTCGTGTGCGACAACGGCATCGGCATCGATCCGCGTCACGCCGATCGTGTCTTCGGCTTGTTCGAGAAGCTCGATACGTCCTCTGGTGGCACCGGCGTGGGGTTGGCGTTGGTGCGTCGGATCGTCGAGCTGCATGGCGGCACCATCCGCGTGGAATCGGACGGCGTCGGCCGGGGCTCGTGTTTCCGGTTCACGCTCCCCGAGACCCGGAGATCCGCCGCATGAGCCGGACCGACAGGGCCGATCAGAAGCCGACCGTCCTGCTGGTGGAGGACGACCCGGCCCATGCCGAGATCGTTCGGCGGAACTTCACGTCGATCGGCATTCCGCACCGCATGGATCACGTGTGGGACGGTGAAGCGGCGCTCGACTACCTGATGCATCGGGGAAGTTTCGGCAATGGCGACAGTCCGCCGCGCCCGGATCTCGTCCTGCTCGATCTGCGCTTGCCCAGGCTCGGCGGCCTCGGCGTGCTGGCCGCCATCAAGAGCGATAAACGTCTCGAGTCGATCCCGGTCGTCGCCCTGACGACCTCGAAAGCCTTCGACGACCTCGAACAGGCCTACCGGTTGGGCGTCAACAGCTACCTGGTCAAGCCCCTGGAGCGGAACGCCTTCGAGGCCCTCCTCACTTCCCTCGGTTACTACTGGCTGCAATGGAACGAACAACCGCACCCCTAGGTCTGCATCCCGCGACGGCTACTCCGGAGGCAGAGGCGTCGATACTGGACGTGCTGATCGTCGAGGACGACGCCGCGCACGCGGAAGCGCTGCGCCGTTCGCTCACGGCGGGACAAGATCCGATCCGCGTGCGCATCGCCAACTCGCTGGCGGCATTCCGCACGGCTCACGCGGAGGGCACACCGGACATCGTGCTGATGGACATCAACCTTCCCGACGGCCGCGCCATGGACACCCTGGTCACGCCTGCCGAAGCCGGCGCGTTCCCGGTGCTGATCATGACCAGCCAGGGCGACGAGAGCACGGCAGTGGAAGCGATGAAGGCCGGGGCGATCGACTTCGTGGTCAAGTCGCCCGAGAGCTTCGGGCGCATCACGCGGATCGTCGATCGCGCGCTGCGCGAATGGCGCCTGCTGCGCGAGCGCGCCGCCGCGCGCAACGCCTTGCGCGAACGCGACACGTTGTTCCGCCTGCTGACCGAGAACAGCGGTGAGGCGATCCTGCTCACCGAACCGGACGGACGGATCCTGTCGGCGAATCCCGAAGCATGTCGCGTGTTCGGCTATAGCGAAGCGGAGCTGATGCAGATCGGGCGCTCCGGTCTCCTCGATCCCGCCGATCCCAGGCTGGCAGTCGCCATGGCAGAGCGCAACGCGACCGGACGCTTCAAGGGCGAACTTTCGATGCGGCGCAAGAACGGTGAGACCTTCGAGGCCGGACTGTCCTCGACCCTGTTCGAGGATGGCAACGGCCAGCAGCGTTCCAGTCTGATACTGCGCGATCTCACGGTGCAGAAGGATGCCGAGCGGACCTTGCGCGCGAGCGAAGGGTGGTTGCGCCACATCGTCGAGAACCTCCCCGCCGGTGCCGTGCTCGTGCACGACGGCCTGGTGGTGCTCAATCGCGAGGCCGAGCGGATCGTCGGCTATGCCGACGCGGAGATAGGCACGCTCGAGCGCTGGTTCCGTCTACTGTATGCGGAGTGCGCCGACGAGGTCCGAGCACAATATGATTCCGACCGGATCGAAGGCTTCGCCCTGGCCCGGACGCGGCAGTTGCGCCGCAAGGATGGCGCGCTGCGGTGGGTCTCGTTTTCGTCCGTCACTTCGACGCGGGCCGAGTTCTGGGTGTTGCAGGACCGCACCGACGAGATGCTTGCGGAGTCTGCCCTGCGCGAGAGCGAGCAGCGATTCCGCATCGCCGCCAACGCCGCCCCGGCGATGATCTGGATGTCCGGCAAGGATGGCGAGTTCACGTTCGTGAACCAGGGGTGGATCGATTTCACCGGACGCGCGATGCACGACGAGCTCGGCCACGGCTGGGAGAATTCGCTGCACGAAGCAGACGCCGAGCGGGCCCGCGCCACCTATCGCGAAGCGCTGGCAGCGCAAACTCCCTACACCATGCGCTTTCGCATGCGCCGCCACGACGGCAGCCATCGCTGGGTCGAGGACCGCGGGGTTCCGCGCCGCGACTCCGACGGCCGGATGATCGGCTACATCGGCGTGACGATGGACGTGAACGAGGCCCAGCACACCGAAGAGGAACTACGCATCGCCGCTGCGGCTTTCGAGACCCGCGAGGCAATGTTCGTCGCCGGCTTCGATGGCCGGTTGCTGCGCGCCAACAGCGCATTCGCTGCGATCACGGGGCTCGACGCGGCGAGTCTCCCGGGAAGCGGACTCGAGATCCTGGCAGCGGACCGCTTCGACGCCGGCTTCTATCGCGCGTTGTGGCGCTCGGTCGTGGACAAGGGTTATTGGCACGGCGAGATCCTCTGCCGACGCGCCGACGGCGAGATCTTTCCCGCCTCGCTCATCGTCTCGGCGGTGGCTTCCCTCGCCGGCGACGTGACCCACATCGTGGGTTCGCTGCACGACGTGAGCGAGCGCCGCGCTGCCGAGGAGGAGATCCGTCGCCTGGCGTTCTACGATCCCCTCACCCGTCTGCCCAACCGCCGGTTGCTGCAGGATCGGATGCAGCATGCCTTCGCCGCCAGCGCCCGCCATGGCCATTACGGTGCGGTCTATTTCATCGATCTCGATCACTTCAAGACCTTGAACGACACGCGTGGCCATTCGGTGGGCGATACCCTGCTCCTGGAAATGGCGCGCCGCCTGACCGAGTGCGTGCGCCGCACGGACACGGTGGCCAGGCTCGGTGGTGACGAATTCGTGGTGATTGCGGAAGAACTTGGCGGCGACCTGCACGCTGCAAGCTCGCTCGCCGAAGGCATCGCGGCCAAGATGCTCACCGCGCTGTCCATGCCCTGTCCGCTGCCCCCGGGTGATCCGCACGAGGGTAGCTGCAGCATCGGGGTCGCCCTATTCCGCGGCTTCGAGGCGTCGGTCGACGACAACCTGCGCCGCGCCGACGCCGCCATGTACCGCGCCAAGGCCGGCGGACGCAACGGAGTGCGTTTCTTCGACCCGACCATGCAGGAGGCCCTGGAGCAACGCGCGGCGCTCGAGGCCGATCTACGTCACGCGGGCGCGCGGGGCCAGCTGCGATTGCACTACCAGGTGCAGATGAACGCCGTCGGCCAGGCGATCGGCGCAGAGGCACTGGTGCGATGGGATCACCCTGCGCGAGGACTCATCGCCCCGGCGCAGTTCATCCCGCTCGCGGAGGAAACCGGACTCATCCTGCACATCGGCCTCTGGGTGCTGGAAGCGGCCTGCGCGCAGCTCGCGCGCTGGGCCGACGATCCCGTTCTCGGGCTGCTTCGCCTGTCGATCAACGTGAGTGCACGCCAGTTCCGCCAGCTGGACTTCGTCGACCGGGTCAAGGAAGTGTTGCGCACGACCGGCGCGGATCCCACCCGACTGAAGCTGGAGCTGACCGAAGGCAGCCTGCTCGACGACGTGGACCTGGCGATAAGCCGGATGGGAGCCCTGCGCGCGGTCGGTGTCGGCTTCTCGCTGGATGATTTCGGAACTGGTTATTCCTCTCTTTCGTATCTGAAACGCCTGCCCATCGAACAGTTGAAGATCGACCGATCATTCATCCGCGACCTCGCCGTCGATGCGGACGACGCGATGATCGTGCAGGCCATCATCGGCATGGCTCGGAACCTGCGCCTCGACGTCATCGCCGAGGGCGTCGAGGACGAACGCCAGCTCGAGTTCCTGCGCGTGAACGGCTGCTTCGCGTTTCAGGGCTTTCTGTTCAGCCAGCCGCTGGTGCTCGAAGGGTTCGAGACACTGGTGCGCGCCATGGCCGGGCGCGAACATCCGCAGCGCCTGGACCAGGTGCCGATGCACTGACCGGCGCGCCACCGCCGGTGCCGCATGCACCCGGCGGTGACCGACGCCGCCGACCCACGTCTCAGAAAGCCGGTGCGGCGCTGCTCAGCCGAGCGATTCGCTCGGTATCACTGGCGCCAGCGTGACCGGTTCGCTGTCCTCCTGCTGCTGCAATTCCCACATGCGGGCATAGGACCCGTCCAGCGCCAGCAGTTCGCGATGTGTTCCACGCTCCAGGATGCGACCCTGTTCCATGACGAGGATCTGATCGGAGTCGACGATCGTCGACAGCCGGTGCGCGATCACGAGCGTGGTCCGATCGGTCGCGATACGCGCGAGTTCCTCCTGGATCGCCTTTTCCGAACGGCTGTCGAGCGCGGAGGTCGCTTCGTCGAAAATGAGCACGGCAGGATTCTTGAGGATCGCACGCGCAATGGCGACCCGTTGCGTCTCGCCGCCCGAGAGCTTCAGTCCGCGCTCGCCCACCATTGTTTCGTAGCCGTCCGGAAGCGTTTCGATGAAGTGGTGGATGTGCGCGGCGCGCGCGGCCTCGATCACCTGCTCGCGACTCGCGTCGGTATCACCATAGGCAATGTTGTAGTAGATCGTGTCGTTGAACAGGACCGTGTCCTGCGGGACGATGCCGATGGCTGCGCGCAGGCTCTTCTGCGTGACGTCGCGGATATCCTGCCCGTCGATCGCCACGCGACCGCCCTGGACATCGTAGAACCGGTAGAGCAGGCGCGCGAGCGTGGACTTGCCCGACCCGCTCGTGCCCACGACCGCGACCGTTCCTCCGGCGGGAATCTCGAAACTCACCGCGTGCAGGATCTGCCGATTGGCCTCGTAGTGGAAATCCACGGCCTCGAAGCTGACGCGCGCGCCACGCAGATTCAGCGGCAGTGCTCCGGGCCGGTCGGCGATCTCGCGGTTCTCGCCGAGGAGCCGGAACATCTTGTCCATGTCCGTGAGCGACTGCTTGATTTCGCGGTACACCATGCCGAGGAAGTTGAGCGGGATGTAGAGCTGGATCAGCAGGCCGTTGACCAGCACGAGATCGCCCAGGGTCAGTTCGCCCTTCACGACGCCGTCGGCCGCGAGCACCATCAACAGCGTCACCGCGATCGCGATGATCAGGCTCTGCCCGATGTTGAGAAGTCCCAGCGAAGCTTCGTTCCTGACCTCCGCGGACTCGAACTTGCGCAGGTTCTCGTCGTAGCGGCGCGCCTCGAATTCCTCGTTGTTGAAATACTTGACGGTCTCGTAGTTGAGCAGGCTGTCGATGGCGCGCGTGTTGGCCTTGGAATCGAGCTCGTTGGCGCGACGGCGGATGTCCATGCGCCACTCGGTGACGGCGAACGTGTACGAGATATAGATCGCCACGGCAGCGAACGTGACGGCCGGAAAACGCCAGTCGAACTTGGCCAGCAGAACCGCCGCCACGAGACCGAACTCGAGCACGACCGGGATGATCGAGAACAGCATGTAGGACAGCAGGGTCGAAATGCCGCGCGTGCCGCGCTCGATGTCTCGCGTCACCCCGCCGGTCTGCCGCTCGAGATGGAAGCGCAGGGACAAGGCGTGCAGGTGCTGGAACACCTGGAGCGCCACCCGCCGGATCGCCCGCTTTGCGACCCGGACGAACACGATGTCGCGCAATTCGGCAAACAGGGTGGTCGACAGTCGCAGCGCGCCATAGGTCACCAGCATCGCGATCGGCAGCACGACCAGTTGCTGCCTGGAATCGAGCGCGTCGACGATCCGCTTCATCACCAGCGGGACACCCACGTTCGCGAGCTTGGCCGAGACCAGAAACGTGAGCGCGACCGCGACTCTCCATTTGTAGTCGAGCAGGTAGGGCAGCAGCGAGCGGATGACTCGCCAGTCGCCTCGGGGCGGTGCGGCGGCGCCCTTCGCGGCGGCGGGCGGGGCTGGAACGGCGGCGTGGGGGTTCATCGATTCGATGTCGGGTCGGACCCGGAAAAGAAAAGGGCGCGGCAACGCCACGCCCTTGCTCCCGGTGCGCCATGCAATGGCGCCCCGATTATCTCACCTCACCAAGCAAATCTCTGACTGAATCCGAACGTGATGCCGGGCCTGCCGAAGCCGTGCCTCCAGCCGGGGCCATAGCCCCACGCGGGACCCCAGCCCCAGGCGGGCCCCCAGAAGGGATCGCGATATCCCGCTCCGTACCCCCAATAGAGTTCGCTCGAGCGGTAGGGCACGCGCGCCTCGCGCCGGCGTTCTTCCTCCAGCCTGCGCTGTGCTTCCCGGCTCTCCCACTCGCGCTTTTCGGCTTCCAGCGCGCGCTTGCGCCAGAATGCCGGGTCGTCGGCGCCGAGCGGGGCGGCGGCCGCGTCCTTGCCGCCACCGAGTTCTTCGGCGAGGCGACGCCAGTGGAAAGCCTGCTCGCTGTCTTTCGGTGTGCCCAGCCCGCGCTCGTGGATATCAGCGAGGGCGGCCGCAGCCCGCGCATCGCCGCCGTCCGCGGCCATCACTAGGTAGCGGATGGCGGTGGCGTAGTCACCGCGCTGGTATGCGGCCCAGCCGTCGCGAAAGTCCGGCGTATCGGCCCAGGCCGCGCTTGAACAGATCAGCGCCATCGCAATCAGTACACTTCGCATCGTGCAATCCCTTCCCGCCCGCGCCTGCCAGGGCGCAACGCAGGATAAGACCTCGTCCCTGGAGAAAGATTCGCGAAATCAGTCCCGCGATCGGCTGTAGCGGCGCTGCAACCGTTCCAGAAAGGCTTCGGGATCCGGCATCGAAACGAGGAGCGCGTAGTTGCGCCGAGTCGGGATGAGGACGGCGCCTTCGCCATCGCGCAGGAAGACCTGCGCCTTGCTGCCATCGGCAAGCTTGAACCAGCCGCTCCGGTAGCCGGCAAACCCGCCGCCCCAGATGGATCCGGCAATGCGCGCCTCGGGATCCTGCTCGGGATCCACGATCCGGGCGCCCGCCAGGTCCAGCTGTGACAGCGGCAATGTTGGCCCGAACACGTCGCCGCAGACCGAGAGCGCCCCGGTCGAAAGTTCGATCCGCATGGCGTGACGAGCCCACAACACGTGCGCCCCACCCGCGAGAACCACGAGACCGATGATGATCGCGACGTCCCTCAGGAGCCGGGGGCGTAGGCCGGATGGCGTTGCCGCGTGCGGATCGGACACCGCGGATCGGATCGTGGCGCTCAGGCGAGCAGGACCAGCAGGCTGACGAAGCCGCCCGCAAGCATGCCGCCGGCTAGGACGTAGACCGCCACGCGCGGCTCGTGCACCCGCATGTGAATGTCGACGGCCGCCTGGCCACGCGGAGTCGCACGACCGGCGGCGGTAAATGTCTTGAGCCGGTAGCGGCCGGGGCGATCCACGCTCAATTGCTCCACCGAAACGTTGTCGCCCGTCATCGGAATCCGTACCTGCCGGCTCCATTGCCAGCTGCCCTCGCGTTCCAGTTCGAAGCGCCATTCGGCGCCATCGTCACCCCGGCCCGGGTTCGCGCGCGCCGAGATGCGCATGGGGTTCATCTCCGGCTCTACGTCGAAACTCACCTCCCCCGGAACCTCGCAACGGGCCAGCAGCCGCGCCCCGAAGAACGTGCAGTATATGTAGTAACCGCTCGCGATGACGAAGCCGCAGACGGTGACGATGAACAGGGCGAGCGGCATGGCGGGGTCCCGGGCGGCCTGGCGAAGGCCACCCAGCAGGGTCTAGCGTTGCCGCCGCTGCCTGACGCGAACCGGAATCGGCTGGCGCACCGGGATCGGGCGGGTGAGATTGGCGACCATATCGAGCAGTTTGCCGAGCAGAACGAGGATGGGCATGGCGGACTCCGTTGTCCGGGACCGGGGCGCGCAGAACGGGCGCCTACGAATGGATATTTAGCAGGTTGCATGCCACAGATTCTGGTTTCGAGCGCACATTGCAAGTCCATGAAGGACATGGGTTCGCCGTGACCAACGAGGCGACCCACGCGCAAATTCGGCACTGCCGTGCGATTGGGCGTCACCTGGGCCGACAGTCCAGGCAGCTAGAATGCGCAGCGTTTGCAAACCACGAACCAGACTCTCCGGAGATTCGCCCCATGGCACAACCAACGCAACGACGAGGCTGGAAGTGGCTGTTCTGGCTCGTGATCGCTCCGATCCCGCTGTTCGTCCTGTATACCTGGTTCGTGCTCTGGTGGAGTTTCTCCGAGGGCGAGCGGGCCGGCTACGTGCAGAAACTGTCCAAGCGGGGGTGGCTCTGCAAGACCTGGGAGGGCGAACTGGCCCTGGTGACGATGCCGGGCACGGTGGCCGAGAAATTCTTCTTCACGGTCCGGGACGACGCGGTGGCGCGTCGCATCAACACAAGCATGGGCCGGCGCGTTTCGCTCGACTATCACCAGCACATGGGCATCCCGTCCAACTGCTTCGGCGACACCCAGTATTTCGTCGACGACATTCGGGTCATCAATGAGCCCATGTTGTCCCCTACCGAGCCAGCTACGATGACCCCCGCGCCGATGCCGCCGGCTCCGAGCGTCCCGACAACCCCTGCGGTTCCGACACCGGAGCAAAAGTGATGGCGAATCCACCAGCGAAAAACAACGGCGGCGTATTGATCGTCACGGGTGCGAGCCGGGGCATTGGCGCGTCGATCGCCAGGCTGGGCGGGCGCGAGGGCTACGCGGTGTGCGTGAACTTCGCGCGCAACGGCGCGGCGGCCGAGCGCGTCGTCGCTGACATTCGCGAGGCCGGCGGACGAGCCATCGCGGTCCAGGCCGACATTTCCGGAAAGGACGAAGCGAAGCGCTTGTTCGCAACGGTGGATCGGGAACTCGGCACGCTCACGGCTCTGGTCAACAACGCCGGTATCTCCGGGCCGCTCACGGCGGTCGAGGACATGTCCGACGCGGGGCTGCGCGAGCTGTTCGCGACCAATGTCGACAGTCTCTACTGGTGCTGCGGCGAGGCCATGAAACGCATGGCGCGCAAGCATGGGGGGCGCGGCGGCGCCATCGTGAACGTCGGGTCGATCGCAGCGCGCACCGGCGGCATGGCCGGCATGGTGGCGTACGCATCATCGAAGGGTGCGGTGGACAGCTTCACTCTCGGGCTCGCCAAGGAAGCCGGCCCCGAAGGCGTGCGCGTCAATTGCCTGCGCCCCGGCACGACACAGACCGACATCCTGGGGCCGCTGGGCGGCGCCGATTTCGGCCAGCGGGTCGCGGCGTCAACGCCGCTGGGTCGCCTGGGCCAGCCGGACGAGATCGCCCAGGCCGTCATCTGGCTGCTTTCGGACCAGGCTTCGTTCACGCACGGCGCGCTGCTCGACGTCTCCGGCGGGCGCTGAGCCCCGCTGCCCGCGCGCACGGCGCGACTCGCGCGGCGGGTGCGACATGCTTTGTCGCAAACGGACGACAAATCATTGCGAAAGCCGGGTTGATCCGTCCACGGCGCGGGCGTAGATTTTAATTATCGCTGCGCGTGCAACCTCTACGCACGCGCCCGGAATCAACCGTCCGAGCTGGAAGAGCAACGATGGTTCGGTGAGGTCGCGAGGCTTTTGAATCGCGATATTTCTCGAGACCTCCGGAACTGTCGGGTGCCCTGCCCGCGTGTTGCCGCAGCCGCCGCGCACCGAGTCCGCTCGATGCCTGTCGAGCTTCGGCTTTGATCTTCATGTGATCCACGTCATCTGACAGGAGGATGCGATATGGGCACGAGCAAGACATGGCAATCGGCAGCCAATGCGCTCGCACTTGCGGCGACGGTGACGTTCGCTCCGGGCGCCTGGGCGCTCTACGTAGGCGAATATGCAATCGGCGATTTCGTTCCGACCGCTTCCGGCGGTTGCGGCAGCAGCGACCGGACCTCGTGGCCCGGCATGGCGAGCGCCTGGTGGAACGAGATGGGCGCACACGGTCATTATCGGGGCCCGGCCGGGTCGCCCTATCAGTACATCAACGGCAACATGACGGTGAAACGGTTCTGCGATCCGCAATTCGACGCCGATTGCCGGGACTACCAGTCCGCCTATCCCGCCGGCGCCGATTGGATGGACGCCGCGATCTTCGCCGCGCATGGCTGGGACGACGGCGATCACTGGGGCGCGGTCATGCGCTATCCGTGGAAAGGTGAATGCGGGCTCCGCTTCGGCGGGAGTTCCACGCAGTCGCGCTGGGGCGATTCGTACCTGATGTTCTTCCATGCCTCCTCGTGCCAGAGCGCGGACGACGACAACCTCAACGGCATCCGCTTCCGCATGCAGGACACGGCCACGTCGAACAGCCGGCGCATGCACCAGTTCGACGGTTTCCACGGATTGATGTGGATCTCGTCCGGCTACAACAACGACTACAAGGAGACCGCCAAGGACGGGCACTCCAGCAGCATCGCGTACTCGTGGGTCACCAACCAGCACAAGAACAACACCCAGGGTTGCGAAGCCTGGGATCCGTTCAACTGGTTCGGCACCTGCCAGGATCAATGCCCGATCGCGTACTCCATCGGCTCGAGCGGCGCGGATGCCCAGTTCCGCCTCCTGAACGAGCGCTACAACTGGACCTTCAGCGATCCGAGCAGCGTTAACTACTACTGGATCATGTACTACGGGGGCTGCGACCCCGTGGGCGAGAACCCCTTCGGTTCGGCCGACTGACGCGGCGGCTTCGCCGATCGCACCTCGAACCCATCTCAGCGGAGTACACCCATGAAACTCATCAAGCACACACTGCGCGCCCTCGCCGGCGGGCTGGTCCTGGCCGGTGCCGGGACGGCATTCCCCCAGACCCAGCCCGATCAGTTTCCGAGCCCGCGCGAACTGCGCGCCTTCCTGGCCGAACACATGCCCAAGTTCCTGAGCGACGACGCGACGCGCACCAAACTGGTCGCCGAGATGCTCAAGGTGCCCATCGCGCCGCCGCTCAGCACGACATTCGATCCGAACAAGGCGATCAAGCAATTGTTCGGCGACGGGTCCGTCACCCAGTCGACCGACTGCCGGAAGGTCAACACGCCCGTGGGGGAACGCGATCCCGGTGATTGCACCGCGTCCGTCGGCGACGAGAACGGCGCCGGTGCCTTCGCGCGCCTGAGCTACAGCAAGACACGCGGCTTCGGCAACATCAAGTTCGTGAAGCGCCCACCCGTGCCCACCGCGCTGCCCGACCCGCTCAAGCTGTCCCCGCCGAAGCTGACCGATGCCGAGGCGTACGACGCGGCACGCAAGTTCCTTGGCGACACGCTCGGATTGCCGCTGGCCGAACTGCCGACCGGCCCCGCCGGCCGCAGACTGCCGGTGCGCAATCTCGACGTCCAGGGCGGCGGGGAGCAGGCAACGGCACCGATCACGATCCAGAAAGTGGTGTTCCTGCAGCGCGGATTCCCGCTCTCGAGTCCGATTGCAGAAGGACAAGGTACGCTCACCCACGTGCCCGGCCCGGGCAAGGCGATGGTCATGTACGACGCCGACGGGCTGGCGGGCGCCGCGGTGCAGGGTTGGGTGGACCTGCGGCTCGATCCGACCCTCGGACCGGAAGACACGAAATCGAGCACGGCGCTGTTGGACGAGATCTCCGAGGACCTGTTCAACGAAGGCGTGCGCGCCGCAGCCGACATCAAGTTCGGCATCCTGATCTCGATCGATCAGCGCAACCAGTTCGCGCTGCTGCTGCCCGCGGTGCAGGTCGCCGTCATGCCGACCGGTGACCGCCCCGGCGGCAAGATCGACGAGAAGACGCAGAACGCGCTCGCGGGCAAGGCGACCGCCGGAGTGATCCGGGAATACGCGCTGGTCAACCTCAAGCCGGAATCCAATGCCTTCCGGCCGGAGGGCAAGTAGCGGGTGGGCCGATGCATCGAGACCGACGCGGACTCCGGGGCGCGCGCAGGCGGGGCCCGGAGTCCGCGGCAACAACGATCAACACGACGAGGGAGCAAGACCATGACGAAACAACACCGCAACTCGCGCATCGCGGCAATTGCAGTCGCACTGGGCCTGCTGGCGTCGGGACCCGCGCTGTCCGCCATCAATTTCGGTCCGGGCGGTGACACGTTCCTCAACGGCGAGTTCCAGCAGATGAGCTTCGGGGCCGCGGGCAGTGCAAACGTAGTTCCGCTGCTCTATATCGATGGATTCCCCGGGACCGACCCAGCGAAGCAGGCGGTCCTCGGCAGCGACCTCGCGTTCGACTACAACGTGGTCGGCATCGGTACGTCGGCAGTGACCGTGAACTATTCGCTGACGAACAATAGCGTCGATCCCTTTACCGATCTGCGGCTGCTGGTATCGACGCGGGGCAAGGGCGAGCCCGGAGCCCTGGATCCGGCGCAGGCGATCGGGTTCGGCGGCGTGGCGAGCGCCACCGACCCCGCGCAGTTCCAGATCCTCGACGCCACGGGCCCTGATCCGATTGCGGCAATTCGGGCCGCGAATGGCCTCAACGGCAGCATTGCTGCCACGTGCAGCGGCGCGGGCTGCCTCCCCGAGATGGCGTTGCAGTGGAACCGCGCGTCGATCGGCGCCGGCGAAACCTGGGACGTCAGCTTCATGCTGGTGGACGATCCGACTCTCGTGTCGGGAGGACGCTACCTGCAATCCACCTCGCTCGGCGCGAGCGGACAGGAATTCATCATCGGCAATGTTGCGCTGGTCCCCGAACCGGGCACCTATGCAATGCTGTTCGCCGGCCTGGGGCTGCTGGCCCTGGCGCAGCGTCGCCGTCGCAAGATCGACTGAGCGGGTCGCAGCGCGCATCGCATCCGGGCCGCGCAAGCGGCCCTTTTTGTTGCGCTTGCCGGCGCGCCCGCGACCGACGCCGATGCACGCCTCGCGAGTGCACCGGCAGGCGCACGTTCGGCGGGCGCGCGACCCCAATGCGCTCCCTGCGCCCGCGTCGCCTGGGCATGCCCGCGTGCGGGCGAACCCCGTTCCGGCAACGAGGCGCGCTGTCCCATGGCATTCTTCGGTCTTTTCGAACGGACTTCACCCCAATGACCGAGATCGCTTCCATCCGCGCGGATCTGTTCCGCATTCCCCTTCCCGTCACGCTCACCGACAGCACCCACGGCGAGATGACCCATTTCGAGTTGATCACGGCAAGGGTCACCGACACCGAGGGCACGCAGGGCGTGGGCTATACCTACACCGTGGGGACGAACGGCGCAGCCATACACGCCACGATCGCGCGGGATCTCGCACCGGTCCTCGAAGGCGCGCGCGCCGACCTGATCGAGGCGCTCTGGCAGAAGATGTGGTGGCGCGTTCACTATGGCGGCCGCGGCGGCGCAGCGACCATGGCGATCGCGGCCGTCGATATCGCCCTGTGGGATCTGAAAGCGAAGCGATTCGGCGTGCCGCTCTGGACATTGCTCGGCGGCTACGATCCGAACGTGCCGTGCTATGCCGGAGGCATCGACCTGTGGTTCACCCTCGATGCGCTGATCGCCCAGACCGACGGCAATCTGAAGAAGGGATTTCGCGCGATCAAGATGAAGGTGGGCCGGCCGAGGCTCTCCGAGGACCTCGCCCGGGTGCAGGCGATGCGGGAGCATCTCGGTCCCGACTTTCCGCTGATGGTGGACGCGAACATGCGTTGGAGCGCCGATGAAGCCATCCGTGCCGCGCGCGCCATGCAGCCGTCGCAACTGGTCTGGCTCGAGGAGCCCACCATTCCCGACGATATCGCCGGTCACGCGCGCATCGTGCGCGAAGGCGGGCTGCCCATCGCGACAGGCGAGAACTTCCACACGCTGCACGAGTTCCAGAACATGATCCACGCGGGTGGTGTGACCTTTCCCGAGCCCGACGTGACCGTGGTCGGGGGCGTCACCGGGTTCATGAAGGTCGCCCGCATCGCCGAGGCGGCCAACCTGCCCGTGACCTCCCACGGCGCCCACGACATCACCGTGCATTGTCTGGCGGCGTGCCCGAACCGCAGCTATCTCGAAGCGCACGGCTTCGGTCTGGACAAGTACATCGCCGACCCGCTGAAGATCGAGAACGGTTTCGCGGTCGCGCCGGATCGTCCGGGACACGGCATCGTGTTCGACTGGAAGGCTCTGGAGGCGCTGCGCGAATGATGGGCGGACAGAGAAGACGATCGCGACCACGGGAGCACGCAGCGCCGCATGGCGGGCTGCCGGGCCGGTGCGCGGGTCATGCGGACAGATTGGCGCGGCATTGCGGCGCGCAGCGGCGTGCCTTTCGACCCGTGGCCACCGGACGTTCATGCTGCCGGCGAATGTAGCGGTCATCGTTCGCCACTGGCTGAACGCCAATCACGTGTTGTTTCTCGGACCGGACGAGAACGTGCTCGTGGATGCCGGCTATGTGAGCCATGCCGATACCACGGTGCGACTGATCCGCGAACGCCTTGGCGATCGATCGCTGCAGCGGCTGATCAATACGCACTGCCACTCGGATCACATGGGCGGCAATGCGGCCGTGCAGCGCGCATTCGGCTGTCCGATCTGGATCCCCGAAGGCGAAGCGCCGCTGGTCGAGGCGTGGGATACGCGGGCGCTGTGGATCGACTATGCCGGTCAACGCGCGGAGCGATTCCGGTTCGACGGGATCGTTCGTGCTGGCGATCGGCTGCCGCTGGGCGGTATGCAATGGGAAACGATCGCAGCGCCAGGCCACGACATGGGTGCGGTGATGTTCTGGCACGCTCCCGACCGGATTCTCATTTCGGGGGACGCGCTCTGGCAGCGCGGCTTCGGCATCGTCGTGCCTGGTCCGGGCTGGCTCGATCGGCTCGCCGCGGCGCGGACTACGCTGGAGACGATCCGATCGCTCGATCCGCGGATCGTGATTCCCGGCCATGGCGAACCCTTCTCCGACGTCGGCGCTGCGATCGACCTGTGTCTGGCGCGCATCGAGGTCTTCTTGGCCGACGAGTCGAAGCTGGCTCGCCACGTGGTCAAGGTGATGCTCTCGTTTGCGCTCCTCGATCTCGGCAGTCTCGACGAGACGGCGCTGCCGACCTATCTGGCCGCCGTGCCCCTGTACGGCGAATACGATCGCTGCTGGTTTCACCTGGGTTACGACGAACTCGCCCGGACTCTGGTGCATGACCTGGCCCGCAGCGGCGCCATCGTACGCAGGGACGGGCGCATCTTGCCCGCGGCGGCCGCCTGATTCCGACTTCCGGAGGCACCCTCCCGTGACCCCAACGCGCGCACGACATTCACGAACGACCCGCTGGATCATGTTCCTGAAACTGGCGCTGGTGCTGGCAGGCGGTTCGGGCACGGTGGCGCTGGCTGCCGATGGCGATCCGATCGCCGGCAAGCGCAAGACCGTCACCTGCAACGGCTGCCACGCTCAGGCGGCGATGAAGAACGTGCCGAGTCTCGCCGGGCAGAATGCGACGTATTTCATCGCGGCGATGGTGGCCTACCAGGACGGGGTCCGCACCCACGCCACGATGCGGGACGTCGCGAAGTCCTGGTCGATGCAGGAGCTGAAGAACTTTGCCGCCTGGTACTCGGAGCCGCTGGCGGCCGGCGTCGACGCGAGCGACGACACCGCGCCGGCAGCGGCCGGGCGCTGCGCGGCCTGTCACGGCGCCGACGGCCGCACAACCAATACACCCGACATCCCGCGCATCGCCGGTCAGAAGGCAAGCTACATCGCGCTCGTGCTGCGCGAATACCGGGCGGGCACGCGGGTTCACCCGGTCATGCAGCAGCAGGCGGCGGGCTTGAGCGACGAGGACATCGGTGCGCTGTCCCGCCACTATGCGGAGCGGGCAGGACTGTCGGTGAAATAGCGTATGAGGCCGGCGCCGTACGATACCGGTCGCCCGCGCGGTTCGGGATCGACAGCCGGCTCGCGCTACCATTGCGGCTCGCGAGCCTGCGGCCCGGCACCGCGGTACGATCCGACCGTTACGACGCCGGCATTCCGCACCCGCACAGTCGACAATCGTGGTCATTCCAGGGAAACATCCGATGCGCACGCAATTTCCGGCGACGATCGTCGCGATGGCGATGGCCTTGATGGCGGTGGGCACGCCCTTGAAAGCGGCCGATGCCGCCGACGAGACCCTGCTCACGCGCGCCCGCGCGCTGTTCAAGGCCTTGCCGGCCGATGCCGGGTCGCCCGAGCATCCGCTCACGCCCGAACGCATCGCGCTCGGGCGTGCACTGTTCTTCGAGACCCGGGTATCGAGCGACGGCAAGCAGAGCTGCGGCGAATGTCATCAGCCCATGTACTACGGCACGGACGCATTGCCGCGTTCGATCGGCAATCAGGGACGGATGCTGCCGCGCAATGTGCCGACGGTGTTCAATACCGCGCTGCAGTTCGCCCAGCACTATGGCGGCAACCGGGTCGACGTCGAGGAGCAGGCATTGAAGGCGCTGGTCAGCGCGTTCGCCTACGGCAACAAGGACATCGCAGCGGCGGAAGGGCGCCTGCGCGCCATCGCTGCCTATCGCCCGATGTTCGAGCGGGCTTTCCCGGGCGAGAGCGAGCCGGTAACCGCCGTGAACTGGAGCAAGGCGATCGGTGCGTTCGAGCGCGTCCTGTTGACGCCGGCCGCGTTCGACCGCTACCTCGCGGGCGACGCTGCCGCGCTCGACGACAAGGCAAGACAGGGATTGGAGAAGTTCATGAACTTCGGTTGTTCCGGCTGCCACAACGGCGTGACCGTCGGCGGCCAGATGTACCAGAAGTTCGGCCTGACGCAGGACTACTGGACCCTCACCGGCAGTCAGGAGATCGAACTGTTCAAAGCCCACGACAAGGGTCGCTTCCAGGACACCAAGAGCGAAGCCGATGCCTTCATCTTCAAGGTGCAGCAGTTGCGCAACGTCGCGGTCACGCCGCCGTACTTCCACGACGGCTCGGTCGCGCAGCTGCCCGACGCGGTGCGCATCATGGGCAAGCTGCAACTGGGGCGGGATCTGGCCGACGCGGATGTGGCGGATATCGTTGCGTTCCTGCAGAGCCTGACGGGCGAGGTGCCGGCGTCGTTCGCTTCGGTGCCAAGCCTGCCGCCAGGGGCTTATCGACAGTGACGATGACCCCCCGCCGGCAAGCCCGGGTGGCAATGCGGCGGGTCCCGCAGTAGATTCCACGCGGGTGCGTCGTTCGAGAAGTAACTTGCCGCAACGAACCGGAGGATCAAGCCATGCTCAAGTCGGCGTTGGACATGAACGAACTGCTGAAGAAGATGACCAGCGAATCGGTCAGACAAGGCGAGAACGTGCGCAACGCCGTGCGCGATCTCACGCTGCAGGCGCTGCAGCAGCGCGACCTGAGCCTGAAGCAGATCCGCCAGGTGCTCGCCAGCGTGACCGAGGGCGCCAGCCTGGGCGCGGTCAAGGGCAAGCTCGATCTCGACAAGACGTTCGGCGACGTGCTCGAAGGGATGGATCAGGCCCTGCTGAAGGCGGTGGACGCGAACCGCATCGCGCTCGAACAACTGGTCGGCGCGGGCAAGCAGTTCAATGACACGCATGTCCAGAAAGCGCTCGCGGATCTCGAGAAGCTGGAGGACGAATTCCTGAAATCGGTGAAGAAAGCCTCGTCCGGCGCGACCGGGCAGGTTCAGGCCCAATGGAGCGAACTGCTGAAGCACACCAAGCTCTCCGGCACGCAAACCGGTGCGCACGCTACCGAGACGCTCGAAGGCCTGGCCGAACAGATGCGCGAGGGTGCGCGCAAGTCCCGGGCCGCGACCATCGAGGCCGCGCAGGCACTGAGCCAGAACTTCGCCACCTTCGCGAGCGGCATCCTCATCGGCTTGACCGAAGCAATGACCGCGGGGCAATCCCCCACCCGGAAAAAAAAGTAGGCAACGGGCGCCGCATTCCGGTCCGCCGCCGGCCGGAATGCGCGTATCGCGTCAGTTGTTGCGTCGGCGCCGCATGACGGATGATCCGCCACTCGCGATCCGGTCGAGGACCTCATCGACGGAAGAGACGGTGCGCCCTTCCGGCGTGCAGAAGTAGGACTCGGCCAGCAGGAAACGAATGGCGCCCGGGCCGGCGTTGCTGACCCGCATCCAGCCCGACGCGAAATCCTTGCCCCACCCGCCGTCCTGACGGCCGAGGAAGTAACTGCGCCATTGATCGGGCCCGCAGCGGACGCCTTCGTAGCTCACCTGCCGCAAGCCGCTCGCCGTGGTCGCGACCAGGGTATAGCGAACGATCTCGTCCGGTCCGATGACGATCGAGGTGCGATCGAGGAAGACGTCGCGCCCCGGAAACTGCGGCACGTCGATCGGCAGCAGGTTCTCGGCCCGCGGCGGGGCGGGCGGCGGCACGTCGCGCTCGGGCGGGCGCTCTTTCGGTATCTTGTCGATCTTGGGCGGCGGCTCGGTGCCCGGTATCACATTGCCGCGGGTATCGTATTGCTGGGCTCCTGCGAGCCCCGCCTGCAGTGCCAGCACGCACCAGAACACACCCGAGATTCCGCTGGACAGTCTCATTTCACCTGTTCTCCTGTTACCCGCGCCTCGCTCGATCGGCGAGAATAGGCGCATTCATCCAGAAATTGATCGTCCGACCCTTGAACCCTGCCAAACCCGCGCACGGCGGTCTCGTCTACTCCACCGAGCACGGGCGAAGCTGCCCCGGCTGTCGACGCCCCCTGACCGATTGTGTGTGCGGCCGGCCGAAACCCGCACCGACCGGCGCCGGTATTGTGCGCGTATCGCGCAACACCAAGGGTAGGGGTGGCAAGACCGTCACTGTCGTCGCGGGCGTGCCACTGCCGGCCGAGGCGCTGGCGAAACTCGCGACCGAGCTGCGGCGGGCGTGCGGCAGCGGCGGTACGGTGAGAGATGGAACGATCGAGATCCAGGGCGACCACGCCGAGGCACTCGTTGCCGATCTCGGCGGGCGTGGCTACACAGTGAAGCGCGCCGGTGGCTGACAACGAACCACGGCCGCCGCATGCCCAGGGCACCGTGCGCGTTTCGAAGCTGATGTCCGAGCAGGGTCTCTGCTCGCGCCGCGAGGCGGACCTGTTCATCGAACGCGGCTGGGTATTCGTGGATGGGCACCCGGTCACCGAGCTGGGCACGCGCATCCTGCCGACGCAGGAAATCACGCTGAGCAAGGCGGCGCGCAACGCGCAGCTCACCCAGGTGACGATACTCCTCAACAAGCCGGTGGGTTTCGTCTCCGGTCAGGCCGAGGACGGGCACAAGCCGGCGGCCACGCTCGTGATGTCGCAGTCGCGCTACAAGGGCGACCGCTCGCCGTTGCGTTTCAGTCCGGCGCATCTCAAGGGCCTGGCGCCGGCCGGCCGGCTCGACATCGATTCCACCGGTCTGCTCGTGCTGACGCAGGACGGCCGTATCGCGAAACAGTTGATCGGCGAGGATTCGGAGATCGACAAGGAGTATCTCGTCCGGGTTCAGGGCCGGCTCACCCCCGAAGGACTCGGGCTGCTGCAGCACGGTCTGTCCCTGGACGGCGAGGCGCTCAAGCCGGCCCAGGTGAAATGGCAGAACGACGATCAGCTCAAGTTCATCCTCCGCGAGGGCAGGAAGCGCCAGATCCGCCGCATGTGCGAACTGGTCGGCCTCAAGGTCACGGGGCTGAAACGGATCCGCATCGGCAATGTGCGGCTCCACGATCTGCCTGGGGGCCAGTGGCGCTATCTCGCGCTGGACGAGCGCTTCCGTTGACCGACGAAGCCGTCGTCGAGGCGACCCAGGTCTGGCTCGACCGCGTGGTCATCGGCCTCGAGCTGTGTCCGTTCGCGGCCGCGGTGCGACGCGATGGCCGCATCCGCTTCGTCACCAGCCCCGCCTATTCCGTGACTGCGCTGCAGGCCGACCTCGTCCGGGAATTGCGCCTGCTGGCCGCGACCGCAGCTTCCGAGATCGAGACGACGCTGTTGATCCATCCGCGCGTCCTGGGCGATTTTCTCGCGTTCAACGATTTCCTCGGCACGGTCGACGCCACCATCTCCGGGCTCGCGCTGGAGGGCGAGATCCAGGTCGCCAGCTTTCATCCCCGGTATCGCTTTGCCGGCACGGCGCCCGACGCCATCGAGAACTGCACCAACCGCTCGCCACACCCGACGCTGCACCTGCTGCGCGAAGCTAGCATCGAGCGCGCCGTCGCGGCGTTCGGTCGAACCGAGGCAATCTACGAGCGCAACATCGAGACGCTCCGGCGCCTCGGCCGGGCCGGGTGGCAGCGTCTGGCGGACGCGCCGCCCGAGACGAAACCGGGCTGACCCACCCGGCTGCGGTCGCGCCGCCAAAGCCGTACACTGCGCACTGCCTTGCCCCTCAACTCGACCCGAAAGGACGAACACTTGGCACAACCCAATTACCAGTACGAGAAGCGCCAGCGCGATCTGGCGAAGAAGAAAAAGCAGGAAGAAAAACGCCTCAAGAAGCAACAGAACAAGCCAGAGCCTACGGAGCCGGGCGCCCCGCCACCGCCATCGGCGGCCGAATAGCATCTGCGCCACCGCGCTGTGCCCGCCTGGCGCCGCCCGCCCGGGGTCGCGAGGTAGGCGGTCGACGCGACGCCGGCGCTTCAGATGCCGCGCGCGCGGCCTCCGCCACTGAACGACGGTTCCAGGAACATCTGGCGGAAATAATCCCGGAACGCGGACATCGCGGGCGCCAGCTCGGCGCCCTTCTTCCAGGCCAGCCCGACCGTCATGGCCGGAATGGCGTCCTTGAGATTGACGGTCTCGATGCGCTTGCCCTCCAGCGACCAGGGACGGTAGACCATGTCGGACAGGATCGACACGCCCCAGCCGTTGGCCACCATGCTGCGCACGGCCTCGACGGAGGAGGTGCGCAGGCGGATCCTCGGCTGGAACGGCGTACGGCCCCAGTAGCGCAGGGCCGTCTGCGCCGCTTCGTCCACGGTGAGCATGATGTAGGGCTCGGCGGCGACCTCGGACAGGGTGACCTCCGGCAATTCGAGCAGCGGGTGGCGCGCGGAGACCCATAGGCGCCGCTCGGATCCGAAAAAGGTCTCGTTCGCGAGTTCCGGACTCACCAGGTTCGACGTGAGCACCACCGCCATGTCGAATCGGTTGCTGATTACGCCTTCCTCGATCGCCTCGCGGTGCAATTCGTAGATACTGACGGCGATTCGCGGATAGAGCTGCGAGAAGCGTTGCAGGTGATGGGGCAGGAAATAACCCATGACCGTGTAGGTCGTGGCGACGCTGAGCGCACCCTCGACCGTGCTGTTGGCAGTGGGGGCACGCAAGGCATCGTCCACCGCCGACAGAATGGTGTAGGCGTGGCCGAGGAACTTGCGTCCGGCTTCGGTGAGCTCCATGCCGGCGTGCGTGCGGCCGAACAGCGTCGCACCGATCTCGCCCTCCAGCTCCTTGATCGCCGTGGTGACGGCCGATTGGGAAATGCTGAGCTGGATGGCCGCCTGGGACACCTGTCCGAGCTCGGCGGTGGCGACGAAGTACTTCAACTGCCGGATCGACAACGACATCAGTTCAGCCCGATATTTGCATTTGCCGTCGCCAAGAAAACAGAACGCCACTCGTTCAAACGCAGCTCCAGGACGGACAACCCGCTGTTGTCACGCTGATTAATCGCGGCCCCGCGAACTGCGACCTTCTGTTTTTCCGATACCTTGGGATCGAATAATATTTCTTTTTCAATTTGCGGGCAGGGTTTCTAATAGGGCACGCGCGCCGCGTCGATACCGGTGATTCGGCACGGACGGTCCGCGTGACCAACCCCGGCGGCAAGAGGAGCAATGACCATGGCACTGGCGATCAATTGCGACATGGGTGAGGCCTTCGGCCTCTACAAGTGCGGCGATGACGAGGGGATCATGCCCTTCATCACGATGGCCAACGTGGCCTGCGGCTTCCACGCTTCCGACCCGGTGGTCATGCGCAAGACCGTGCGCCTCGCCAAGCGACACGGCGTCAGCGTCGGCGCCCACCCGTCCTACCCCGATCTGCAGGGGTTCGGCCGCCGCGAGATGCGCATGACACGCGATGAGCTGTCGGCCTGCCTGATGTACCAGGTCGGCGCGCTCAAGGCGTTTCTCGATGCCGAGGGGATGCCGCTGAATCACATCAAGCCGCACGGAGCGCTCTATGGCGTCGCGGCGCGCGACGAACAGGTGGCCAATGCGATTGCCGACGTGGCCGAAGTGTTCGGAGTGCCCTTGCTCGGCATGGCGCGGACCCAGCACGAGACGGTCTACACCAAGCGGGGCATCGCCTTCCATGCCGAGTACTACACCGACCTCGACTACAACGATGATGGTTCGCTGATCATCACGCGCGAGCACGTAGGCAAGGATCCCCAGGAAGCGGCGAATCGCAGTGTCCGCGCGGTCAGGGACGGCAAGGCCACGTCCGTCAACGGCAAGGACATTCCCATGCGCGCCGACTGCATCTGCGTGCATTCGGACACGCCCGGCGCCGTCGAACTGGCACGCGCCGTCCGCGATGCCCTCGCGCCCTGGCTCGGCCAGGAAACCATCCGCGACGCCGCGCCCGCGCACTGATCCGCACGCCGGTGCCGCACGTCCTCTACAACGGAACCAGCAGTCCTTTCGGCCGGATGACCCGGGTGGTCGGCCTCGAACTGGGCATCCCGGTGGAAGAGCGGCACATCGACGTCTACTCGGCCGATTTTCTCGACGTGCTCAATCCACTGCGCCAGGTCCCGACCCTGGAGACGGAGACCGGCGTGGTGCTGTATGACAGCCGCGTCATCTGCCGCTGGTTCGACAGCATCTCCGGTCGCGCCCGCCTCATTCCGGTCGACACCCAATGGGAAGTCGAGCGCCGCTGGGCCCTCGCCCTCGGCATCATGGAAGCCGGCCTGCTGCGCCGGATGGAGACCGTGCGCGCGGACCAAGAGAAGAGCCCGGGACACATTGCGAAGCTCGAGCTGCGCATCGATCGCGCCGTCGAGCGCCTCGAACTCGAAGCCCCCGCCTTGCGCGACGGCGGCTTGCGCATGGACGCGGTCGCGGCGGCAGTCGCGCTGGAATACACTGATTTCCGCTATTCGCGCGACTGGCGCGCACGCTGTCCGGCGCTTGCCTCGTGGCTCGCCGACTACGGCGAAAGACCGAGCCTCGTGCAGACCCGTCCCCACTAGCGTCCACCCGCAACCAGCTACAGGAGCAGGCATGGCCCACCACGAGGTTCTCTCCCCGCTTCCCGGCACCTTCTACCGCAAGCCCTCGCCCGATGCCGAAGTGTTCGTGAAGGAAGGCGCCGTGCTGAAGATCGGCGACGTGATCGGCCTCGTGGAGGTGATGAAGCAGTTCAGCGAGGTGCAGGCCGACGCGGCCGGCAAGGTGGTGCGATTCCTCGTCGAGAACGAGGATCCGGTCGAGCCGGGGCAGCCGCTCATCGTCATCGAGACGGCCTGATCCGGGAGCGGGCCGGTGGCGATAGCGCGACTGCTGGTGGCCAATCGCGGCGAGATCGCCGTGCGGATCATTCGCGCCGCGCGCGAGCTCGGCATCCAGACCGTAGCGGTGCACAGCGAAGCGGATCGCGACAGCCTCGCCGTGCGGATGGCGGACATGGTGATGCCGATCGGCCCGGCGGCGGCGGCGAAGAGCTACCTGAATGCCGATGTCCTGTTGAAGGCCGCTCTCGATTCGGGCGCGGATGCCGTGCACCCCGGTTACGGCTTTCTCTCCGAGAACGCCGCGTTCGCCGAACGAGTGGAAGGCGCGGGACTCACGTTTGTCGGGCCGACGCCGGAGTCGATCCGCACGATGGGCAACAAGTCGCTCGCACGCGCCACCGCCGCGAAGGCGGGCGTGCCGTGCGTGCCTGGAAGCGACGGGGTCGTGGAAACGATCGATGCAGCGATCGCGTCGGCGGGAGCGATCGGCTGGCCGATCATGATCAAGGCCTCCGCCGGCGGCGGGGGTCGCGGCATTCGCGTGGCGAGCGACGCGGACGAACTGCGCAGCCAGATGGTCGTGGCGCAGACCGAGGCGCAGGCGGCGTTCGGCGACCGGAGCGTCTACCTCGAACGCTTCATCCGTCGCGCGCGGCACGTCGAAGTGCAGGTGCTCGGCGATGGCCGCGATGCCGTGCATTGCTTCGAACGCGAATGCTCGCTGCAGCGGCGGCGTCAGAAGATCCTCGAGGAAGCACCCTCGCCCGCACTGTCGCCGGAAACGCGCACCCGACTGTGCGAGTCGGCCGTGCAGCTCGCCCGTTCGGTCGGCTATCGGGGCGCGGGCACGCTCGAGTACCTCTACGACGACCAGTCAGGCGAGTTCTTCTTCATCGAGATGAACACCCGCATCCAGGTCGAGCACCCGATCACCGAGATGATCACCGGCATCGACCTGGTCCGCGAGATGATCCGCATCGCCGGCGGTGAACCCCTCCGGTTCAGGCAGAGCGATATCGCCATGCGCGGCGTCGCCATCGAATGTCGGATCAATGCCGAGGATCCGGAGCGCAATTTCATGCCGAGCCCCGGCAAGGTGACCGAGGTCATCCTGCCGGGTGGCCCGGGCGTTCGCATCGATTCGATGCTTTATCCCGGGTATACCGTGCCGCCCTGGTACGACTCGCTGCTGGCCAAGCTCGTGGTGCACGCCGAGGACCGCCCCGCCGCCATCGCGCGCATGCGCCGCGCGTTGGGCGAGCTGCGCATCGAAGGCGTCAAGACCACCCGGGGCTTGCACCTCACGCTGATGGATGAGCCGCGCTTCCAGGCCGGCGATTTCGACACCAATGCCCTCGAGGGCTGGCTCGCGGCGCGCGCTGCCCCGGCACCCGCATCCGTTTCGACCACCCCTTCCTGAGGATCGTCCATGGCAGCAGCAACCGCCCGCTACAGCTTCGGTGCCGACGAACACGTGTTCGTCGAACTCTCCGAGGACATGTCGCTCGAATCGTTCTTCAAGGGCATGGCCATCACCGATGCGCTGACCAAGCGCAACGTGCCCGGCGTCACCGAGATCTGCCCGGCGAACGCATCCTACCTGGTGCGCTTCGATCCGGACGTGATCCATCCGGACCGGATGCTCGAGATCCTCCAGCAGATCGAGCGCGAGCTCGGCACCGACGAGCTGGAAGTCGCGACCCGCATCATCGAAGTGCCCGTGTACTACAACGACCCGTGGACGCGCGAGACGCTGATGCGCTTCCGCGAGCGCCACCAGGACCCGAACGCCACCGACCTGGAGTACTCGGCGAAGGTGAACGGGTACTCTTCCGTGGACGAGTTCATCGACGCCCACGCCGGCAGCCCGTGGTTCGTGTCGATGGTCGGCTTCGTGGCCGGCCTGCCGTTCCTGTTCCAGATGGCGGAGCGCTCGAAGCAGATCGAGACGCCCAAGTACCTGCGCCCCCGGACCGACACGCCGAAACTCACCATCGGCCACGGCGGTTGTTTCGGCGCCATCTACTCGGTGCGCGGTGCCGGCGGCTACCAGATGTACGGCATCACTCCGGCGCCGATCTTCGATCCCGCGCAGAAGCTGCCTTACTTCCGCGACTTCA
The DNA here is from genome assembly GCA_038324085.1 of Burkholderiales bacterium. Classification (GTDB taxonomy): domain Bacteria; phylum Pseudomonadota; class Gammaproteobacteria; order Burkholderiales. The sequence continues at coordinate 67,869 of JBBQHP010000023.1, forward strand.
TGTGTTTCTTCAAGCCGGGCGACATCGTGAAATACCGCAAGATCGATCGCACGGAGTACGACCGCATGCTCGCCGAGGTCGACGCCGGCACCTTCGACCTTCGCATCCGTCCGGTGTCGTTCTCGCTCGAGCAGTTCCTGGCCGATCCGGCGGGTTACAACAAGAATCTGGAGGGCATCCTGTATGGCCATTGAGATCGTCAAGCCCGGTCTGGCGACCACGGTCCAGGACGCGGGCCGCCCCGGCTATTACAACGTCGGCATCCCGCTGTCGGGCGCGCTCGACCAATACTCGTTCCGCTGCGCCAACCTGCTGGTCGGCAACGACGAGAACGCCGCCGCGCTCGAATGCACGCTGCTGGCGCCCGAACTCGTCTTCGATGCCCCCGCCATCGTGGCGGTCACCGGCGCCGAGGCCGCCCCGAAGCTGAACGGCACAGTCCAGCCGCGCAACGAATCCTTCGCCGTGCAGGCCGGAGACAGGCTCGCGTTCGATTTCATGCGCCTGGGCGCCCGCGCCTACCTGGCGATTGCGGGCGGCATCGACGTGCCGGTCATTCTGGGCAGCCGGTCCACCTATGGGCTCGGCGCATTCGGGGGTTTCCACGGTCGCAAGCTCGCCATCGGCGACAAGCTGCCGATCGGTGCGCCGTCGGCGCCGGCCCGGGCCGGCCGCAAGCTCCCGGGGGAACTCGCAATGCCACTGCCGAAGGAAACTGAATTGCGCGTCGTGCCGGGGTTGTACTTTCACCGCATCACGGACGAATCGGCGACGACGTTCTTCGCCGACACCTGGGCGGTCGCACCCGAAGCCGATCGCATCGGCTATCGCTACAAGCAGGGCCGGCCGCTGCAATGGCGCGAACGCAGGCAGCCCTTCGGCGCCGGATCCGACCCCTCCAACATCGTCGATGCCGGCTATCCGTACGGATCGATCCAGGTGCCGGGGGGTGTCGAGCCCATCATCCTGCATCGCGACGCGGTCTCGGGCGGCGGCTACGCCATGATCGGCACGATCATCAGCGCCGACATGGACAAGATCGCGCAGATGCAACCCAACTACAAGGCGCGCTTCGTGCGCGTGGATCTCGAACAGGCGCTCGCGGCGCGGCGCGACTACAAGGCACGCCTCGATCGGATCAGGGCCGCGTTGCGTTGAGCCCGAGCGCGCCGCCAGCGCACAGCGTCATCGTCTTAAACCCCGCGGGACGTCGGGAGCAAACATCATGAGCACCAGCATCGACCGTATCACCCTGTCCGTCGTGCGCGGAGTCCTCGAGACCACCCAGCGCGAAATGACGTTGACACTCGAGAAGACCGCCCGCTCGAGCGTGTTCAACACTGCGCACGACTACAGCAATGCGATCTTCAACCATCGCGCGGAGATGATCCTGCAAGGGCAGGACATCCCCATACACCTCGGCTCCCTCATGCCCGCGATGAAGGCGGTTGCCGGCTACTTCGCCGACGACGTGAACGAAGGCGATGTGATCTATCACAACGATCCGCGCTACATGGGCAGCCATATCCTCGATTGCTGCATGTACAACCCGGTCTTCTACCAGGGCGAACTGGTGTTCTGGACCGTGTGCAAGGGCCACGTCACCGACATCGGCGGGCCGGTGCCCGCCGGGTACAACCCGGACGCGAAGGAGCTGTACGCCGAGGGGCTGCACATTCCGCCGGTGAAGCTGTGGGACCGCGGCAAGGAGCGCAAGGACGTCGTCAACTTCATGCTCTCCAACATGCGGGCCCGCCGCGATCAGGAAGGCGATCTGCGCGCCCAGTACGGCGCCGTCAAGGTGGGCGAACGCAACCTCATCGCGCTGCTCGACAAATACGGCGTTCCAACCGTCCGCGCCTGCATCGACGAGATGATGAACATGGCCGACCGCCAGATGCGGGCCCTGATCGGTTCGCTGCCCGACGGCGTGTACGAGGACAGCGCCCTGGTCGAGGACGCGGGGCATGGCTTCGGCGACCTCGAGATCAAGGCGCGGGTGGAGATCCGTGGCGATACCTGCAAGATCGCCATCCACAGTCCGCCGCAGATTCCGTACTTCATCAACTCGTATGCGGGCAACACGGTCTCGGGCATCTACCTCGGCCTGATGATGTTCGCCCAGGTGGATCCGCCGTACAACGAGGGGCTGTACCGCTGCGTCGAACTCGATCTCGGTCCGAAAGGCACGCTGTGCAACGCGGTCGAACCGGCCCCGTCCGTCAATTGCACGACCACGCCGATGGAGACTCTGGCCGACGCCGTGCGCAAGGCGCTCGAAAAGGCTGCCCCGGACCGCGCGGTGGCATCGTGGGGCCACGCGAACGGCGTGACCATCGCCGGCCAGGACAAGCGCAACAACGAGGAATACGTGAGCATGATCCTCGCGAGCATCATCTCCGGCGCCGGCGCCACGGCCTACATGGACGGCTGGCACGCCTGCGGGCCGCAGTGCTGCTTCGGCGCCCTTACCTCGGGCGATATCGAGGTGCTCGAGTATTCCTATCCGATCATCATCCACCGCTACTCGCTCATGACCGACAGCGGCGGTGCCGGCAAGTTTCGCGGCGGCTCCGGCACGGTATGGGAGGTCGAGCCGCTCGACCACGAGATGACGGTCATCACGTTCGGCGAAGGCCGCCGGTTCCCGGCGCTCGGTGCGGCGGGTGCGCACAGCGAACTGATCGATGCCAAGGTCGGACGGCTGGTGGTGCACACCGCGGACGGCGCCAAGGTGTACCGGGACAACGTCGTCGTCACCGTCAAGCCCGGGGAGCGCGCGGCCAATCACAATCCCGGCGGCGGCGGCTACGGCAACCCGTTCGAGCGCCCGGTCGAGAGCGTGACCGACGACGTCCGCAACGGCATCGTATCGGTCATTGGCGCGCAGTCGGAGTATGGTGTAGTCATCGATGCGCAGACGCTCGCCGTCGACCGCGCGGCGACGGCGCGACTGCGCGGCGATCGCGTCGTCGCCTGATCCCGATCCCAAGTTCCAGCGAGCCCGGCCCCCCACGC
>JBBQHP010000024.1:0-70742 GCA_038324085.1 Burkholderiales bacterium
CGCTGTTGGCAAACACCACACGACCCGTCCCACCGATGGTCTGGGTCATGTTCTGACCGTAGGTGTACAGGTCACCCGCAAGGGTCAGCGTCCGGTTCGCTCCGCTGAGCGTCAGGTCTCCGCTGTCCACACGCAGCACCGAACTCGTGGGCACGGTCAGATCCGTGGCCAGCGTTACGCCATTGAAAAAGATCGAACCGTTGTTCAGCGTGACGACGCCGGCTTGGAGCGTTGCGTTCGACAGGGTGGAACCGTTGCCGAACGCGATGCCGCCGCCGCCATTGACTTGCAGCACCCCGCCCTTCAGATCCAGGACGATCGACGAAGCCACGCTAACGGCACCGCCGCCGGTCGCGTCGCTATTGGGCGCAAGGGTCAGATTGAGGCGATCAGCAGTCGCCGCATTGCTGTCGGTGATGCTCGAATTCAGCGCGATGTTGTTGTGCGCCGATAGCGTCAGCGTGTTCGTGCCGTGTCCGTTGTAGTCCAGCGGGGCCCCGGCATTCCAGACTATGTCCCCGGCTTGCGTCCCGCCGGCGCCGGTGGTGATCGTGACGTTCGCCCCGCCGGTCAGCGCGGCGCGGATGAGATCGACGCCGAGCTGCGCACCGTCCGCCGTCGACAGGAACGGATTCGCGTCACCGATGCCCGTCGCGACACCGACCCCCGCGACGATCGCGATGTTGTTCGGGTCGATGAGCCAGGTGCCACCGGAACCGGCAGGGGCGGTGACGTCCGGCGTCGTGGAGATCGCAAGCGATCCCCCGGAGGTCTCGATGAAACCGCCATTGCCCCCGAAGGCACCGCCCCTCGCAGACACCCTGCCGTGTACGGCGGAAAACTCGTCGGACCAGACGACGACCGTGCCACCATTGCCGCGCGTCAGCGCATCCGCCCGAACGATGGCACCCGGCGCGATGTAGGCGCGCAGGGCGTTCGGCGCACTGGAATCGTGTCCCCGTGGGCCGCCACCGATGTACACGCTCCCGCCACCCGTGGCACCGGAGGCGTCGACGACGCCGTGTTCGCGCAGCCCGACCTGGGCCCCGCTCAGGATGATCCTGCCTCCGGTTCCGGTGGTCCCCTGGGCCGAGACCGAACCCTCCACCCAGGTGGTGCCGCCGGATTCCACGCGAACTTCGCCACCGGTTGCGCCATTTGCGGTAACGACGGCGTCGGATGCGATCGTCGTGTCGCCGGAAGCCATGAGACGTACGTGGCCCGACTCATCCACGACCGCGCGTGTCGCTTCCACATTGCCACCGGCGCGAATGGTGCCGGCATAGATACCTACGCCGCTCGCCACCAGCTGCCCTACGTTGACGGCCTCACCCCCGGCTGTGATCTCGACCTGGACGTACGGCCGGTTCGAGTCCATCAACGTGGCGGTCTTGCCGGCCGCGAGGACGATCGATCCGTCGGGAGCCGAAACGACGCCGTTGTTCTCGATCGACGGCGCGATCAGGTAGATTGAACCGCCGTCCAGTGCGCGCAACGTACCGTCGTTGCGAATGTTGCCCGCGGCACTGCCGGCGGTGAAGGAGAGCCGCCCCGACAGGAAATCGGCGTTCGAGATGTTCAGCGTGGACGCAACGAGCCCCGCGACGTCCACCTGCGCCCCGGGACCGAATACGATCCCGTTGGGATTGATGAGAAACACCTGGCCGTTGGATTGCAACGCGCCGAGGATCTGGCTGGGATCGCCACCCACCACCCGGTTCAGAACCTGACTCGCCGCCGACTGCTGAACGAAACGCGTGACTTCGTTCTGACCGATGGAGAACGATTGCCAGTTGATGACGGTACCCGGCGCATTCGTGACGGTCAGCGCGTTGCCCTGCGTCTGAAAGCTCGCCCCGCCCGCGACGACGTTCGGATCGAGCGGATTGCCGAATGTGGTGAATGGAAAGCACGCGGCGAGGGCCATTGCTAAGGCCCGGGGGCGAAGTCGATGCGGGTACGGTCGGCGTTTGTCCATGCCTTCGATCTCAGAAATAGGCTGCGGCCACGCCCTGCAGGCGTTGATCGCCCCGGCCTTGCAGGCCGCCGGGCTGGATCACGACTCCGTAGTCGAGGCGCAAGGAAAAAATCGTCTTGTAGTTGGCGCGCAGACCCAGGCCCGCGCTGCTCACCGATTCGCGCGCCTGTTCGCCCGGCAATGGTGCAACGCGGGTGACCTGCCCGGCGTCCGCGAACACGACCATGCGCGCGCTGGCGCCGCCGAATATCCGGCCGCCGAAGTCGGGGGAATACAGTTCGAGCGACACGCGACTGCCGCGATCGTTGACGATTTCGCGTTCGATGAATCCGCGTACGGAGTCCAGTCCGCCGATGCCGTACTGCTCGCCCGGGACCAGTCGTTCGTTGGTGTATTGGGCATTCGCCGACAGCCGCAACTGGAAATCCCGGGGCAGTGCTTGAGCGATCGTCGCGCCGTAGCGATACAGCGTGTAGGTGGGGCTCGCTCCCTGCCGGGTTGCGTCGAATGCATCGCGTCCGCCATCGTTGCTCCCCGGGATGTTGTGGAATGCCGAGAGGAAACCGGACAGGTCCGTGTTGTTGGCCGAATAGCGCGCCGAATAGCGGGCGCTGACGGGATGCAGGGTGATGTCGGGTATCAAGCTGCCTGACGCCCCCACGAACTGGGCGTCATTGCGGAAATCGCGCCAATCGAAGCCGAAGCTGAATCTCTGATCGAGTTCCAGCCGGCGGGGCAGGTTCCAGTTGTAGCGGAACGTGTAGAAGTTGCCACTGCCGCTGATGGCAAAGTTGCCTGCCGCCGTGCTCACGGTGCCGGAGTTCACGTTCGAATATACGTAGCCGACCTCCACGGTATCGCCGAGCCGATACAGGGGAACCCGATAGCCCACGCCGACTATGTTCACGTCGCGGGGATTCTCGGGCGCCGTCACATATTGCGCCGAGAGTGCGTGATCGCGATCGAACAGGTTCGAATGCTGGACCGCGACCCCTGCGCGCAGAATGCCGGTCGACGGTGTCCCGGTGCTGTCGAGACTGAGCGAAAGGCGCAGCGGCGGGGCATCCGAGACGCGTGCCACTGCATCCACGGTCCCGTCCTTGTCGCCCGCTCGCAGGACGATCCTGGTCTGCTTCGACGCACTTTCATTGGCGGTACGGAGGTTGCGCGCGACGGCGTCGACATTCGGTGCCTCGCCCGGTTTCAGCGCGGGCAGGGAGCGCAGGACATTGGCGGTCGAGAAATGCTTATTGCCCTCGACGATGATCTGTCCGAGCTTCGGCTCCATGACCGTGAAGTGGACGACCCCATCGGTCAGTTCCTGCTCCGGGATACGTACCTGGACTGCGGAATAGCCAACCTCGGCGTAGGCCGCGTTGAGCGCTTCCAGTGCCTGCTGCACTGTCGCGAAGGTCTTGCCGGTTCCGGCGAACGGCGCCAGCACCGCGGTTATGCGGCCCTGCGGCAGCAGCGTGTTGCCATCCACCTGGAACTTCTTGATGACGAAACGGGGCTCACCAGACCCGTTGTCGGTCTGGGCGGAAGCTATGCCGCTCGCCAGTAAGAAAATCATCGCCAGCCATGCGGGGATGGTCCTAACCCCGAGATCTCCCTGCACTTTTGTATGTATTCCGCTGCGTTGGGAGAGGAATGCTAACGCGGAAACCTTCCGTTTGGAGAGATTTTTTATGCGGGTGTGCATGACAGTCGCTAGATAGAGACGCCTACTGCTTCATGTTGTCCGGAGGTTGTGACGAGAGCGTGTACTTACATTTCATTTTCTGTGACTTACGAGGGGATGAGATTTCGCGATCGCGCTGGCTCCCGGAAAGGGCACAAGGTAGGTCCGCAGGCGGTCTAGATTCGTGCCGGCGTAAACGTGTCGCAGGCCTTGAGTTCCCCCGAATCGAGCCCGCGCTTGAACCAACGAACCCTCTGCTCCGACGTGCCATGCGTGAAGCTCTCGGGTGCCACATACCCCTGGCCCTGCTGCTGTAGTCGATCATCGCCGATCGCGGCCGCAGCACCGAGCCCCTCCTCCACGTCGCCGGCTTCCAGGATATTTCGAGCGCGGTTGGCGTGATTCGCCCACAGGCCGGCGAAACAATCGGCCTGCAGTTCCTGGCGGACCGAAAGCTGGTTGGCGTGCGCCTCGCCACCACGCTGACTGGCGGCCCGCACCTTTTCGGAGATCCCGAGCAGGTTCTGGACGTGGTGCCCGACTTCGTGAGCGATGACATAGGCCTGGGCGAAATCGCCCGGTGCGCCGAAGCGTTGCGCGAGCATGCGGTAGAAGTCCAGATCGATATAGACCTGCCGATCCCCGGGGCAGTAGAACGGACCGACTGCCGCGCCGGCCCGGCCGCAGGCCGATTGGACCGCGCCGGTGAACAATACCAGTCGGGGTGCGACATATAGACTGCCGGCACGCCGGAATACATCCGTCCAGGTGTCTTCGGTGTCCGCCAGCACGACCGAAACGAAATCCTTCAGGCGATCCGCCGCCGGATCGGCCGGCGCCCGTTGTTGCTCCTGCCCGGAATTGCCCGCCTGTCCGCCACCCTCCAGGATCAGCCTGGGATCGACGCCGAAGAACATGGCGATCAGCGCGACGACCACCACGCCGATGCCGCCCCCGGCGAACCCGCCCGGGATTCGGATGGCACGCCTGTCCTCGACATTGTCACTGCGTCTCCCAGATTCCCAGCGCATGTGCGGATTCTCCGGCGGTTCACTTTGGGGCGCTTCGAACCCGTCGGCATCCGTCTCGGCTCCGCCACTACGTACAGACCGTACCTCGGATCGGGTTGCGCCGCCAGCCGCGCGGCGACGTCGATCCGTTTCAACAGCGCCAGCTCGGGCTTCGACCACGCCGGGGCGCGCAACAGGTCGCCCAGCGCGTGATTCTGAATCAGCCCGGCGCGCGCAGCGTCGGCCAGCGCCCTGGACGTCTCGATCAGCACCTGCGCACCGGCGTACGGTCGGGCGGGAAAGTCCGGATTGTTGTCCGGCATCACGCCCACGTGAATCCCGTCCAACGCTGCAAGAGATGACGACAGGCACGGCCGCAACACCGAAAGCACCACGATCGTGGAACGCGAGCTCACCGTGTCCTCCACCGCAAAACTGGTGCGGACTTCATTGTGGCCGACGACGTACAAGAGGTCGTTCACGTCCTCGTGGTAGAGCAGGGTGCCGCGGATCTCGGAGCGCTGGCTGGCAGCACCGAGACTGCCCGCACGGGTCTCGCGGTAGTGGACCACCAGTTCATCAAAGGTGATCTCGACGTGCGCAACGTTGACCGAGTCCGGCGCGAGGTAGCTGCGCCGCAGGCACAGCATCGTGCGCGGCAGCTCGCGACGCAGGCGCTCTGGCGTAAGCGCGGTGCGCGACAGCGCTTCGATCGCCCTCACCAGCTCCGCGCCGGGCTCCTCGGTCTGAACCACAAGCCCTGCAGCCTCGAGCACGGCCTTCAGGCGGGAGAGCTTGGACTGCGACAATTTCTCGATGGTCTCGCGCCGGGCGGCCCGGTAGAAATCGTCCCGCGTCAGCCCTTCGCGGGTGGCCATCGGTTCGAGCGCATCGTAGGCGACGGACAGCCGCCCGCCGTGCCGTTCCCGGGCCAGGTCGAGCGCATCGACCACGGCGCGGCGAAGCAGGACGACGCGGTCGCTGCGGTCGGTTGAGCCCAAGCGGATACCTGCGGGGTTGCGAATCGTTGCCACGAATTGCGCAACGCTGCCATCGAATGCGCAACGTGTGGCAACGCTTGCGGCGACGCCAGGGCGTCAGGTCGATATCTTACGCGGCGTTCGTTCCCGACCCCAACCGAGGAGACCCCCATGGCTCAGCCGTTCTCGATCGTCGCCGCCGCCTTCACGCCGTTCGATCCCGATGGCTCCGTCGCCGTCGACGTCATCGAACGCCAGCTCGCCGGACTCCTGAACGACGGCGCCGATGGCGCGTTCGTCTGCGGCACCACGGGTGAGGGCGCCGCGCTCTCCACGCCCGAGCGCAAGCAGGTCGCCGAAGCGTGGATCGGCGCAGCCCCCGACGGCTTCGAAATCATCGTTCACGTGGGTCACGCTGCGATTGCCGACGCCGCCGACCTGGCCCGTCACGCGGCGAATGCCGGCGCCATCGCCGCGGTGGCGCCCATTTCCTCAAGCCCCGGTCGGCCGTCGAAACAACGGACTGCCTCGCGAAGATCGCGCAAGCGGCGCCGAATCTTCCCTTCTACTATTACCATATCCCCATGGTGAGCGGTGTCACCGTTCCCGCCGCGGCCGTGGCGCAGGAAGCGCTGGCGCGCATCCCGAACTTCGCCGGCGTCAAGTTCACCGGCGAAGACCTGGGTGACCTCGGCCGCGTGATAGAAGTGTGCGGCGACCGCTGTCGGGTGTTCTTCGGTCGGGACGACATGCTCCTGCCTGCCATGGCCCTGGGCGTGCGCAACGCGGTCGGCATGACCTTCAATTTCACTGCGCCGATCGCACGTGCCATGGTCCATGCCTTCGGCGGCAGGGACATCGCCAAGGCCGCATGTCATCAGAAAGTGATCCGCGACATCCTGGGCGCCGCCATGCCGTTCGGGATAGTCAATGCCCTGAAGGCGCTCGGACAGCAGGTCGCGATCGATTGCGGACCTTGCCGCCTGCCGCTCACGACCCTTACGCATGGCGAAGCGCGTTCGCTCGCCGACGCGGTCGATCTGCGCGGCGCACTGGCAGCGGTCAGGAACGCGGCGTTGAAGGCGGCCTGAACTCAGGCGCCGAAGCGATCCCGGAGGACGGCCTTCTGCACCTTGCCCATGGCATTGCGCGGCAGGTCATCCAGGACATGCACGCGCTTCGGAACCTTGTAGCCGGCAAGGAGCGATTTCAATCTCGCGATCAGCGCGGCCTCTGCGACCTCGGCACCCGGCGCCGCCACGACCACCGCCACGACTGCTTCGCCAAAGTCGGCATGCGGCACCCCGATCACGGCTGACTCGAGCACCTCCGACATCGCATCGAGCACCAGCTCGATCTCCTTCGGATACACGTTGTAGCCGCCCGTGATGATGAGATCCTTGGCGCGCCCGACGATAGCGAGATAGCCGTCGGCATCGAAGCAACCGACATCGCCGGTTCTGAACCACCCATCCGCGGTGAATTCCTCGGCCGTCCTGTCGGGCAGGTTCCAGTAGCCCTTGAACAGGCTTCGGCCCTGGATCTGGACGCCGCCGATGGCGCCTGCCGGAAGCGGCAGATCCGCCGCGTCCGCGATGCGTACCGCGACATCGCGCAGGGGAAATCCAACCGAACCCGCCCGGCGCTCGCCGTCGAGCGGGTTGGACGTGATGATGCCGGCCTCGCTCATGCCGTAGCGCTCGAGGATGCGCTGATTGGTGCGCGCCTCGAACGCGGCGAACGTGTCGAGCAGCAACGGCGCGGAACCCGAAACGAACAGCCTGACGTTGGCTGCCGACTGGCGCGTGAATGCGGGCTCGGCGAGGAGCCGGGTGTAGAAGGTCGGGACGCCCATCATCACGCTCGCCCGCGGCAGGTCGCGAATCACCGTGCGCGCGTCGAACCGCGCGTGGAAGAGCATGCGCGAGCCGGACAGCATGGCGCAGTGAGTGGCGACGAACAGGCCATGAATATGAAACAACGGCAGCGCGTGCAACAGTGTGTCGCGAGCCGCGAAGCCCCATGCATCGACCAGGGCTTCCCCATTCGCGACGAGACTGCCGTGCGTGATCATCGCGCCTTTGGAACGACCGGTGGTTCCCGAGGTATAGACCAGTACGGCGAGATCATCCGGACTCGCTTCGACGACCGGAAAGTGCGGATCGTGATCATCGATGCTCGCGAGCAGTGAGCCGCCACCATCGGCATCGAGGGTCATCACCGCGCGGGTGCCGGCGGCGTGAGCGAGCGGCTCGAGCGCCGCCAGGGACCCGGTTCGACACAAGAAAGCGGCGGGTGCCGCATCAGCCAGGAAGAATTCGATCTCCGCCGGCTGATACGCCGTGTTGAGCGGCAGGTAGACGAAGCCCGCGCGCAGGCATGCAAGATAGAGCGCGAGCGCTTCGGGTGACTTCTCCACTTGCGCGGCCACGCGATCCCCGCGTTGCAATCCGGCGCCGGACAGTCGCCAGGCGATGCGGCCGGAGAGCGTCAATACCGCGCCGTAGCTCCAGCACACGCCGGCTTCGGTTTCGAGCAGCACGACGCCCCGGTCCGCCGGCGCGCGCGCTTCGACCAGCACCATGAAATTGGCGGTCATGATTCCGGGGGCTCGGCCAGACCGGGCGCGCGTGTCCAACGATCGATCACGTGCGCCTCCAGCAGTACCGATACCGGGGGTCGTGGTTCGGGCGTGCCCCCGACGACGCCGCTGACAACCCGGGCCGGCAGGATCTGGATGCGAGCGCCGGGCCATGCGGTCACGGTCGTCACGGCGGCCGACAACGCCACGTAGATCGCCCCGCCGGCCTCGCCGGTCAGCCAGAGCTCGACTGACCGGTCTTGCGAACGCAGCCGGTACACGACGGCGGCGACCTGGGCGATGAACTCCGAGAGCAGCAATTGCTCGCTTTCAACGGCGGAACTCTGGCCGGGTGAATCGAGCAGGATGACCACCGGGAGGCACGATCGATCCCGGGCCAGGTCCAGCAGGGCCTGGCTGAGACGCCAGCAGGCGACGGCGTCGACCGGGCGCCCTTGCACGAACCCCCCGACCAGGGTTTCGCGACCGTCAACCCACCCGTCACCCCAGATGACTCCCGCCGCATAGATAGCGCTCCAGCCTTGCGGAAACAGATGATCGAGGCGCGCATCCAGTTCTGGGGGCAACGGATCCGCGGGCAAGGCGCTCGCGTCGCCACGGTAGAGGCGAAGACGGCGCATGAGACTGCGCTGGCGCTGCTCGATCGTGAGACCCGGTGATCCGTCTGCCAGCCACGCAGCGAGGGCCGCGCGCACCGCCACCATGTCGTCGGCCACCAGCAGTGCATTCTCGTCGTGACGCGCCCGCCCGTCGGCCCCATACAGCGCCGCGACCTCGTCCGGATCGAGCGCGATGCCCTGCGCGGCAAGCGCCCGCGGCCCTGATACGCCGAGCAGGGCGCCGCGCGGATACACACGCGCTGACGCCGCGAACGCGAGCAGGCTGGCGCCACCGAAGCAGTGGCGCCCGACCACCGCGCAGATGCGCGAACCGTTGCATGCGGCATCCAGGAGCGCGGTCTCCAGGCGACGAAACGCACCCAGCACTGCAACGCCGGCCGTCAGACGCGCGCCTGCGGAGTCCAACAGGATCACCAGCGTGACCGAGCGCGCTCGCGCCCGCGCCACGGCAGCCAGCAAAGCATCGGCGTCGGCACCGTCGATCGCGCCCGACGCGCGCGACGGGTCGGTACCGGCGATCACCACCGGCAGGTTGTGAATCAGTCCGTCACCGGCCACTACACCGCTGTCATCGACGGGTGCCAGCGGGATCCAGCTGCCAGCGTCCAGCACCGAGCCCACGCGCACGTCGAGTCCTGCCTCGATATAGGAACGCTGCTTCACGCGCTCACGCACCGGTCCAGCGGCGGATGATCTCGATGAATGCTTCGGTCGATTGTTCCACGCGCTCGGTGCGGCAGTATTCATCGGTCTGGTGGGCCATCTGCGGCTCCCCCGGCCCGAGAATGATGGTTGGGGGCTCACCGAGCGCCGGCTTCAGCGCCGCCGCATCGGTGAAATAGGTTGCCGCTCGCGCCTCCGGCCGGGCGCCCAGATGGGTCTGCATGACATCGAACACGCTCTGGACCCACGCGTCCTGCGGGTCGGTGTAGACAGACTGCACATCGAGGAGTGTGGCGAGCTCGACGTCAGGGCCGAGCGTGCGCGCGAGCTGTTCGCGTATATGGGCGTGGGTCTGCGTCGGCACGGTACGGATGTCGAGGCCGATCACAGCCTCGTCCGGAACCGAATTGATGTTGAGTCCGCCGTGGAACGTACCGACGTTGAGCGAGCCCTGACCCATCATCGCGTGCGCCGGGGTATCGAAATGGAAATGTTCCAGCGTCGTCGCCGCCTTCGCCGCCTTGAACACCGCGTTAACACCCTTCTCGGGCATCGAACCGTGCGCGGTGACGCCGCGTGTCTTTGCGTGCAGCCAGAATGCACCCTTGTGGCCGATGAAAGGGTAGTTGCCGGTAGGCTCGGCGACGATCAGCGCTCCTGCCGAGCCGAGCAGCGCCGGATCGCGGATCAGTTCGAACGCGCCCTCGCAACCGGTCTCTTCGCCCGCCGTGATGACCAGGGAAACGCCAGCCGTCCGGGCGAGGTAGGGCGCAAGCGCGATGGCCGCAACCACGAACGCCCCGACACCGCTTTTCATGTCGCTGGACCCGCGCCCATACATCATCCCGCCGTCGGTCTCTCCGGCGAACGGGTCGCGCGTCCACGGCTGGGCGCCGAGCGGGACGATGTCGATGTGGCCGGTGAAAACGATGGGCTTCTTCGTGTCGTTGCCACCGATGGCGGCAACGAGATTGGTGCGCCCCGGCCCGATCTCCTGATAGCGCACCCGGTAGCCGGCCGCTTCGAGCAAGGCGCCGAGGTGACGCGCGCAGGGTTCCTCGGCGCCCGGTGGATTGATGGTGTTGAAGCGCAGCAGTTCCTGCGTGAGGCGTACGGCTTCGGCGGGATGGCCCATTGTGATTCCTTTCGATATCCGGCGAGTATAGCCGTCGGCGTCCGGCCGATCGCCGTCGGGGACGGCGGTCCCCGGCCTACGAAGCAAGCGAGTGCGTTACGATCAACCGGGGTCGTCGCCGAAGTAGGCCGCGAGCAGTTCCGGATGACGCTTCAGATCGTCCGACGTTCCCGCGGCGACGACGCGGCCACCGGAGAGCACGTAACCTCTCTGGGCGATCGCGAGTGTCTGGTGCACGTTCTGTTCGACGAGAAGGACCGTGACGCCGGACTCCTGGATGCGCCGTATCACCTGAAAATTCTCCTTCACGTATCGGGGAGACAAACCGAGCGATGGCTCATCGATCACGATGAGGCGGGGCGATCCCATCAGCCCGCGGCCGATCGAGAGCATCGCCTGCTCACCGCCGGAGAGGGTCCCGGCAAGCTGCGTCAGGCGCTCGCGCAGGCGCGGGAAGACCTCGCAGATCTCGTCGAATCGTGCGGCGTTCCGGGCGCGCTCGCGGACCAGATAGGCGCCGGCGCGCAGGTTCTCGGCGACGGTCAGTTTCGGAAACACTTTCCGACCCTCGGGAATCACACCGATGCCGCGAGCGACGATGCGATGCGTGGGCTCCCCGGTGATGTCTTCGCCGTCGAGAAGCACCGTTCCGCCGCGCGCCCGGGTCAGGCCCAGCACGGCACGCGCAAGCGTGCTCTTGCCGGCGCCGTTGGCACCGAGCAGACATGTGGTCTCACCGGCCAGCGCCGTGAGCGATACGGACGTCAGCACATCGGCGCGATCGTAGGCCACCGTCAGATCACGCACTTCGAGCCTCGCGCCGGCCACGCCTCAATCCTCGCCTAGATAGGCTTGGCGCACGATCGGGTCGCGCGCGACTTCGGCGTACGAACCCTCGGCGAGCTTTCTGCCGTAGTCGAGCACGGCACAGCGGTCGCTCACTCGCTCGATCACCGCCATGTCGTGCTCGATGATGATCACCGATAGCCGGGGTCGCTGCGCTTTCACTGCCAGCAGATCCGACATGAGCTCGGCGGTCTCGTCGGGGGTCATTCCGGCGGAGGGTTCATCCAGCAGCAGGAGTTTCGGTTCGCGGATCAGTGCACGGCAGATTTCGACGCGCCTGCGGTCGATCATGGTCAGTGATCCGGCGGAATCGTACAGTCTGGCAGGCAGCGCCGCACTGAAGGCACCGAGGAGTGCACGCGCCGAGTCGGCCTGCCGCCGGACTTCGCCGCGCAGGCGGTGGCGGGCGAACAGGTTGATCCACATGCCGTGGTCGAGACTCAGATGCTGACCGAGCATCAAGTTGTCGAATACCGACAGCTCGAGCAGCAAGCGCAGACGCTGGAATGTCCGGGCGATGCCCTGCGCGGCGACGCGCCTTGGCGCGAGCCCCGTGATGTCGCCTCCGTCCAGATACGCGCGCCCGGTGGCTACGCGGACGATACCGGTCAGGGCATTGAAGAAGGTCGTCTTGCCCGAGCCGTTCGGGCCGATGAGACCCAGTGTCTCGCCGACGTTCACGGAGAGTTCGAGACCATCGAGCGCAGTGACGCCGCCGAATCGCACCGTAAGGCCACTCGCCTTGAGCAGCGCCGCACTCATCGCGACTGATCCGGGAAGTACTCACGCGCCGCCCGCGGTAGCAACCCGCCGGGACGCACCAGCAGGATCACGATCACCAGGAGCGCGAACAGCAGAAATCGGTACTCCTGGATGACCTGCAGTTTCTCCGGCAGGATGATTACGATCAGCGCGGCGGGGACGAGTCCCAACGGATTGCCCAGCCCGCCGAGAATCACGATGGAGACGAGGATCAGCGAATCCGCGAAAGTGAAACTGGTCGGTGCGACAAACCCGGTCATCATCGCGTACGCGGCACCGGCGGTGCCGATGAGGAAATTGCCGACAGAGAAGGCGACGATCTTCCACGCGGCCACGTTTACGCCGAACGCCGAAGCCGCGGTTTCGTCGAGCCGCACGGCATCGAAGGCCAGCCCGATCCAGGAGCGCTCGAGCCGGCGGACGAAAGCATAGGCCGCTGCGACGAGCACGAAACTGAGACCCGCGTACGCCATATAGAACGACCATTCCGTCTGTTCGTCGATGACGATCGGATCGTTGAAGGCGTGGCCGAACATGGTGAAGCCCGGAACCTTCAGCCCCTGGGGACCGCCCAGAGCGTCATTCACCTCGAGGAACGTCTTGAACAGGATGCCGAATGCAATGGTGATCAGGGCGGCATAGTGTCCGCGCGTGCGCAGCAGCGGTAGCAACAACACCGACCCGATGACGGCAGCGCAGGCACCGGCCAATGGCAGCACAAGATAGTGGGGCAGCGACGACTTCGTGGACAGGACCGCCGTTGCATAGGCGCCGATGCCGAAGAATGCTGCGCCCGCGAAATTGACCACGCCTGCCTGGCCGAACTGCACGGTGAGGCCGAGCCCGGCAACTGCATAGAGCATCACGGTGCACAGCATGAGCAGCGCAAAATTGTCCTCGCGCAGCACGAAGACGATCACCACCACAGCTGCCAGAACGACAGCGGGCACGACGATCGGATGCGCAGCACCGCTGGCGGCGATGCGAACCCCCCAGCCGAAACGGGATGAGAGCAGCAGAATGGCGGCAGCGCCCGCGACGACACCAGCCACCGCCCATTGATTATCGACAAGCAGGATGGTCAGCACCACCGCAGCAGACGCGAGGACTGCCGTCAGTGCCGGTACGGCGGAGTATTTCACGTCAAACGCGCTCGGCGGATCGCTCGGCCAGCAGACCGGCGGGCCGGATCGCCATCAGGATGATGACCACAGTGAACGCAAAGACGTCCTTGTACGCGCTCGCCAGCGGCAACGCCACGGCGCCAACGGTTTGCAGTGCCGCGAACAAGAACCCGCCCAGGATGGCACCGTAGACATTGCCGAGGCCGCCGATCACTGCTGCCGAGAATCCAATCACCCCGAGAAGCAGGCCGAGATTGAAACTGACCTCGCTGTAGTACAGACCGTTGACCAGGCCGGCCAGCGCGGCCAGGGCCGACCCGATCGCGAAAGTAGCGAGCACAGTCGCCGTGAAGGGGATACCCATGGCCGACGCGGTTTCCGAATCCTGGGCGACGGCGCGGATCGCGAGACCCAGCCGGGTCCGGGAGAGTGCGAGGTGCACGGACACGATGGCGGCCACCCCGACGACCAGCAGGATGGCACTATCGAAACGCAGGGTGAACTGGCCGAACTCCATCGCTCCTGTCGGCAACAAACGCGGAAAAGGCTTGGGGTTGGAGCCTTGCGGATAGAATAGGCGCACCGACTCACGCAGCACGGTCCCGGTCATCAACGTGATCAGGAGCACGTTCATCGGCGGCGCCTGGCGCAGAGGAAGCACGAGGATCCGAGCGGTCAGAGCACCGAGCAAGGCCATGAGACCGATAGACGCGACCAGCATCGCGAACAGCAGCAAGGACGGTGAAGCAGCGCCTGCATCGGTCAATCCGATCCAGGTGGCGAGCGCGGTGAACGCTCCCAGCATGACCACGTCCCCGTGGGAGAACATGATCACGTCGAGTACGCCGAAGAACAGCGTGAACCCGACCGCCACGAGCGCGTAGATCACGCCCAGCATGAGGCCGTTGAACAGGTGCTGGGCGAGATATCCGGGATCCACGACGATCACTTCCTGGCGAGTGCTCGCTTTCCGGTTGCGTACTCGCTGTCCTCCCAGACGAGCCATTTGCCATCCTGGACGACGAACTTGGTGATGAGGGGCACCGCGTTCTGTCGGTGATCGTCGAACGTGATCCGGCCGACCACGGAATCGTAGTCACGAGTGCGATTGAGTTCTGCGCGCACCTTCTTGCGGTCCGGCCCCGCCTTCTCGATCGCATCCATCACCAGCGTCGCAGCGGCAAACGCGAACGGGCCGTAGGCCTCCGGATCCTCCGCGTACTTCTGCTTCGCGTAAGCATCCATGAACACTCGCCCACCGGGGAGCTTGTCGGCCGGTGCACCCTCGCGAAATGCTACGACGCCCTCGGCCAGCGGGCCGAGGCCCTCGATGAAGGCGTCGGACACGATGCCCGACGTGCCCTGGAACACCGCCTTGACGCCGAGCTTGTCCATCTGGCTGCGAATGCGCACGCCCAGTGGCGTGAGACCGGCGAAATAGATCACTTCCGGCTTCAGCTCCTTGATCCTGGTGAGTTCGGCCGAGAAATCCTGCTGGTCCGCCGTCACGCCGAACGAGCCCAGGATCTCGCCACCCTTGCGGCGAAGATCCTCGCTGAAGTACTTGTCATGGCCTTTGCCGTAGTCGGTCGTGTCGTGGATCACCGCCCAGCGCTTGAACTTCAGGCTCGTCATGAAGCTTGCGGCGGCCTCGTTCTGATTGATCATGGTGCCGTTGACGCGATGCACTTCCTTGTAGTCGTTGGCGTAGGTGATATCGGGCAACACGGCCCCCCACACGACCACAGGCAGGCCGAACTTGTGATACACGTCGATCGCGGCCATCGCGACCGTGGAGCAATAGTGGGTCACGCCGGCGATGATGCTGTTGTCCGCCGCTGCCTTCGTCGCTACCTGCACACCGACGTTGGGCTTGCACTCGTCGTCCAGCACGACGAGGTCGTAGCTGTATTTCGCCTTCGGGTCGGCATTGCGCAGGCGCACGGCGAGATCGACGCTGTTGCGCCCGCCGATGCCGTTGGCGGACACGCCACCCGATAGCGGGCCGATGAAAACGATCTTGACCGTGTCCTTTGCGGACGCTCCGAACCCGGTCAGGCACAGCAGGATGGCAACGAGCCAAGCTTGAGATTTCATGGCAATCCCCTTGAACGAACTGGGGCGGAGCGTAGGGGGCGCGAATTCTCGTGTCAAACGCCCGCGCAATCGGCGCGAGAGGAGACGCCCGCCATCATGAAAAAGGCGACCCCGAGGATCGCCCTTGTCGTCGCGAAGCGATGTCGCGTCAGCGCTTGCGCAGCTTTCGGATCGCCGCGAGTTGCGCCGCCATCATCGCGTATTCCGCCTGCATGGTCGCGATCTCCACCTTGTCCTGCGAGCTGCGCATCGCCTCCTCTGCAAGCTTCATCGCCTCGGCGGCCTTGGCCTCGTCGAGGTCGCGCCCGCGAATGGCGGTGTCGGCAAGCACGGTCACGGTTTTCGGTTGCACCTCAAGCACGCCGCCTGCGACGAAGATCAGCTCTTCCTCGCCGCCGCCCGCCGGCTTGATACGTACCGATCCGGGCTTTATGCGTGTGATGAGCGGCGTGTGCAAAGGATAGATACCGAGTTCACCCGCCTCGCCGGGGAGCACGACGAACTCTGCTTCGCCCGAGTAGATCGCCTCTTCAGCGCTGACAACGTCGACGTGGATGGTATTGGCCATGCTCTACTGGTACTTCTTCGCGTTCTCGACAGCTTCCTCGATGGTGCCGACCATGTAGAAGGCCTGCTCGGGAAGATGATCGTATTCGCCGTTGACGATCGCCTTGAAGCCCTTGATCGTGTCCTTCAGCGTCACGTACTTGCCTGGCGAGCCGGTGAACACCTCTGCCACGTGGAACGGCTGAGACAGGAAGCGCTGGATCTTGCGCGCGCGTGCCACGGCCAGTTTGTCCTCCGGCGAGAGCTCGTCCATGCCGAGAATCGCGATGATGTCGCGCAGTTCCTTGTAGCGCTGCAGGGTCGCCTGCACGGCGCGCGTGGTGTTGTAGTGATCCTCGCCGATCACATTCGGATCGACCTGGCGCGACGTGGAATCGAGCGGATCGACCGCCGGATAGATCCCGAGCGAGGCGATGTCGCGCGACAGCACGACGGTGGCGTCCAGGTGACCGAAGGTCGTGGCGGGCGATGGATCCGTCAAGTCATCGGCGGGCACGTACACCGCCTGGATCGACGTGATCGAACCCGTTTTCGTGGAAGTGATGCGCTCCTGCAAGCGGCCCATTTCTTCGGCCAGCGTCGGCTGGTAACCCACGGCGGAAGGCATCCGCCCGAGCAGCGCGGACACTTCGGTGCCGGCGAGCGTGAATCGATAGATGTTATCGACGAAGAACAGGATGTCGCGGCCTTCGTCGCGGAAGCGCTCGGCCATGGTCAGTCCGGTAAGCGCCACTCGCAGACGGTTGCCGGGCGGCTCGTTCATCTGGCCGAACACCATCGCGACTTTCGACTCGGGGAGATTGTCGAGCTTGATGACGCCGGCTTCGGACATCTCGTGATAGAAGTCGTTGCCCTCGCGCGTGCGTTCGCCGACGCCGGCGAACACCGACAGACCCGAGTGTTGTTTCGCGATGTTGTTGATGAGCTCGAGCATGTTCACCGTCTTGCCCACGCCGGCGCCGCCGAACAATCCGACCTTTCCGCCCTTGGCGAACGGGCAGATGAGGTCGATCACCTTGATGCCGGTCTCGAGCAGTTCCACCGATGGCGAGAGCTCGTCGAATTTCGGCGCCGGCTGGTGGATCGACCGACGCTCGTCGGTGGCGATCGGTCCGACCTCGTCGATGGGGCGACCGAGTACGTCCATGATGCGGCCCAGCGTGGCGAGCCCGACCGGAACCGAAATGGGTTTGCCGGTGCTGACGACTTTCATTCCCCGGCGCAGGCCATCGCTTGAGCCCAGAGCGATGGTCCGCACAACACCGTCACCGAGCTGCTGTTCCACTTCGAAGGTGAGACCCTTCTCGGCCAGCGGATTGTTCGGGTCCTCGACCAACGTCAGCGCGTCGTAGATGTGCGGCATGAATTCGCGCGGAAACTCGATGTCCGTCACTGCGCCGATGCACTGGACGATGGTGCCTTGTGCTTGTTCCATTGCGTTCTTTCCTAAAGCGTTCGATTCGAATGGGTTCGGTGACGCGAGCGTCATACCGCCGCGGCGCCGCTGACGATCTCCGACAGTTCCTTGGTGATCGCAGCCTGCCGGGACTTGTTGTAGATCAGCGTCAATTCGTCGATCACGTTGGCTGCATTGTCGGAAGCCGACTTCATTGCGACCATGCGAGCGGATTGCTCGCTCGACATGTTCTCGGTGACGGCCTGATAGACGATCGCCTCGATGTAGCGCGTCAGTACCTGGTCGAGCACGCCCTTCGCTTCGGGCTCATAGATGTAGTCCCAGGAACCTTCCGGCACGCCGAGCCGCTCACCGGACAGGGGCAGCAGTTGTTCGCAGACAGGTTCCTGCTTCATCGTGTTGATGAACTTCGTGGAGAAGATCACCAGGCGGTCGAACCGATCTTCCGTGTAACCGTCCAGCATGATCTTGACGGCGCCGATCAGCCGGTCCATGTGCGGACGGTCGCCGAGCTGTGTTACCTGCGACACGATGTTCATGCCAAGACGCTGCATGAAAGACATGCCCTTGTTGCCGATGCAGCAGACCTCGAAGCTCTCGCCCTGGGCTTCCCATTGCTTCATCTGGGTGAGCGCCAGGCGCTGAATGTTCGTGTTGAGACCACCGCATAGTCCCTTGTCGGTGGTGACGATGATGATGCCGACCTTCTTCACCGTATCGCGCTCGATCAGGAACGGATGACGATATTCGGGGTTGGCGTGCGAGATGTGGGAAGCGACGTTGCGGATTTTCTCCGCATACGGTCGCGCGGCGCGCATGCGCTCCTGTGCCTTGCGCATCTTGGAGGCAGCGACCATTTCCATCGCCTTGGTGATCTTGCGAGTGTTTTGCACACTCTTGATCTTGGTGCGGATCTCTTTGGAGCCTGCCATGTCTTGGGTTCTTTCGCGAGCGCGTTAGAGCGGAAATCAGAAACTGCCGTTCTTCTTCCAGTCGTCGATGGCGGCCCGCAAGGCCTTTTCGTCGTCGGCGCTCATGTCCTTCTTCGACTCGATCCCATCGGAGATCTGGGCGTACTTCGCCTTGATGTGATCGCGCAGGCTCTTCTCGGCAGCCAGCGCTTTCTTCACTTCGATATCGTCGAAGTAACCGTTGTTGACCGCGAACAGCGTCAGTACCATCTCCCACACCTGCAACGGCAGGTATTGCGGCTGCTTCATGAGTTCGGTGACCATGCGACCGCGTTCGAGTTGCCTACGCGTGGCGTCGTCCAGGTCGGAGGCGAATTGCGCGAACGCCGCTAGCTCACGGTACTGCGCGAGTGCCAGACGAACACCAGCGCCGACGTCCTTGCGCTTCATCACCTTCGTCTGGGCCGCACCGCCCACGCGCGAGACCGACACGCCGGCATTGATGGCGGGCCGGATGCCCGCATTGAACAGATCGGTCTCCAGGAAGATCTGGCCATCCGTGATCGAGATCACGTTCGTCGGAACGAAGGCCGACACGTCACCGGCCTGCGTCTCGATGATCGGCAGCGCGGTGAGCGATCCGGTCTTGCCCTTGACCTCGCCCTTCGTGAAGCGCTCTACCCAGGCTTCGCTTACCCGAGCGGCGCGCTCGAGCAGGCGACTATGCAGGTAGAACACATCTCCCGGGTAGGCTTCCCGGCCGGGCGGGCGGCGCAGCAGCAGTGATATCTGGCGATACGCCCAGGCCTGCTTGGTCAGATCGTCATAGATGATCAGCGCATCCTGGCCGCGGTCGCGGAAGAATTCGCCCATCGTGCAGCCCGAATAGGCAGCGATGTATTGCATCGCCGCGGATTCGGACGCCGACGCGGCCACGACGATCGTGTACGCCATGGCACCATGCTCTTCGAGTTTGCGGACGACGTTCGCGATGGTCGAGGCTTTCTGACCGATAGCCACGTAGACGCAGAAGAGATCCTTGCCCTTCTGATTGATGATGGTATCCACGGCGACCGCGGTCTTCCCGGTCTGGCGGTCACCGATGATCAACTCACGCTGTCCACGACCAACCGGCACCATCGCATCGATCGACTTCAGCCCGGTCTGCACGGGCTGCGAGACCGACTTGCGCCACACCACGCCCGGCGCGACCTTCTCGATGATGTCGGTTTCTTTCGCGTTGACCGGCCCCTTGCCGTCGATCGGTTGCCCGAGAGAATTGACCACGCGTCCGATCAGTTCGGGTCCGATCGGAACCGAAAGAATCTGACCCGTGCATTTGACCGGATCGCCTTCGGAGATGTGCTCGTATTCACCCAGAATCACCGCGCCGACCGAGTCGCGCTCCAGGTTCAGGGCGAGGCCGAACGTGTTGTTCGGAAACTCGAGCATCTCGCCCTGCATGACGTCGGACAAACCATGCACCCGGCAGATACCGTCGGTCACGGAGACCACGGTGCCCTGCGTGCGCACGTCGGCGGAGAGCGCGAGGCTCTGGATCCGGGACTTGATCAGATCGCTGATCTCGGAGGGTTTCAGCTGTTGCATGGCGGTTCCGATTCGAAGAGATATGGGTGGTTGCGCGTATCAGGCCGAGGCCAGAACGGCCGCCATGGCATCGAGCTTGCCGCGGACCGATCCGTCGATCACCTGGTCACCGACGGAGATCTTGACGCCACCGATGAGGGTAGGGTCGATCTTTACCGTAGGACGGACTTTGCGCTTGAACTTGCGCTCGAGATCAGCGACCAGACCTGAGAGATCCGCTCCTTCGAGCGGAAACGCGGTTTCGATGCTCGCGTCGACGGTGCTTTCGCGATCGTTCTTGAGGGCTTCGAACTGTTCGTGGACTGCGGGAAGTGCGCCGAGGCGCTGATTCGCGATCAGGGCCTCGAGGAGTCTTCGCGCCTCCGGCGACGCGTCTCCGGATACGGCCACAAACATGTCCACCAGGGAACTTGCCGAAACCCTCGGATTGCCGAGCAACTTGCGAACATCGCCATGTTCGGCAGCGGCGGCAAGGTTGGACAGTGTGACTGACCATTGCGCGAGCGAGCCGGCCTTGTCGGCCAATTCGAACACCGCTTCGGCATAGGGACGGGCGATGGTGCTGATCTCGGCCATGGCGGCTAGAATTCCTTCTTCAGCTGGGCCAGCAGCTCGCCGTGCGCCTGGGCGTTGATCTCCTTACGCAGGATCTTCTCGGCCCCAGCCACGGCCAACGCTGCGACTTGGTCCCGCAGGGCTTCTCGGGCGCGTGAGACTTCCTGTTCGATCTCGGCTTTCGCCGCGGCCTTCTCGCGACCGCTTTCTTCGCGCGCCGCATTCTTGGCTTCCTCGACGAGCTGCGAACCACGTTTCTCGGCCTGCGCGATGATCTCCTGGGCGCGATTGCGCGCCTCGGTAATCGCAAGCTCGACCTGTTTGGAGGAAAGTTCGAGGGACTGGCGCCCTTTCTCTGCCGCCGCCAGGCCATCGGCGATCTGAGACTGACGCTGCTCGATGGCTCGCAGCAGCGGCGGCCAGACGAACTTGACCGTGAACCAGATGAAGATCGCGAAGGACACTGCCTGCGCGATCAGCGTCAAGTTGATATTCATGCCTACCCCCTACCGGGAAATGGTGAAGGGAGTTACTGAATGACCGCGAGCAGCGGATTGCCGAAGGCGAACAACATCGCCAAGCCCACGCCGATGATGAACGAGGCATCGATCAGGCCCAGCAACAGGAACACCTTGGCCTGCAACGCTGGAATCATTTCCGGCTGGCGAGCGGCGCCTTCGAGAAAGCGGCTGCACATGATGCCCACGCCGATACACGCGCCGGCGGCGCCCAGGCCGATCATGAGGCCGATGCCGATGCCGGTGTATGCCTGGATCATCGCGAGAAGTTGCAGCTTGTCCATCAAGATTTCCTTTCGAGTTGCAGAACGTGAAGTGGGAAGAGACGGCTCAGTGGCTCTCGTGAGCCATCGAGATATAGACGATCGTGAGCATCATGAAGATATAGGCCTGCAGCACGACGATCAGGATGTGGAATATGGCCCAGCCTACGCCCAGGATCGCGCCGAAGACGGTACCGACCAGACCTGTGGCGGCCCACAGCCAGAGGAGCAGGAAGATGATCTCGCCAGCGTACATGTTGCCGTAGAGCCGCAACGAATGAGACAAAGGCTTGGAGATGTACTCGACGAGGTTGAACAGGAAGTTCGCCGGCCACAGCAGCGGATGCCCGCCGAAGGGTGAGCAGAACAGTTCATGGACAAAGCCGCCGAGACCTTTCACCTTGATGGAGAAGTAGATCATCAGCAGCCAGACCGACAATGCGAGCGCGAATGTCGTGTTGACGTCGGCAGTCGGCACGAGCCGCCACTCATGAATGCCGAATACACCGAGGATCTTCGCCATGATGTCCACGGGCAGGAAGTCCATCGTGTTCATCAGTAGTATCCACACGAATACTGTCAGTGCCGTGGGTGTGACGAAATCGCGTTTACCGTGGAAGATCCCTTTAACCTGGTCGTCCACGAAGGTGAACATGAGTTCGACGAATGCCTGACGCTTGGTGGGCACTCCGGCTGTGGCGCCCCGCACGACCCACCACATCAGGCCGATGCTGAGCACGCCCAGCACGGCCGCGGTGATGACCGAATCCACGTGAAGCGTCCAGAAAGAACCTTCTGCGACTGGCTTCGCAAGGAAGCTCAGGTGATGCTGGATGTATTCGGTCGGGGTCAGTTCGCTGCCGGAGGACATTGCTCGTTCACACCTTGATCATTCACGCCTTGCGTCCGAGATCCCGAACGAAGACCGCCATCGAAAACACCAGGATCGATACTGCGAACGATCCGATGAATGCCACTGCCACGACTTCCTTGTACAGCGAGAGCACCAACCACAGCAGCACCACGCTCAGACCCACCTTGACGCCTTCGGCACGAAATGCGACCAGCAATGTTGCACCAGCCGAAGCGACCCGTGCCATCTGCGTAACCGCAACAAATCCCGTACACGCCACCAGCGCCACCAAGCCCCCGAGCGCGCTCGAAACCGCGCCGTGCGGCCCCGCGAGCATCCCCACTACCGTCGATATGGCCACCGTTGTCATGGCCTGCCACCGAAGCACTGCGCGAAACGGCGCACTCTGGATCCGAAACATCGGGGAACCCGCTGGCGACAAAAAAACCGCGAGAGTTTACTGGCGGATGCGGCGGTGCGTCAACGGATGCCGAGAGTCGGCGTCAGGTCGACCGCCGCAACATCGCCAGCAATGCGTCGAGTTGATCGAGCGATCGATACTCGATGATCATCTTGCCGTGACCCTTGGTGCCACTACGGATCCATACCGTGGTGCCGAGCTTGTCGGACAATTCCTCCTCGAGGCTCGCGACATCGCGGTCCATCTTGGGACGGAGTTTCCCTCCTGCGCCAGCGGAATCGATTCGCGCGACTAGATTTTCGATTTCCCGAACCGATAGTCCTTTTGTGGCTACGAGTTCCGCCAGTTCGATCTGCTTGGCGACAGGAAGCCCGAGCAGCGCGCGGCCATGCCCCATGTCGAGCTGACCGTCCATCATGCGCTGCCGGATCGACGGCGGCAGTTGCAGCAGCCGCAACAGATTGCTTACTGCCGTGCGCGATCGACCGACGGCTTCGCCGGCGCTCTGATGCGTCATGCCGAACTCGTCTATCAGTCGCTGGATGCCTGCCGCTTCTTCGAGAGCATTCAGGTTCTCGCGCTGGATGTTCTCGATCAACGCCATTGCAAGCGCCGCTTCGTCGCGCACGTCGCGGACCAGCACCGGAACTTCGGCGATACCCGCTTTCTGTGCTGCGCGCCAACGTCTCTCGCCGGCAATGATCTCGAATCGACCGTTCGCCAGTGGGCGGACGAGTATCGGCTGGATCATGCCTTGCGACTTGAGCGATTCCGCAAGTTCGGCGATCGACTCTTCGTTCATCCGCGTGCGGGGCTGATACTTTCCCGGCTGAAGTATCGCCACCGGCACGTCGAGCAACCGGTCGCCGGCGGGCGCCGGCTTGTCCGCGCCGAGCAACGCATCCAGGCCGCGGCCCAATCCTTTGTGTTTGACCATGGCGGACCTTACGCTGCCTGTTTTCCCAGGATCTCTCCGGCCAGCGCAAGGTAAGCGAGCGCTCCCTTCGATTGCCGATCGTAAGACAATACCGGCATGCCGTAGCTCGGGGCTTCGGCGAGCCGGACGTTGCGCGGAATCACGGTCCGATACACTTTCTCTCCGAAGTGTTGCTGTAGTTGCTCGGAAACCTGCTGGCCCAGCGAATTGCGCGGATCGTACATCGTGCGGAGCAAGCCTTCGATCTCCAGATCTGGGTTGAGATGAGCTCTGACTTTCTTGACCGTGTTCACCAGATCCGAAAGGCCCTCAAGCGCGTAGTACTCGCACTGCATTGGAATCATCACAGCCTGTGCAGCTACAAGTCCGTTTACCGTCAAGAGGTTGAGCGCCGGCGGACAGTCGATCAGGACAAAGTCATATTCTGATTCGACGACTGCCAGCGCAACCTTGAGGCGGGCCTCTCGGTGCTCGAGGTCAACCATTTCGATCTCGGCGCCAGCCAGTTCCCGATTGGCGGGTATGACGTCGTAATTGCCGGTGGTGGATCGGAGTCGCACAGCCGCGAGGGCTGATTCGCCGAGCAGCGCCTGGTACACCGTTGCGGATAGCTGACGTTTGTCGATGCCGCTGCCCATGGTGGCATTGCCTTGTGGATCGAGATCGATCAACAGCACCCGACGCCCCGCCATGGCCAGGCTAGCCGCCAGATTGACGGTTGTGGTCGTCTTTCCCACGCCACCCTTCTGGTTGGTAACCGCGATGATCTTCGCCATCGCGCGATCAGCCTTCGCGCTTTTCGATCAGCACGAGATGGCGTTCGCCGTCGACTCCCGGTACGGCCAGAGGGATCACGCGCTCCACGCGAAACTCGGGCGGAAGGAGTGCAATCTCCTCATAGGGATACAACCCCTTCATGGCCGCCAACCGCCCACCCGTGGCCAGCAGGTGCCCCGCGAGACGGGTGAAGTCCACGAGGTCCGAGAATGCCCGTGAAATGATGACGTCGAAGCGGAAAGGCGGGTCCCAAAGCTCTACTCGCTCGCGGTGAACTACGCCGTTGTGGATCTTCAATTCCCCCAGCGCCTGTATCACAAATGCAGTTTTCTTGTGGTTGCTGTCAAGCATCGTGACGTGCCAATCCGGTCTCGCAAGTGCGATGGGGATACCCGGCAGTCCGGGTCCCGTTCCCACATCCAGGACACCATGTCCCGCGAGATGCGGCACCACCGCCAAGCTATCCAATATGTGATGGCTTACTAACTTTGACGTCTCGCGGATCGCGGTCAGGCTATAGACGCCGTTCCATTTCTGCAGCAGGGCGAGATACTCGAGCAACTTCGCTTGCGTGCTGGGAGGAAGCTTTAGGTCCAGCGACTCGACCCCTTGCTCAAGCGCGGACACCAGCGACTTCACCGTGTCTGCACCGCAGAAACCTCCGCATTCGGCGAATCGAACTGGCCGGATGTGATCCCCCTTCGGAGATGGACCAGCAGGAGGGAAATGGCGGCCGGCGTGATGCCTGATATGCGCGAGGCCTGGCCCAGAGTTTCCGGACGGTGTGTATTCAACTTCTGCTGAACTTCGGACGACAATCCGCGAACCGTGCGGTAGTCGAGATCTGAGGGTAACCGTGCGTCGTCGAAATGCTGCTGCCGTTCGATTTCGTCGCGCTGGCGATCGATGTACCCACGATACTTGATCTGTATCTCAACCTGGGCCGCGATCTCTGCGTCCGTCACAGCGGGGCCCGCACCAGACAGGGTCATCAGATCAGCATACGCGACTCCGGGCCGTCGGAGCAGCTCCTCCAGCGTCTGATCACGGTCCAGAACCTGGCCGAAAAGTGCTTCCATGGATCCCTTCTGCAGTGTTCGCGATTTGGCCCACGAAGAACCCAAGCGCGCGACCTCTTTCGCCACCGCATCGCGTTTGTCGACGAATCGCTGCCAACGCCGATCATCCACCAGGCCGAGCCGGCGTCCCATTTCAGTCAACCTCAGATCGGCATTGTCCTCGCGCAAGCTCAACCGGTACTCAGCCCGGCTCGTGAACATGCGATACGGCTCGGTCACCCCGCGCGTAATCAAGTCATCTACCAGCACGCCCAAGTACGCTTCATCGCGACCCGGACACCATGGGGCCTCGCCCCGAACTTGCAGCGCTGCGTTGATGCCAGCCAGAAGGCCTTGAGCGGCTGCTTCTTCATAACCGGTAGTTCCGTTGATCTGGCCGGCGAAGAAGAGCCCTTGCAAGGATTTTGTCTCCAGCGAAGTCTTGAGCGCACGCGGATCGAAGAAGTCGTACTCGATCGCGTATCCGGGACGCACGATCCGGGCGTTCTCCAGGCCACGGATCGAACGCACCAGCTCCAGTTGGACATCGAACGGCAAGCTGGTCGAGATTCCGTTCGGATAGATCTCGTGGGTAGACAAGCCCTCGGGTTCAAGGAAAACCTGATGTGAACTTTTGTCTGCAAACCGATGGACCTTGTCCTCTATCGACGGGCAGTAGCGTGGGCCCACTCCCTCGATAACACCCGTGAAAATTGGTGATCGATCCAGACCACCTCTAATGATCTGGTGCGTTTGCTCGTTGGTATGTGCAATCCAGCACGGGCGTTGCGCCGGATGTTGCGCCGCGGTGCCCATGAACGAAAAGACCGGCTCCGGCGTGTCTCCCGGCTGCTCCGCCATTGCCGAGAAATCGATGCTGCGGCCATCCAACCGAGGAGGCGTACCGGTTTTGAGCCGACCGACGGGCAGATTCAGCTCGCGGAGTCGCCGCGCCAAAATTTTCGCGGGTGGATCACCTGCTCTCCCGGCCTCGTGGTTGTTCAGGCCGATGTGAACCAGTCCGCCCAGGAAGGTACCGACCGTCAGCACTACCGCTTGGGCGTCAAACCGGATTCCGAGCTGAGTCACGACACCGCGGACGCAATCACCCTCTAGAACCAGATCGTCAACCGGATCCTGGAAAAGCGTCAAATTGGGCTGCTCTTCAATTCGACGCCGAATTGCCTGGCGATATAGCACCCGATCCGCTTGCGCGCGCGTGGCGCGAACGGCTGGACCTTTGCTTTGATTCAGGATTCGGAACTGGATTCCAGCTTCGTCGGTGGCCGCCGCCATGGCGCCTCCAAGAGCATCTACCTCCTTGACCAGATGGCCCTTTCCGATACCGCCGATGGAAGGGTTGCATGACATCTGGCCGAGTGTCTCTATGCTGTGGGTCAACAACAGGGTATCCCGCCCCATTCGCGCAGAAGCCAGGGCAGCCTCGGTTCCGGAGTGGCCGCCTCCCACTACAATGACCTCGAAACGCTTTGGGAACCGCATGATCTCGCTCAGATTTCTGGGGGCAGGAATCATAGCGGAATTCTAGGAATATTCATTGCCCTCGCGTACGCGTTTCACGTGAAACATCGACGGCGGTTCGTGGTTTCACGTGAAACCAGCACGAACTCCTAGTCGAACAGCTCGATCAGAAGCTTGCAACTCAGCACGGCAACGACCAGAAACAACACCAGTCGGACGAGCCGCGGACCGAATCTGCCTGCCATGGACGCGCCGACCCAAGCTCCCACGATGTTGCAGGTCGCCATCGGGAATCCCAGTCGATAGTCCACGCTGCCCGCCATCACAAAGAAAGTCAGTGCACCCACATTGGTCGCAAGATTCATCACTTTTGCGGCCGCTGAAGCACGGACGAGATCCATGCGGCACCATCGAACCAGTCCCAGAATCAAGAAGCTACCCGTTCCGGGTCCGAGAAGACCATCGTAGAAGCCTGCCCCCGCCCCCAGCGCGCCCTGCGTAGCCGCATTGGGTAATTTCTCGCTTCGATCCGACCTGGTCAGTAGAGCTTTGTTGATGATCATGTACGCCAGGACAGCAAGCACAACCCCCAACACCAGCGCGCGCATCAAGTGCGCGGGAACCTGCGTCGCTCCAAACGCCCCGACAGCCGACCCCGCCAAAGCCGCGCCGACGGCAACGAGCCACCGTCGAGGCTCGACGAACCTGAGCGATCGGTAGCGCGCCAAGGCGACGGCGGTCCCGAAGCACGAGGACAACTTGTTGGTCCCCAAGAGCATGGCCGGGGACGCCACGGGGTAGATGGCAAACAGTGCTGGAATCTGGATCAGTCCACCCCCACCGCCTACAGCGTCCACCCATCCCGCCAGCAAGGCGGCACCACAAACCAGCATCAGTTCGGACACGCTACTCGCGCTATTTCCCGATGCAGAACCGCGAAAAGATCTCGCCTAGAAGTTCGTCCGGTGACATCTTGCCGATGATTGCCCCGAGCGAATCGTGCGCGTAGCGCAGTTCCTCCGCCAACAGATCTGCCTGACCCACACCGAATGCGGCCGCTCGCTCCAATGCTTGGGACGCGC
The DNA here is from genome assembly GCA_038324085.1 of Burkholderiales bacterium. Taxonomy (GTDB): domain Bacteria; phylum Pseudomonadota; class Gammaproteobacteria; order Burkholderiales. The sequence goes on from JBBQHP010000024.1 coordinate 27,948, forward strand.
GAACCAGCGCCTCGAGATGACGGGCACGCGCCGCATAGATGCCCTCGGGTTGCGGCGGGGCCCAACCCGCGGCTTCCAGCAGCGCCGCGCGAAGACAGCTCAATCCACTCCCCGTCATAGCCGAAAGGCGAACAATCGGCGCGCCACCTTGATGCCTTAGTCCCGGGGCAATTCCGTACAAATCGATCTTGTTCTCGACAAGGATGAGTCGTCCGTTCGGGCAAGGTCTCATCGCTTCGACGATCCCGACGTCCACGACCTGAAGGACGACGTCGGCCTCAGCCGCCGCGACCTGTGCGCGGGCCACGCCTATTCGTTCCACCGGATCATCTGTACTCCGAAGGCCCGCGGTATCCACAAGATTGAACTGGATCCCCTCCAGCTCTATGGATGCTCTGAGCGTATCCCGTGTGGTTCCGGGGATGTCGGTGACAATAGCCAAATCCTCACCCACGAGACGATTCAGCAGACTCGATTTTCCCACGTTGGATGAACCGGAAATGGCCACCTGTACGCCCTCCCTCAGAAGGTTTCCCTGCCGGGCAGCCTCTTGCACAAGGCGCAGCTGCTCACGAATCTGCGCAAGCATCTCGGCCGTGGCGCCTTGCGCATCGATTTCCTCCTCGGGAAAATCGAGTGACGATTCGACCACAATCCGCAAATCGACCAGAGCGTATGCAAGCTCTTCAATACGCTGTGAAAACTCTCCTCGCAGTGATCGCATGGCCGCCCGCGCGGCGATTGCAGACGTTGCTTCGATCAGGTCCGCGACACTCTCCGCTTGCGCGAGATCGAGCTTTCCATTGAGGAACGCTCGTTCCGTGAACTCGCCAGGTCGGGCCATTCGGGCACCCAACGCCATGCAACGCTCCAGCAAGGTCGCGAGCACCGCCGGTCCGCCGTGGCCTTGAAGCTCCAACACGTCTTCGCCTGTAAAGGACCGGGGAGCGGGGAACCACAGCGCCAGACCCGCATCGACCACTACTCCGTCGGCGTCCCGGAACTCTGCGTAGGTCGCGACCCGTTCTGGCAATACCCTGCCCGTGATCGCTTGCGCGATCGCGCTCGCCATGCGGCCGGAGACGCGGACCACCCCCACCGCCCCGCGACCGGGTGCAGTGGCAATCGCCGCAACGGAATCAGCGCTTGCCAGCCCCAAGGCCGGCATTCTCCAAGCGCTTGGTGATGGCCCACTGCTGGCCAATGGAAAGAATGTTGTTCACCAACCAGTAGAGGACCAGGCCCGCCGGGAAGAAGAAGAAAAACACGCTGAACGCCACGGGCATGATCTTCATCACCTTTGCTTGGATCGGATCCGGCGGGACGGGATTCAGGCGCGTCTGCACGATCATGCTGATGCCCATCAATATCGGCAGCACATAGAACGGGTCTGGACTCGATAAATCATTGATCCAGAGAGCGAAAGGTGCGTGACGCATTTCGACGCTCCCGAGTAGCACCCAATAGAGGGAGATAAACACCGGGATCTGAACCACGATGGGCAGGCAGCCGCCGAGCGGATTGATCTTCTCCGTCTTGTACAACTCCATCATCGCCTGATGAAGCTTCTGCCGGTCGTCACCGTGAATTTCCTTAAGCTTCTGAAGCTTGGGCGCCATCAGGCGCATTTTCGCCATCGACTTGTAGGATGCGGCGGACAACGGGAAGAAGATGAGCTTGATGATGATTGTGACGATGATGATCGCGACGCCCCAGTTCTTGACGATCCCGTACACATGCGAAAGCACCCAGAACAGCGGCGTCGCAATGATCGTGAGCCAGCCGTAGTCGACCGTCAGGTCAAGCCCCGGCGCCAACGCCGCCAGTTTGTCCTGCTCCTCTGGCCCGACGTACAACGGTACAACCCATTCTCCGCGTGCACCCGGTTCGATGCTCGGGCCGTTCAGAATCACGCCCGCAGCGTAGAGGTTGCTCCCGACCGAGTCCGTGTAGAACTCGCGCTCCTCGCCGTTTTTGGGGAGCCAGGCCGTCACAAAGTAGTGTTGGACCATGCCGATCCAACCATCCGGGCTCTTCTTGGGATACTTCGCCTTACCTTTCGCGATGTCGCTGAAGCTGATCTTGTGATACTTGTCCTTGTCAGTAAACAAGGCCACTCCGGTGAAAGTGGACACCCACCTCGATTCGCCGGCGGGTGAATGATCGTCGCGGACGAGTTGGTAGTACGCGGATGCGGTCAGCACTGCCGTGCCATGATTCTCGACTTGGTACCCGACGTCGATCACATAGCTGCCTCGGTGAAACGTGAGAATTTTCACCACTTTGACTGAGCCGCTCGGATCAACGGCAGTCAGCCTGACAACGGCGCTGTCGCTACCGTCTGCCAGTGCCACTTCGCCCCGTTCGGCGACGAACATGGTCTTGTGATTGGGCATGGAAGCTCCCAGCAGACCGGTCTGGGCCACTGCTGTGTGTGTCGGGCTCGCATCCAGAATCACCAGGTTCCGTTGAAGATCGACCCCGTCCCGATGCGTCAACAGTTCAATCCGGCGTATGGCGCCGCCGATCGTACTGATTTCGGCGGCCATCAAGTCCGTGCGGACTCTGACCGTTTGCGCACCAGGTAAAGCCGTCGCCTCAGTCGTGACAGTTGGAACAGCGTCGATGGAAGCGTGCGATGCAACTTCGTTGCTTCTATTGGCATCTGGCACTGGTGCCAGATCTCCAGCCGCGCGTTGAACGGCAGCGGTATCGGATGACACAGCCTGAGGACCGTATTCCTTGACCCACTTCTCGCCGAGCAGGAACAACGAAACGCAGAAAATCACCAGCAATACGAGACGGGGGGCGTCCATGATCGGGTCGAGTTCAGGGTACCGGATCGTGCCCCCCGGAACCCCAGGGATGACATCGAGCGATACGTCTAGTGGCAAGCCAGGATCCCCGAACGGGACCATGGCGCTTGAGCGCTTCGATTGCGTAGTCGGAGCACGTGGGATGGAATCGGCACGAGGGAGGTAGTACCGAACTGAAAAACATCTGGTAGCCGCGAACCAGACCCTGCAGTGCGATCGACGTCAGCGCGGCCGAACCAGAAGGGACTCCAGTTCCAAACGCGCCGTCTGCCGCATTGCAGCGTTCGGCGTCGCTTTCACCCGGACCACCCAGTCCCAACCCGTTAACTCCTGTCGCCGTCGTCTAAATATTTCTCTGATCAGCCGCTTCAGGCGGTTCCGTACAACGTTGGATCCGGCCGTGCGGCGCGCCACGACCATCCCGAGCCGTCCGAACGGCAGCGCATTCTGCGCCCTATGGACCACGAAAAAACGACCTTGTTCGCGCCAACGAGCGCGAAACGCACGTTCGAATGCGGCCGCTTCGGAAAGGCGCAATGCCGTCGGGAAGCGCTCCGAGTGAATATCCGTCGCCTGGGCGGGAGGGATCAGACCGCGAGCCGCGCGCGCCCCTTTGCGCGGCGCGCGTTGATCACGGCGCGGCCGCTCTTCGTCTTCATGCGTACGCGGAAACCGTGGGTACGCTTGCGCCGCGTAACGGAGGGCTGATAGGTGCGTTTCATCGTTTACTCCCGGAAAAAAAGCGGGGTATTAGACACTTCCACTCTATTGATTGTCAATCAAATCTAGCTTCTTCAGAGCCTGTGGATAACTTGCTGCCTGCTCTGCTAGACTGCGTCTTCTGGCGGTCGCCGAGAGCTTCGCACATCAATACCAAATCGTCCGCTGTCGTCGGACCTACCCTCCCTCTCCACCCCATGTCCGACCTCTGGGAACGTTGTCAGGACGAGCTCCAGAAGAGCCTGTCCGAACAACAATACCGAACCTGGATCAAGCCACTCGCCGCGATTCAGGACGGCACGTCGCTAATTCTTGCGGCCCCCAACCGCTTCGTGCTCGAGTGGGTTCGCGAGAAATTTCTTCGCGGCATCGAAGATCTTGCCGGTCGCCTGTCTGCGGGTGGTACGGTCGTCAATCTGACACTGACGGATAGCCAGAACCTGCAAAAGGCCGCACCGGTGCCGGAGCCCGCAAAGCGAGAAATTCGTATCGACGCTCCTGCACCAGTCCGGGAGCGTGGACGACTCAACCCGGCATTCACTTTCGACAGCTTCGTAGCGGGCAAGGCCAATCAGCTTGCGCGCGCCGCTGCAATCCAGGTCGGCGAGCACCCGGGAACGGCCTACAACCCCCTTTTTATCTACGGCGGCGTCGGTCTCGGCAAGACACATCTGATTCAAGCGATCGGAAATCTCGTGCACGAACATTCCCCCGGTGCCCAAGTTCGGTACATCCACGCCGAGCAGTATGTCTCGGACGTGGTGCGGGCATATCAACATAAGTCCTTCGACAGTTTCAAGAAGTACTACCACTCGCTCGACCTGCTGCTCATCGACGACATCCAGTTTTTCAGCAACAAGAATCGTACTCAGGAAGAATTCTTCTACGCTTTTAATGCGCTGGTCGACTCGCACCGGCAAGTGATCATTACCTGCGATACCTACCCCAAAGAAATCTCGGGGATGGAAGACCGCCTGATTTCACGCTTCGGATGGGGCCTCACGGTTGCAATCGAGCCGCCCGAACTGGAAATGCGCGTTGCCATTCTGCTGAAGAAGGCCGAAGCCGAAAACGTCTCGGTCGGCGAGGACGTAGCTTTTTTCATTGCCACACACATCCAATCCAACGTTCGCGAACTCGAAGGCGCACTGAAAAGAGTCATCGCCTTCTCGCGCTTCGCCGGCATCGCGATAAACGTCGAATCCACGCGAGATGCGTTGAAGGACCTCCTCGCCGTTCAGACCCGACAGGTCTCGGTCGAGAACATTCAGAAGACCGTCGCGGATTACTACAAGATCAAGGTCTCCGAGATGTACTCGAAGAAGCGTTCCCGCACAATCGCTCGTCCCCGACAAGTCGCCATGGCGCTGGCCAAGGAACTCACGCCCCTGAGCCTGCCGGATATAGGGGAAGCGTTTGGAGGACGGGACCACACTACCGTGCTCCATGCGTGCCGCAAGATTGCCGAGTTGCGCTTGAGCACCCCGGACATCACCCGCGACTTCGATGCATTGATACAGGTTCTACGTGGATAAGTACGGGACGATTTGTGGATAACTGGCCGCGTATGGCCACCGCCGACTTCTATCCAGAAACTGTCCACAGTCGATACAGAGGCTCCTCGACGGGCTTGAACTCTCTGGAAGCCCCGTCCTGTATGGCTAGTGCAACGTTCTCCACCGTTCTGTCGTTCATTTATCAATACCTACCAGGTTGAAAGAGAAATGAAGAACATACAACTCGATCGCGATGCACTGCTCCGTCCGTTGCAGGCCGTCACGGGCGTTGTGGAACGACGGCAGACACTGCCGATTCTCTCCAACGTGTTGATCGAGTCGACAAATGGTGCCATGACCTTGCTTGCGACCGATCTCGAAATTCAGGTCGCCGCGCCGGTAACCGGACAGCGCTCGAGCGATGACTTCGCGGTGACAGTATCGGCGAAAAAACTGCTGGACATACTGCGGGCCTTGCCCGAGGGCACCAGCATCGCCCTGGATCAAAAGGATTCGAAGGTCCAGCTGAAAGCCGGCCGCAGCCGATTCAGCGTGCAAACGCTGCCAGCCGCAGATTTTCCCCGACTCGCCGCAGGTCAGCAGGCAAGCGCAGAGATGTCGGTGCCGCAGAATGAGTTGCGCGCGCTGCTCGGTTTGACACAGTACGCGATGGCGCAGCAGGACATCCGGTATTACCTGAACGGTATGCTGCTGGTGGTGGACAAGAACGAGTTGACCCTCGTCGCGACAGACGGTCATCGCCTGGCACTTACTACCCGCGAACTGACTGACAGCTACGTTCGCAACGAAGTGATCCTGCCGCGCAAGGCGGTGCTCGAACTGGCGCGATTGCTCCAGGATACGGACGAGGAGGTGCGGATCACCCTGCTTGCCAATCAGGTCAAGTTCGAGTTCAGTGGCCTTCAGTTGATTACCAAGGTGGTCGACGGGAAATTTCCAGACTACGGAAGAGTAGTACCCCTGAACTACGCGCGGCACTTTGAAACCGGGCGCATCCGGTTGCAGCAGGCCCTCCAGCGCGCCGCGATACTTTCGAACGAGAAGTTCCGAGGCGTGCGCTGGGTGCTGACTGCAGGGAGTCTGCGCATTGTCTGTACCAATACGGAGCAGGAAGAAGCGGAGGAAGAGATGGAGATCCCCTACTCAGGAGACGACCTGGACGTGGGGTTCAACATTACCTACCTGCAGGACGTTCTCAACAGTGTCGACACCGAAAGCGTCGACTGTGCCTTCGGCGATGCCAACAGCAGCATGCTGGTAACGCTACCCGGCCGCTCCGATTTCAAGTATGTCGTGATGCCGATGCGCATCTAGTCCCGGGGTCATCACGCATGGAAAGCAACAACGAGTACAACGCCGACAGCATCAAGATGTTGAAGGGCCTGGAAGCCGTCCGCAAACGCCCGGGGATGTACATCGGCGACACGAGCGACGGAACCGGGCTGCACCACATGGTCTTCGAGGTGGTGGACAATTCCATCGACGAGGCTCTTGCCGGCTACTGTGACGAAATCAAGGTCGTCATTCATGGCGACAACTCCATCAGCGTCGTCGACAACGGTCGCGGCATACCAACGGCCATTCACCCGGACGACGAACACGGCCGCTCCACGGCGGAGATCGTCATGACGGTCTTGCACGCGGGGGGGAAGTTCGACAGCAATTCCTACAAGATCTCCGGCGGTCTGCACGGTGTCGGCGTGTCGGTGGTGAACGCCTTGTCCGAATGGCTGAAGCTCACCATTCGCCGCGACGGAAAGGCTCATTTTCTCGAGTTCCGACATGGCGATCTCACCCTGCCGATCAGCGAATTGGGTCCGACCGAAAAGCGTGGTACCGAGATCCATTTTCGTCCCAGCATGGAAACCTTCGAGAACATCGATTTCCATTTCGACATTCTCGCCAAGCGACTTCGTGAGCTCTCCTTTCTCAACAACGGCGTGCGTATCGAACTGGTGGACCAGCGCAATGCCAAGCAGGAGAGCTTCGCGTTCTCGGGCGGCGTCAAGGGCTTCGTCGAGTACCTCAACCGTCACAAGGCCGTTCTGCACCAGAATATCTTTCATGCGGTCGGCGAGCGCAACGGCATCATCGTGGAGGTGTCGATGCAGTGGAACGATTCCTATCAGGAATCGGTACTTGTGTTCACCAACAACATTCCGCAGCGAGACGGAGGCACCCATCTGACGGGGCTGCGAGCAGCGATGACGCGCACGATGACGAAGTACATCACGAGCAACGAGCTCGACAAGAAGGCGAAGGTCGAGATCACCGGGGATGACCTGCGCGAAGGCCTCACATGCGTGCTCTCGGTCAAGGTACCGGATCCAAAATTCTCGTCACAGACCAAGGACAAGCTCGTGTCGTCCGAAGTGCGACCCGTCGTGGAAGAGGTTGTGGCAAAAGCGCTCGAGGATTGGCTGCTCGAACGGCCGGTCGACGCGCGAACGGTGGTGGGCAAATGCATCGAAGCCGCGCGAGCCCGGGAAGCCGCGCGGAAAGCGCGCGAGATGACCCGTCGCAAAGGTGTTCTCGACGGGATGGGATTGCCCGGCAAGCTTGCCGATTGCCAGGAGAAGGACCCGGCGCAATGCGAACTCTATCTCGTCGAAGGCGACTCCGCTGGAGGATCGGCCAAACAGGGACGGGACCGCAAGTTCCAGGCAATTCTCCCGCTGCGCGGCAAGATCCTGAATGTGGAACGCGCGCGATTCGACAAGCTAGTCTCCTCGGCTGAGATCGCGACGTTGATAACCGCGCTCGGTACCGGCATCGGCAAGGACGACTACAATCCTGCCAAGCTGCGCTATCACCGGATCATCATCATGACCGATGCAGACGTGGATGGCTCCCACATCCGCACGCTGTTGCTCACTTTCTTCTACCGGCAAATGCCTGAACTGGTGGAGCGTGGTCACATCTATATCGCACAACCGCCGCTTTACAAGGCGAAGCACGGAAGAGAAGAGCGCTATCTGAAAGACGAGCATGAGCTGAAGCAATATCTGCTCAAGCTCGCGCTCAAGGATGCGCTGCTGGTTCCCAGCACCGGTGCTGATCCCATTGGACGGGAGGCCTTCGAGAATCTGGCCAAGGAATACCTGCTGACCGAGGCTGTCATCGAAAGACTCTCACGCAGGATGGATACCACCGTGCTGCAGGCGCTCACTCGTGGTGAACCATTGTCTCTGGCGGACGAGGCTTCCACGAACGCCTCGGCAGTGCGATTGCAGACGTTGCTCGCCAAACAGAACATCGTGGTAACCGCCGGTTACGACGGGCTGACCGAAGCCCGCCTCCTGCGGATCGCGCGTACCGTGCACGGCGTCGAACGCACCACCGTTCTCGAGCAGGATTTTCTGGACAGCGGCGACTACGCGCAGATGCGGCGTACCGCAGACCTCGTACAAGGCCTGCTCGGGGAGGGCGCCCTGGTGCGGCGCGGCAACGACGAGCGAGCAGTCAGCGATTTTCGCGAAGCACTCGACTGGCTTCTTGCCGAAGTGCGCAAGGGCGTCGCGATCCAGCGCTACAAAGGTCTTGGAGAGATGAATCCCGAGCAGCTCTGGGAGACGACGATGGATCCGGCCTCGCGCACCCTGCTCCGGGCGCAAGTTGAGGACAGTATTGCGGCCGACGAGATTTTCAGCACGCTCATGGGGGACATCGTCGAACCGCGTCGCCTGTTTATCGAAACCAATGCCTTGGGGGTACGCAATCTGGACGTCTGACGCGATGCCCGCCACGACCGTTCGCGCCTGTTCCTAGCCGCTTCGGTTCCGACGTTTGGGTACCGCTTTGGCCTTGGCGGTCGCAATGGCCTTGGTTGACGCGGGCGCCGCCCCCTTCTTGGGTTCTCGCGGGGCGAACTCGAACCCGACCTTGCCGTCCGGCTGCTTCACCAGAAACGCCTTGAACTTGCGACCGTTGCGGTTGCTCACGAAACCCGCCAACAGATCGGTACGTCCTTCGGCGAGCAGCTTGCGCATCTGGACGCGGTCGATCTCCTGCTGCAGGATCACCTTGCCGGATCTGAATTCGCACTTCTTGAGCGGATAGTTCTCGCAAACGTAGCTCATGCCGTGTTCGTAGACGGCGCCATTGCATTTCGGGCAAGCGCCGAGTGCTTCCTGCCCGGTGAAATCGATCTCTTCGCCGTCTTCGTCGCCTTGACCAGGCTGGCCGAAATCGAACTCGAGCTTCTGACCGTCATTCTCGTCGTCCCGCACGATGCGAAGAATGGCCGCGAACGGCCGTCCCATCTTCGAGCGGAATCCCTGAAGCGGGCCGATCTGCCGTTCACGAAGCAGTTGTTCGACTTCTGCGATCTCGAATTGTCGCCCGGCCGGTGTCTTGGTCATCGAGAACTCACATGACTCGCAGGCAAAGCGACGATAGTTCTCCTTGACGACGCCTCCGCAATGCGGACAGGGTGTCGCAAGTGTGGTGTAGTCGCCAGGCACTGTATCGCTGTCATATTCCTTAGCGCGCTTGACGATCTGTTCGGTCATGCTGGCGATCTCCCGCATGAAGGTCTCGCGCTTCAGTCGTCCGCGCTCCATCTGGGCGAGCTTGTACTCCCACTCGCCGGTCAGCTCCGGCTGGGTCAGTTCCTCCACTCCCAGTCCGCGGAGCAGCGTCATGAGCTGGAATGCCTTGGCCGTCGGCACCAGCTCGCGGCCTTCGCGATAGATATATTTTTCGCCGATCAATCCCTCGATTACCTGGGCGCGCGTCGCCGGGGTACCAAGACCTTTCTGCGCCATGGCTTCACGCAGCTCGTCGTCTTCGATCAGCTTGCCAGCACCCTCCATCGCCGACAACAGCGTCGCTTCGTTATAGCGGGCGGGCGGCTTGGTCTGGAGGCCGACGGCTTCGACCTCAGTTGCTCGGGCCATCTCCCCCTTCGCTACCGGCACGAGGTTGGCATCCTCGTCCTGCGATTCCTTGCCATAGACGGCGAGCCAGCCGGGATTCACCAGCACCTTGCCTTCGGTCTTGAACCGATGTTCCTCGACCGTGGTGATGCGCGTGGTGACTAGCGATTCGGAAGCAGGAAAGAACACTGCAAGGAAACGCCGTACCACGAGATCGTAGATCTTCTGCTGAATCTCGTTGAGGCCCTGGGCGGGTTGTAGTGTCGGAATGATGGCGAAGTGGTCGCTGATCTTCGTGTTGTCGAAGATGCGTTTGTTCGGCTGTACCCAGCCCTGCTTCAGGACCTGCGTCGCGAACTTGCCGTACGCAGCGGCTTCGCGCAGAACCTCGTGTGTCGACTTCACCGTATCGACATAATCCTCGGGAAGATGGCGAGCATCAGTGCGCGGGTAGGTCAGTACCTTGAACTTCTCATATAGTTCCTGGGCGATGGACAACGTGGTCTTGGCCGAGAATCCGAAACGCCCATTGCCTTCGCGCTGCAATGAAGTCAGGTCGAACAGCAGCGGCGAGAGCTGCGTGGACGGCTTGGATTCCTCCGTAACCGTGCCGGTCTTGCCGCGGCAGGCCGAGACGATTGCTTCGGCTTCGCCCCTCGTCCATAGCCTGTTGTCCTTGCGCTCGGCGTCGTCTTCGGCCTTCTTGAACCTGGGGTCGAACCAGCGCCCGTCGTATACGCCCGCCTTGACGTCGAAGTGTGCACGGACTTCCCAATAGTCGCGCGACACGAATGCCTTGATTCGGCGCTCGCGCTCCACGACGACCGCCAGCGTCGGTGTCTGGACGCGACCGACCGTAGTCAGATAGAAGCCGCCACCCTTTGAATTGAACGCAGTCATGGCGCGCGTGCCATTGATACCCACGATCCAGTCCGCTTCCGACCGGCTGCGCGCAGCGCTCGCGAGCGGGGACATCTCCTCGTCTGACCGGAGGTGTGCGAATCCATCACGGATGGCTGCAGGCGTCATTGACTGAAGCCACAGCCGTCGCGCGGGTTGTTTGGCGGCGGTCGCCTGAACGATGTAGCGGAAGATCAACTCGCCCTCGCGGCCCGCGTCACAGGCGTTGATCAGCTCGGCTACGTCCTTGCGGCGGATGAGCTTCGCCAGCAGCTTGAGCCGATCCTCACTCTTCGCGATCGGATGCAGATCGAAGTGCGGCGGAATCACCGGTAAATGATTGAAGCTCCACTTGCCGCGTTTTACTTCGTATTCTTCCGGCGCGGCGATTTCCAGCAGGTGGCCGACCGCGGACGAGACAATGTATTCGTCGGACTCGAAGTACCCGTCATGTTTGGTGAATCCGCCGAGCACCTTCGAGATGTCGTTCGCAACCGACGGCTTCTCGGCGATGACGAGCTTCTTGCCCGATGCGCTGTCGACTTGCCGGTGCGCGGGGGGAGCAGCCTTGGTCTTCGTTGCAGTGGCGCGCTTCGGGGCGGGCATGAGTCTTTGCGTTCCTTTCGGGGGCTGCCATCGAGGGCCGCGCATGATAAGCGCTCGAATTCCGGCCGCGCAAGCAACGTCCGGCGAATCCTCCCATGCACCTCTTCGGGGCGCGGGAGGCTAGGCAAGCCGTTGGTACCGGCCCCCGGGAAGGCTGGCGACGAGGCCCTCGAGTTCCAGTTCGAGCAAGCGCGCGCTGAGTATGTCAATTCCGAGCCCGGCGCGAACCGACAGCGTGTCGAGATCACACGGGTCGTGTCCCAGCAGCGTCAGGATCGCGTCTTCCTTAGCCGCGTCTTCCGCTGGAGGGGTGCCGATCGATGTTGGTAAATGAAGTTCTTCGAGGACGTCCCGCGCGCTCTCCACGAGCTTTGCGCCCTGTTTGATGAGCGCATGACACCCCCGAGATACCGGTGAATGGATGGAACCGGGAATGGCGAAGACTTCGCGACCTTGCTCCGCTGCAAACCGGGCCGTCGTGAGCGAGCCGCTCTTGATCGCGGCTTCCACCACGAGTACGCCGCGCGAGAGACCGCTGATGAGGCGATTGCGGCGCGGAAAATTGTGCGCGAGTGCCCCGGTGCCCAGGGCGAACTCGGAAACGAGTACACCGCGCTCCGCGATGCGATGCGCGAGCGCGCGGTTGCGCGCGGGGTACACGATATCGAGACCCGTACCGGTGACGGCGACGGTGCCGGAGCGCCCTTCGAGGCCTCCTTCGTGAGCCGCGGCGTCGATGCCGAGCGCGAGACCACTGACGATGGCGAGGCCCGCATCGCTCAAGGCCAGCGCAAAGGCCCGAGCGGTGGCGGTGCCCTGCGGCGTGGCATTGCGGCTGCCGACGATTGCGATCGTCGCCGCACCGATCAACTCGCGCCGACCCTTCACGAACAGGACGACGGGCGGATCCGCGATCTCCAGCAACGACCGCGGATAGTCGTCGTCGGCGAGTGTGACGACGTGATTTCCCGATTGGTCAAGCCACGCAAGCGTGGTCTCGATGCCTTCGAGTGCTGCGTCCGACGCCAGCGCTGCTGCAATTTCGCGCGGTACCACGCGCTCCAGCGCCATCGGAGCGGCCATCACCGCAGCTTCCGGCGAGCCGAATGCCTGCAGTAGAGCGCGCGCTGTGCGCGGCCCGATGCCCGGCGTCAGCGCGAGCCGAAGCCAGTGGGAAAGATCCGCATCGATCGCCATCGACGCCTGACGGTCAAGCTTCCGCTCAGGGAGTCCGGACGATGTCCAGGAGGTGGACCGGTCGTGACGAATTCATCACCAGGCCGTAGGAGACCTTCTCGAATACACGGAAGATGAACACGAGCCCGTAGCGCTCATCCGGCAGTTTCACTGGATTGGTCTGCCCCTTGGGATCGAGTTCGGTGTAGGCCGACTCCACTTTCGATCGGGCCGGATCGTTGGAACTGCTCCGCGGCAAGGCTCTGGGAGTGACGGTCTTGCCGGCGCGGTACAGTGCATACACGGTACCGACCTCGACACCCTCGCGGGCGCCTCGATTGACGACGATGACCTGCTGTTGCCCGATCTCGGAAATGACGTTCTCCGCCGCCGAGATCACTATCCCGTTTGCACCGGGAACAGCGGCATGCGGAGCGTAGGCGAGAATATCCGTCGGGGGCGCCAGCACGAGGCGATCGCCGGTGGCGATCTCCTGACGGGCACGCAGGATGGTAACGGTCGAGACGTCTCCGAACTCGCGGACGCGAGCATCGCCCAGATAGATAACCTCGTTGCCGAGGTCCTCCTTGGTGCCTGGATCGATCAGCGGTTTCCCGGGACGATAGACCTGCCAGACAACGGCCGAATCGTTGGCCAATCCCTTCACGAAGGCCTCGTCGCCCGCGCCCAGGATCACCCGGTCTTCCTGCGTTGCGACGATCCGGGGCGCGCTATCGAACTGGCCCTTGTCGACAACCAGAGGCCGGCTGAGGAACGGCTCGATCGACGACGCCGGAATGCTCGGAACGGGCGCGGAAGCGAGTTGTTCCGAACGAATGCGGGGTGAGAGCTTAACCGTGCTGCCCACCCCGGTTCCATGGGAGGCACCGGCGACGCCGCCAGGCCCTTCGCCTTCCATGCGTAGCCGCGGGGTTGCGCCGGACAGATCGAGGACGAGGACGTTACCCGGGTAGATCAGGTGCGGATTGCGCACCTGATCCTTGTTCATGCCCCACAGGTCGGGCCAGCGCCACGGGCTCTTGAGGAACCGCTTCGCGATACCCCACAGCGTGTCGCCCTTGACCACGACGTAGCGGTCGGGCGGGTTGTCCGCGAGGGCGAGCGGCTTGTCTTCCTGCGCCATGACCGGAACTGCTGCCGCGATGGCGAGAATTAGCCCGACTGCTGCCGATATGATTGAATGTCGCATCCTGGTCCCCACCTCTTGGTTAGGGAATTTGTCGCTAGAATCCTTGGACTGCCGCATCGTTACTATATTCTGCTTTAGATTCTGATCGTAATCGCCTAACGAAGCAAGCATTTATGGCTATTTTGCGCATTCTGCAGTACCCCGATCCGCGCCTGAATACGGTGGCGACCTCGGTTGTTCAATTCGAAGAGGAACTTCAGGGACTGGTCGCCGACATGACTGAAACCATGTACGCCGCGCCCGGGGTCGGTCTGTCCGCGACCCAGGTCGACGTGCACTGGCAAGTGGTCGTGGTCGACGTCTCCGAGGAACGGAATGCGTTGCGGGTTTTAGTCAATCCCGTGATCCTGCAAGGTTGGGGTGAATCCGAACTCGACGAGGGCTGCCTCTCCGTCCCCGGCGTCTACGACCATGTGCCACGGTACGATCGGGTTCGCGTGGAGGCGATGGACGCGCAGGGTGCCAGGTTCACCCTCGAGGCCGACGGCCTCCTCTCCGTGTGCATTCAGCACGAAATGGACCATCTCAAGGGCAGGGTTTTCGTCGAGTACTTGTCCAAGCTCAAGCAATCCAGGATCGCGGCGAAGATGCGCAAGCAACATCGGCGCGCGATGTAACCGGCACGATCGGCTTTGCGCCTGGTATTCGCGGGGACCCCTCGCTTCGCCGCTGTAGCCCTCGAGTACGTGCTTGCCGCGGGGCATGACGTCGGCCTGGTTCTGACCCAGCCCGACCGGCCTGCAGGACGTGGTTTGCAACCGTCCCCGAGCGAAGTGAAGCGGGTCGCGCAGCGCAGCGGTCTCGACGTGGCCCAGCCGCCGTCGCTGAAAGCCGAAGTCGTCCTTGCGCCTCTGCTGGCGGTGCGAGCGGACCTCATGGTGGTTGCCGCCTACGGCTTGATCCTGCCGCCCCGTGTTCTCGCCGCTTTTCCTCTTGGCTGCCTCAATATTCATGCGTCCATGCTGCCGCGCTGGCGTGGCGCGGCACCGATTCAACGCGCCCTGCTCGCACGTGACAGCGAGTCCGGGATCAGCATCATGCAGATGGATTCCGGTCTCGATACCGGTCCGGTAGCCTTGGCCGAGTCGATCGCCATCGCGGATGACGAAACAGCGGGATCGCTGCACGATCGGCTTGCGATACTGGGCGGTGCGCTGATTGTCAGAGCGCTCGAGAAGGCGGCAGGGGGCGCGCTTCAGTTGACGCCGCAAGACGACACTCGAGCCACGTATGCGCCGAAAATCGGACGCACGGAGGCTGCCATCCATTGGTCCCAGGCATCGGAGTACATCGACCGGCAGGTGCGGGCATTCAATCCAGTTCCGGGAGCGCATGCCCGCTTAAACGGCGAGCCGGTGAAAATCTGGAGAGCCGTATCCGTGTCTCGATCGTCGAATCCAGTTTCCGGCAGCGTGCTCGCGGCGGATGCGGACGGGATTCGCATCGCATGCGGCGGAGGGGGTGCGCTTGCGGTGACGGAACTGCAACGCGCCGGCGGCAAACGCCTGGCGGCCGGAGACTTTCTGCGGGGACATCCGATCATCCCCGGCAGCCGGTTCGAGGACGGCGAGTGAGCAGGCCCGCGCCATGATCGCCGCGCAGCGCGCCGCGGCGCAACGCGTGTCAGTGGTGCTTGCCGGCGGCAGTCTGGCGCATCACCATCCCGCCAGCGATGAGGAACTCGGGTCCCAGGACCGGGCCGCCGCACTCGATCTGACGCAAGGCACGCTGCGTCACCTCGGGCGACTCAGGGCATTGGTCGGCTTGATGGTCCAGCGCCCGATACCCGACCCCGCCGTGGAAGCGCTGGTTCTCGTCGCGCTCTATCAACTCTGGAACACGCGGGCGGCCCCGCATGCGATCGTCGATCACGCGGTACGCGCGGTTCGTGCGCTGCGCGCTACCGCTGCGAGCGGTCTGGTCAACGCATTGTTGCGACGTTTCCTGCGCGAGCGAGCGCCGCTCCTCGATCGTGCCGCTGCGACGCCGGAAGGTCGATGGTCCCATCCCGGCTGGTGGATAGGGAAACTCGAAGCCCAGTACGGCGTGCACGCCGCGGCGATACTACAGTCGGGTCTCGAGCACCCACCCATGAGCGTGCGTGTGAACCTGCGGCGCGTTTCGGTCGAGGCCTATCTCGCGAGGGTCGCGAGCGAAGGGATCGCGGTGAGGCGTCTGGCCAATGACGCGCTGCTGATGGAACGGCCGATGGCTGCCGCGCGGTTGCCAGGATTTGCCGACGGGCACGTATCGATCCAGGACGCGGGCGCGCAATGGGCTGCGCGACTTCTCGATGCAGAAGACGGACAACGGGTTCTCGACGCATGCGCCGCTCCGGGCGGCAAGGCGGCCCACATCCTCGAGCGCGCCGACGTCGACCTGATGGCTCTCGACCGAGATGCCGGACGCCTCGAGGAAGTTGGGCGTACCCTGGGCCGACTCGGCCTGCGCGCACGACGCGTGGCAGCCGATGCCGCCGATCTTGCGTCCTGGTGGGACGGTGTCCCCTTCGATCGCGTCCTGCTCGATGCACCCTGCTCCGCCTCGGGGATCGTTCGTCGCCACCCGGACGCGAAGTGGTTGCGCCGGGCATCGGACATCCCGGCGTTTGCGCAGGCCCAAGGGCGCCTGCTCGACGCGCTTTGGCAGGTGCTCGTCCCCGGTGGTACATTGCTCTACGCCACTTGCTCGGTATTCGCGGAGGAGAACGCTGCCACGATCGATGCTTTCCTCGAGCGTCATGCCGATGTGCACCGGCCCGACTTCGATGCGCTGCCGGGCACCGGCGGGCAGCTCCTCCCAGACCAAGAGCATGACGGGTTCTTCTACGCGCCGCTCCGGAAAAGCCATCGCTAGTCGCAGAATGCTCGCGGCGATCGCGACGGCACTCGTCGCGTTGCTGTTGCAGATCAGCGAAGCCGTGCTTGCGGCCGAGCCGGCGATCAATGTGCGATCCGCCGAAGTCACTTCGAGCACGGATGGCTATTATCTCGACGCGAGTTTCGAGATCGACATCGGCCGCACCCTGGATGAAGCGCTCACGAAAGGTGTCGCGCTCAATTTCGTCCTCGACTTCTCGCTCATCTATGAGCGCTGGTATCTACTCAACCTCTGGAACAAGACCGTGGCGGACTTCGAGCAACGCTACCGGCTCACCTACAACTCGCTCACGCGGCAGTACCGCATTGCCGCGGGCGCCTTGACCCAGAACGTCGACACCCTGCACGAGGCGCTGGCGGTGATGGGTCAGGTCCGCAACCGGTTCATCGTCGCTCGCGACGACGTCGATCCAGACAAGACCTACACGGCGGAACTGCGCCTTCGCCTCGACACATCGCAACTGCCGAAGGCATTCCAGGTGAATGCGCTCGGGTCCAAAAGCTGGAATCTTTCTTCCGAGTGGTACCGCTGGACGGTGCGGCCATGAGCCGGCGACTGAAACGCTTCTGGTTGTCCCTCAAGACGCGCGGTGGGCTCGTGCTCGCGGGCATGGTGGCCGCACTTGGCGCGATCGTCCTGCATCTGCTTTCGGCCTCGAGCGCAGACGTGCCGGTGTTCGCGCAGGGCCTCCCACAGCTGCTGCTTGCCGGCCTCGCTGTCGTTCTATTGCTGATGCTGCTCACCGGTTATCAGCTGCTCACGTTGCGGCGTCGGCTCAAGCAGCGCGTATTCGGCTCCCGGCTGACGCTGCGGCTGGTGCTCCTGTTCTCGCTGGTGGCGGTGATGCCGGGGGCGCTCGTATACGCAGTTTCGGTCCAGTTTCTCGCGCGGGCCGTGGATACCTGGTTCGATGTGCGCGTCGAGAAAGCGCTCGATGGCGGTCTCGCCTTGGGGCGCACCGTCCTCGACAGCATGGTCAAGGATCTGCGCGGCAAGGCCGACACGATGGCGATCCTGGTGTCCGACCGCGCCCCGCGGCAGCAGCTCGCCCTGCTCAATATGCTGCGCGAGCAGGCTGCCGTGCAGGAAGTGGCGCTGCTCGATGTGAGCGGCACGGTTCTGGCGTTCTCGGGTGACGAACAAAGCGGATTGATGCCGGAACCTCTGTCGCCGTCGGTGCTGCGCGAACTGCGCCTCCAGAAGACCTATAGCGGCATCATGGCACTGCCTTCCGGTGGCTTGCTGCTGCGCGTCGCCGTGCCGGCGACCGGGCCGAACGGTGAGCTGATGGCTCTAGAACTGGTGCAACGGGTCCCCGAACAGGTTGCGCTGAACGCGGAGGCCGTGCAGTTTGCGCATGCGGAATATCAGGAACTTGCCTTGTCGCGATCGGGCTTGAAACGGCTCTATGGCCTCACATTGACCCTGGCGTTATTGCTGGCCCTGTTCGCTGCGCTGCTGCTCGCCATATTCTTCAGCCAAAGACTCTCCGCGCCGCTTGGCGTGCTGGCAGAAGGAACACGCGCCGTGGCGCAGGGTGATTTCAGTCAACGCACGCCGGTTCGCAGCTACGACGAACTCGGCATACTCACGCAGTCCTTCAATTCGATGACGCGTGAGCTCGCGGAGTCCCAAGGCGAGACGCAGCGCTACCAGACGCAGCTCGAGAGCGCCAAGGCATCCCTCGAGAGCATTCTCGCGACGCTCTCCGCGGGCGTCATCTCCCTTGACGGTGAACGACGTCTGCGCTCCGCCAATCCGAGCGCGAGCCAGATTCTGGGGCTCGATCTTTCCGGGCTCGTGGATGTTCCGGTGGGACAATGGTCGGAGCGCGATTCCCGACTTGCCGCACTCGCCGCGCCGCTCGCCGCCGCGCTCGCCGGGCCGCTGGACGACGACTGGCAGGGCCAGATCGCATACGCCGGTCCGCAGGGCCAGCTCACGCTGTTGGCGCGGGCGTCCATCATCCGTCAAGCCGCGCCGGGCGGATTCGTGATCGTCTTCGACGACATCACCGATCTGCTCAATGCCCAGCGCCAGGCCGCGTGGGGCGAAGTCGCGCGTCGACTCGCCCACGAGATCAAGAACCCGCTGACGCCGATCCAGCTCTCCGCCGAACGGCTGCAGCACCGTCTGCAAGGCAAGCTCGCCACCGCCGACGCGGAAATGCTGGCGCGCCTGACGCAAACCATCGTCAATCAGGTGGCGGCATTGAAGGGAATGGTCGACGCGTTCAGCGAATACGCGCGCACACCGGACACGCAGTTGAAGCCCGTGGATCTGAGCCAGCTCACACGCGAAGTCCTCGGGCTGTACGAGCCGATCGGATCGAGGATGAAGCTGAAGCTACAACCCGGATTGCCTCCGGTTCTGGGCGACGCAGCCAAGCTGCGACAAGTCATCCATAACCTGCTTCGCAATGCCGAGGACGCCGTCGGCACGGTGTCCGAACCGCGTATCGCACTCAGCATCTCCACCGAGCCTGCGGGCGGCATCGCGTTGAGCGTTTCCGACAATGGGCCCGGATTTCCGAGCGACGTGATCGGCCGTGCGTTCGAACCCTATGTCACCACCAAGCCAAAGGGCACCGGACTCGGGCTCGCGATCGTCCATAAGATCGTGGAAGAACATCACGGCCGGACCCGCCTCGAGAACTTGACGCCAATCGGAGCCCGCGTCACTGTCGTGCTGCCGCCCGCCGCCGCAGCTGCCCATGTCACCTCTGGATCGCACAGGGCCGCAAATGCGTGAGGTGAACGCATGAGCTACCCGGCGAGGACCCCCCGCAGGGGGATCGGCGGACAAGCGATTGCGTTCTGGCGCCGAGGCGTGAACCGTCAATGCCACGAGGAACGTATCGAGGTGAACGCATGAGCTACCCGGCGAGGGCCCCCCGCAGGGGGATCGACGGACAAGCGAATGCGTTCTGGCGCCGCGGATTCCGGCGTGAACGCGAGACTATTCGAACCGGAGCGACAGCATGAGCCAGATCCTGGTCGTGGACGACGAGGTAGGCATTCGCGAACTGCTCTCCGAGATTCTCTCGGACGAAGGTCACCAGGTGCGCCTGGCGCAGAACGCGACCGAAGCGCGCCAGGCGCGCGGCACGGCGCGCCCGGATCTGGTGCTGCTCGACATCTGGATGCCGGACACCGACGGCATCACGCTCCTGAAGGAATGGTCGGTGAGCGGACAGCTCACCATGCCGGTGGTCATGATGTCGGGACACGGCACCATCGAAACGGCAGTGGAGGCGACCCGGATCGGCGCCTACGGCTTTCTCGAAAAGCCGATTGCGCTCCAGAAGTTGCTCGCCACCGTCGGCAAGGCCCTCGCGCAAGTCAGCCCGAAGACGGCCGCCGCGCCGGAACGATCGCTCGCGTTTCTCGGACGCGCGCCGATCATCGCGGATCTGAAGGCGCGCCTCGAACGCGTTCGCGAGCTGCGCTCCCCCGCCATGCTGATCGGGGAATCCGGCACCGGACGCCAGTTGTGCGCGCGCACATTGCACCGCGCCAATACGCCATGGGTCGCGTCCGACGACGCGCTGTTCCTCGAGGATGCGTCCGGCAAATTGCTGAGTCAGGCGGTCGAGGGCACGTTGTTCCTGCGCAACGTCGATGCGCTTGGCCGGGACGGGCAACGCGTGCTGGTGCAGCTGATACCCGGGCTTGAGCGCTGCAATACGCGGCTCCTCTCCACAGCGGGGCCGTCGTTGCCGCAGCGGGTGGCCGAAGGGGTGTTTGATTCGCGCCTGTACGGGGCGCTTGCCACGGTGACCCTGCGCGTGCCCAGCGTGCAGGAGCACTTGGAGGACGTTCCCGAGATAGCCAACCTGATTCTCGCGCGACTGGCGGAGTCGAAGGAAATTCCGCTCACAACGTTTAGCACCGCGGCGCTCAACCAGCTGCGCATGTATCCCTGGCCGGGCAATCTCGCGCAACTCGAGTCGGTCGTGAAGTCAGCGGCGATCGTGGCTTCCGGGGCCGAGATCGTGCCCGCCGACGTCAGCGCGGCGCTGTCGCGCGAGGAAACGAGCCCGCCGGCGTCGCTCGGCGGCCTGCCGCTCGACGTGGAGCTCCGCGAAGCCCGCGATGCGTTCGAGCGCGCCTATTTCGAGTATCACATCGCGCGCGAAGGCGGGAACATGAGTCGCGTCGCTGAGAAGGTCGGCCTCGAGCGGACCCATTTGTACCGCAAGTTGAAGCAGCTTGGCGTGCTCGCGCAGCGCAAGGTCGAACCGTAGCCGGTGCCGCATTCCGCTAGAATCCGGCTCCTCCGCCGCGCGGCGCTTTTTTTCCGGGACGGGAATTGATGGCAACCACAAGCGAACTCGCCAACGCCATCCGCGCGCTGGCCATGGATTCAGTACAGAAGGCCAATTCCGGTCACCCCGGGATGCCCATGGGCATGGCTGATATCGCCGAGGTCGTCTGGCGGCATCATCTGAAGCACAACCCGGCCAATCCGCACTGGCCCGACCGCGATCGCTTCGTCCTCTCCAACGGCCATGGTTCGATGCTGTTGTATGCGTTGCTCAACCTGACCGGCTACGCGCTGCCGATGGCCGAGCTCGAACGATTCCGGCAATTGCATTCGATGACGCCCGGACATCCGGAACGCGGTTGCGCGCCTGGCGTCGAAACGACCACCGGACCGCTCGGGCAGGGACTTGCCAATGCCGTGGGAATGGCCCTGGCCGAGCGCGTACTGGCGGCGGAATTCAATCGTCCCGGCCTCGAGATCGTCGATCATCGGACCTGGGTGTTCCTCGGCGACGGCTGCCTCATGGAAGGCATCTCGCATGAGGCGTGCTCGCTCGCCGGAACGCTCAAGCTCGACAAGTTGATGGCCTTCTACGACGACAACCACATCTCCATCGATTCCGAGAAGGGTTCGATGGGAAGCTGGTTCACCGACGATACGCCGCGGCGCTTCGAGGCGTACGGATGGCATGTGGTTCCGGGGGTCGACGGGCACGATCCCGAAGCGCTCGAAGCCGCGGTGCGTGCGGCGAAAGCGGTCAGCGACCGTCCGTCTCTGATCTGTTGCCGGACGATCATCGGCAAGGGGTCGCCGCACAAGGCGAACACGGGTAGTGCCCACGGCTCGCCGTTGGGCGCAGACGAAGTGGCGGCAACGCGCGCGGCGATCGGCTGGAATCATCCGCCATTCGTGATACCGCAAGATATTCGCGATGCCTGGGATGCGCGCGCACAGGGCGCGGCTGCGGAGGAAGCCTGGTCGGCGCAGTTTTCGATGTACCGGAGCGCTCATGCCGATGCCGCGGCCGAGTTCGAGCGTCGCATGGGAGGCGCCCTGCCCGCCGGCTGGTCCGGGCACGCGCGAGCATTCGTCGCTGCCTCGGTGGCAAAGGCCGAATCCATCGCCACGCGCAAGGCATCGCAGAATGCGCTCGACGGTCTCGGCCCGGTCTTGACCGAGCTGATCGGCGGATCTGCCGATCTGGCCGCGTCCAACCTGACCATGTGGAAGGGCTCGAAACCGATTGGCGCGACGGGCGGCGGCAACTACATCTTCTTTGGCGTACGCGAGTTCGGCATGGCTGCGGCAATGAATGGTCTCGCGCTCCACGGGGGCCTGATTCCCTATGGCGGGACCTTCCTCGTGTTCAGCGATTACGCGCGCAACGCACTACGGCTCGCCGCGCTCATGAAACTGCGCGCCATCTACGTGTTCACACACGATTCCATCGGTCTCGGCGAGGACGGTCCCACGCATCAGCCGATCGAGCACGCCGCGACCCTTCGCCTGATACCCCATATGGACGTCTGGCGGCCGTGCGATGCCGTGGAAACGGCGCTCGCGTGGCAGTGCGCGATCGAACGGAGCGACGGGCCTTCGGCCCTGCTGCTGTCGCGCCAGAACCTGCCCCACCAGTCGCGAACCGCCGCACAGGTCGAGAGCATTGCCAGGGGCGGCTACGTCCTGGCCGATGCAGCGGGCGGTCCATCGCAAGTGGTGATCCTGGCGACGGGTTCGGAGGTCTCGCTCGCGCTGTCGGCCCGCGAGATCCTGGCTGGCGAAGGCGTTCGAGCGCGCGTCGTCTCGATGCCTTCGACCACCGTGTTCGACCGGCAGGACACCGCCTGGAAGGCGCAGGTGCTGCCCAGAGGCATCCCGCGAATCGCGGTCGAGGCCGGAGTCACCGACTTCTGGCGCAAGTATGTGGGACTCGAGGGTGGGGTTGTCGGAATCGATCGTTTTGGCGAATCGGCACCAGCGAGCGAACTGTTCCGCTACTTCGGGTTTACCGCGGAGCACGTAGCCTCGGT
The DNA here is from genome assembly GCA_038324085.1 of Burkholderiales bacterium. Lineage (GTDB taxonomy): Bacteria > Pseudomonadota > Gammaproteobacteria > Burkholderiales. The sequence continues at coordinate 50,946 of JBBQHP010000024.1, forward strand.
GGCGCGTTCAGTCATCGCCTAGCGGCGCCATGCCAGGCAAGCGCTACACGCGGCTGGTGGGGGATATCGGGGGCACCCATGCACGGTTCGCCCTGCTTGCCGCGGGCAGCGATCAACCGGAGCACGAGCAGACGCTCGCCAGTTCCGCGTTCCCCGATCTGGCGGCCGCCGCGACCGAGTATCTGACGAATCAGGGGAATCCGCCCGTCGATGAGGCGGCGATCGCCGTCGCGACGGCGATCACGAACGATCGCATCAAGCTCACCAACAACGACTGGACGTTCTCCGTGGCTGGAACGCGCAACGACCTGGGGTTGGAGCGGCTCATTCTGGTGAACGACTTCACCGCGCTGGCGATGTCGCTCCCGATGCTCGGACCGGAGGAGTACCGGCAAGTCGGTGCCGGAACTCCGGAATCGGATACACCCATCGGTTTGATCGGGCCGGGCACCGGGCTCGGCGTGTCAGGACTGATGCCTGGTTCCGGGAGCTGGATTCCGCTCGAAGGCGAAGGCGGGCATGCTGCGTTCAGTCCGATGACGCCCCGGGAAACGGACGTCCTGAAGGTCCTCTGGCGCCACTACGATCACGTGTCGACCGAACGCGTCGTGAGCGGGCCCGGGCTGGTCACGTTGCGGGAAACGCTGGCGACCCTTGACGGCCTGACCGGGCTGGAGCCGTTGTCGCCGGAACAAGTTGCCGCACGCGGCATGGCAGCGACCGATCCGCACTGCGCTGAGGCACTCGACATGTTCTGCGGGATTCTCGGAACTGCTGCAGCGAACCTGTGCGTGACATTCGGGGCCCGCGCCGGCGTATACATCGGCGGGGGCATCGTCCCTGCGCTGGGGACGTGGTTCGATCGATCTGCGTTCCGGCGCCGCTTCGAACAGAAGGGCCGCTTCCGCAGCTACGTTGCCGCGGTTCCGACGTTCGTGATCACCGCCCACAATCCGGCCTTGCGTGGTGCTGCCCGGGCATTCGCGAGTCGGTAGCGGATCATGCCCCTCACCGATTGGGTCGGCACGCTGGCTGGTGCGCTCACTACCGCGGCGTTCGTGCCCCAGGTCGTAAAGATCTGGGTGACCAAATCGGCCGAAGACGTGTCGTATCTGATGTTCGCAGTCTTCAGTGTCGGCGTCGCGCTCTGGCTGGTCTACGGGCTCGCGATCGAGTCCATTCCCATCATCGTCGCGAACGTCGTAACGCTCGCCCTGTCGCTTCTCGTGGTCACGCTCAAGACCCGCTATCGGCGGCCCGCTTCGCTCGACTCCGAAGGGCCCGACCGCTCCTGATCGGGTCAGCGGATGCGCTTTTCGGTCCCGGGATCGAAGAACACGAGCTTCGAAACATCGAATACCAGATCGAGCGCGTGGCCCGCTCTTGCTTCTGTGTCGGGATGTACGCGGCATGTCACGGGCATATCATTCAGGCGAATGATGACGAGTGTGTCCGGGCCGGTGGGTTGCACCATTTCGATCTGCGTCGTGCGCTGCACCAGGTGCGGATTGGACCCTGTGTACGGATCCTTGTCGGTTATCTGCTCTGGTCGCAGGCCGAGAATCACGTCGGCGCCGGCCATCGCATCCAGGCCGGCGACGTCGGGAGGCGCAGGCACGAAGAACTCGCCGGTCTCATCGCGCAGAACCGCGCCGGGGCGGTGGTCCCTGACCTCGACCCTGCAGCGGACGAAGTTCATGGAAGGTGAGCCGATGAAACCGGCGACGAACAGGTCGGCGGGATCGCCGTAGACTTGCTGCGGCGTGCCGACCTGCCGTATCTCGCCTTCCTTCATCACGACGATGCGATCGCCGAGAGTCATCGCTTCGATCTGGTCATGGGTCACGTACACGATGGTCTTTCCGACGCGCTCGTGCAGCAGCTTGATCTCCGTGCGCATGTCGACCCGCAGCTTGGCGTCGAGATTGGACAGCGGCTCGTCGAACAGGAACAACGCGGGGTCGCGTGCGAGCGCGCGTCCCATCGCGACGCGCTGGCGCTGGCCGCCGGAGAGCTGCGATGGCTTGCGCTCGAGCAGGTGCTCCATCTGCAGCGTCTTGGCGACCCGCGCGAGCGCCGCTTCCATCTGTCGGGGCTTCGTCTTGCGGATGCGCAGTCCGAACAGGATGTTCTCGCGCACGTTCATCGTCGGATAGAGCGCGTAGGACTGGAACACCATGGCGATGTCGCGATCCTTGGGCGGCAGGTCGTTGACGACGCGCCCGCCGATCGCGATCTCGCCTTCGGTAGTCGTGTCGAGCCCCGCGATCATGTTGAGCAAGGTCGATTTGCCGCAGCCCGACGGCCCCACGAGGATGACGAACTCGCCATCTCCCACCTCGAGGCTGATGCGCTTCAGGATAGTGGTCTCGCCGAAGCGCTTCACGACGTTCCGGATGGACAGCGCGCCCAAGGCCTAGCCTTTCACGGATCCCGCGGTCAGGCCGCGCACGAAGTATTTCCCGGCCACGACGTAGAGCACCAGCGTCGGCATCGCCGCGATGATCGCCGCCGCCATGTCCACGTTGTATTCCTTGACCGCGGTCGAGGTGTTGACGAGATTGTTCAACGCGACGGTGATCGGTTGGCGCTCACCGCTCGAGAACACCACGCCGAACAGAAAGTCGTTCCAGATCTGCGTGAACTGCCAGATGAAGCAGACCACGATGATCGGGGGCGACAGCGGCAGGATGATCCGCCAGAAGATAATGAAGAATCCGGCGCCGTCGATCCGCGCCGCCTTCACCATCTCCTCCGGAATGCTCACATAGAAGTTTCGGAAGAACAGCGTGGTGAAAGCCAGGCCATAGACCACGTGCACGAACACGAGCCCCGTGGTCGTGTTCGCGAGCCCGAGCCAGCCGAGCGTCTGGGCCATCGGCAGCAGTACGACCTGGAAGGGAATGAAACAGCCCACGAGGAGGAGGGTGAACAAGGCGTCCGATCCCCTGAACCGCCACAGGGTCAGCACATAACCGTTGAAGGCGCCAATGAGCGACGAGATCACCACCGCCGGCAGCACGAAACGCACGGAATTCCAGAAGTTGCCCTTGAGTCCACTGCAATCGGCACCGGTGCAGGCACTGCCCCAGGCTTTCGACCAGGCGTCGAAGCTCACGCGCGCGGGCAATGAAACGAGGCTTCCGGAACGGATCTCGTCCAGCGACTTGACCGAAGTGGCGAGCATCACGAACAGCGGCGCGAGGTAGTACAACGCGACCAGGATCAACAGCCCGTACACGACCGCCCGTCCGATCGATCGTGGCCCGGCACTCTCGGCGCGCGCGTGGTCAACCACGACGACTCCGGCGGACTTCCGAATACATCATAGGCACGATCACCGCCACGACGGTCCCCAGCATCATCATCGCGGACGCGGCCCCGACGCCGATCTGGTTGCGTGTGAATCCGAATGCATACATGAATGTCGCGGGCAGATCGGACGAGAACCCCGGGCCGCCTCCGGTCAGTGCCATGACCAGATCGAAGCTCTTGATGGCGATGTGGGCGAGGATCATGACGGCACTGAAGAACACCGGCCGCAGGCTGGGAATGATGATGCTCCAGTAGATACGGGGCATCGTTGCGCCGTCGACCTGAGCCGCCTTGATGATCGAATCATCGATACCACGCAGTCCGGCGAGAAACAGGGCCATCACGAATCCGGACGATTGCCATGCGCCCGCGATCACGACCGTATAGATCGACATCTCAGGGTTCACCAGCCAGTCGAAGGTGAATCCGGGGAATCCCAGTTGCCGCACGAGTCGCTCGATGCCGAGGCCCGGGTTGAGGATCCATTTCCACGCGGTGCCCGTTACGATGAACGACAGCGCCATGGGATAGAGGTAGATCGATCGCAGGATTCCCTCGGCCCGGATCTTCTGATCCAGCAGGATCGCGAGCAGCAGTCCCACGGCGAGGCAGACCGATACGAACAGACCGCCGAAGACGCACAGGTTCTTCACCGCCACCCACCAGCGCTCGTTTGCGAACAAGCTGGCGTACTGCACGAATCCGACGAACTCGTAGTTCGGCAGCAGCCGCGATTTCGTGAACGACAGGATGCCGGTCCAGACGATGAATCCGTAGACGAACAGCAGGCTGCACAGCAGGGTCGGCCCGAGCACGATCTTGGGCAACGCGGCCTCCAGCGCATCGAGCGTCGAGCGGCGGGGTCGCGCGAGTCCGGCAGCCGTAGCCTGCATGGAGCCCTCCTTCGTCGAGGCGGGTAAAGGGCGAGGCCGGGAGCCCCGCCGGGGCTAGTGCCGGATCAACTCTTCTTTGCCGCCGCCGCCATCTTCGCTGCCGCGTCCTTGGGCGACATGCTCGAATTCATGAACTGCGTGACCACATCGAACATCGCACCCTGGACGGCGGAAGGCATCGCCATGCCGTGCGCCCAGCTCGGCACGAGCTTGCCGGCCTTGCTGCTCGACTGGAACTCGGCTGCGGAGTCTTTCGCGCACTGGTCGAATTTGCTCATGTCCATGCCGGAACGCGCGGGGATGGAACCCTTGTTCAAGTTGAACACTTCCTGGAATCGCGGTTCCATGATGGCCGTCGCCAGATCCGCCTGGGCTTTCTTCGCTTCGGCATCCTTCTGCTCGAACATGATGAAGCTGTCGATGTTGAAGGTGAACGCGCCTGCGGTGCCCGGCGCCGGGACGCAGACGTAGTCCTTGCCCGGGACCTTCTTGGCGGCCGTGAACTCGCCCTTGGCCCAGTCACCCATGAACTGCATGGCCGCCTTGCCGTTGATGACCATCGCCGTGGCCAGGTTCCAATCGCGATTCGCGGCATCCTTGTCGATGTACTTCTGCACCGTGCGCAGGGTGGTGAACGCCTTTTCCATCACCGGACTGCCGAGCGCCGCCGGATCGAGCTTCACGAAGGCCTTCTCGTACCAGTCGGCACCGCCGATTCCGAGCGCCACGGATTCGAACACGGTCGCGTCCTGCCACGGTTGCCCGCCATGGGCGACGGCAATGAAGCCGGCCTTGCGGATCTTCTCGGCTGCTACCGCGAACTCGTCCCAGGTGGTCGGAATCTTCGCGCCCGATTTCTTGAACACCTCCGGATTGGCCCACATCCAGTTCACCCGATGGACGTTGACCGGCACCGCCACGTAATGTCCCTGGTACTTCATCACGTCGCTCACCACCGTGGGCAGCAGCGCATCCCAGTTGCCGGCCTTGGACACCGTGTCGAGTTGCGTGAGCACGCCTTCGGCGCCCCATTCCTGGATCGACGGTCCTTTCACTTGGGCTGCCGTCGGCGGCTTGCCGGAGATCACGCGTGACTTCAGCACGGTCATCGCGTTCTCGCCGCCGCCGCCGGCCACGGCGAAGTCTTTCCAGGTGTGGCCCTCGGCCTCGAGGATCTTCTTCAGTTCCGCGACCGACTTGGCCTCTCCGCCCGAGGTCCACCAGTGCAATACCTCGACATCTCCGGCGATGACGGAGCCGGCGATCAGCAGCGTGCCTGCGGCAGACGCGACGAGTGTGCGAACGAACGCGCGTTGGACGATGTTCACGATCTCTCCTCCGGTGTGTTTCTGGGTGCGACAGAACGGCCCTTGCGTCGCCCCGGGATACCTGCCCGACCCGCGTCCCGAACCGCCTGTTCCGCTCGTACGAAGGTTGCGGTCAGCATACCCGTGCGATTCGCGCGTTGTCCATGTGCCCCGCGAAACGGCGTGGCCGGGGCTGGGATACAATCCGGCCGACACGAAGCAGAGGAGACAACATGCCCATCCGCGTTGCAATCAACGGCTACGGCCGCATCGGTCGGAACATTCTGCGTGCCCTCTACGAATCAGGGCGAAACGGCGAGCTCCAGATCGTAGCCATCAACGATCTCGGCAGTGCGGAAACCAACGCGCACCTGACGCGCTATGACACCGCCCACGGCAAGTTCGACGGCACCGTCGCAGTCCAGGGCGATTCGCTGATGGTCAACGGGGACGCCATCAAGGTGTTGGCGGAACGTGACCCGGCGAAATTGCCGTGGAAATCGATGAGCGTGGACGTGGTGATGGAATGCACGGGTCTGTTCACGGCCAAGGAGAAGGCGTCGGCGCACATCGCCGGCGGCGCGAAAAAGGTGATCATCTCTGCACCGGGCAAGAACGTCGACGCCACCATCGTCTATGGCGTCAACCACCAGACGTTGAAGCCGGCACATACCGTCATTTCGAACGCGTCCTGTACCACCAATTGCCTAGCGCCCATGGTCAAGCCGTTGCACGATCGCATCGGTCTGGTCGCGGGGCTCATGACGACGATCCACGCGTATACCAACGACCAGGTGCTGACGGACGTCTATCACGAGGACCTCCGGCGCGCTCGCTCGGCGACAATGTCCATGATCCCGACCAAGACGGGTGCCGCATCGGCCGTGGGTGAAGTCCTGCCGGAGCTCAAGGGGCGGCTCGACGGCTATGCCATCCGGGTGCCGACCATCAACGTCTCGCTCGTGGACCTGTCGTTCATCGCGAAGCGTCCGACCTCGGTCGAAGAGGTGAACGAGATCATCAAGACTGCCGCGGCAGGCGAACTGAAGGGCATCCTCGGCTACACCACCGAGCCGCTCGTCTCGGTCGATTACAATCATGATCCGCGCTCGTCCATATTCGACGGCACGCTCACCAAGGTTTCAGAAGGCACTCTGGTGAAGGTCTCTTCCTGGTACGACAACGAGTGGGGCTTCAGCAACCGGATGCTGGATACCGCGGTCGCATTCATGAACGCGAAGTGAGGGTTGCAAGGCGCTCCTGACCGGGTCTCCCTTCCGGTCACGAGCGCGGTACCGGACGCCTGGCGAAGAAAAATGTCCCTGTTGAAACTCTCCGATCTGGATGTGCGCGGCAGACGCGTGCTGATCCGCGTCGATTTCAATGTCCCGATGGCCGACGGACGCATATCCGACGACACCCGAATCCGGGCCGCGCTTCCCGGAATCCGGCAAGCACTCGACCAAGACGCCAAAGTCATGCTGGTATCGCACCTCGGCCGACCGACGGAGGGCGTGTTCGATCCCGCCGAATCGCTCGAGCCGGTGGCGCGCCGCTTGTCGGAACTGCTCGGCGTCGAGGTCCCGCTCGAGCGTGATTGGCTGGATGGCGTGGAAGTGGACGCCGGTCGTGCTGTCCTGCTCGAGAACTGCCGGTTCAACACGGGCGAAAAGAAGAACGACGAAGGGCTCTCCAGACGCATCGCAGCGCTATGCGACGTCTATGTCAACGATGCGTTCGCGACCGCGCATCGCGCCGAAGCGACGACCCATGGGGTGGCGCGTTTCGCGCCGGTTGCCTGCGCCGGACCGCTCATGGCTGCCGAGATCGAAGCGCTCACCAAGGCGTTGCATGATCCGGCGCGGCCCATGATCGCGATCGTCGGCGGGTCGAAAGTATCGACCAAGCTCACGATCCTCGCGTCGTTGGCGGAAAAAGTGGACCAACTGATCGTAGGTGGCGGCATTGCCAACACGTTCATGCTGGCGGCGGGACTGCCGATCGGCAAGTCGCTCGCCGAACCCGATCTCGTGCCCGAAGCGCGCCGCATCATCGACGCCGCGGCGACCCGCGGCGCCTCGGTGCCAATTCCCCAGGACGTGGTAGTCGCCAAGACGTTCGCAGCCGATGCGGTCGCGATCCCGAAGCAGGTCGCGGCTGTCGCACCGGATGACCTGATACTGGATATCGGGCCGGCGACCGCAGCGCAGTACGCGACCATGCTCAAGGCCGCTCGCACGATCGTCTGGAACGGCCCCCTCGGAGTATTCGAATTCGACCAGTTCGGCAACGGCACGAAATCCATCGCCGAGGCCATCGCCGGATCGAGCGGCTTCTCGCTCGCCGGGGGCGGCGACACCATCGCCGCGATCTCGAAGTACGGCATCACGGATCGCGTGTCCTATATCTCTACCGCCGGCGGCGCATTCCTCGAGTTTCTCGAAGGCAGGAAGCTGCCCGCGATCGAGATACTCGAAGCCCGCGCAACGGGCTGACCGGATCCCACCCCATGTACCGCAGCACCAAGATCGTCGCCACGCTCGGGCCGGCCTCGTCGGATCGGGACGTGCTGCGCAGGATGATCGCCGCAGGTGTCGACGTAGTACGCATGAATTTCTCGCACGGGAGTGCGGATGACCATCTCGCGCGCGCCGAGGTAGTTCGCGAAGCCTCCCGCGAACTCGAGCGCACCGTGGGCATCATGTGCGATCTGCAAGGTCCGAAGATCCGCATCGGGAAATTCGAAGGTGGACGGATCCACCTGGACAACGGCGCGCCGTTCATTCTCGATGCCGCCTGCGCGCTGGGCAACCAGGAAAGAGTCGGCCTCGACTACCCCGAACTTCCGAATGACGTGCGCGCCGGCGACATCCTGCTGCTCGATGACGGACGCATCACGCTCACGGTCGAGCGCGTCAGCGGCAGCGAGATCCACACGATCACCCGGCACGGCGGCGACCTGTCGAACAACAAGGGCATCAACCGCCAGGGCGGAGGCCTGACCGCCCCCGCGCTGACGGGCAAGGACATGGAGGACATTCGCACGGCAACGCGCATGAAGGCTGATTTCCTCGCCGTGTCGTTCCCGAAGAGCGGTGCCGACATGTATATGGCGCGCGAACTGATGCGCGCCGCGGGCGGGCGCTCGTTGCTGATCGCCAAGATCGAACGGGTCGAAGCTGTCGCCGCGCTGGTCGAGATTCTCGATGCCTCCGACGGCATCATGGTGGCGCGCGGCGACCTCGCGGTGGAAGTGGGTGACGCAGCCGTGCCCGCATTGCAGAAGCGGATGATCCGGCTGGCGCGCGAACGCAACAAGCTCACCATCACCGCGACGCAGATGATGGAATCCATGATCGACAGTCCTGTGCCGACTCGAGCCGAGGTTTCGGACGTGGCCAACGCGGTGCTCGACGGCACGGACGCCGTCATGCTTTCCGCGGAAACCGCGGCGGGAAAGTTTCCGGTGCAGACGGTGGAGTCCATGAGTCGGATCTGCCTGGAAGCCGAGAAATCGGCAGACACGACGCTCGACCGCGAATTCCTGAACCGCGTGTTTACGCGCGTCGACCAGTCCATCGCGATGGCGGCGCTGTTCACGGCGTTTCATCTGAAGGTCAAGTGCATCGCGGCGCTGACCCAGTCGGGCTCCACGGCGTTGTGGATTTCGCGATTGAACTGCGGCGTGCCGATCTATGCGCTTACGCCCGAGATCACCACGCGCTACCGCCTGTCCCTATACAAGGACACCTATCCTCTGATGATCCAGTACTTCGGCAGCGACCGCGAACAGTTGCTGCGCGAAGCCGAGGAGCAGCTGAAGCGGCACGGCGCCGTGCAGGATGGCGACCTCATCGTGGTGACCATCGGGGAGCCGATCGGCAAGCCGGGTGGCACCAATACGATGAAGATCGTGAAGGTCGGCGAGATCAAGAATTGATGGGAGGGGCGGGGCAATGACTTCGACGGTGCCCTTGGTCGCCGTGGTGATGGGATCGTCGAGCGACTGGGACACGATGAAGCACGCGGGAGCGATACTCGACGAATTTCAGGTCCCCTACGAGGCCAAGGTGGTTTCGGCGCATCGCACCCCGGACGCGATGTTCGAGTTCGCGGCCACGGCTGCGGGGCGGGGGCTCCGATGCATCATCGCCGGCGCCGGCGGGGCGGCGCATCTACCCGGCATGATCGCCGCGAAGACGACCTTGCCGGTGCTGGGCGTCCCGGTCCAGAGCCGGGCGCTGCAAGGGCTCGACTCGCTGCTGTCCATCGTGCAGATGCCAAGGGGCGTGCCGGTCGCGACGTTCGCCATCGGCGAGGCGGGGGCAGCCAATGCCGCGCTGTTCGCCGTTTCGATGCTCGCCACGAACGACCCCGAGCTCGCGCGCCGCATCGACGAGTTCCGCCGCGCGCAGGAAGCGCGGGTCATGGCGATGCAGCTTCCGCCGACGCCATGAAGCCGGTGGCTCCGGGTGCGTGGCTGGGCCTGCTGGGCGGCGGCCAGCTGGGTCGCATGTTCACCATGGCCGCGCAGAGCATGGGCTACAAGGTCGTGGTGGTCGATCCGGGGGAGCACAGTCCCGCGGGTTCCGTGGCGGATGAGCACCTGCGCGCGAGCTACCTGGACGACGCGGCGCTCGACGAACTCGCGCACCGGTGCGCCGCCGTGACGACGGAGTTCGAGAACGTTCCCGCTGAAGCCCTGAGGCGTCTCGCCAGGCATTGCGCAGTGAGCCCCGCTGCAGACACCGTGGCCGTGGCGCAGGACCGTGTGCGCGAGAAGCGGTTCCTTGCCGGCATCGGACTCGGCATCGCGCCGTTCGCCGTGATCGAACGCGACGCCGACATCGATGCCCTCGACAGCGCGCTGCTGCCGGGCATCCTCAAGCGGGCGCGCTTCGGCTACGACGGCAAGGGGCAGGTCCAGGTCACCTCGATCGACGCGGTGCGCACCGCTTTCTGGGCGCTCGGCGCCGAGGCCTGCGTGCTCGAGCAGCAACTCGATCTCGAGCTGGAACTTTCCTGCGTGGTGGCGCGCGGGTTCGACGGCGAGACCCGCGCCTTCCCGGTGGCCGAGAACGCGCACGCCAGCGGCATTCTCGACGTCAGCATCGTCCCGGCGCGCATCTCCCCTGCCCTCGCCGAGCGCGCGCGCGCAGCCACGCTCAGGGTCGCGGAAGCGCTCGACTATCGCGGCGTGCTCTGCGTCGAGTATTTCCTGGTCGCCGGCGGCGAATTGCTTGCCAACGAGATCGCGCCGCGCCCCCACAACAGCGGTCACTACACGATCGATGGCTGCATCACCTCGCAGTTCGAGCAGCAGGCGCGCGTCATGTGCGGATTGCCCCTGGGCGATACCGCCGCGCATGGGCCGAGTGTGATGGTCAATCTGCTCGGTGACCTGTGGGCCGAGGGCGAGCCCGACTGGACGCAGGTGCTGCGTCATCCGCGCGCCAAGCTCCATCTGTATGGCAAGGACGTCGCGCGGCCAGGCCGGAAAATGGGGCACTTCACCGTGCTCGATGCCGATCTGTCCGGTGCGCTCGCCGCGGCCACGGCCATCAAGACGCAGCTCGACGCGGACGCGCACCTCGTTCCGGTGCGTCATAGCGCATGAATGCCGACGCGCTCCAGGAGTCCGATGTTCGGTCCCTGCCTCTCCTGCACCGCGGCAAGGTGCGCGATCTCTACGCCGTCGATGCCGGGCATCTGCTGGTCGTGCAGACCGACCGCCTTTCCGCTTTCGATGTGATCCTGCCGACGCCGGTGCCGGGCAAGGGCAAGGTGCTCACGGCCGTCTCGAATTTCTGGTTCGCGAAACTCGCGCACGTGATCCCGAATCACCTGACCGGCATCTCTCCCGAGAGCGTCGTCACGGCTGCCGAGCGCCCGCAAGTCGCGGGCCGTGCCTTCGTGGTGCGCAGACTCCAACCCCTGCCGATCGAGGCGATCGTGCGCGGTTACGTGGCCGGCTCCGGCTGGAAGGACTATCGCGCCAACGGTTCGATCTGCGGCATTGAACTGCCCGCAGGATTGCAGGAGGCGTCGAAGCTGCCGCAACCGATCTTCACGCCTTCGACCAAGGCGCCGAAGGGTACGCACGACGAAAACATCCCGTTCGCGGCGGCCGAGAAGCTGCTCGGTGCCGCGCGTGCCGCGGAAGTGCGCGAGGCGGCGCTCCGCCTGTACTGCGAAGCCGCGGACTATGCGGCCACGCGCGGCATCATCATTGCGGACACCAAGTTCGAGTTCGGTACCGACGCCGCAGGCACGTTATATCTGATCGACGAGGCACTCACGCCGGACTCTTCCCGGTTCTGGCCCGCGGACCAGTATCGCGTCGGCATCAGTCCGCCCAGCTTCGACAAGCAGTTCGTGCGCGACTGGCTCGAGGCGCAGCACTGGAACAAGCAGCCGCCTGCCCCGGCGCTACCGGCGGAGGTCCTGCGCAGCACGGCCGAGAAGTACGCAGAAGCCGCGCACCTCCTGATGGACTGAGACCGCGGTGTCACCGGAGGAGATCGAGCGCGGTGCGGCGCTCCTGCGGGCCGGCGGGCTGGTCGCATTTCCCACGGAGACCGTATACGGGCTGGGCGCAGATGCGAGCAATCCGGTGGCGGTGCGGCGGGTTTTCGACGCCAAGGGTCGGCCGGCGGATCACCCGGTTATCGTGCACCTGGCCGACAGGGGTCAACTCGGTTCCTGGGCACGTGAGGTCCCGGACGCGGCGAATCGGCTGGCGGACGCGTTCTGGCCCGGCCCGCTGACGCTCGTCCTGAAGCGTGCGCCCGGGGTGAGCGACCTCGTCACCGGCGGTCAGGACAGCGTCGGCTTGCGCGTCCCCTCGCATCCGGTGGCACAGGCGCTGCTGCGCAGCTTCGGCGGCGGCGTCGTGGCGCCGTCGGCCAATCGTTTCGGGCGGATCTCCCCGACCACTGCGGAACATGTGCGCGCAGAACTCGGGATGCGCGTTGATCTCGTGTTGGACGGGGGCGCCAGCGACGTGGGGATCGAATCGACCATCGTCGACGTATCGGGCGCGGTACCGGCGCTGCTGCGCCCGGGCATGATCGGTCTCGCCCAGCTCGAGGCAGTTCTGGGTCGGCTCGTCGCCTCGTCCTCCAGCAATTCGCCACGCGCCCCCGGCACGCTCGCGGCCCACTATGCTCCCACGACACCCCTGCAACTGCTGGAGCGCGCGGCGATCGATCGGCACCTGGCGTATCCCGGCGAGCGCGTCGCCGTACTGGCCCGGCGACCGGCACCGGACGGCCGTATCGCCTGGGTCCAAGCGCCGGCGGATCCGAAGGGCTACGCGCACGAACTGTACGGGAACCTGCGCGCGCTCGATGGCGGCGGATTCGCGCGGATCGTGGTCGAATCGGTTCCGCTCACGGCCGAGTGGCTCGCGGTGCGCGACCGGCTTGCGCGGGCGGCCCGCGGTGCCGGGGACTTTGCGACGTAGCCTGACGGTCGATCGGGCACTGCACTTCGCCATGAACTTCGCAACGATGCGGCGGGAACAATTCCGATGAGCGCGTTCGAGAGTCTTCCGGACTGGCAGCGCAAGCTGCGCTTCGAGTACCCGGGCGTACGCTTCCAGCAGATCGAGCATCCCCCGGGGATCAACGCGACCTGCGAAGGGGTTCTCGTGGGTCGGTTCTTCGCGGATCGCGTGCCTCCGTACGGCGTCATCTATGCGCAGCCTCGCAGCTGCGGTGGCAAGCCGTTCTGATGGGCTGGCGCGATCATCGCGCGGCGCCGGCGCCAGGCACACGCGTGTGCCGCTTCGCGGAACTGCCCGACGGCGAAGCGCGCGAGGTTGTTTTCGGAGACGGTCCCGATTTGTTGCGCCTGTTCGTCGTCCGTCGCGCCGAAGCCGTATGGGGTTACGTCAACGTGTGCCCCCACAACTACGTTCCGCTCAACGATCAGCCGGACCGGTTCGTCAGGTTCGATCACGAATGGATCGTCTGCTCTGCCCACGGTGCGGTCTTCCGCTACGAGGACGGGTATTGCGAAGACGGCCCGTGCAAGGGTCGTTGTCTCGAATCCGTTGCCGTCCACGTCGAGGCGGGTACCGTAGTCGTGCGCTGACGGACGGGAGCTTTCGTCTCCTGTTCGTTCGCGCCGCGCCGGATCGTCGATCCGTCCGCGGGTCTTCTTCGCCGGCTGGTCGGCGCGTTCGCGCAACAGCCTGCGAGTATGATTCCTGCCACCGTCATGAATGCACCGATAGTCATCCAGCGCCGGGTCCGCCCCGGAGACAGCGCGCTCGCCGCAAGGTTGCGCGGCGAACTCGAGGGCGAGGTGCTGTTCGATGCCGCCAGCCGGGGCCGCTATTCGACCGACGCGTCGGTCTACCAGATCGAGCCGCTCGGCGTGGTCGTGCCGAAGTCCGAACGCGACGTCGAGGTTGCCCTCGGCATTGCCCGCGAACTCGACGTGCCCGTCCTGCCGCGCGGGGCCGGAACCTCGCAGTGCGGCCAGACCGTGGGTGCCGCGCTGGTCATCGATACTTCGAAGCATCTCGACCGGATAATCGAACTCGATGCACAAGCCGGCACCGTCGTCGTGGAACCGGGCGTGGTTCTCGATCGCCTCAACGCGAGCCTGCGTGCGCACGGACTCTGGTTTCCCGTTGACGTCTCCACCGCCGCGCAAGCCACGCTGGGCGGCATGGCCGGCAACAATTCCTGTGGCGCTCGCTCGATCCGTCACGGCAACATGGTGCACAACGTTCTCGGCATCGACGCCTGGCTGGCCGACGGCGAGCGCTACCCGTTCGGCCCGTCCGCCGACGTCCCGGCGGGACCGGCACACTACCGCTCGCTGGTCGCGCGCATACACGCGATCGCCGGCCGCGAGGCAGCGGAGATCGAAGCGCGCTGGCCCAAGGTGCTGCGGCGGGTGCAGGGTTACAACCTGGACATGGTGCAGCCGGATCGGCCCCACAATCTCGCGCACCTGCTGGTGGGCTCGGAGGGCACGCTCGCCTGGTTCCGGCAGTTGAAGCTGAAGCTGGCGCCCCTGCCTTCGCACAAGGTGCTGGGCGTAGCGCACTTTCCGAGCTTTCACCGCGCCATGGAGCTGACCCAGGAGATCGTGAAACTCGATCCGGACGCGGTGGAACTGGTGGACCGGACGATGATCGGGCTCGCACGCGAACAGCCTGCATTCCGGCCGGTGGTCGATCGCTACTTTCGTGGCGACCCGGACGCGATACTGCTCGTGGAGTTCGCCGGCGCCGATCACGCCTTCCAGCTCGCGAAGCTGCGGCAGCTCGGCGAACTCCTGGCCGATCTCGGCTTGCCGGACGCGGTGGTCGAGGTGACCGAGGCGCGCGGCCAGCGTGACATCTGGGAAGTCCGCAAGGCCGGTCTCAACATCATGATGTCGATGAAAGGCGACGGGAAGCCGGTCTCGTTCATCGAAGATTGCGCTGTTCCGCTCGAACACCTGGCGGAATACACGCGCCGTCTGGACGAGGTATTCGCGAAGCACGGCACCCGAGGCACCTGGTATGCGCACGCCTCCGTCGGCACCCTGCACGTGCGCCCCGTCCTCGACATGCGCCGTGACGGCGCGCAGAAGATGCGGGCGATCGCCGAGGAGGCTTGCGCGCTGGTACGGCAGTACAAGGGTGCATTTTCCGGCGAGCACGGCGACGGCCTGGTGCGCTCGGAATGGATCGAGCCGATCCTCGGTGCCCGGTTGACCCACGCTCTGGCCGAGATCAAGGACCTGCTCGATCCGCACAACCGATTCAATCCCGGAAAGATTGTCCGCGCCTCGCGCATGGACGATCGCCAGCTGTTTCGCTATGCCCCCGGTTACGCGACCGCGCGACTCGAAACCGTGCTCGACTGGTCCGACTGGGGAGGCCTCGCTCCCGCCGTGGAGATGTGCAACAACAATGGCCATTGCCGCAAGTTCGACGCAGGTACGATGTGCCCTTCGTATCGGGTGACTCGCGACGAGATCCATTCGACCCGTGGTCGCGCGAATACGTTGCGGCTCGCGCTCTCGGGCCAGCTCGACGCGAAAGGTCTCGATAGTGATGCCGTGCACGAGGCCCTCGATCTGTGCGTGAGCTGCAAGGGGTGCCGGCGCGAATGTCCCACGGGCATCGACATGGCACGCCTCAAGATCGAGGTCCGGCATCAGCGCGAGAAGACGCACCCGCGAAGGCTGCGCGAGAAACTGGTCGCGTACCTGCCGCATTACGCGCCATGGCTCTCGAAGCTGGCGCCGCTGGTCAATCTGCGCGACACGATTCCGGGTCTGGCCGGACTGTCCGAATCCTGGCTCGGACTCTCCGCCCGGCGTTCGCTGCCGAAATGGCGCACCGATGGATTTCGCAATGGCGAAGCCCGGGCGGCCGGCCCCGCCGGCAATGCAGTGGTGTTGTTCGCCGACACATTCAACCGCTGGTATGAGCCGGAGAATCTGCGCGCAGCCGTGCGTGTGCTGGAAGCCGCCGGCTATGGTGTCGAGGTTGCCGCACCGAAGGCGGGCGGTCGTCCGCTGTGCTGCGGCCGCACCTTTCTCGCCGCCGGGATGGTTGACGCTGCCCGCGCCGAAGCGCGGCGCGTCCTCGACGCGCTCGGGCCGGCGCTCGATCGGGGCCTCCCGGTGATCGGACTGGAGCCTTCGTGCCTGTTCACGTTCGGGGACGAATACCTCGCGATGATGCCGTCATCGGAAACGACGCGCCTCGCGCGTGCCGCCGTATCGTTCGAGCAGTTCATCGTGACGGAGCACGCGGCCGGACGCTTCGCGGCCGCCTTGAAGTCGATCGGTTCCTCGCGCGCACTGCTGCATGGCCATTGCCACCAGAAGGCGTTCGATGCGATGGGGTCGGTAGAACAGGCGCTGCGCCTGGTGCCGGGATTGCGGGTCGAGACGATCGAGTCCAGCTGCTGCGGGATGGCGGGCGCATTCGGCTACGAAGCAGAGCATTTCGAAACATCGATGCAGATGGCCGAAGCCGCATTGCTGCCTGCCGTGCGCTCGGCGGAACCGGAGGCAGTAGTGGTGGCGGATGGTACGAGCTGCCGGCACCAGATCGCCGATGGCGCGGGGCGTCGCGCGCTGCACGTTGCCCGGGTGCTGGACCGGGCGCTGCCCGGATGAGATGGCGTTTCACGCTCCTCCATCTGGTGCCGATCGCACTGAACATGGTGCTCGTCGCGTTCGCGGCCTGGCAGCTTTTCTGGGTCTCCGATGCGCAGCGCGACCTCGGGTTGCGCTCATTCGCGACGTTCTACGTAGTAGGGGGATTGGTCATGGTGATCGCTGGCGTCACCGCAATGTCGCACCTCGTGTTCGGCGAAACCGGCCCGCGCCAGCTGCTGTATCTGTCTCTCGTGAACATGTGGATCCCCACGGTGCTGCTGTTGGTGCTGTTCATGGTGCGATGAATACGTGTCCGACCCAGGAGGAGAGCGCAAGGTGACCGAAGCGAACTGGAAGTTGCACGGAGTGCGGGTGGTGAAGAGCGGCGAACTCGATGCGAACACCGCCCAGACCCAGGGCATGAATCGCGCGGCGGCCATCACCCATGCCCGGTGCGGCTCCGAGAAACTGTGGGCCGGCACGGTCGTCATCCACGCCAGGGCGAAGACCGGAGCTCATCACCACGGCGCCGTCGAGAGCGTGATCTACGTCGTGAGCGGCAAGGCGCGGATGCGCTGGGGCGATGCGCTGGAATTCACGGCCGAAGCGGGTCCGGGCGATTTCATCTACGTGCCCCCGTTCGTGCCGCATCAGGAGATCAACGCCTCGGACACGGAGCCGCTGTCCTGCGTGCTGTGCCGCAGCGGTCAGGAACCGGTGGTGGTGAACCTCGACATTCCGGTCGTCGAGCAGCCGGAAACGGTTCATTGGGTGGATGACCTCCACCCGGCGCCGGGCAAGTAGCGGATCGGTCAGTCGGCGCCGCCGGCCAGTCGCGGCCGCCAGACACCCAGCGCCGTGGCGGCGAGCGCGAGGAGGACGATCGCGGCGCTCCAAGCCGATACGGTCCCGAGGGTTGCTGCCGACGCAGTGTCGATCGGCTGGTCTGGCGAAACCGCGACGGTCAGCGCTGCGAGCCGTCGCAGACCCGGCAACACGACCACCAAAGCGATTCCGCCTGCAGCAATTCCCAGCACCGCCTTGGCCCAGAGCCATCGCTGATCGAGAAATGCGGGTCGCAACGCGATCGACAGCAGGCCCGCAATCACCAGGAGCAATAGTGATGGCAGGGCCACCCAACGGATAGCATCGACCGCAACGATGCAGGCCGCGGCCGGTTCGGAGGATCCGGGACTTCCGGCCGTCACAGTCGCGGCCAGCGTTGCCGCGACCGAACCGATGAATCCGGCGCTCCCGCTTACGTGGAGAAACTTGAGCAGGCGTTGCATGGCATCCTCCCCACCGGCCGCGGAACGTCAGTGGATCTCCGGGTCCGGGATCGGCGCCGTGCCCTCGAGGAAGCGGAAATCGCACCCTTCGTTCGCTTGCGTCACATGCTGCGAGAAGATGACGCCGTAGCCGCGCGGATACTTGGGCGCCGGAGCTTTCCATGCTGCCTTGCGGCGCGCGAGCTCGGCGTCGCTCACCTCGAGATCGAGCCTGCGGCCCGCCACGTCCAACTTCACGATGTCGCCGGTCTGCACCAGTGCGAGCGGCCCGCCGACGAAGGATTCGGGCGCCACGTGCAGGATGCAGGTCCCGTAGCTGGTGCCACTCATCCGGGCGTCGGAGATGCGCACCAGATCGCGCACGCCCTGCTTCAGCAGTTTCTTCGGGATCGGCAACATACCCCACTCGGGCATGCCGGGGCCGCCCAGCGGGCCGGCATTGCGCAGGATCAGCACCGAGTCCGCGTCCACGTCGAGCTCCGGATCCTCCAGCCGCGCAGCCATGTCGTTGTAGTCGTCGAACACCACGGCGCGTCCCGAGTGCTGCAGCAGCCGAGGATCGGCGGCATTGGCCTTGATCACCGCGCCGTCGGGCGCAAGATTGCCGCGCAGCACCACCAGCCCGCCTGCCGGCTGGATCGGATCGGCCGGCGTGCGGATCACGTCCGGCTGATGGATCTTCGACCCCGCGACGTTCTCGCCCAGTGTCTTGCCGGTGCATGTCATCGCGTCCATATCGAGCAGCTCGCGCATGCCCTCGAGCAATCCAACGAGACCGCCCGCGTAGTAGAAGTCCTCCATGAGGTACTTGCCCGCCGGGCGCATGTTGACCAGGTAAGGCGTCTTCCGGCCGAGTTCCTCGAATCGTTCGAGCGGAATCTGGAAGCCTGCGCGTCCCGCCATCGCGATCACGTGAATCAATCCGTTGGTCGAGCCGCCGAGCGCCATCAGCACCTTGATCGCATTGTCGAACGAGTGCTCGGTCAGCATGTCACGGGGCTTGAGGTCCTCCCAGACCAGTTCCACGATGCGCTGTCCCGTATAGGCTCCCATGCGGCGATGGTTCGAATCGGGCGCCGGGATCGACGAGGCGTTGGGCAGGCTGAAGCCGAGCACTTCGGCGAGGCTCGTCATGGTCGACGCGGTGCCCATGGTCATGCACGTGCCGGGCGAGCGGGAGATGCCTTCCTCGATCTCGGCCCAGTCGCGCGGCGTGATGTTGCCGACGCGCAGTTCATCCCAGTATTTCCAGACGTCGGATCCGGAGCCGAGCGTGCGGCCCTGCCAGTTGCCGCGCAGCATCGGACCGGCCGGGACGAACATCGTGGGCAGGTTCATGCTGATCGCGCCCATCAACAGTCCGGGCGTGGTCTTATCGCAACCGCCCATCAGGACGCAGCCGTCCATCGGATAGGAACGCAGCAGTTCCTCGGTCTCCATCGCGAGAAAATTGCGATAGAGCATCGTGGTCGGCTTCTGGAACACCTCGGCCAGCGAGATTGCCGGCATCTCGATGGGCAGTCCGCCGGCCTGCCACACACCACGCTTGACGTCGTCGGCCCGCTCGCGCAAGTGCGAATGGCAGTGGTTGATCTCGCTCCAGGTGTTGATGATGGCGATCACCGGACGCCCGTCGACGTCCTCGCGCGTGAGTCCCAGTTGCAGGGCGCGCGAGCGATGGCCGAAGCCGCGTAGGTCCTGCGTGGCGAACCAGCGCTGGCTGCGCAGGTCCTCCGGTCGTTTGCGTTGTGGCAGGGTTTGTCATTCCTCCCGTCCGCGACTATAACAAGCGCCGCGCCCACCCAACGAAAAGGGCGACCCGTGGGTCGCCCCGGTCTGATCATGCCGAGCCCCTAGTCTTCGGAGATTTCTTCT
>JBBQHP010000025.1:0-68450 GCA_038324085.1 Burkholderiales bacterium
TGCGCGAGATATTTCTCGCGCACGGCCGCGGGCTGGATCCCATTCTCGCCGCGCAGATGGTGAAGGAAATAGGCATCTACCCGCCGGGTGCCCTGGTGAAACTGGCCAACGGCGAGACAGCCGTGGTCGTGAAACGCTCGCTCAACGCGAGCCAGCCGATCGTGCGCTCGATCCTGAGCGCATCCGGTGTGCGCCTGCCCGCCTTTCCCAAGCGACGCACCAGTCACCCCAGCTTCGCCGTCACCGATGTGCTGACCCATGCACGCATGCCGGCGAACGTCGATGGCGCTTCGCTCTGGTCCACCACCGTGACCGACGACGCGCTCGAGGAGTCTTCCGGCGAGCAAAGCGGCTGACCTGGGTGTCTCTGGGGCAACGAGGCCAACGCGAGCATGCCGACCACTCCAGCGCAAGACATCCGACACCCCTGCTGTTCTACCCGAGCATGTCGGCCCAGATATTGCGCGCCCAGGCTTCGGCGTAACGACCTTCCAGCTCGTTCGGGGCGACCGACAGGCCACCGCTGTCCGGCACCGGAAGCATGGTCTTCTTCTCCGGATCGTACCGGTGCACCGACGCGATGTGCATTGCATCCGCACCCGACACGAAGCTGTAGCACGTATTGTTGATCATCGGATGCTGATTGACGGTGTCCCCCCGCAACAAGGCGATGATTGCGGCCGCGCACACCTTGGCGTGCTGATTGGCCATGTGCCCTGACTTCGGCATCAAGGGTGCGGCGAGAACGGCGTCGCCCAACACGTGCACGTTCTTCTGTGCCAGCGATTCGTAACTGAGGAAATCCACTCCGCACCACTTGTGGTTCGCCGTGATCAATCCTGCTCGTTCCGCGATCGCCGCCGCCTTCATCGGTGGAATCACGTTGAGGACGTCAGCCTTGACATCGTCGAACAGCAGCTTCGCGGTCAGGCTCGCCGCATCCACGTCGGCAAGCTCGCTGTTGGGGACGTACTCGACCAGTCCCGGATAGAGCTCGTCCCAAGCCTGTTGGAACAGTGCTCCCTTGGAAGCAACCTTCTGGTTGGCGTCCAGGATCAGCACCTTGGACTTCGGCTTGTTCAGTTTGAAGTACCACGCGACCTGGCACGCGCGCTCGTAGGGACCGGGCGGGCAACGATACGGCGCCACGGGAACGGTCACGGCGAACACTCCGCCATCCGGCATGGCCTCGATCTGCTGACGTAGCGCGACCGTCTGCGGGCCGGCCTTCCAGGCATGCAGTACCCGCTCGCGGGCCGCTGCGCTTTTCAGGCCAGGGATACCGCTATAGTCGAGATCGAGCCCGGCGGACACGATCAAGCGATCGTAGGGGAGCTTCCTGCCGCTCGCCAGCGTCACGATTTGTTTCTCGACGTCGATGTCCGTTGCCTCGTCGCGCAGGACTGCCACGCCGTGCCTGCCCGAAAGCTGGTCGTAGCTTCTCGTGAGATCCGCCAGCGTTGTCGTCCCGGCCAGAATACGATTGCTGAGCGGGCAGGAAACGAACTCCGCGTCACGTTCGACCAGGGTCACTTCAATTCCGGTACTCCACAGGCGAATGTACTTCGCCGCCGTCGCGCCACCGAATCCACCGCCGATCACGACCACGCGTCCAGAGGCCGCCTGCGCCTGGAACCCGATGCCCGCAGCACCCGCAGCCGCAACGCCGCCGAGCAGACGCAGGAATTTCCTTCTGCCCCGAGCCTGCGTTGGACGCTCCCGCCGCAGCACGGTCAGCGCGCCTTCTGCGCCGCGAAATAATCGGCCATCAGCGCGAACTGCGCCTCGGTGTAACCCTTGGCATGCTGCTGCATCACCGTTGCCGCGCGCGCGCCGCTCTTGAATTCTTCGAGGGCATTCAGGATGTACGATCGGTCGAGGCCGGCGAGCGAGGGCATGCCACCGGTGCTGCGCCCCTGGGTCCCGTGGCATCCCGTGCAATTGGCAGCGAGCGATCGGCCGGGGTGCTCGTCCACGGCGAAGGCCGCGGGGACCGCGAGCCACAACATGGCGACCATCGCCGCACGGCGGCCGCAACACAATCCGGTCATCGTGGTCTCCTCGGGCGAATCGGGGCGGACTCCAGGAGTCCGCCGGAACATCTAAGCACCGCTGCTCTACTGCCTCCCGAGCGGCACTGACTACCGGACCCGCAGCTTTGCGTGCTGGCGATTCCAGGAGACCCGTGCTTCAGGCGACGCTACTTTCCTCTTCTTCGCGCTTGGGCTGGGCGGGGGGCGGCGTATCGAACACCAGCTTCACCTTGCCTTCGGCGTCCATGTCCACCGTCACCTTACCACCGGCGATGAGCTTGCCGAACAGCAACTCGTCAGCCAGCGCGCGGCGGATGGTGTCCTGGATGAGCCGCGACATCGGTCTCGCTCCCATCATCGGATCGAACCCGTTCTTCGCGAGATAGTCCTTGAGCGCCTGGCTGAACGTGACGTCCACCTTCTTCTCGTGCAATTGCTCATCGAGCTGGATCAGGAACTTGTCCACAACGCGGAGAATCACCTCGTGGGTCAGCGCAGCAAAGGAGATGATCGCGTCGAGCCGATTACGAAATTCCGGCGTGAACATTCGTTTGATGTCCGCCAGTTCGTCCCCTGCCTGCTTGCCGAGCGTGAACCCGATGGACGTCTTCGACAACGCATCCGCACCGGCGTTGGTCGTCATGATGATCACGACGTTGCGGAAGTCGGCCTTGCGCCCGTTGTTGTCGGTGAGCGTACCGTGGTCCATCACCTGCAACAGGATGTTGAAGATGTCGGGATGCGCCTTCTCGATCTCGTCGAGCAACAGCACCGCGTACGGATGCTTCGTGATCGCTTCCGTCAGCAGACCGCCCTGATCGAAACCGACATACCCGGGTGGTGCACCGATGAGCCGCGATACCGCGTGGCGCTCCATGTACTCGGACATGTCGAACCGGATGAGTTCGACGCCGAGCGTGTAGGCGAGCTGGCGGGCTACTTCGGTCTTGCCCACGCCGGTCGGACCGGAGAACAGGAAATTGCCGATCGGCTTCTGCGGGTTGCCAAGACCGCTGCGGGACATCTTGATCGCCGCCGCGAGCGCATCGATCGCCTTGTCCTGCCCGAACACGACGGCCTTCAGATCGCGGTCCAGTGTCTTGAGGGCGGTCCTGTCGTTCGAGGAAACGTTCTGCGCGGGAATGCGCGCGATCTTCGCAATGATGTCTTCGATATCGTGCTTGCCGATCACCTTGCGCTGCCTCGACTTGGGCAGGATGCGTTGCGCAGCCCCGGCCTCGTCGATAACGTCGATGGCCTTGTCCGGCAGATGGCGATCGTTGATGAAGCGTGCCGAGAGTTCCGCCGCGGTCGTCAGCGCCGCTTCGGTATAACGCACGCCGTGGTGCGCCTCGAATCGGGTCTTGAGACCGCGCAGAATCGCCACCGTTTCGTCCACGGTGGGCTCGACGACGTCGATCTTCTGGAAGCGCCGCGACAGGGCGTGATCCTTCTCGAAGATGCCGCGGAACTCGTTGTAGGTGGTGGCCCCGATGCACTTCAGCTGTCCTGAAGAGAGCGCAGGCTTGAGCAGGTTGGACGCATCCAGCGTGCCGCCGGAGGCCGCACCGGCGCCGATCAGCGTGTGGATCTCGTCGATGAACAGAATCGCGTTCGGGTTGTCCGTGAGCTGCTTCAGCACAGCCTTGAGCCGCTGCTCGAAGTCACCGCGATACTTGGTGCCAGCCAGCAGCGCGCCCATGTCCAGGGCGTAGACGACGGAGTGCGACAGGATCTCGGGCACTTGGCCTTCGATCACCCTGCGCGCCAGGCCTTCCGCGATTGCGGTCTTGCCGACGCCAGCCTCGCCCACCAGCAACGGATTGTTCTTGCGGCGGCGGCACAGAGTCTGAATCACGCGTTCGAGTTCGCGGTCGCGACCGATCAACGGATCGATCTTGCCGGCGATGGCGAGTGCATTGAGGTTCAACGTATAGGTCTCGAGCGCCCCACCGGATTGCTGCTCGGCGTCGCTATCTGCTTCGGCTTCGGCCTTGCTGCTCGCCGGAGCGCTGCTCTGCGGGACCTTGCTGATGCCGTGGGAGATGAAGTTCACCACGTCGAGCCGGGTCACACCCTTCTGGTGCAGGAAGTAGACGGCGTGTGAATCTTTTTCACCGAAGATGGCAACAAGCACGTTCGCCCCGGTGACTTCCTTCTTGCCGGACGATTGCACATGCAGGATCGCGCGCTGGATGACGCGCTGGAAACCGAGCGTGGGCTGGGTGTCGACCTCGTCGCCTGAAACGACAGGCGTGTGCTCGTTGATGAAGTCGGTGAGCTGCTTGCGCAGTTCGTCGATGTTGGCGGCGCAAGCGCGCAGCACTTCGGATGCGGACGGGTTGTCCAGCATGGCGAGCAACAGATGCTCCACCGTGATGAACTCGTGGCGCTTCTGCCGGGCCTCCATGAAAGCCATGTGCAGACTGACCTCAAGCTCCTGGGCGATCATTCAATTTTCCTCCATCACGCACTGCAGCGGATGCTGGTGCTGCCGGGAATACGAAATCACCTGTTCGACTTTCGTGGCTGCGACATCCCTCGGGTAGACACCGCATACACCCATCCCTTCCCGGTGGACCTTGAGCATTACCTGTGTTGCCTGCTCTCGCGTCATGCCGAAGAAGTTCTGCAGAACGCCCACGACGAAATCCATCGGCGTGTAGTCGTCGTTTAGCAGAAGCACCTTGTAGAGCGGTGGCGGCTTGACCTTCTGTTTCTCGACTTCGAGAAGACCGCCTTCGCGAGGACCTGTTGCCATGACCTGACTACGCAAACGTTTCCATCGAGGACGACCCTATTTTGCGCGATACCCGGAAATTTACAAGGGGCGCTTCGCTCTGGTGCAACCGCCATTTCTGCAACAATTTCACGCCCGCTTCATCTGCGCGATCATCGCCTTGCCGAATCCCGAACACGAAACCTGCGTAGCGCCGGGCATGAGGCGGGCAAAGTCATAGGTGACGGTGCGCGCACTGATCGCGGCCTCGGTAGAGGCGACGATCAGGTCCGCAGCCTCGATCCAGCCCATATGTCGCAACATCATCTCCGCAGAAAGTACCAGCGATCCCGGATTCACGTAATCCTTGCCGGCGTATTTCGGCGCTGTTCCGTGGGTTGCTTCGAACATCGCCACCGAATCGCTCAGATTGGCGCCCGGCGCGATGCCGATGCCACCGACCTGCGCGGCCAGAGCATCGGAAATGTAGTCGCCGTTCAGGTTGAGCGTCGCGATCACGTCGTACTCCTCCGGTCGCAGGAGGATCTGCTGCAGGAAGGCATCCGCGATGACGTCCTTGATCACGATGCCGCCGGGCAGTTTCATCCACGGACCGCCGTCCACCAGCTCGGCACCGAATTCGTTCTTCGCGAGCGCATACCCCCAGTCCCGGAACGCGCCTTCGGTGAACTTCATTATGTTGCCCTTGTGGACCAGGGTCACCGACTTGCGCTTGTTCGCCACCGCGTACCGGATCGCCTTGCGTACCAGCCGCTCCGTCCCCTCTCGTGATACCGGTTTGATGCCGATGCCCGAAGTATCGGGAAACCGGATCTTCTTCACGCCCATCTCCGCGATGAGGAACTTGATCACTTTGCGACACGGCTCGCTCTCGGCCTGCCATTCGATGCCGGCGTAGATGTCCTCCGAGTTCTCCCGGAATATGACCATGTCCGTCTTTTCCGGATTCTTCAGCGGGCTCGGGACCCCGGCAAAATAACGTACGGGCCGCAGGCAGACATACAGATCGAGCTCCTGGCGCAGCGCGACGTTGATCGAGCGAATGCCGCCGCCGACCGGTGTGGTGAGCGGCCCCTTGATGGAGACCACGTATTCCTTGGCTGCCTCGAGGGTTTCTTCGGGCAGCCAGACATTCTCGCCGTAGACCTTGGTGGCTTTCTCGCCTGCGTAGATCTCCATCCAAGAAATCCGCCGCTTGCCGCCGTAGGCGGTAGCGACCGCGGCGTCCACGACATCCTTCATGACGGGCGAGATGTCGACGCCCGTGCCATCGCCCTCGATGTACGGAATGACGGGCAGGTCAGGCACGCGCAGGGTGAAATCCTGATTGACGACGATCTTCTCGCCGCTCTGCGGCACCTTGATATGCTTGTACATGGATAGCCCGTAGGAAGGTTGGGAACAGGACAGAACAAGAAGCGATTGTGAATCGGTTTCGCGTGGACGGCAGGCGCGAGCACCAGGATGTTATTCCACTCACCCCATCTTTGCGAAACCATGAACGAACCGCTCCATGACAACATCGGCACGTCGGCAATGAACTTCAGGACGTCGGACCTGTGCGATAGCCACGCCGGGGTCGTGCGCGTGCTCGAACCCAAATTGCGCAGCTTCGGCGGACGCCGCACCTGCGATGGGCCGATCCGGACACTTCGGGTATTCGGTGACAACGCGATCGTTCGCGCGACTCTGTCGACAACGAGCAATGGCCATGTCCTCGTGGTGGACGGCGGCGGTTCGCTGCGTTGCGCACTGGTAGGCGACCAGCTCGCTCAACTCGCCATCGATCATGGCTGGGCCGGGGTGGTTGTGTGGGGCTGCATTCGCGACTCGGTGCCGGTCGCGACAATGCCGCTCGCGGTGTTCGCGCTGGCAACCCACCCGCTCCGAAGCGCCAGGCTGGGAACGGGTGTACGAGCGATTCCGGTCACCATTGCCGGGGTGGCGGTGAATCCGGGCGAATACCTTTATGCGGACGACGACGGAATCCTTATCGCACCGCGTCGAATCGAGGCTTGAATCTCGAAAATTTTTCGAAACAGTTTTTCACGATGTGGCATTTTGAGCGCTTTTAAAGAGATATCTTACTGAAAAGGCACTCTAAAGTCCCATCCCAATCGCGATGTTGCGATGCGCAATCCGAATCGTATAGCCTCCAGTCCATGACCTCCTCGCCGCGGGGCATCCCGCAGAGGCGGATCTTGAGGAGCCGACGCCACGGCGTCAGCCCCGCAAGCGTGCCGGCTCGGATCTCCGGCCGCCCTTGTGGATTGGGCCCGGCCGCGGCTTCGAGCGGCCCCAGGGGGCTCCCGGCTCGCACCCTCCGGCTAACAGATTCAACCATCACGATCGAGGACACGAACCATGACCCGTGAGCAACAAATTGCGCAAATCAAGAAGGACTGGGCGGAGAACCCCCGCTGGAAAGGCGTCTCCCGCCCCTATGGTGCCGAAGACGTGCATCGCCTCCGGGGTACGGTGCAAATCGAGCACACGCTTGCCCGTCGCGGCGCCGACAAACTGTGGAAACTCCTGCATGAAGAGCCGTTCATCAACGCGCTCGGCGCACTGACCGGCAATCAGGCAATGCAGCAGGTCAAGGCCGGTCTGAAGGCCATCTACCTTTCAGGCTGGCAAGTCGCTGCCGATGCCAACATCGCCGGCGAAATGTACCCGGACCAGTCGCTATACCCGGTGAACAGCGTGCCGAGCGTCGTTCGCCGCATCAACAGCACATTGATCCGGGCAGACCAGATCCACCACGCCGAAGGCAAGGATGACACTGACTGGTTTGCGCCCATCGTGGCCGACGCCGAAGCCGGATTCGGGGGCGTCCTGAATGCCCACGAGCTGATGAAGGCCATGATCGACGCCGGTGCGGCGGGCGTGCACTTCGAGGACCAGCTCGCAGCAGCCAAGAAATGTGGGCACATGGGCGGCAAGGTTCTCGTTCCCACGCAGGAAGCCGTGCAGAAACTGGTTGCCGCACGCCTCGCAGCCGACATCATGGGGGTACCGACACTGGTATTCGCCCGGACCGACGCCGAAGCCGCCAACCTGATCACGTCCGACTTCGACGAGAACGACAAGCCCTTCGTCACGGGCGAGCGGACTTCCGAGGGCTTCTACCGCGTGAAGAACGGCATCGGCCAGGCGATATCGCGAGGCCTCGCCTATGCCCCGTATGCCGACCTCATCTGGTGCGAAACCGGCACGCCGGATCTGCAGTTCGCGCGCAAGTTCGCGGAGGCGATCCGCGCGGCCTTCCCCGGCAAGATGCTTGCGTACAACTGCTCCCCGTCGTTCAACTGGAAGAAGAATCTCGACGACGCCACCATCGCCAAGTTCCAGCGCGAGCTGGGCGCAATGGGTTACAAGTTCCAGTTCATCACGCTGGCCGGGTTCCACTCGCTCAACTACGGCATGTTCGAACTGGCCTACGGCTACGCGCGGGACAACATGAGCGCGTTCGTCGAGCTGCAACAGAAGGAGTTCGCGGCGGCAGAGAAGGGCTTCACCGCCGTCAAGCATCAGCGCGAAGTCGGCACCGGGTATTTCGACGAGGTCACCCAGGTGATCCAGGCGGGACGCTCGTCGACGACCGCACTGACCGGTTCCACGGAAGAAGCACAGTTCGCCTGACCCTCCGGCAGCACGACCAGACCGCCCGCGCGCTTCGTGCGCCCGGGCGGTTTTCTTTTGCCGGCCCGGCCGGGGATGCTGCATTGCAAGAGCTGATGCCATAATGCGCGATTCTCGCAGCATCGCATTGGTTCCTTCCAGGCACTTCCGGAGACACTCATGAGTACCCAAACCTACGGTGCCGGCATCGACGTGCTCGCCCCAGTCACTGCCGAATTCGCCCAGATTCTCACCCCGGAGGCGATCGACTTCGTTGCCAGGCTGCACCGCGCCTTCAATCCGCGTCGGCTCGAACTGCTCGAACGCCGCAAGGTGCGCCAGGCCGAGATCGACGGCGGCGCGCTCCCCGACTTTCTGCCCGAGACCCAGCACATTCGCGAAGCCCAGTGGCAGGTGGCTCCGGTGCCCGCCGATCTCCAGGACCGCCGCGTCGAGATTACCGGGCCGACGGACCGCAAGATGGTCATCAACGCGCTCAATTGCGGTGCCAACACCTTCATGGCGGACTTCGAGGATTCGAGCACGCCGACCTGGGAAAACCAGATCCGGGGGCAGATCAACATGCGCGATGCGCTGGCCCGCACCATCTCCTTCACCAATCCCGATGGCAAGCAGTATCGGCTGAACGACAACGTCGCGGCCCTGCTCGTACGCCCGCGCGGCTGGCATCTCGACGAGAAGCACCTCAAGGTCGACGGGCAGGTCGTCTCGGGCAGCCTGTTCGACTTCGGCCTCTATTTCTTCCACAACGCCAAGGAGCGCGCGCAGAAGGGATCCGGGATATATCTCTACCTCCCCAAGATGGAAAGCCACCTCGAGGCGCGGCTGTGGAACGACGCCTTCGTGCTCGCGCAGACGACGCTCGGCGTTCCCCAGGGTTCGGTCAAGGCGACGGTATTGATCGAGACCATCCTCGGCGCATTCGAGATGGAAGAGATCCTGTACGAACTGCGCGAACACTCGGCGGGCCTCAATTGTGGCCGCTGGGACTACATCTTCTCGTGCATCAAGAAATTCAGGAAGCAACCCGAATTCATCCTGGCCGACCGCGGGCTCGTGACCATGACCAGCCCGTTCATGCGCGCCTACTCCCTGCTGCTCATAAAGACCTGCCACAGGCGCGGCGCGTTCGCGATGGGCGGAATGGCTGCGCAGATTCCGATCAAGAACGATGCCGCCGCAAATGATGCCGCGATGGCCAAGGTTCGCGCCGACAAGGCGCGCGAAGCCAGCGATGGCCACGACGGCACGTGGGTGGCCCATCCCGGCCTGGTGCCGATCGCAAAGGCGGAGTTCGACAAGGTCATGAAAACGCCGAACCAGATCGCCAAGCAGCGCGACGACGTTCAGGTCGCAGCGAAGGACCTGCTCGATTTCCAGCCGAAGGGGCCCATCACCGAGAACGGACTGCGCATCAACATCAATATCGGCATCCAGTACATGGGCGCGTGGCTTGCGGGGACGGGTTGCGTGCCCATCTTCAATCTGATGGAAGACGCGGCGACTGCGGAGATATCACGCGCGCAGATCTGGCACTGGATCCGCAGCCCGAAGGGCGTGCTTGACGACGGCCGCAAGGTCACGCGCGAGATGTTCTCCAGCCTCGTGCCGCAGGAGCTTGCCAAGGTCAAGGACATGCTCGGCGACGACGGGTGGAATGCGGGCCGGTACCAGGAGGGCGCCCGGATGTTCGAGCAACTCACGCTCGCCGAGGATTTCGCCGACTTCCTTACCTTGCCGGCCTACGACTGGATCATCGAGCACGAACATCGCTGAACGGACCAGCCCGCAGGGGCGGGTGATCCTGTTCAACAAGCCCTTCGGGGTGCAGTGCCAGTTCACGGGTGAACCTGGCGTGCGCACCTTGAAGGACTTCGTCGACGTGCCCGGTGTCTACGCCGCGGGGCGGCTGGATGCGGACAGCGAAGGACTCGTCGTGCTGACCGCCGACGGCGCATTGCAGGCGCGATTGACGCATCCACGCCACAAGCAGCCGAAGACCTATCGCGCGCAAGTCGAGGGCACTCCGGATGAGCCTGCGCTCAATGCTCTGCGCCACGGGATCGTGCTCAGGGATGGCCCCACCCGTCCTGCGCTCGCGCGCTGCATCGATCAGCCCGCAGACCTCTGGCCCCGCGACCCGCCGATCCGGATGCGCCGACACATTCCGACCGCCTGGATCGAGTTGATCCTCACCGAAGGCAGGAACCGGCAGGTGCGTCGCATGACCGCCGCAGTCGGGTACCCGACCTTGCGCCTCATCCGCTGGGGCATTGGCCCCTGGACCGTCGACGGCATCGCCCCGGGAACGTGGCGCGATGAGAATGACGGAATCGGCTGATCGGTCGAGTCGGCGGATCCGGTCGCTTCCGTTGGCGCAGAGCACGCGACGCAGCGCAATACCGCGCGCGCGTGAACCGCCCGCAGGCATCCCGGCTCGCGCGTCGCACCCTGCACTTGCACATAGCAGCGACCGCCGGAATCGAAACCGGGAATGATCGATGCCGGATCACCCGGCAACGCCCCCGGGTGATTCGAACGCCAGGCCTGCGCGCCCCTTCGGATCATTTTGACGCTCTCCGAAGCTCCCGATATCCTTCCGCCTGTTGCGCGGGCTGAATCTCGGCTCAACGTCGGGAGGAAGATTCCGGATGAAATCGATGCCTACTGTCCTGGTCGCGGTCCTCAGCTTCGCCGCGCTTGACCAGGTCACCGTCCGGGCCGCCGTCGGTCCGGCCCAGGGGCGCAAACAGGTCAGCCAGCCCGCCGCGGAGAGCGCGACGAACCGAAAGAAGTCCCACAGCGCCGGTACCAAGCAAGCTCCGGCAAAGGAAAAGAAAACCGACTGACGCGCCCACCGACGATCCACGAAGGCAGGGCGTCGGCCCTGCCTTTTTCTTGGTCCCGATGAACGAATCGATCTGGAAACCTCACGTCACCGTCGCCGCAGTCCTCGAACGCGAGGGGCGCTTCCTCGTGGTCGAGGAACAGACGGACGACGGTGTCCGCCTCAACCAGCCTGCAGGGCACCTCGAGGCGAATGAGAGCATCGTCGACGGCGCGGTGCGCGAGGCGATGGAAGAGACCGCCTATCGATTCGAACCGCGGCACGTCGTCGGAATCTATCGATGGCAGCACCCTTCCGGAGTCGTCTACCTGCGGTTCGCATTCACCGGCCCGATCGTGGCGCACGAGGCCGGGCGAATCCTGGACCAGGGCATCCTGCGTGCGCTCTGGCTCACTCCGGATGAACTCCGGGCCGAACACGCGCGGCATCGCAGCCCGCTCGTCATGCGCTGCGTCGATGACTACCTGGCCGGGCGGCGCTTCCCGCTCGAACTGCTCGCGCATCTGTGAGCCTGGCCGCCCTCTTCGTTGCGCTCGGCGCCGCCGGAGCACCGGCCTCCGTGGAGCTTTGCTACAACTACGGCTGCGCCCGCCAGATGATCGTGGCGCTCGAAGACACCGTGCTGGATTCGGTGGCGCACCTGTTCGCGGACGTTGACAGCGCCGCGAGCGAACGCGTCGCCATCGCGCTCGCCCTGGGCATGCTGGCCCGAGCCGCCAGCGCTGATGCGCCCGTGGGGGCGGACCTGGGCGGCAACGGACTCGCCGAGTCCGGCGTCGAGGGACGCATGGACTGCATCGACCACTCGAACAATGCGACTCGCTACCTCGCGCTGATGCGCGATCGTGGCTGGCTGCATTTCCACGACACGGGCCCACGCGTGCTGCGGATGCGCTATTTCGTGGCCGCGCACTGGACCGCGACGATCCGGGAACGAGCCACCGGCGCCGATTACTCTGTGGATACCTGGTTCCGTCGCAACGGCTATCCCGCCGTGGTGATGCCCTTGGCCGACTGGCGCCGCGGAGCGGACTGGAATGAATAGGCGACGCGTCGTCGTCGGGCTGTCCGGCGGGGTCGATTCGGCCGTGGCCGCATGGCTGCTGAAGGAGCAGGGATTCGAGGTCATCGGACTGTTCATGAAGAACTGGGAGGACGATGACGACGACGAGTACTGCAGCTCGCGCGTGGACCTCGTAGATGCCGCATCGGTCGCCGACGTGATCGGCATCGACATCGAGGCGGTCAATTTCTCGGCGGAGTATCGCGAGCGCGTATTCGGGAGCTTCCTCGCCGAGTACCGTGCGGGGCGGACGCCCAATCCGGACGTGCTGTGCAACAGCGAGATCAAGTTTCGCGCCTTTCTCGACCATGCGCTCGCCATGGGAGCCGAGCGCATCGCGACCGGACACTATGCGGGCGTGCGCGAGCGCGATGGCCGATTCGAGCTGCTGCGAGCGGCCGACGCCTCGAAGGACCAGAGCTATTTTCTGCACCGGCTCGACCAGGGGCAGTTGTCGCGCACCCTGTTTCCGCTCAGCGCCATGCTGAAGAGCGACGTGCGCGCGCTGGCACGCACGCTCGGGCTGGCGAATCACGACAAGAAGGATTCCACCGGTATCTGCTTCATCGGCGAACGACCGTTTCGCGAATTCCTCAACCGCTATCTTCCTCGCGAACCGGGCGCCATGGTCACGCTCGACGGGCGGGTGGTCGGCCAGCACATGGGGCTCATGTACTACACCATAGGGCAGCGCCAGGGCCTCGGCGTGGGCGGCGAAGGCCTGCCCTGGTACGTGGCCGGCAAGGACATTCCGGAGAACCGCCTGCTGGTGGTGCAGGGTCACGAGCATCCCGCCCTGAAAGCGCCGGCGCTCGCTGCATCGGACACGAGTTGGGTCGCCGGAAATCCGCCTCGCCCGGATCGACACTACGGTGCAAAAACACGCTATCGCCAGACCGATGCCGCCTGCGTTCTTCGAACGACCGCCGCCGGAATCGAAGTGACCTTCGCCGAGCCACAGTGGGCAATCACGCCCGGGCAGTCCGTCGTGGTCTACGACGGCGAGATCTGTCTGGGCGGCGGCGTCATCGAACGCGCCAGCGCGGACGCCTTCGCGCCGGCCGTGGCATGAGCCACATCACGCGGGGGGCGCACTGGACTCGAAGCTCGGACGCTTGAAGAGTTTTTCCGCGTATCGCTCGAGATTCGGATGGGCCGCCCGCCACGGAATGGCGGGAAAGCGCAAGTCTAGATAAGCCAGCGAGCAACCGAGCGCGATGTCGGCCAGGCTGAAGCCGATCTCGTAGCACCACGGGCGATCCCCCAGCTCCGCCGCCGCGTACCTGAGGGCGCTGTCCACCTTGCCCATCTGGCGCTCGACCCACTCCATGCTCTGCAACGCCTGGGGGCGCCGGCCCTCGTACACGGTCATCACCGCGGCATCCAGAATCCCGTCCGCCAGCGCTTCCCAGCGCCGCACCTGGATGCGTTGACGGCTGGTCTCCGGGATCAGCCGGGCCACCGGCGATACGCCGTCCAGATATTCGACGATCACGCGCGAATCGAATATGGTCGCGCCATCGTCCATCACCAGCACCGGGACCTTGCCGAGCGGATTGAATTCCGGGACCCGGGTGCCGGGTTCGGCGGGACTATGGACCTCGAAGTCGTAGTCGATGCGCTTCTCGGCCAATACGACGCGCACCTTGCGGGTGTAGGGACTGGCTAGCGTACCGATGAGCTTCATTCGGGATGACCCGGGCAGCGGAAAAGGGGCGCGAGTATAGCAGCGCGGCCACCCAATTCCCCCATCACCGCAGCGCCGCTTCGACCTGCCGCCGCAGTTCCGGAACGAGGTCCAGATCGAACCACGGGTTGCGTTTGAGCCAGCCGCTGTTGCGCCAGCTCGGATGGGGAAGCGGTAGCTGTCCCGGCAGGTATTCGCGAAACGCCCGGACCGTTTCGGTAACGCTTTGCTTGCGCCGGGCTTCGAGATGAAACGCCTGCGCGTAGCCGCCCACCAGCAGCGTCAGCTGCAACCGGTGCAACTGCGGCACGATCTTCGGGTGCCACAGGGGCGCGCATTCCCTCCGCGGCGGCAGATCGGCGCCGTTCACGGTTCCGGGATAGCACATGCCGATCGGCAGGATGGCAACGCGCGCCGTATCGTAGAAGACCTGCGGCGACAAGCCGAGCCATTCGCGCAGCCTCTGTCCCGACGGGTCGTTCCAGGGAATGCCGCTCTCATGCAC
This sequence comes from Burkholderiales bacterium, assembly GCA_038324085.1. Taxonomy (GTDB): domain Bacteria; phylum Pseudomonadota; class Gammaproteobacteria; order Burkholderiales. The sequence continues at coordinate 14,519 of JBBQHP010000025.1, forward strand.
CAGTCGCCCGGGTGCCTGACCTATGATCAGGAGCCGGGCCGAAGCGGCCACCCTCAGCACCGGTCGCGGTTCCGCCGGCAGTTGCGCCTCGCACACCCGGCACGCTCGCGCTTCGCACACAATGCGGTCGAGTTCCATGGCCCGATTGTACGAAGCGCCGAGCGGGAGCACCCTTTCCGTTAAAATTCGAGTCTTTCCTCACCGCTGCGCCCATGGAGCCCTCTGCCCTCACCGCAATTTCCCCGCTCGATGGCCGCTATCGCGGCAAGGTCGTGGCGCTCGCCGAGTACTTCAGCGAATTCGCGTTGATCCGCTACCGGGTACGCATCGAGATCGAGTGGCTGAAGGCCCTCGCCGCCGAACCCGGCGTGCTCGAACTGCCGGCCTTCTCCGAGGCCACCATCGCCGAACTCGATGCCGTCGCGCGCGACTTCGCGCTGGCCGACGCGGAAGCCGTCAAGGCCATCGAGACCCGCACCAATCACGACGTGAAGGCCGTCGAGTACTGGCTGCGCGAGCGCTTCGAGACCAACCACGAGATCGCCACGCGCAACCAGTTCTTCCATTTCGCCTGCACTTCGGAAGACATCAACAATCTGTGTCACGCATGCATGCTGGCGGACTCGCGCCGCGAGGTGCTGCTACCGGTCCTCGATTCGCTCATCGCGCGGCTCACCGGCATGGCCCACACTCATGCAGTCGTGCCGATGCTCTCGCGCACGCATGGCCAGCACGCGACCCCGACCACCGTCGGAAAGGAACTCGCGAACGTGGTCGCGCGCCTGAACCGCGCCCGCGAACGCATCGCGGCCGTGCCACTCCCTGCCAAGATCAATGGCGCCGTCGGCAACTACAACGCCCACCTCGCCGCGTACCCGGACGTGGACTGGCAATCGCTCGGACGACGCCTCGTCACCTCGCTCGGCTTCGAGTTCAATGCCTGGACGACCCAGATCGAGCCCCACGACGGCATCGCCGAACTGTGCGATGCGTTCGCTCGCGCCAACACCATCCTGCTCGATCTCGACCGCGACATCTGGGGTTACGTCTCGCTCGACTACTTCAAGCAGAAGCTGACGGCGGGCGAGATCGGCTCGTCCACGATGCCGCACAAGGTCAATCCGATCGACTTCGAGAACTCGGAGGGCAACCTCGGAATCGCCAACGCGCTGCTGCATCATCTCGCCTCGAAATTGCCGGTCTCGCGCTGGCAGCGCGACCTGACCGACTCGACGGTGCTGCGCAATCTGGGCGTTGCGCTCGGCTACACGCTGCTGGCGTGGGATTCGTGCCTGAAGGGCCTCACCAAGCTCGAGGCGAATCCGGTCGCGCTCGCAGCCGATCTGGATGCAACCTGGGAAGTCCTCGCCGAGCCCATCCAGACCGTGATGCGTCGCTTCGGCATCACCGACGCCTATGAGCAGTTGAAGGAACTCACACGCGGCAAGGAAGGCATCACGCGTGAATCGCTCGCGGGATTCATCGGCGCGCTCGAGATCCCGGAGACGGAAAAGGCGCGACTGCTGGCATTGTCACCGCACACCTACACGGGTCTCGCCGGAGAACTGGCCCGGGAAATCTGAATCCGCCCCAAGGACCTGCCATGACCGCACCCGCCGCCCAGGGCCGCGTCGCGCCGACGCCCATCCCGCTATCACCGGAAGACGAACAGACGCTCGACGCGCTCTTCGAGCAATGGAGCGTGCTCGCCGAAGACGAGGAGAGCATGCCACCGCCCTCGCCCCTTGCGATCCGGTTGCTGTCGATCGACGTGCATGCACTCTCGATCACCCAGGAGCTGGAGGAGATCATCGCGAGCGACCCGGTGCTCACGGCGCGCGTGCTGGGCACCGCCAATTCGGCCCGATTGCGCGGTACGGGCAAGCCGCTGCTGGAAGTCCTCCCCGCCGTGCTGCGGCTCGGGGTCGACCTCACGGTGGATGTGTGCGAAGCGCAGTTGCTTGGACTCTGGATGCGCCGCGCGAAGAAGCTCGTGGATCCCGACCTGCTGCACTGTCTGTGGCTGGAATACCTGATGACCGGCTTCTGCGCGCGCGAGATTGCACTGATGCTCTCGGGTGACGTGGACCCGCACGTCGCCTACGCCGGCGGCATGCTGCACGATGTCGGCACTCTCGCGCTTTGCTGGGCGCAACCGGCGGCCATGGCGCGGTTCGTTCGTGCCGGATATGCGCCGGGCACGCCGCTCCACCAGCGCTTCGTGGTAGCACACTCGCGCATCGGTGCCGCGCTGCTCGGCAACTGGAACGCACCCCCTGAACTGATCCAGATCGCGGGGACCCACCATGCCGGGCTCAACCCGCGGGCGCTGGCCTCGACGCTGGTGGTGTTCGTGTCGGATCACCTGCACGAAGGCATTCTCGCGCACGCAAGCGTCGAGATCGATCCGCCGGGCGGTTTTCCGCTGGGCTGCTTCGGCAACGCGACCGAACCGGTGACCGCTGCGCTCGAGGCGCTCGGACTCGCCGGTGAACTCGACGCGATCATCACGCGGGTGGGACAGGCCAGCCACCGTCTCGAAGCACTCGCGGCCAGTTCCACATGAGCATCGCCGCCGCCGGGCCGGCCGTGGTCAGGTTCTACGACACCCATCCGATCAACGAAGAACAGATCCGGCACGCGCTCCTCGAGCGCGGGGCCGATCTCGGCGCACTCACGGAAGACACGCTGAAGGACCTCGACCAGGATCACTTCGGTGGTATCGAAGCGAACGACATCCTCATCGAACGTGCCGGAATGCAGGCTCGGCATCTCGTGCTCGACGTTTGCAGCGGCATGGGCGGGCCGGCGCGCTACTTCGCGCATCGGGTCGGATGCCGTGTCGTGGGTCTCGATCTGACGCAAAGCCGGTTTGCCGCTGCGCAACGCCTGACGCAGTTGGTGCATCTGGAAGAACTCGTGACGTTCCGCCATGGCAACGCGCTGGCGATGCCGTTCGACTCCGCGAGCTTCGATGTTGTCGTCGGACAGGAAGCCTGGTGCCACGTGCCCGACAAGTCGCGCCTGATCGGCGAGTGCGCCCGCGTGATCAAGCCGGGCGGCGTCATCGCCTTCACCGACATTCTTCGCCGCGCCTCGCTCACGCCCCCGGATAAGCTGCGAATCGAATCGGGCATGGCATTCCAGGACCTCGAAACGCTGGATGGCTACCGAGATCTGCTGGCCGCTCACGGATTCGATCTGCGCCACCAGGAAGACCTGGGCGATCTCTGGGCCCGCATCCTGGTGCACCGCCTCGCGATGTATCGAAGCCTCGGCGCGGATACCGCCCGCAAGTTCGGCGTCGAACGCTCGCGCGAATGGGACGACATGTATGCGTTCTTCGTCGAATTGTTCGAGCGACGCGCACTGGGCGGCGGCCGGTTCGTCGCGCAACGGGCCGGCTGAGACGCCGATCCGGGAACGAGACCGCCAACGCCCGAAGGCCCGACCTGCGCCGGTCATCGAGGCGCCGCCGCGCCGCGATGCCATGCGTTCCCGCGAGCGCCAGGATGGGCAACAGCGTGGCCTCGTTGGTGGCGATTGGTCGGCGCTGAGACAATCCCCGCGGGGTAGCTCCTGCCCCCGCTTCGGCCAATTGCTTTCGGCGCGGGGGCCGGCCCAGGACACTTCTGCGCGAAGGTACGGGTCTTCCCTTCCGCGGATGCGGTGCCGACAATGTCGGCGGACAAGGGAGGAAACCATGAGAATCGGATTCGTCGGCGCAGGTTTTGTCGCGCGGTTCCAGGCCGTGGCCATGCAGCAGGTCCGAGGAGTCGAGATCGCCGGGGTGCTCGGGCGCAGCGGCGCGCAGAAATTTTCCGCGTGGTGTCGCCAGCATCGGATGGGCGAGGCGAAAGTGTTCGACACGATCGCTGAAATGGCGATGCAGGTCGACGCGTTCGCGATCTACGCGCCGAACTATGCGCGGGTCGAGGTCATGGAATCGATCGCTGCGGCCGTGAGAGCGGGGGCAAGGTTGCACGGCGTCATCGTGGAGAAACCGCTCGGGCGCAACATGCAGGAAGCGAGCCGCATGGTGGCGCTCGCGCGCGAAGCGCAGCTGCGCACCGCGTATTTCGAGAACCAGATCTTCATGCGATCGATCCAGATGCAGCGCGAGCAGCTGAGGCCGGTCATGGACCGGATGGGCCCGCTGACGCTGACGCGCTCGGCGGAGGAACACGGCGGACCGCATGAGTCGTGGTTCTGGGATCCCACTCTCCAGGGCGGCGGCGTCCTGCTGGACATGGGTTGCCACAGCATCGCGGTGGGCCGCTACGTGCTCACGCCGCCGGACAAGGACCTGCTGTTCCTGCACCCGAAGTCCGTGATCGCCGACCTCGGATTGCTGAAATGGGGACAGCCGGCATGGCGCGCGCGGCTGCTGCAGGACCGCGGCGTCGACTATGCCAGGACCCCTGCCGAGGATTTCGCGACCGGCATGATCACGTATCGCAATCCCGAGACCGGGCAACTGGTCAAGGCGCAGTTCACGGATTCCTGGATGTTCGAGAAGCAGGGCCTGCGGTTGTTCATGGACGGCATGGGGCCGGGCTACGCGTTCGAGATCAATACGCTCGTGTCGCCCCTGACGGTCTTCATCGGCGACGCTGCGGCCGAAGCCGTCGCCGACCAGGAAGGCGCGCTCGAGAAGGCCACGGCGAGCCGGGGCCTGCTCGCCGTGCAATACAACGAAGCGGACCTGTACGGGTATACCGACGAGAATCGGGACATGGTCGAGGCATTCGGATCCGGCCGCGACGGAATGCTCAACTGGGAATACGGTCTCGAGATCCAGCGACTGGTCATGGCGAGCTATCTGTCGGCTGAACGCGGACAGACTATCGACCTCACGGACCCCGCGACCCTGCGCGAACTGGACGTATACATCCCCGCCATCCAGATGGGCATGGGCGCAGCCCAACTGCTTTGACTGCCGTCCGGGCGAGGTTGCGCGACTTAAGTCCGGGCTCTTGTGGCCGTAATGGCCTGCATGCCCGTGCGCCATTCGCGCCGGATTGCCCATTCTGACCATCGGCCGACCGTCCCGGCCGCCGCGGAGCCAACGTCATGTCCAGTCTGCTCGACCATTTCAGCATTCGTGCCAAATTGCTCGCCCTCGTCGTGGTCGGCGCGCTCGGGATTGCCCTCGCATTGAGTGCGTCCCTGCGTGAGGAGCGGCAAGTCCTGCTGGAGGATCGCGAGGTCAAGACCCAGCAAGTGGTGGAGACCGCCATGGGGGTGCTGAACTATTTCGAGGCCCAGGCCAAGGCCGGCAAGTTAAGCCGTGAAGAGGCGCAGCGGCAGGCCGCCGCGGTGCTCAAGGGCACCCGCTACGGCGGGAAGGAATACTTCTGGATCAACGATTTGGACCAGCGGGTCATCATGCATCCCATCAAACCCGAGTGGGACGGTACGCTGCGCGACGACATCCACGACCCGGACGGCGTCTATACCTATCGCGAGTTCGCGAAGATCGCCAAGGCCCAGGGCGGCGGTTTCGTCGCCTACCGCTGGAACAAGCCGGGCGAAAGCGTGCCGTCGCGCAAGATCTCCTACGTCCAGTTGTTCGAGCCGTGGGGCTGGGTGCTGGGCAGCGGCATCTACCTGGACGACGTGGACGTCATATTCATGCAGTCGGTGAAGCGCGTGGGCTATTGGCTCGTCGGCATTGCCCTGTTCCTGGGCGCCCTGCTCTGGCTGCTGTCGAGAAGCATCTCGCGTCCGATGGACGCCCTGAAGGCCTTCGGCGCGACCATGCGCGAGATCCAGCAGGACGGTAACCTGTCCCGCCGCATCGCGGTGCGCGGCGCCGACGAGATCGCCCAGGTCATGGGTGCGTTCAACGAACTGATGGACAGTTTCCGGTCGAGCATTGTCGCCGTGCGCAAGCAACTTGCGCAGGTCACGGAGGCCACGCGGGCCGCAGTCGCCTGCACCGGTCGCATCATGAGCGACTCGGAACAGCAAAGCGAAGAGGCCGCCGGCACCGCTGCCGCCGTCGAGGAGATGACGGTCAGCATCACGCAGATCGCCGACAACACCCACGAAGCGGAGAGCACCGCCACCCAGGCCGGCGCCTTGGCAGGTGAGGGCGAAACCATCGTGAAGGAGGTGGTCGACGGCATGAACCGCATCGCCACGACTGTGTCCGAATCGGCGCTCAGCATCGAGGCGCTCGGCACGCGCTCGAAAGAGATCACCAGCATCGTACAGGTCATCAAGGACATCGCGGACCAGACCAATCTGTTGGCGCTCAACGCTGCCATCGAGGCAGCGCGAGCCGGCGAGCAGGGCCGGGGTTTCGCGGTCGTGGCCGACGAGGTGCGCAAGCTCGCGGAGCGTTCGAGCAACGCGACCACCGAGATCAGCACCATGATCTCGTCCATCCAGGAGGACACGGTTCGCGCCGTCACCGCCATGCAGAACGGCCGTCGCATGGTGGAGGATGGCGTTGCATCGGTCACCCGCGCCGGCGCCTCGATGTCCGAGATCGCCGGCGGCACCCGTCACATCGGCGCGATCACGCGCGACATCGCCTCCTCGGTGCGCGAGCAAAGCGCCGTGGCGAGCGATGTGGCCGGACGGATCGAACGCATCGCGCGCATGGCCGAAACCAACAGCGCCGGCAGCATGGAAGCCCATTCGCAGGCCGAGCGCCTGTCTGGGCTGGCAGTGGACCTGGAGCGCGCCGTCTCGCGCTTCCGCGACTAGGGCCTGTCAACCCTTAGAACGGACCTGCGCCCTGACACCGCGCTCCGGCAACGGGCGCCGGGAGGCCGACCCGCCTCCCGCTTACGCCCTTCGGGGTACCGGCAGTTCCGGGCCATGCTGTTCGCCCTCGGGGAACCATTCGAGCAGTTCGCCCGGCTGGCAGGCCAGTGCTTCGCAGATCCGCTCCAGGGTGTCGAACCGGATGCCCTTGACCTTGCCGGTGCGCAGCAATGACAGGTTGGACTCGGTGATACCCACGTACGCGGCGAGGTCCTTGGCCCTTACCTTGCGCTTCGCGAGCATCACGTCGAGATTCACGCCGATCGGCATGCCCGGACGGCTCGTCCGGGAGTCTCAATAGGCCTGCACGATGCTGCGTTCGCGGTTTGGACCAGTCGACTGAGCGAACTCGTCCGTGCAGGCCGGAATGCCCTGGGCCAGCGTGCTGCTGTCGGCGAACCGACGCAGATCCAGGCCTTCGAGCAGGACGACGAAGGTGCCGGTTTCGACCGTACGCACATAGCTCGTCATCGGCAATGCGCCCTCCGGCAGATCGCCGGTGCGGCAGGCCGAGGCGCCGACCGAGAGCTTGAGCTCCGGACTGCTCCGCGCACTGCCGGCACGCTCGAGCATCGCGGCTCGGAACGCTTCCAGGCGACCCAGTTCACCCGGGGGAATGCGGTAGGCGACGACGGTCCGGTCGTTGCCGGCATCGTGACGCAGGGCGTCCCAGTCTTCCTGCAGCGATGACGGCACCAGCCGCACGGGGTAGACGCTCTCGGTGCCGTCCGCCGCTTTCACCGTCACGTTGAGGCGCGCCGTATTCGGCAGTGGCACCAGCGAGCGCGGCATGTCGATGCCGGCCGCGAGCTGGGCGAGGTCGGTATTGGCGAAATCGACGCCCTGCAGGGTATCCATCCTCTGCACGGTTGCCGCCCTCGGCGGCGCCGTCTTGTCCTGCGTCGCAAGCTCGACAGGTGGCGCGGTCGCGCAACCGGCGAGCATCAGCAACCCGAGACCGCTCACTGAGGAAAATCGTTTCATGGTTCGCTCCCGAAAAAGCCACCGCGCCGGTGGTGCCATGAATTATTAAATACTTGCTGTATTACAGCAATATATATTTCCTATTCAATACTTAAATGTCCTTTTTTTCAATCAGTCGACGACCGGTCCAGCACCGGCCGCGACTCGTTCGCCATGCCGAAACACCGCCAGCTCGCCCGCTTCGAGGGCGATCCAGGTCTCGTTGTCCGTCAGTGGTACGGTCGCGATGATCGCCACGCGATCGTTCGGCGTCGTGACCTGGCTGAAATCGACCGAGACGTCTTCGTCCACGAGATGGGCGGTAGTGAATGGCGCGCACCGAACGACATAGGTCAGGTTGTCGTGGCAGTGGGCGAAGAGGGTCTCGCCGTTCGAAAGCATGAAGTTGAACTTGCCGAATGACGAGGTGACGCGGGCCCACTCGCGGATCACCTTCGTCAGATCGGCCTGCGCTGGCTCGACGTCACCGAAACGCTCGCGCAGGACCTCGAGCAACGAACAGAACGCGAGTTCGCTGTCGGTGGCACCGACGGGGCGGAACCAGCCCTTGAGCGGCGGCGCATACGACTCCAGGGTGCCGTTGTGCGCGAAGATCCAGTAGCGTCCCCACAGTTCACGCATGAACGGATGGGTGTTCTTCAGGCTCACCGCCCCACGAGTGGCCTTGCGGATATGCGCTATGACATTGAGCGACCGGATCGGGTAGTTGCGTACGAGCTGGGCGATGGGGGATGCAACCGCCGGCGCGTGATCGAGGAACACGCGACAGCCGTTGCCCTCGAAGAACGCGATCCCCCAGCCGTCGGCATGATGATCGGTACGCCCGCCGCGCTGCTGGAATCCGCTGAAGGAAAAGCAGATATCGGTGGGGACGTTGCAGTTCATGCCGAGCAGCTGGCACATGGCGGGGCGGACGCTGGGAGGTTGCCGGCATGATAGCGGCTCGTGCCGACTTGCCGGACCTCACCCTCGCTCCGTAGACTTGTGGGAATGAATCCCGACGGCCCCATCGGCGTGTTCGATTCCGGCGTCGGCGGCCTCTCGGTCTGGCGCGAGATCGTGCGGGCGCTGCCCCACGAAGACACGATCTACTTCGCCGACCAGCGGCACGTCCCCTATGGACCGCGCAGCGAACCCGAGATCCGCCGGTTCTGCGACGCGATCACGCGCTTCCTGCTCGAACGCGGCTGCAAGGCGATCGTCGTGGCCTGCAATACGGCGTCGGCGGCGGCGCTGAAACATCTGCGCGACACGTTGCCCGAGGTCCCTTCGATCGGGATGGAGCCGGCGGTGAAACCGGCGGCAGCCATGACCCAAACCGGCGTCGTCGGGATCATGGCGACGCCCGCGACCTTCCAGGGCCGGTTGTTCAAGGCGACGGCGGGACGTCATGCGAGCGGCATTCGCCTGGTGAACCAGGTCTGCGAAGGGCTCGCCGAGCAGGTCGAGGCCGGGCGGCTCGATGGTCCCGACACCGAAGTCATGCTGCTCGGCTTTCTTCGGCCCATTCTCGACGCCGGCGCGGACACCATCGTCCTCGCCTGTACGCACTATCCTTTCGCCATCGATGCGATCCGACGCATTGCGGGCGAGCGCGTCAACGTCATCGACCCCGCCCCGGCCATCGCGCGCCATACCGCCCATGTACTCGACCAGCATCGACTGCGCACGCACCGCACGCGCACGGGTGCGCATCGTTTCTACACGACCGGCGATCCGGGGCTGTTCACACTCGCACTGGCGCGCCTGGTGGGAGGAAGCGGACCGGTCACCGGCGCGACCTGGCTCGACGGGCGCGAGCTCATGGCGGCCGACGAGCACGTGCCCTGCTCCGCTGCACGAGAGGCGTAAGCTGTCGGACCCGAACGGCTTCCGGCAGTGACGCCAGACCGGGAACCTGCTCGCGAATTCGAGGCCCAACTGCCATCCGACCGGCTGCCGCCGGCTCCTACCGAGACCCTGCCATGAATTTCCGGATCACCTTGCGCTGGATGACGTTGCTGCTCGCCGCAGCCGCCATTTTCTCGAGTGCGTGCGCGGCCATGCGCGACCCGATGCCGATCGCGGACGTGCTCACGATGAGCAAGCAGGGCGATACGCCGGACAGCATCGGCGAGGCGATCCGCGCCTCGCGCACCAGCTATGCGTTGCGCGGATCCGATTTCGGCAAGCTCGCCGCGGCCGGGGTGCCGCGCGAGGTGCTGGACGAGATCCAGCAGGGTTTCGCGAACGACGTGGATCTCATCGTGCGCTACTGGTCCGGTGGCGAATCCATGGGTCGTTGCATACCCTGCTATCCGCAGCAGGTAGACCTCGCCGGGCTCGCGACGGGTAGCGTCACGCAGACACCTCCGCCGTTGCGCAGCCCGCCGGGCCGGCCGCTCGGCCTGCCCGACTGGTTCCACATGCAAAGCTTCACGTCCCGATCGATCACGGTCGAGGAAGTGCGGCAGATGGCGAAATCCGGCCAGAGCGAAGCGCAGATCATCGATGCGCTGCGCCATTCCCGCCTGCGGGAAGCGTTCGGCAGTCGCGGGGCACTGAAACTGGGGACGAAACTTCCTGCGGGTGTCAGCGGATCGAAGCTCGCCGACCTGCGCGCCGAAGGCGTGCCGGACGCCGTACTGGATGAGCTGCAGGAGAGCTGGTTGGCAGCCTACGTCGAGTTCCTGCGGATCCGCTATCAGGACGTCGGCAAGGGCTCGAGGCCGTAGATCGCGGCGCGCCGCGCGCGCGGCCGCTGCTTCGCGCTGAAGGCTTGCAACTGACAGGTTAGCGCGCGGACCGCAACCGCAGCGGCGACAACATTTCCGCCGTGACACCGAACGCCGCCACCTGCGGTGGCACGGGTCCGCCGAGCAGCAGCGCCGCGCAGGTCTCTCCCATCGCCGGCGAAGTCTGGATGCCGTATCCGCCTTGCGCCGCGCACCAGAAGAATCCCTCGCGGTCGGCATCGAAGCCACCCACCAGATCGCCGTCCGCCACGAACGAACGCAATCCCGCCCACGTGGATGCAGGCCGGCGAATGCGCAACCGGGTCGCCTGCTCGATCCGCCAGATCCCGGTGGCCACGTCCTCCTCCTCCGGTCGCACGTCGTGCGGTTCCATCGGATCCTGATTGGCGGGCGAGCCCAGCAGGAGGCCCGCGTCCGGCTTGAAGTAGAAGGATTCGTCGGCACCGATCACGGCAGGCCAGCGGGCGCAGCTCGCGTCCGGAGGCGGCGCGAACGTGAAGGCCGTACGCCGCTTGGGTACCAGTCCGATGGGGGTTGCGCCCGCCAGCCGCGCAATGACGTCGCACCAGGCGCCGGCGGCATTCACCAGCAGCGGCGCGTGATGGTCCTGGCCACCGGCGCGGACGCCCCACTGCCCGTCTTCGCGATCGATCGTGGTGACCTCGGCATCGCAGGCGATGGCGCCACCGTTCGCGCGGATGCCGCGCAGGAATCCTTGATGAATCGCATGCACGTCCATGTCGGCAGACAGCGGATCGAGCACTGCGCCGTCCGCGAAAGCCGGCTCCAGCACCGGGACCATGGCACGCGCCTCGTCGGCGGCGAGACGCCGTGCACGATCGGTGAAAGCCCGCACGATGGTGTGGAGAGAGTCCAGTTCCGCCTGCTGGTTCGCGGTGCCGACGAACAAGGCCCCGCGATCACCGAGGACAGCGTGCTCGGTGAAGCCCGCGGGCGGCAGTTCGAAGAATGCACGGCTCGCGAGAGTCAGCGCCCGCACCTGCGGCGTGCCGTAGCTTTCCGCGAACAGCGCGGCCGAACGCCCAGTCGTGTGATACCCCGGCTGCGCTTCGCGTTCGAGCACCAGCACGCGGACGCTGCGCGACAGGAAGTAGCCGATGGACGCTCCGGCGATGCCGGCGCCGATGACGATGACGTCGGTGCGCATGCGGCTAGTGTTCACCGTGTCCGGTGTTACGGTCAATGCTGTGCGTGGCGTGCGTTCGGGCCAGGAACGCCCGCGCCCCGTGTCGCGCCCGTCGGCCGTCCTTCGCGTGCGCGCTCGATGGCACCGGTGCCGGAGTGGCCTCGCGTCCGCCCGGCGTCGAAGCCGACGTTTGCGCAGCGCAACGACACGCATCCTGCTCCCCTTGCTACGCTTCGCCTTTCAGCACCCGCCCACGATCCATGTCTGACCCCAAACCCCTCTGGCGGCCCTCCGCCGAACGCATCGAGCGCGCCGCCATCACGCGCTACCGCCGCTGGCTCGCGACCCGGCACGGACTCGACTTTCCCGATTACGAAGCCTTGTGGCACTGGTCGGTGACGCGGATCGAATCGTTCTGGGAATCGGTCTGGCAGTTCTTCGAGGTGAAGCAGCACGCGCCTTACCTGCGCGTGCTGGATCGCCGCGTCATGCCGGGCGCAAAGTGGTTCGAGGGCAGCACCCTGAACTACGCCGAACACGCTCTTGCGGCCGCGCATCAACCCGAAGCGCCGACCCGGCCTGCCCTAGTTTTCGAATCCGAGATCCGGCCGCGCGGTGAAATCTCCTGGGCCGGACTGGCCGCACAGGTCGGTGCACTCACCCGCACGCTCGAAGCGCTCGGCGTCCGGCCCGGCGATCGCGTCGTGTCGTACATGCCGAACATTCCGGAGAGCGTGACGGCGTTGCTGGCCACCGCCAGCCGGGGCGGCGTGTGGTCGAGCTGCTCGCCGGACATGGGTCCGGTGAGCGTCCTCGACCGTTTTCGCCAGATCGAGCCGCGCGTGCTGTTCGCCGTGGACGGTTATCGCTACGGCGGCAAGAACTATGATCGACGCGACGTCGTGCGCGAACTGGTGGCGCAGCTGCCCACCCTCGAAGCGGTGATCTTCGTCCCCTATCTCGATCCGGCCGCGAAGCTCGATCTCGCCGCCAGCGCGCGCGCTGTGCAGGTCGTCACCTTTGCCGAGGCGATCGCGCAGTCCGCGGCCCCGGCCTTCGTTGCCGTGCCGTTCGATCATCCGCTGTGGATCGTCTATTCCTCGGGTACCACGGGCATGCCCAAGCCCATCGTGCACGGGCACGGCGGGGTGACCCTCGAGAACCTGAAAGGCTGCGGTCTCCTGCTCGATGTGGGGGCCGACGATCGTTTCTTCTGGTTCTCCTCCACCAGCTGGATCATGTGGAACCTGCTCGCCTCGACGTTGCTGCGCGGATGCACCGTGCTCCAGTTCGACGGCAATCCGGGCCACCCCGATCTCGGCACGATGTGGGGCTTCGTGGCGCGCGAACGCGCTTCCTTCGTCGGCATCAGCCCGGCCTTCATCGGCCTGTGCGCCAAGGCCGGCTATTCGCCGCGCGAGCACTTCGATCTCTCGGCCGTGCGCACCGTGGGCTGCACCGGCTCGCCGCTGACCGAAGACGGCTATCGCTGGATCTACGAGCATGTGCACGCCGATCTTCTGCTCGCTTCCATCTCCGGCGGCACCGATCCGGGCACCGCGTTCATCGGCGCCTGCCCCATCCTGCCCGTCTACGCCGGCGAGATGCAGTGCCGCGGCCTGGGCATCGCCACCTACGCCTTCGACGACGACGGCAAGCCTGTCCTCGACCAGGTCGGGGAACTCGTGTGCACCGAACCATTCCCGTCGATGCCGCTGTACTTCTGGGGCGACACCGACGGCAAGCGCTACTACGAGAGCTATTTCGACGTCTGGCCCGGCGTGTGGCGCCATGGCGACTGGCTCAAGCTGATCCCGCGGGTCGAATCCGTGACCGGCGTGATCTACGGACGCTCCGATTCCACGATCAACCGCCACGGCATCCGCATGGGCACCAGCGAGCTCTATCGCGTGATCGAAGGCTTCGCGGAAGTCGCCGATTCGCTCGTGATCGACCTCGAGTATCTCGGTCGACCCTCCTTCATGGCGCTGTTCGTCGTGCTGCGCGAGCAGACGAGCGAGGTGCCCGACGCGCTCAAGCAATCGATCCTGCACGCCATCCGCACCGGCCTGTCCGCCCGGCACGTCCCCGACGACGTGTTCGTCATCCCGGAGGTGCCGCGCACGATCTCCGGCAAGAAACTGGAAGTCCCGATCAAGAAGATCCTGCTCGGCCAGCCAGTGGAGAAATCGGCCAATCGGGATTCGATGGCGAATCCGCATTCCATCGACTGGTTCGTCGCGTTCGCCCGAACACGGGGGCGCGAAGGCTGAGCGCGATGGAGCTGAAACAGCTCGCATACTTCGTGGCGATCGCGGAAGCCGGCACCTTCTCGCGGGCGGCCCAACGGCTGTCGGTCGGCCAACCCGTCCTGAGCCGCCAGATCAAGGCGCTCGAGGACGAGCTCGGCACGCGGCTCTATCAACGCACCGGCCGCGGCATCCTGCTGAGCGAAGCCGGGAAACTGCTCGAACAGCATGCGCGTGGCGTCCTCGAAACCGCTGCCGGCGCGAAAAGCGCGATCCATGCGCTCTCGTCCACGCCATCAGGACGTGTGGTGATGGGCATGCCGCCCTCCGTGGGATCGGTCCTGACCGCCGCGCTCGTGCAACAGGTACGCACGGAGTTCCCCAACGTATCGCTCGGCGTCATCGAAGGCTTCAGCGGCCATGTGCTCGAATGGCTCACCACCGGACGCGTCGACGTGGCCGTGCTCTACAACGCCCCGCGCAGCGCCACGCTCGCGACCGAGCCGCTGCTCACCGACGAGTTGTTCCTGCTCGGGCCGGTCAGCGATCCCGCGGGCGTCGGTGCGCAGTCGCTGGCGGCCGAGCGGCTCGCCGTACTGCCGCTGATCCTGCCGAGCCGGCCGCACGGACTGCGCCTGCTGGTCGACGATTTCCTCGCAACCATCGGCCTCGCGCCCAACGTGAGCGTCGAGATCGATGCCATGCCGTCGACACTGAGCCTGGTGGAAAGCGGCATCGGCTATACGATCCTGTCCTATTCCTGCGTGCACCACCTCATTGCCGCGGGGCGCATCCGCGCCTGGCCGATCGTCCAGCCAACCATGACGCGCTCCCTCGTCCTCGCCAGTTCCACGCAGCGTCCGATGACCAATGCCGCGCGTGCGATCAGCCGCATCGTGACGCTGCAGGTGCAGGCGCTGGTCGCCGCCGGACGCTGGATGCCGCTCATCCCTTCGGCTCCGCATCCAGCCTGACGATCCAGCCTTCGCTGCCCGGCAGTCCGGCCGGATAGCGATCCATCACCAGCGGGTCGTGCCCGGGTACCACGTGCCGCGGCGAGGTCGCGAGGCGCCGCAAGGTGTCGTAGCCATCGAGCATGTCGCCCAGGTTGTACACGATCGGGAAGGCGCGGTCCTGCTCCATGTGCGCGTAGAAGTGGCTGGCATCGGAGGCGAGCATGACCCAGCCGCGCCGCGTGCGCACACGCACCGATTGCAGCCCCTTGGTATGCCCCCCGATATGATGCACCTCGATCCCGGGCGCGAGTTCACGCGCGCCATCGACGAAGCGCACGCGATTCTCGTACACGCGCCGCACGATCTCGGTCACGTCGTCCACTTCGTAGCCATGGTTCATGGCCGGATGGCACATGCACCGCCCGGTCGCGAAGTCCATCTCCTTGTCCTGCAGGTGGTAGCTGGCGTTCGGAAACAGCGCGTGATTGCCGACGTGGTCGTAGTGCAGGTGCGTGATGATCACGTCCTCGACCTTGCCGGGTTCGATCCCGAGCGCGGCCAGCCCTTCGGCGATCGGCCGCGTGATCGTGCGGCCGCGCTTCGCCGCCACCGCGGGATTGAAGCCGGTATCGACCACGAAAGTCCGCTCCGCGTTCTTCACGACCCAGACGTAGTAGAACAACGGCATCTCCACGTCGTGTTCGTCGCCGCCGATGAAGTTGGCCGGCGAGCGGCGCATCAACTGTGCGTACTTGATCGCGTAGATCTCGTAGCTGTCTGCGGTCATCGTCCGGCTCCTCCGTCTGCGCCTACTTGCTCTCGGCCTTGTCCAGTTCCGCGAATGTCTCGCGCGCGACGCGGAACGCGTCCACGCCCGCCGGGATGCCGCAATAGATCGCGACCTGCAGCAGGATCTCGCGGATCTCGTCGCGCGACACGCCGTTGCGAAGGGCGCCGGCGAGATGCATCTTCAGTTCGTGCGGACGATTGAGCGCGCTCAGCATCGCCAGATTCAGCATGCTGCGCGTCTTCTTCGGCAGGCCCTCGCGACCCCAGACGGCGCCCCAGCAGTACTCGGTGGTGAGCCGCTGCATCGGCATGTTGAAGTCATCCGCCGAGGCGATGGATTTCTCCACGAACTCCTTGCCCAGCACCGACTTGCGGATCGCCAACCCCTGTTCGAACAATTCGTCGTTCATTGCTGCCTCCTTGGGAAAAAATCGGAACGAAACCGGTTCACTGCGTCGGCCAGATCGGCTTCGCGAGCGCCTCCTTGGCCGGATAGACCGTCACGGGCACGCCGTTCTGCCATTGCACGATGAGCAGCGTCGCCCCAACGCGCCGGCCGCGCTCGTCGAACTTGACGCGCCCGCCCGGGAAATAGCGCGCCGGACCGGTGGTGAGATCCATCTTGCGCAGCGCCTGTGCCACGGCTTCGCGATCGGCCTTGCCGGCGGCTTCCAGCGCGGCCTTGAAGATCCACATGTCGCCATAGGTGGTCATGAAGTGCTGCGTGGCCCAGGGCTCGTTGGTCTTCTTCTTGAAGTCCTCGACCATGTCCTTCTGGGCGCTGGTGGTCCAGTCGGCCACCACCGACATCACGCCTTCCAGCTGCTCGACGTTCATGTTGGCGCGCAGGTCCGGATCGAGAATGGCCGCACCGTTCGAGATGGTCGGGAGGCGACCGCGACCCAGCCCGAATTCGTTCATCTTCTCCAGCAGCAGCTTCGCGTCGGAGATCGCCGTGGGCAGCAGCAGCAGGATGTCCGGCCGCTGCGAACGCACCCTCTGGATCAGCGGCGTCGCGTTCGCGAGCGGTGGGGTGAAGGTCTCGTCGACCACCAGCTTGAGGCCCAGCTTGTCGAGCTGCGTGGCGCGGATCGGTTTCACGAAGGCGACCGACGCCGCCGTGTT
This sequence comes from Burkholderiales bacterium, assembly GCA_038324085.1. GTDB lineage: Bacteria > Pseudomonadota > Gammaproteobacteria > Burkholderiales. The sequence goes on from JBBQHP010000025.1 coordinate 31,281, forward strand.
GTCCATCACGATGCCCACGGTCTTGGGGCGCTTGCCCACGGCCTTCTCCGCCATGTCGAGCAATGCCGGCAGGGAACCTTCGGCCTGCTGGTCGCCGGTGGCGGAGGTCTGGAACACGTACTTGAAGCCGCGCGCCGTGATCTGGTCCGAGTACGAGAACGTGAGCATCGGCAATTGCGCGCGCTCCGTCACCTCCGTCACCGCGAGCGTGAACGAACTCAGGTACGCGCCCGTGGCAATCACCAGGTCCGGCGCATCCGCGACCATGCGCTGCGCGGCGTTCTTCGCTTTCTCGACGCTGTCTCCGGCATCGAAGACCACCAGCTTCAACCTGGCGCCGCCCATGGACTTGATGCCGCCCTGCTGGTTGATCGACTCGATCGCGAGGTCCGCGGCGACCTTCATCACCTGCCCCTGGCGCGCCCACGGGCCCGACATCGGCGCGATCAGACCGACCTCGATCTCCTTCTTCTCCGCGGCGGCACCGAAAGCCGTCAATGCCAGTATCGCGGCGAACGCCAACGCCGCGGTCATCCGGCCCGGCATCTGGATCCTGTTGGTATGCATGTGTCCCCTCCTCCGTGCTGATTGTTGGCTACATCCCTAGATACGCCTGGCGTATCCGGTCGTTGCTCTTCAACGCATCGGGACTACCCTGGAGGACAACCTGCCCTGCCTCCAGCACATAGCCCCGATCGGCATAGTGCAGCGCTTCGGCCACGCGCTGCTCCACCAGCAGCACCGCGATGCGCGCCTGGTCGTGGATCGCCACGATGCGCTCGAAGATCTCGTCCGCGGTCGCCGGCGCCAGTCCCATGGACGGCTCGTCGAGCATCAGCAGCTTCGGCGACGAAGCGAGACCGCGCGCGATGGCGAGCATCTGTTGCTGGCCACCGGACAGCGCCCCGGCCAGCGCCTTCGAGCGCTCGGCCAGCACCGGAAACCACGTGTGTATGCGTTCCAGGTTCTGGTTCCAGTCGCGCCTGCCGGTCTCGGTGTATGCGCCCATCTCGAGATTCTCGAACACGCTCAGTGAAGGAAACACCTGGCGGCCTTCGGGCACGTGTGCGATGCCGCGATGCGGGCGCGATGCGGGCGCCACGGCGAGCAGATCCGCGCCTTCGAAGCGGATCGTGCCCGACAATGCATTCACGATGCCGGAGATGGTCTTGAACAGCGTCGACTTGCCCGCGCCGTTGGGGCCGACGATGGCGACGAATTCACCCGCATCGACTCTCAGCGCAACGTCGCGCAACACCGGCACGCCGCCGTAACCCGCGCACAGTCCGTCGATCTCAAGCACCTTCGATCCTCCAGCGCTTGCCCAGATAGGCGTCGATCACCGCCGGATCGCGCGTGATGTCCGCGGGCGATCCTTGCGCCAGCACCGCGCCGTGGTCGAGCACCACGAAACGATCCACCAGTCGCACCATGGCCGGCATCGTGTGCTCGATGATCACGATCGTGATGCCCTTCTCGGCGAGCCGGCGCACGACGCCGATCACGGCTTCCACGTCGTCGCCGCCCAGCCCCGCCAGCGTCTCGTCCAGCAGCAGGACCTTGGGCTGGCCTGCCAGCGCACGGGCCAGCTCGAGCAACCGCAGTTGCTTGTTGCTCAACTCCCCGGCGAGCCGCTGCGCCTGCGCGCTCAGGCCCACGTCGGCGATGGCCGAGCGCGCGACCTCGCGTGCTTCGTCGTTCGACGCAGTGTGGACATAGGCGCCGACGATCACGTTCTGCTCCACCGTCATCCGCCGGAACGGCCGCACCACCTGGAACGTCCGGCCGACGCCCGCTGCGCAGATGCGGTAAGGCTTGTCGCCGACGATGTTCCGCCCGCCGAGCATGATCTGCCCCTGATCGGGCGCGATGAAGCCGTTCAACAGATTGAACAGCGTCGTCTTGCCGGCGCCGTTGGGACCGATGATGCCGAGGATCTCGCCACTCATCACCGTGAGGCTGACATCCTGCACCGCCTTGAGCCCGCCGAAGGCCTTCGACACATTGCGCACCTCGAACACTGCGGTGGTGCCGATGCGGGCGACGCGCTCGACGACGGGCGCGAAGGCCGACAGCGCGACCGGCGCAAGGTCCGCGTCCGCCGGTTTCTTAGCGCGGCGGAGCAGGACGTCCTTCACTTTCCAGTAGACGCCCTCCGGCGCGAGCAGGATCACGGCCACGATCGCGAGACCGTACACCACGCCCTGGATTCCCGGAATCACGTTGCCCAGTTGCGCGTGGAGGAATTCCGACAAGGGCACCAGCACCACCGCGCCGATCACCGGGCCCCACACGGTGCCCACGCCGCCGAACATCGCGACGATCAGGGCCTGCGCGGAGACCAGCATGCCGAATACCGCCGGCGGCGTGACCACCAGCAACACCACCGCATAGAAGCCTCCGATCATGCCGGCGAGCGCCCCGCTCAGAACGATCGCTTTCAGTTTCCACGCCAGCGTGTCGATGCCCGCAGCTTCGGCCGCCGCCTCGTCCTGCTTGATGGCGATGAGCGACAACCCGAAACGGGCGCGTTCGAGCCTGCTCGTCAGGAACATCGCGCCGAGCATCAGACCGAGCGCCAGCAGGGCCTGGATGCGCTGGTCGTCGAACTGCATCCAGGTCGCGGGCGACTCGCGCTGCATCGGCAGCGTGAGTTCCTGGTACCCCAGCCATTCGAACACGTACAGCAGCGCCAGCGGATACGCGAGCATGGCGAGCGCGAAGTAATGGCCGCGCAAACGGAAGGTCGGAACGCCGACCAGCAGGCCTGCCGCGCCGCCGACCACCCCGGCGAGCGGAATGCCGATCCAGGGCGTGACGCCCCAGTGGATCTGCGCGAGCGCGACGAAGTATGCACCGAGCCCGAAGAAGGCCGCGTGCCCGAACGAAACCAGCCCGCTGTAGCCACTCAGCAGATTCCACGCGAGACCCATGACCGCCCATACGGGGACCACGGTCATGATCAGTTGATAGTAGGAATTGCCGACGAACCCCGTGACCGCGGCGTACACCACCCCGAACACGATGATCGCGATGACCGGCCCCGTAGATCTCCCGATCGCGCCGCTCACGTGCGTCGCGCCACGCGGCCGAACAGCCCTTGCGGCCGCAGCAGCACGATCACCAGGAACACCACGAAGATCGCGGTGTTCTGCAACTGGTTGGGCAATACCAGGGTGGACAATTGCTGCACCAGGCCGATGGTGAGCCCGCCGAGGAACGCCCCCCCGACGCTCCCCATTCCGCCCAGCACCACGCCCGCATACATCACGATCACGTACTCGAGGCCCACGTAAGGCTGGAACGGATAGCTCGAAGCGAGCAGCCCGCCGCCGATCGCCGTGATGCCGACGCCGAAGCCGAATGCCAGCCGGTGCGCCCGCTCCACGTCGATGCCCATGTAGACCGCCGCCTCCGGATTGTCCGCGGCCGCGCGCAGCGATTTGCCGAGGCGCGAGCGGCCCATCAACAGCACGAATCCGATCACCGCAGCGACAGCGATCACCGCGGCCACCGTCTGTCCCTGGTTCACGAAGACGCTGATCAGGTCGCCGTGGAGCGGCCCGATCTCCCACGCGTTCGACGACAGCGGCGTCGTGATCGACACCGGTGCCGAACCGAACACGTACAGCCCGCCGTTCTGGATGATCAGGGCGAGCCCGAGTGTCAGTATCAGTTGCGCGTAGTGTCCTTCGGATTCCAGGGCGCTGCCGCGCATGCCCGTGACCCGGCTCACCAGCAGCTTGTGCACCAGGAGCCCCAAGATGAAGATCACCGGGCCGGCCAGCAGCGCCGCGAGGTAAGGCGCGAAGGCCGCGCCGAAGACCATGTGCGCGCCGAACAGGCCGAATGCGTAGTAGGCCACGTACATCCCGAGCATCATGAAATCGCCCTGCGCGAAGTTGATCACGCGCATGACGCCGAAGATGAGGCTCAGCCCCACGCACATCAGGCCGTAGACAGCGCCGGTGAGCAGCCCCGCCGATAGTGCCTGCAGGAAGTTCTCGGTGAACTGCGCAGCGTTCATCGACGCGTCGGAGCGCGCAGCAGCGCCGCGAGCCTCCCGGCGTCGTCGCTGCCTTCCAGACCCTGGATGGCGGACTCGATCTCGCGCGCGTGCGCGGCGCCGAAGGTCTCTTCCGTCGCGACCCGGAAGCGCTTGCGCACGTCGGCGGCGCTGGCATTGACCACGTCGTTGAGCCGCATGCGATAGTTCGCGCCGCCACTCGAGCGGACCTCGATCTCGCCGCCCTGGCGGGCCGGATACGCGCGCGTCATGGCGTCGTCGATCTCGAGCTTCGTCAGGGCGACCAGGCGCTGCAATTCCGGGTCGGCCAGCAAGGCGAAGTTGCGCTCCGTCACGCTGCCCAGCATCAGGGCGGCTGCCACGTTGTACTGGATGCTCATCTTTGCCTGCAGCACATGGTCGAACGGGCCGCCGAAATCGCAGCCGGGGTAGAGCGCACCGGCGCGCGGCACCCGCACGGTGATCGCCTGGATGGACGGCGTCGGCACGGATTCCTCGCGCGCAATGGCGAGCGCCGCCTGGCTCGGGGTCTGCGCGAAATTGCAGGCCGGGATCGGCTTGTGGTAGACATGCAGGATTTCCGGCGGGGCACGGAACAGCGCCACGTGCGCTCCCGAAGCGGGCTTGCCGAGTGCCGCGAACAGGCCGGCCACGCCGTCCAGCGCCGAGGGCGAACCGAACGCGCCGAGCTCCGCCAGGCGCACCGCGCTCAGCGCATTGCGGGCGGCGAACCCCGCCTGGAAGAACATCTCGCTGCCCCCGGTGTGCGCCCATTGATTGAAACCCGCGGCGAGGTTCGTCCCGAGCGCGATGGCGCTCGTGAATGCGGACTCGTCGAGACCGAGCAGGCGTGCGCCGGCCGCGGCTGCGGCGATCGGACCCGTGATCCCGGTGGGCCGATGGATGCGCGCGATCTCCGCATCCATCACCGCGCGACCCACCTGGCCACCCACCTCGTAGCCGACGGCAGCGGCGACGATGAACTCGGCCCCGGTCACCTTGCGGTACTGCGCCAACGCGAGCAGGGTCGGCAATACGACGATGCCGAGATGGCTGATGCTGCCGGAATGCATGTCCTCACGCACCAGGCCGTGGCCCATCACGGCGTTGGCAAAGGCCGCATCACCATGCGACACGAGGGTGGGCGATCCGACCACCGAGGCTCCGGTCCTGGTCACCGTCTGGGCCATGCCGATGGCCTGAAGGCTCCATGGCAGCTTGCGCGATTCGCACGCGCACCCGATGAGATCCATCAGGCACAGCTTGACCTTCTCGGTCACGTCGAGCGGCAGGTCCATCAGCGTCAATGCAATGCTGGTGCGGGCCATCTGCTCGGCGAGCGGTTCCACGATCGCTTCAACCTCCAATTGCGAGGTCGGCTTGAGTGCTGCGGGCATGGGTATCCTCCGAAGGTCGGATCGGGACGTCGCGGCCGCGGGCCGGTCAGCCACGCACTTCCACGCCGGCCCACGATTCGATCACGCGACACATCGACGTGAAGTCGGAATCGGCGCCGTACATGGCATTCGTCACTGCGAGCATCTCGCGCACCGCAGCGCCCACCACCATGGGCACGCCGAGCGCCTCGGCCTCGTCCACGCACAGGCGCACGTCCTTGTACGACAGTCCGGTGGCGAAGCCGAAATCGAAAGTCCCCGGCAGGATCGAACGTGGAAACTTGTCCGTGGTGGCGCTGTTGCGTCCGGTGCCGGCATTGATGACTTCCAGCATCATCTTCGCGTCGAGACCGGCTTTCACCCCCATCACCATGGCCTCCGACGACACGGCGATGGCCGCTGCGGCAAGCAGGTTGTTCGCGAGTTTCATCGTCTGCGCCTGCCCCGGCGTCTCGCCCAGGTGGAACACCTTGCCGAACGTCTTCAGGATCGGCTCCAGTTCGTCGTAGGCCGCTTTCGGCGTGGCAATCATCACGGCGAGGGTGCCCATCGTCGCGCCCTTCACCCCGCCGCTGACCGGCGCATCGACGTAAGTGATGCCGCGCTCGCCCAGCGCCTTCGCGACGATCCCCGCGGTTCGGGGGCCGATGGTGGAGAAATCCACCACGCGTTTCACTGCGCTGCCGTCGATCACCCCGTCCTTGCCGAGCGCGACGTTCTGCACGATCTCGGGGTTCGGCAGGCTCATGAACACGACCTTCGCGGCGTTCGCGACCTCGGTCGCGGACTTCGCCGCCTGCGCGCCCCGTTTCACCAGCGCGGCGATCGCTTCATCGACGCGGTCGTATACCACCACCTTGTGCCCGGCATCGAGCAGTCGATTCGTCATCGGCCCGCCCATGCGCCCGACACCGACGAAGCCGTAAGTTTCGCTTCCCATCAGTCGTCCTCCCCCGTGACGCCGCGCCACGCCCGCAAGGGTCAAGGCGCTGGTGCGCCGCCCGTCGGGACGTCCGTGTCATCTCTTGGGTGCATCCTATAGAGGGCCGGCATGCTTTGCATTACTTGCTTCGGCATACCTGAAACGCCGATCGCGGCATAGCGCTTCGCGATGCATTGCAGCATCCGCGCCGGTCCAGGCCCTGCCGGAAGCCCCGACGGGGTCGTACCGGGCGACGTCTGCCCGCGGGGACGAGCGCGCTCCTTACCTCGCTCCGCCGGCCATCACCTGACCACCGACGACGGCCAGTGCCCGGCTGCCGACAACCGCCCGCTCGCCGAGCCGACGCGGCGAGGTCACGGCCAGCAGGCGCCCGTCGAAGTTCACGATGTGCTCCCACAACGAATCCCGCGCCGTCGCCATGCGTGGCGGTGCCTCCAGCGCCGCTGTGGGAACTTCCGGAATCGCCGCCAAGGCGTCGACGACCAGCCCGAAGCGCCCTTCCAGTTCGGGGCATTCCACGATGATGATCTGCCGCGTCTCCACGGGGCATTGATAGGTGCAGCCGAACAGCTCCGCGAGATCGATCAACGCCATCGCCCGGCCGTCGTACATCATGACCCCGGCCATGGTCGGACTGCTCCGCGGCGCGTTCGCGATCTCCCGCATGGCGATGGCCTCGAGCACCGTCTCGGACCGGATCGCGACCCAGTGCGACCCGACGTGGAACGTGGCGAGTTCCACGCGCTCGTGGTCGATCCCGTTGCGCTCGATCAGCGTCGCGCCTCCGACCGTGTCGTACGCGGGCAGCTTCGATTGTTCCTCGGTCGCTGCCGCCAGCGGCATGAACACCACGGCGATCACGTCATTGCGATAGGCATCGTGACCCGATTTGTATTCGCGATAGCCGCCCGACATGCGAGCGCCGATCGCGTAGTGGTGGCCGTTCCACGTGACGATGTCGACCACCGGCACGCCGGCGAGCGCGGGAAGCCCGAGCGCGTCCATCGGCAGCACGGTACCGACCGGCATCTGCTCATGGGTGCTGGCGATCACTTTGCGCCCCGGATCGACGAAGACGGCGAAACTGCCGATCCGTGGATTGCCCTCCGCATCGCGCGGCAGCGAATCGTGGAGCATCGCGGTGAACTGCGGCTCGGCATCGAACACGATGGCCACGACCCCGACGGCGCGACTGTTCCCGCCGTCGCGCACCGCCGCGGCATAGACGTACGTCGGCCGATCGCCGTACAGCGCCGTCGGCTCGAACGGCGATACCACGTAGCGCTCGGCGTCGTTGAGTTCGAGCGCCGCGCGCACCCAGGGTTCGGTCAGCGTCTGGTCCACGAACGACGCACCCTGCGCGTTCGACGCAGCGATGACCCGTCCGCTGCGATCCAGCAGCAACAGCGTGCTGTAGACCGTGTAGAGCGCATTGATCCTGGCGAGGACGGCGCCACATGACGCTGCGGCCGTGGGTGCGATCGGTGCCTCCCGCAACGCCTGTGCGAACTGCGCCGTCAACGCCCACCAGCGGCAGTCGTTGGCACGCTCGTAGAGGTTGCGATCCATGATGTCGATCGCGAGCGAAGCCAGGCGACCGGTCTCCTGCACGATCGACGAGATCACCGTGCGGTGGAGCTGATCGATGGAATGGTCGAACAGGGCCTGGGTGCCCTTGCCGGTCTTGCTCACTTCGCCCAGCAGCACCTTGGCGAAGCCGTTGTTGGCCGCTTTCTGCTCGCGGTGGCGAACACTGCCGTTCCAGACGATGCGATTCAGCTCGCGCTGGATCGCGGCCGCCTGGCGCGAGGTATCTCCCAGCGCGGCAGGAAACAGATCGGAGGTCTCGAGCGCCGCGTTCGACCAGACCGATTCGTCGCTCTTCGGCAGCGCCTCGGACTGCGCATCGGTGAAGGCATGTTCCATCGGCACCATCGCCAGCGCGGCCCAGCCGGGGCCCATGTATCCCTGATAGCCGTGCGTGCGGCAACTGACCGCCAGATATTCGCGTCCGGCGAATCGGATCGGTCGGCACGCCTGGCCATGCGCCGTCGGAAGCGGCGCGCCGACCGGAATCTGCCATGCATCGCTGCTGGCGATGACCCGCCCGGCTGCATCGACGATGCTGACCACCGTCCAGGAAGATTCCGGCACCAGCCGCCTGAAGATGCGCTCGGTCTCGTCGCGAAACCGGAAGCACAGGCACAGCGCCCCGATGACCGGACCGCCTCGCGCGCCATCGACCGCATGGGCGTAGACCAGGGCGTCCTCCGTCTGCGACACCACCCGGGTCGGGCCGTAGTACTCCACGTAGGGCGCCCCGGAGCGCAGCGCCTCGCTCACGAGCGAGTCGTCGAGGCCGGGCTGGGCAGGATTCGCGTCGAGCCGGACCAGGACCTGGCCCTGCGTGTCGAGCAGCACGACATCGGAGTACACCGAATATTTGGCCACGTACTCCCGAAACCGCTCGCGGATCGTGTCGGCCGCGGCGACCTCCTCGGCTTCCGATCGACCGGCGCGTCCGGCGAGATAGGCCTGCACCTGCTCGTCGGTGGCGAGAAAGCCGATGTCGGCGGTGCGCTCGTAGAGATTGCGCACCAGGATGTCGATGGCCACCTGGGCCTGGGACTTGAGGACGCCGGCGAGCTTGCGTTGGGATTCCTCCGCCATCTGCTTGATCAGGGTGTCGCTCAGCGCCGAGAAAGCCTGGCGCGTCTGGCGCATGTCGGCGTTGATGCCGGAGAGCTGCCCCAGCAGGCTCAAGGTTTCCCAGGTCGAATGCAGTCGGTCGAGCTGGGCGCTGCAGGTCTGCACGGCGGGCATGTGGTGCAGAAGGTGCGCGCGGGGGCGGTCGGTGGCAGGCGAAGGCATTCGGGCAGTCTCTTTCGGCAGGGCGAGAAGCGATAGGCGACGGGCGCCCCGGTTGGCCCGAGCCGCGAGTTTCATATCGGTCGCTCGAGCGCCGATCTTTAGGTCCACCCCCCACCAGCCCGACCGGCCATCCGGCCGCGCCGCTCAGGGTTCGCTACCGACTGCCGCGGTCGCGTCTTCGGGACCGGTCAACTCGACCTCCTGCCCCGCATAGCCGACCCGCTGTCCCGGCCGGAGCTTCGCGCGCTTGCGGGTTTCCACCTGGCCGTCGACCGTCACCTCGCCTGCGCTCGCCGCGGCATGCGCTGCGCCGCCGGACGACGCGAGCCCCGTGGCCTTGAGCAGCTGGTCGAGCTGGATGTACTCGCCACGGATGGAGAAGCGGATGGGCATGAGTGGGCGGGCTGGGGCGGAAGCGCCAGGCCGATCGGCCTCCACCCCGGCGATGCGCCTTCGACCGCCGGCGGCGCTCCGCCGCCCGGCCGCCGCAGCGGGCGACTTGCGGATGCGCCGCTCAGTCGCGATAGGCGACGCCCTGCCGGTCGAGCATGCGCAGCAGCGCGGTCCAGGTCTTGTCGACCTCGGCGCCACCGGGGCCCTTGAACTGCTCGAAGCCCTTCATCGCCACCGCTTCCGGGATCAGCCGGGCGTCCACCCGGCCGCTTGCCAGCGCGTCGATCTGGATCTGGCACGCAGCATCGAGGTAGTACATCAGCTCGAAGGCCTCGCCGACGCTGTCGCCCAGCGTGAGCAGTCCGTGGTTGCGCAGGATCATTGCCTTGGACGTGGGACCGAGATCGGCCGCGAGGCGGGTACGCTCGTCCAGTTCGAGCGCGATGCCTTCGTAATCGTGATAGGTCAGCATGCCGTACACGCGCAGCGAGTGCTGGGTGAGCGGCAGCAGGCCGCATTCCTGCGCCGACACGGCAGACCCTGCGCGGGTGTGGGTGTGGATGACGCAATTGGCTTCGGGGCGCGCAGCATGCACGCAGCCGTGGATGACGAAGCCGGCATGGTTGACGCCCAATCCGGTCACGTCGTCGATCACGTTGCCGGATTCGTCGATCTTGACGAGCGTCGAAGCGGTGATCTCGTCGAACATCAGCCCGTAGGGGTTGATGAGCATGTGGTGCGTACCGGGCACGCGGGCGGTGAAATGCGTGAATATCAGATCGGTCCACTTGTAGCGGTGGGCCAGCTGGTAGGCGGCGGCCAGCTCGCAGCGCACCTCCCATTCTTCGCTGCTGACTCGCTCGCGCATCGAGGTACTGCGGACGGCTTTGAGGGAAGCGGTCTTCTCGGCCATGGGGATGCTCCTTCCATTCGGTGGATGGACCAAATGATACCCCGGCCGGGGTGCGGTCGATGGGCAGCGCGTTCAGCCGCCGCCCCGGATTTCAGCCCACTGGGCGTCCAGCGGAGCGAAGTGCATTCCGCTCGGCACCATCGCCTCGACCGCCCGGAAACGTTCCTCGCTCGCCGGATGCGACGACAGCAGGGCCGGCACCGATCCGCTTCCGGTCGCGAGCTTGCGGAAGAACGTCGCCATGCCGCGCGGATCGATGCCCGCTGCGAGCAAGGCAGCGACGCCCGCTCGATCGGCGTCGCGCTCCTGATCGCGCGAGAAACCGAGGCGCGCCAGGTCGCGCGCCCACGCACCCGCGATCGACCCGCCGGCGTCCCCCAACGCCAGCCGCAGCGCCATGCTCAATCCTGCCGCATGCACCAGCCCGCGCAGGCCGTGGCGCCGTTCCACGTGCTGCACTTCATGGGCGAGCACGCCGGCGACCTCCTCGGCGACGTCGGCCTGCTCCAGCAAACCGGTGTTGAGCACGACGAAACCGCCAGGCATCGCGAACGCATTGATCGCCGGGTCGCGGGCGATGTGGAACTCGAACGGATACCGCGACCCCTTGGTGATCCGCGCGCCGAGTTCACGGATCACCGGCAGCGCCGGGTGATCCTCGACCAGCTGCAAGGTCGTTTTCTGCTGTATCGCGGCTTCCCGGCCGAGCTTGATCTCGGTCGCCACCGGGATCCGATCCACCACCCAGTCCACGATGCGGCCAGCCTGCGTCACCAGCAGCAGCAATGCGAGCAACGGCACACCGACCAGCAACACGATGAGAACCTTCGACAGGCGCTGCGTCCCGGGGTCGTCCGCGGTCGCTGTCGTGACGGGTGGCAGCCAGGGAGACAAGGCAGCAAGAGTCGCCCGGTCGTTCACCACGAGCGCGACGGGGCCTCTTGCGCGCTCCCATTCCAGCGTCAGCGCGCCGATGCCGTAGTCGCTCGCGCGTGCCCGCAATTCGGGCCACGACACCATGCCGGCGCGGCCGTCGTCGAACGCGATGCCTTCCGGCCCGGCGCTGAACGCCGCTGCCGCGCCGCCGGATTCACCATCCGGCAGATAGAGCCGGCCGACTCCACGCAGGCGGGCGGCCGCCTCGCTCATTCGTCGTCCCCGCCCAGGAGTCCGCCGAGCAAGCCCCCGGCCGCGAAGCCGCCGAGCACCGAACCTTCGCCCCGGGCGCCCCCACGCTGCGGGGCTGCCGCGAAGATCCGGCTCGCCAGGCGCGAAAACGGCAACGATTGCAGGTAGATGGTGCCGGGGCCGCGCAACGTGGCGAGGAACAGGCCCTCGCCGCCGAACAAAGCGGTCTTGATCTTGCCCACGTACTGGATGTCGAATTGCACCGAGGGCTGGAGTCCGACGACGCAACCGGTATCGACTTTCAGGACCTCGCCTGGCGCGAGGTCGCGCTTAAGCAACGTCCCGCAGGCGTGGATGAAAGCCAGTCCGTCGCCATCCAGACGCTGCATGATGAAGCCCTCGCCGCCGAAGAAGCCCACGCCGATCTTGCGCTGGAACGCGATGCCGAGCGCCACGCCCCGGGCGGCGCACAGGAACGCGTCCTTCTGGCAGATGAACGTGCCGCCGATCGCACTGAGGTCGATCGGCACGATCTTGCCCGGGTAAGGCGCGGCGAACGCGACGCGGCGCTTGCCGCTGCCCTGATTCGAGAAAATGGTGGTGAACAGGGATTCGCCGGTAAGCAGCCGCTTGCCCGCCCCGAGCAGCTTGCCCATGAGGCCGTTCTGCTGCGCGCTGCCGTCCCCGAAGACGGCGTCCATGGCGATCCCGTCGTGCATGTACATCATGCTGCCGGCTTCGCCGATGGCGGCCTCGCCCGGGTCCAGTTCGATCTCCACGTATTGCATTTCGTTGCCGAAGATCTCGTAGTCGATGACGTCTGCCATGGGGTGCTCCGTGGAGGGTTGAGTGCGGAAACCGAAGGGCGCGAAGTCTACCGCAGGGTGTTTTTCGGGACGATGGCGGGTCGGGAGAATCGCTGGGGAGCCGGACCGACCGCCCGTCCCGAACCACTGGATAGCCATCCAGTCATCGCTCATAATGGCGGCCATGTCCGCCGTCGCCGCCTTCGATCGCCTGAACCCTGCGCAACGCGCCGCGGCAAGCTACGGTGCGCGCGATCCGGATGGCACCTTCGGCGCGGGGCCGCTGCTGATCATCGCCGGTGCCGGCACCGGCAAGACCAACACTCTCGCCCACCGCGTGGCGCATCTGGTGCTGGAGGGCGTGAGCCCCGAGCGCATCCTGCTGCTCACTTTCACGCGCCGTGCCGCGCAGGAGATGACTCGGCGCGCGCAACGCATCGTTGCGGCCGTGCTCGACGAGCGCGCCCGGGTGAATGCGGGGTCCGCCGCGGGTCAGGCCACACTGGAAGTGAAGCTGCCCTGGTCGGGAACCTTCCACGCCATCGCCAATCGGCTGATCCGCCGCCATGCCGCGCGCGTGGGCCTCGATGCCAATTTCACCGTGCTCGATCGCGGCGATGCGGCCGACCTCATGGATCTGCTGCGCCACGAGCTCGACCTGACCCGCACCGAAAAGCGCTTCCCGCGCAAGGACACCTGCCTCGCGATCTATTCGCACCGGGTCAACACGCAACGCCCCCTCGCCGAAACCCTCGCCACGACCTATCCGTGGTGCGCGGAATGGGCGGATGAACTGACCCGACTGTTCCGCGCCTATGTGGAGCGCAAGCTCGTCCACCAGGCGCTCGACTACGACGACCTGCTGCTCTACTGGCACGCGATGGCCGCGGACCCGGGCCTGGCCGGGGAAATGGGCGGTCAGTTCGACCAGATCCTGGTGGACGAATACCAGGACACCAACGCGCTGCAAGCCGAGATCCTCAAGGCGCTGCGGCCGTCCGGCGCCGGCGTGACAGTCGTCGGCGACGATGCCCAGTCCATCTACGCGTTTCGCGCCGCGACCGTCGACAACATCCTCGGCTTTCCCGCGCAATACGTGCCCGCCGCGAGCGTGGTGACGCTCGAGCAGAACTATCGTTCGACCCAGGGCGTGCTCGACGCCGCCAATGCGCTGATCGCCGAAGGTCGCCGCCAGTATCGCAAGACATTGCTCGCCACCCGTGGCAGCGGCGAATCGCCGCGCTACGTGAGCGTCGCGGACGACCAGGCTCAGGCCGACTACGTGGTGCATCGCGTGCTGGAAACGCGGGAGCGCGGCGTCCCGCTCAAGCGCCAGGCGGTGTTGTTCCGCAGCTCGCATCACAGCGACGTGCTCGAACTCGAACTGGTCCGCCGCAACATCCCCTATGTGAAATACGGCGGGCTCAAGTTTCTCGAAGCCGCGCACGTGAAGGACATGCTCGCGGTGCTGCGCTGGGCCGACAATCCCAAGAACCGCGTCAGCGCCTTCCGTGCACTGCAACTGCTGCCGGGCATGGGGCCGGCCAATGCGGCGCGCTGCTTCGCGCACTTCGAAGCGGCCGGACACGACTGGCGGCAATTGGCGGTCTTCGTCGCGCCCGCGCTCGCGCAAGACCACTGGCCGGCATTCGCCGAACTGATGGCGGCCGTCGCCGTCCCGGAAGGGCCGTGGCAGGGACAAGTCGGGCGCGTGCGCGAATGGTTCGAGCCGCACCTGGAGCGCATCTACGAGGCCGCGCACGTGCGCTCGGGCGACCTCCTGCAACTGGAGCGCATTGCGCAACAATTCCAGACGCGCGAGCGTTTCCTGACCGAGCTGGCGCTCGATCCGCCGCAGGCGAGCGGTGATCTGGCGGGCACGCCGTTGCTGGACGAGGACTACCTCGTACTCTCCACCATCCATTCGGCCAAGGGCCAGGAATGGGATTCGGTGCACGTGCTCAACGTGTCCGACGGAAACTTCCCGTCCGAGTTCGCGACCGGGCGCGACGAGCAGATCGAGGAAGAGCGGCGCCTCCTCTATGTCGCCATGACGCGTGCGAAATCCGAGCTGCATCTGATCGCGCCGCTGCGCTATTACGTGACGCAGCAGTCGCGGCACGGCGATCAGCATGTCTACGGCGCCCGCAGCCGGTTCATGACCCGGGCGGTGATGGGGCGACTTGCGCAGGTGACCTGGCCGCCGGCGGATGCGTCGTCGACGGCGCCCGTGCCGGTTGCCGCACCCGTGGACGTGGCTGGCCGGCTACGGGCGATGTGGGGCGGAACTTCGTAGCACACCGCGTCCGGGTGAAGCAACGCGGTTCGGCAGTACCGGTGGGATCGCCTTCAGACCTGCGGAACAAGAATAGGCATGGCTAAATGCATGTTGTCGCGTCTTGGTCACGTCGATTTCCTACCCCGATTCGTCGACTTGCCCTTGTTCTCTTTCGGCGTGACGAAGCCGATGGGACGCGAAGTGGGCCCGGGCGGTTTCATCGGTTCGCGGATCGTCTCGATTGCAGACCTAGGGCTGGGACGCGCGCGATCGGATGACGTCCCTGAATGGCAGCGTCGGCGTCACCTTCGACTACGATGCCTTCGACCGCCGCACCAGCAAGGCCTTCGGTACCACCCAGGTGGGGACGCTCTACGACGGCTTCCGGGAGGTGAACAACTACTCGACCGCCGCGAGTACCAGCACGCTGCTGAACGGCCCGGGCCTCGATGAGCGCTACGCCCGGACCCAGGGCGGTGTCACATTGTCGATCCTGTCCGATGCGTTGGGTTCGACGATGAATCTGGTGAAAGCTGCGGGGGCGATGACGGCAACGTTCAGCTACGAACCCTATGGAACGACCACCCAGAGCGGCACCGACAATACCGCGTTTCGTTTCACCGGTCGCGAGGAGGATGGGACGGGGTTGACGTACTTTCGAGCGCGATACTACAGCCCGAGGCTGTCGCGGTTCGTGAGTGAGGATCTGCTGCCTCCCCGGCAGAGCCGGGGGGTCTCCCTCAGTAGGCTAGGCGCGCCGCACCCGGTCACGCGAACGTGGCAATCCGCTCCCGGCATATCTCAAGCGTTCGGGTCACGGCAGCCTCACCGGACAGCCCGTAGCCTGGAAGCTTGGGCAACGTGATCGCGGCGACGGCAACCCGCATCCTGTCCAGAACGTCATCGATAGCGGCGTTGGTGTCCGACGCCCGAAGTCCGGCTATGGCAGAGACAGCGAGGAAGTCAGCACGCTTGAGCCGTTCTTCCTTGCCGTTGAGCTTGAGCGCCATGCGGTCATGTTCGAGGCGGGGATAGACACGTGTGGTCAGCGTGTCATAGACGGGCGCAAGGCGAACGCTGCGGAAGGCCGGATAGAAATCTGACTTTTCCGTATTTCAGATACGCAAAGGTTGTAACTTCGTTGTTCCCCTGTTGTACCGAAACTGTTCACACCGGGAGACCGACTCCCCATGTTCACGCATCGGAACAACACCGGAACAACGACGCAACCATGAGCGAGAACTTCGACTCTGCGAGCCCGAGCCGAACGCAAGGCCGCTGCACCTGGGCCGTCATCTTCCGGCACCCGGAGCGGACCGACCCCACCCCAGGCAAGGAAGGCCTGCGTGTCCGGCAAAGCCTCAAAACGGACAACGAGCAAGAAGCGGCGACGATGCGCGACCAGATGAACGCGCTGCTGGCGAGCCCGCAGCTCCGGGACCTCGGGGCGCGCGAGCAGGCCCTAGGCCTGTTCGATCCGCGCGTCGTCGATATCTTCTTCTACAAGCTGGAGGGTGGCGAGACCGACTTCCTCGCACTGCTCGACGGCGTGATCGCGTTTCCTTCATCACAGTCGAGCGACTATCGGCGCGCCCTCTTTCCGGCACCACAGGGGCCGGAAACACAACGCTCCTGCGACAGCTCATGGGCACCGACCCGGCAAAAGAGCCGTTCCCTTCGACATCGACGGCCAAGACCGCGGTTCACGAAACCGAAGTGATCCTGCAAGAGCGTCCGTACTGCGCCGTCGTCACGTTCTTCCCGATGGAAGACGTGCGCGAGCATCTGAAGGAATGCGTATTCGCCGCCGTGCTCGCGGCATACAGAAACGAGTCCGGCTCCGACCAGGTGCACCGCCCGCTGACGCATGTCAATCAGCGCTTCCGCTTCAATTACGTCCTCGGCAACGGCCCGGTCAAGGACACGACCGACTTCGACGATGACGGCAACGGCGACATCGCCGTTGAAAGCGGCGACCTCTTGAAACGAATCGCGACGCACATTCAGCAGAACGAGGATGGTCTGAGCAACGCCTTCGCAGCGCTCGACCCCGACGCGACGAAGCGCGTCCTACCCGTGCCTGGCCACTTCCCTTGCTACGCCACGCACCGCGCCGCTTCCTCCCGCATCTTGTCCGCGAGCGCCCCGTCGCGCGGTGTCAGCAGCGGCCGGATCAGCGGGTCCTGCAGCGCCGCGGCGGCACCGCGAAACGAGATGCACGCGGTCTCATGAGCGCGATTGCCCTTGCGCCCGGCGCCCGCCAGCGCCGCCATCTGCAATTGCACGCGCCCGATGCGCGCATGCGTCAACGCCATGGTGATGCGCGTGCGCATGTCGCTCTGGCTGGTGGCCGGCAGCGCATCGAGGTGGGCGGCGGCGCGCTGCAGCAGATCGAGTGCCCGGCGCGTGGCGCCCGATTCGATGAGTTGTCCGCCGACAGCGCTCAGCGCCGCTGCCGCGTTGTAGCGCGAGCGCGCATTCTTCGTGTCCGACGCGGCGAGCGCCTCCAGTTCCTGCAGGCCGAGGTCAAATTCCCGCGACGATCGCACCCGGTCGCCGAGGCGCGCGAGCGCATGGCCGATACCCAGGTGCGCGGTCGCCGAGATGTTGCGATAGTCCGTGTTGCCCGGTTCGGCCGCGACCTTCGGTGCGATCGCCGCGAGCGATTTCTCATGGAACAGGATCGCTTCGGTGAACTGGCCCTTGCCTTCGCTCAGGATCCACGCGACGCGGCCATATGACAGCGCCAGCGCGCGCTCGTTGTGCGGCTCGTCCGGGTGCCCAAGTGCGATCGCCTCCGCCACCTCGACGCCCTTGCGGCAATGGGCGAGCCCTTCGTCCCACTGCCCCGCCTCGGCGAGATTCGAGCCGAGATCGATCTGGCTGGCGACCGGCATGAACCGGAACTTGGGATCGTCCGGCTTCAGCGCGAGCAACCGCTCCGTCAGTCCGACGGCCGTGCGCGAATGCGCCACCGCTTCGCCGGGCTTGCCGATCCGCACGAGCACGTCGCCCATCTTGCTGTGATTGCGTGCCGTCTCACGCAGGAGGTCGGCGTCCTTCGGCTGCGCCGCAACCAGCTTCTCGCGGATCGCCAGCGCCTTGGCATAGCTGTCCAGCGCACCGGCCGTGTCGCCGAGATTGCCCGCGCGGAATCCGCCCTGCACATCGCCGACCTTCTCGAAGGCGGTTGCGAGTTCGCGCTGCAGGGATGAGTCGTAGCCGGTCTCGCCGGCAAGCGAATCGAGGTAGGTGAGCGAGTTCTTCACCAGCAGTTGCCGGGCCTCAGTGGAACCGGGCAGGTTCTGGATCGCGTCGTGGATCTCGAACATGAACGAGTTCGCGAGCTTGCGCACCTCGTCGAAATGCCGCTCCGCCCGCGCGCGCTCGAACTTTGCCGTGCGCGCTTCCCGATCGGCCACCACGATGCCTGCGACCAGCGACAGCAGCACCGCGAGCGTCGCAGCGACGCCCAGCGCGTGCCGCTGCAGGAACTTGCCCGAGCGATAGGTCCACGTGTCGGCGCGAGCGATGACGGGCAGCCCCTGCAGGTGACGGCGGATGTCCTGGGCGAACTGATCCACCGACTGGTAGCGTCGCTGCGGTTCCTTGCGCAGCGCCATCAGCACGATGTTGTCGAGATCACCGCGCAGCTGACGGATCAGACGACGCGGGTCGTAGCCGACCGGCGGCGTCGCATCGCTCCCGGCACTGGCGCGCCGGCGCACGACGGTGCTGGGGCGCTCGGGTTCGGTCTCGAGGATCGCCCGGGCGAGGTCGTGCGGCAGCGTGCCGGTCACCCGGTACGGGCTGCCGCCGGTGAGCAGCTCGAACAGCAGCACGCCGAGCGAGTACACGTCGCTCGCAGTGGTCACCGATTCGTTGCGCAACTGCTCCGGACTCGCGTATTCCGGCGTCAGCGCGCGGAATTCGGTCGCGGTCCGCGCACCGGCAAGAGCGCCGTTGCCCTCGATCACGTCGGCCACGAGCCTGGCGATGCCGAAGTCGAGCAACTTCACTTCGCCCGCCTCGGTCACCAGAATGTTGCCCGGCTTCAGGTCGCGATGGACCACCAGCCGCTGGTGGGCGAAGTGCACTGCGGCGCACACGGTGCAGAACAGTTCGAGGCGCTCCGCCACCGTCAGGTTGCGCGCGGCGCAGTACTGGTCGATGGGCTGGCCTTCGATCAGCTCCATCACGAAATAGGGCAGCCCATCGTCCGTCACCCCGCCGTCGAGCAGCCGCGCGATATGGGCGTGGTCGAGCGACGCGAGGATCTGGCGCTCGGCCTTGAAGCGTTCCACGATGAACGCGGTGTCGTGACCGCGGCGGATCAGCTTGATCGCGACCTGCTTGTGGAACTGGTCGTCCGCGCGCACGGCCCGGTAGACCTCGCCCATGCCGCCATGGCTGATGGCGACGACGATCTGGTACGCCCCCACGCGGCGTCCGATCCACGAGCGCGGCATGGGAGGCTCCGGCAGTTCGGCGATGCCCGCAGCCGCGGGCGTTTCCATGAACGCCTCGTCCTCTGCGCCGGCCGCCAGCAGCGACGTCACTTCCGCGCCCAATGCCGCATCGGCGCCACTTGCACGCGCCACGAAGGCCGCGCGCTCTGCCGGGGGACGATCGAGCGCGGCAGCGAACAATGCCTTGACCTGCTGCCACCGAGCCGCGTCCATCACTGCATCGCTTCGCCCAGTTCGCGCTTCAGCCAGGCCTTGGCCACGGACCAGTCGCGCTTGACGGTGGCCACCGAAATGCCGAGCGCCTCGGCGGCTTCCTCGACCGTCAGGCCGCCGAAGAAGCGCAGTTCCACCACCTGGCCCTGCTGCGGGTCCATGGCCTCGAGACGGCTCAATGCATCGTCCAGCGCCACCAGATCGATCCGGGGTTGCTCGGGCGTCACCAGCAAGGCATCGGGATCGCCTTCCAGGTCGGAGTCGGGCGTGCCGATGGCTTCGTCGTAGCTCACGTGCTGCGCCCCGTCGCCCCGTTTCGCGGCAAGACGGGCGCGCGCGTGATCCACGAGGATGCGTCGCATCAGTCGCGAAGCGAGTCCGAGGAAATGGGCGCGGCCGTGCCACTGCACTTCCTTCTGGTTGACGAGCCGCAGGAAGGCTTCGTGCACGAGGACCGTGCGCTGGATCGTGTGGCCCGGTCGCTCGCGCCGCAGGTGGCTCTGGGCGAGACGGCGCAGTTCGCCGTAGACGAGCGGCATCAGCTCGTCGAGCGCCTGGGCGTCGCCGTTGCTCCACGCGACCAGCAGATGCGTGACTCGGCCGCCGCCGGATTCGCTCACGGGGTGTTCCGGTCCGGGGTCGCCATCGGGGCGGACGAGGGGTCGAGGCGTTGCCGGCCAAAAAAAAGTTCGTTCACCGTGAGCCGTTTTTCCGCTTTTTTGCGCGTCTGTTGGGTGAGGGCGATTTTCGCACCGTTTGCCCGACCCGGGCATTTCACACGATCAGGGAGATTCGGCATGAACCAGCAGAGGAATTGGAGCAACGCCACGATCGGCGACCGCCAGGCCGGCGCCGCCCGGGCCTTGCTCGCCGCAACGACTTTCGACGATTTCGACGAGGCCATCAACGACCCGGATGCGCCCGACTGGGACGACGCGACGGGTACCGACGCCGAGTACGGCTATCCGCTGGGAAGCGAGGCCGACGTCGGCCACGTGTTCGAGTCGCTGTTCCGCTCCGCCCGCCGGCACGCGCACGCCGGCGCCGCCCGCGCGCTGTTCGGCTCCGCGCCGGACCAACCATTGTCTACGGAAGGAGACTTGTCATGATCATTCTGCGCTGGCTCATCTCGGCGGCCCTGTTGTTCGTGGTGCTGGACATCACCACCGCCGCCGACGCCGCCGAACAAACCGTAGCCGTGAAAAGCGCCGCTGCCGGATCGATCGAACGCGGCCGCTATGTCGTGAAGATCAGCGGCTGCAACGACTGCCACACCGCCGGCTACGCGATGAGTGGCGGCAGCGTTCCGGAAAAGACCTGGCTCACCGGCGATCACCTCGGCTGGCGCGGACCCTGGGGCACGACCTATGCGCGCAACCTGCGCCGCTTCATGAGCGCGATCACCGAGGACGAGTGGGTGAAGCTCGCGCACACGGCGCAGTTTCGCCCACCCATGCCGTGGTTCGCATTGCGCGACATGTCCGAGACCGATCTGCGCTCGGTCTACCGGTTCGTGCGCCAGCTCGGCCCCGTGGGCGAACAGGTGCCCGATTACGTACCGCCGGATCGCGAGCCGGCCGGCCCGGTGGTGCTGTTCCCGCCGCCGCCGAAGTGAACTGACGGCGCAGCCGCGAGCCTGCGCGCGCTTCGCCGCGCCCGGGAACGATTCTCCGAGTCGGTCCGGGCGCGAATCAGAAACCGCGGCGGCGCCAGCCGAAGCCTGGCCCGCCGTGTCACGGGCGAGGCGCATGATCGTGCGGTAGCCGGCGATTCGCAATTCGTCCTCGGCGAGGGTCGGTTCTCCGAGCGTAGGCTTGCCTCCCCTCCCCCGCGAGCACTGGTTCTCCGGGCAGCGGTTTACCTCCCCGCCCCCGCGAGCGCCATGAGTGCCCCCCGAGATTTGGTCCCATAATGCCCCGAGTCACAAGGAAGGCACGCGGTGCTAGAACATCCCCTGCAAGATCCAGCCGAAACAGCTTTCACCTGCGAGCGCGCGGCTGACATTCCCGGCCGCCTCGCCGCACTCGAGGACCTGAACCGCGCCCTCCAGCGCGAGGTCGTGCAGCATCGCGTCGCGGCCGAACTCGCGCGCGGCCAGTCGGAAATGCTGATCGAGTCGCTCAATTTCCTCGCGGCCGAATCCAATCTCGACAAGTTCCTCGGTCACGTGCTCAAGGTCACGGTGCAGCAATTGCAGGGCGTCGGCGGGACGCTCTGGTTCCCGGACCCGACGACCCGGTCGATCCGGTTGTACCTTGAATACCTCGATTCGCAGATCATCCCCGCTGCCGATTCGCACCATCCCGCCGTGATGCATCCGCCGCCGGTGGGCGGGCGGCCCGTGTCGACGTTCCCCACGGTGCGTGCGGAAACGTACGTCCTGTCGGACGAGGTCTCGGGCATGCCGGAAGAGAACCGCGCCTACATCAACTCGCTCGGCGTTCGCACCCTGCTGACGGTCCCGATGGTGCTCGGCACGGAAACCGTGGGCTGGATCTGCGTGCGCAGCAGCCAGGCCGATCCGCGGGAGCTGGAGAGCAAGATCTACCTGGCCGAAGCGCTCGCCGGTCAGGCCACGCTCGCCGTGCAGATGGCGCGGCTGTCGGACCAGGCGCGGCAGGCAGCGGTGCTCGAAGAGCGCAACCGCATCGCGCGCGACATCCACGACACGCTGGCGCAGGGCTTCACCGGCGTCGTCGTCAATCTCGAAGCGGCCAACCGGTCGCTCAAGAAGCACAACACCGAACTCGCGGTCCAGCACATCGAGCACGCGCGCAGCCTCGCGCAGGCCGGGCTCGCCGAGGCGCGCATCTCGGTGGGCGCGCTGCGCCCCCAGGTATTGCAGCGGGCCGATCTGGCGGAGGCATTGCGCGCGCTGATCCGGCGCTTCGAGGGCAGCGAGTCGCTGCGTTCCACCGTGCAGACCGTCGGCGACCGGACGCCCCTGCCGGCCGACGTCGAGAACGAATTGCTGCGCATCGCGCAGGAAGGCATGACCAATGTGCTGAAACATGCCGGCGCGCGCAATGTGGAATTGAAGCTGGTCTTCGACGGGGACGCGGTGCGCCTGTCGATCACCGACGACGGCCTCGGCTTCGACACGGGGGCGCATCACGAAGGCTTCGGCCTGGTCGGCATGCGCGAGCGCGCCGAGCGCATCGGCGCCCGCCTGGTCGTCGTCAGTCGCGCCGGCCAGGGCACGCAGGTGGAAACGATCGTGCCACGGGGCAGCCTGGGCCATGCGTGATTCCCGGCAGGAAGCGCCCGCGCGCCCGCGCGCGGCGAGCGGCGCGCGCATCCGGGTGCTGATCGCCGACGATCATTCGCTGGTCCGGCACGGGCTCGCCGCGATCATCAACATGGAAGAGGACACCGCTGTGGTCGGCGAGGCCGGCGACGGCGAAGAGGCGATCGCGTTGTGGCGCGAACTGCGCCCGGACGTGGTGCTGATGGACCTGCGCATGCCCCGGCTGGAAGGCGTGGAAGCGATCAAGCGCATCCGCAGCGAGGATCCGCACGCGGCCATCATCGTGCTCACCACCTTCGACCACGACGAGGACATCTATGCGGGCCTGCGGGCGGGAGCAAAAGCCTATCTGCTGAAGGACGTGGAGCCGGAAGAGCTGTTCCGCTGCATCCGCACCGTGCACGCCGGCGAGGCCTACCTGCAATCGAAGGTTGCGGTGCGCCTCGCCCAGAGAGTCCACGACGAATCGCTGACGGGCCGGGAAGAACAGATCCTCAAGCTGCTCGCCGAAGGCAAGAGCAACCGTGCCATCGGCCAGGCGCTGTTCATCACCGAGAGCACGGTCAAGAGCCATCTGAAGAGCCTGTTCGTGAAGCTCGACGTCACCAGCCGCGCGGAAGCCGTGGCGCTCGCCGCCCGCCGTGGCCTGGTGAAGTTCTAGGGTCGAGTGGCCCGCGGAACCCGCCCTCTCCCTCGAAAGGGTGAGTTCCGACTAGCGCCAACGGGCCCGGATGAATCCATCGTTCGCCTGATGCGCTGCAGCGAATGCGCTCACACAATCGAAAGCACGGACGGCGGAGAACTGTCGAGAATCGACGCACGCCAACGGTGCGGGAAACGCGGGATCGGCACCATCTCGACGCGTCTGCTCCGCAAGCGGAAGATGCGCGTACCCTTGCAGCATCCGGCGGCCCGTGAGGGCGGGCTGACCGGCGATCCGTAACGGAAAATCCATGCGGCAACGAACGAGTGGTTCAAACTGCGGATGAAGTCCTGGCTCGCGCTTGCCGGCCTGATCGATGCGACCAACCGTCGCGTGGGTCACGCGGTCAGCTGGCTGATCCTGCTGGTGACCCTGGTGAGCGCCTGCAATGCCATCTCCCGCAAGGCATTCAGCATCAGTTCGAACGCCTTTCTCGAGATCCAGTGGTACCTGTTCGCCGCGGTGTTCCTGCTGGCGGCGGGTTATACGCTGCTCGACAACGAGCACGTTCGCGTGGACATCCTCAACACCCGCTTCCCGATCCGGACGCGGCTCTGGTTCGAACTGTTCGGCACGGTGTTCTTCCTGGGTCCGCTCACCGTGCTCATGCTGTGGTACGGCTGGCCCTATTTCATGGTCTCCATCACCAGCCGGGAAGTCTCGCTGCAGGCCGGCGGGCTGATCCTCTGGCCGGCGAAGCTGCTGATCCCCGCGGGCTTCCTGCTGCTGTTCCTGCAGGGCCTGTCGCAGGCGATCAAGCTGACGGCCGCGCTCGCCGGGCGCCATCCGGCGGCGGCGCTGATCGACCGGCATGCCGCACAGGAAGAAGCCGCAGCCGCGGCTGCGGCGATTCGGGAGCACTCCGGTGACGGGAGCCGTGCGTGACGTCCTTTCTGGCGGAGAACATCGGGCCGCTGATGTTCGTCGGCCTGGTGATCTTCCTGCTGCTGGGCTACCCCGTCGCCTTCGCGCTCTCGGCGGTGGGCCTGCTGTTCGGTTTCATCGGCATCCAGCTCGGACTGCTGCATCCCCAGTTGCTGCAGGCGTTGCCCCAGCGGGTCTACGGCATCATGCAGAACGACACGCTGCTGGCGATCCCGTTCTTCACGTTCATGGGCCTGGTGCTGGAGCGCAGCGGCATGGCCGAGGAGCTGCTGGACACGCTCGGCCAACTGTTCGGCGCGGTGCGCGGCGGCCTCGCCTATTCGGTGATCTTCGTCGGCGGCCTGCTCGCGGCGACCACCGGCGTGGTGGCAGCTTCCGTCATCGCCATGGGTCTCATCTCGCTGCCGATCATGCTCCGGCACGGCTACGACAAGCGCCTCGCAACGGGGGTTATCGCGGCATCCGGCACGCTCGCGCAGATCATCCCGCCCTCCCTCGTGCTGATCGTGATGGCGGACCAGCTCGGCAAGTCGGTGGGCGACCTCTATCGCGGGGCGCTGGTGCCGGGCCTGATGCTGATGGGGATGTACGCCGGCTACGCGTTGCTGGTGAGCATCTTCAGGCCGGCGTCGGCACCGGCGCTCGCCGCATCGGCACGCACGCTGCGGGGCTGGGCGCTGGGCCGGCGCGTGTTGTCGTCGCTGATCCCGCCCGTGGTGCTGATCTTCCTGGTGCTGGGCACGATATTCCTGGGGATCGCCACCCCCACCGAGGGCGGGGCGATGGGCGGCTGCGGCGCACTCGCGCTCGCGGCGCTGCGAAAGCGGCTGTCCCTCACGGTGCTGCGCCAGGCGATGAGCGTGACGACGAAGCTTGCATGCTTCGTGATGTTCATCCTGATCGGCTCGACTCTGTTCGGGCTGGTGTTCCGCGGCGTGAACGGCGACCTGTGGGTGGAGCACCTGCTGACCGCGCTGCCCGGCGGCGCGTTCGGGTTTCTGCTCGTGGTGAACGCAATGGTGTTCGTGCTCGCGTTCTTCCTCGATTATTTCGAGCTCGCGTTCATCATCGTGCCCCTGCTCGCCCCGGTCGCGGACAAGCTGGGTGTCGATCTGGTGTGGTTCGGCGTGCTGCTGAGCGTGAACATGCAGACCTCGTTCCTCCATCCGCCGTTCGGTTTCGCGCTGTTCTACCTGCGCAGCGTCGCGCCGAAGGCGGTGAAGACCTCCGACATCTACTGGGGCGCGGCGCCGTTCGTGTGCATCCAGCTGCTGATGGTGGGCCTCATGATCGTGTTCCCGAGCATCGGCAGCGTGAGCCACAAGGGGCTCGACACCGGCACCACGATGCGCCTGGACGTACCGGTCAGCGACGATTTCGAATCGGCACCCGGCACCTTCGAACTGCGGCCTGAAGACCTCACCGGCTACGGCCCTCCCAAAACCGAACCCAAGGCAGACCACGAGCAATGAAGCGAAGAGCTTTTCTGGCCGGCGCCGCCACCGGTGCCGTGGCCGCAGGCGCGAGCCTCAGCGGCGCGGCGGCGAGCGAGCCCGCGCTGCGCTGGCGCATGGCGTCCAGCTTCCCGAAGAGTCTCGACAACATCTTCGGGGCGGCGGAACTGCTGGCGGCCCGGGTCAAGGCGATCACGAACGGCCAGTTCGAGATCCGCGTCTTCGCGGCCGGCGAGATCGTGCCGGGGTTCGAGGTGCTCAATGCGTGCGAGCAGGGCACGGTGGAATGCGGCCAGACCCAGGGCTTCTATTTCATCGGCAAGAACAAGGCGTTCGCCTTCGACAGCGCGTTGCCCTTCGGGCTCAACTCGCGCATGCAGAACGCCTGGATGTACAACGGCGGCGGCCTCGAGCTGACGCGCGAGCTGTATCGCGAACACAACACGATCAATTTCCCGGCGGGCAATTCGGGCGCGCAGATGGGCGGCTGGTGGCGCCAGGAATTCGGCAGCATCGCCGACCTGCGCGGGCGCAAGGTGCGCATCCCTGGCATCGCCGGCGAGATCATGGCGCGGCTGGGCGCCGTGCCGCAAAGCATCCCCGGCAGCGACATCTATCCCGCGCTGGAGCGCGGCACCATCGACGCGGCCGAATGGGTCGGGCCCTACGACGACGAGAAGCTCGGCTTCTATCGCGTGGCACCGCACTACTATTTCCCGGGATGGTGGGAAGGCTCGAGCTGCCTCGAATTCCTGGTGAACCTCACCGAATGGAACAAGCTGCCGCCGGCGTATCGCGAAGCCTTCGAAATGGCGGCTGCGGAAGCGAACGTGCGCATGGTCGCCGCGTACGACGCGAAGAATCCGCCGGCGCTCGCCCGCCTGGTGCAACAGGGCGTGAAACTGCACGCTTTTCCGAAGGACGTGATGGCGGCGGCCTTCAAGATCTCGAACGAGTTGTACGAGGAAGAATCCGCGACCAATCCCGTGTTCCGGAAGTTCTTCCAGTCGTGGAAGACGTTCCGCTACGCGCAGTATCAGTGGTACCGCATCGCGGAAGCGTCGTTCAGCAACTTCATGGCGGGGCAGCATCTGTCATCCAGATGACGCCACCGCTCACAGCAATGGGGGAACGTGCGTCCGATCCGGGCAGGCCAGCAGCGTCTGGCCTCCGGGATCCGCGCGCGTTCCGCTCTGGATTGGCCCCGAGGAGCATCGAAGGGCCGCGTTTTTTCGCCACTCGCAAGGAGGGATTGCAGCCATGCCGCAACTGAGCATCAACGGTCAGAGCTACTTCACCGATTCGCCGCCCGATTCACCCCTGCTCTGGGTGATCCGCGAAGACCTGCGCCTCACCGGCACCAAGTTCGGGTGCGGCGGCGGTTTCTGCGGCGCCTGTACCGTCCACATCAACGGCGAGCCGGTGCGCTCGTGCGTCGTCAAGCTGGGTGACGTGGACAGCAACGCCCTCATCACCACGATCGAAGGCCTCGACCCCGCCGACGCGCATCCGGTGCAGCGCGCCTGGATCGAGCACGAGGTGCCGCAGTGCGGCTATTGCCAGTCGGGACAGATCATGCAGGCCGCGGCACTGCTCGCGGTCAATCCCGATCCCACGACCGACGAGATCGTGCAGCACATGAACGGCAACCTGTGCCGCTGTGCCACGTACTCGCGCGTCGTCAATGCGGTTCATCGCGCCGCGGAACTCGCGAAGGAGGCCTGAGCCATGGACGACCACAAGACACAGAAGCAGGGTGTGACGCGCCGCGATTTCCTGGTGCGCTCCACCGTCATCGCAGGCGCCGGCTTCATGAGCATCGGCGTACCCGGCCTGGGCGGTGTCAAGAACGCCGGCGCGGCCGGTACCGCCGCCTACACGCCGTCCATCTGGTTCACCATCACGCCGGACGGCAAGACGACGATGCACATCGTCAAGGCCGAGATGGGCCAGCACATCGGCACCGGTCTCGCCCAGGTCATCGCGGAAGAACTCGAAGTCGGCTGGGACGACGTGCGCCTCGACACGCCGCTCGACAGCGTGGCGAATTTCGGCGTCTACGGCCTCGCCTACACCGTGAACAGCGGCAGTATCACCACCGAGTTCGACCGGATCGCCCGCGCGGGCGCCGCCGGCCGCATGGCGCTCATGGATGCGGGCGCCAAGGTGCTGGAGGTACCCGTGGAGGAATGCCACGCGAGCGACAGCCGCGTGATCCACAAGGCTTCCGGCCGCTCGATCGGTTACGGCGAGATCCTGCAGAAGGTGAAGCTCGATCGGACGTTCGCGTACCCGAACGACTTCAAGGGCATCGCGTTGAAGCCGATGAGCGAATACAAGCTGATCGGCAAGTCGGTCCCGTCGCTCGACATTCCGGCCAAGACCAACGGCAAGGCCAAGTACGGCATCGACGTGTTCCTGCCGAACATGGCCTATGGCGCGCTGGTGATTCCGCGCACGCGCTACGCGTCCAAGGTCGTGTCCATCGACGATTCGGAAGCGAAGAAGATCCCAGGCTTCATCAAGGCGGTGAAGATCGAGGAGGCCATGGGCAAGTGCACGGGCTGGGTGGTGGCGGTGGCGGACAAGTTCCCCACGGCCATGAAGGCGGCCAAGGCGCTCAAGGTGAAGTACGAAGCCGGCCCGTACGCGAACCTGGGCTCGGCCGATCTCGTGACGCAGTACAAGGCGCTCGCGATGAACGAGAAGGAAGGCGCCGCGTGGGTGCTCGAGGGCGACGTCGACAAGGGCTTCGCCGATGCCGAGAAGACCATCGAGATGGAATACACGACGGACATGATCTGTCACGCGACCATGGAGCCGCTCAACTGCACCGTGCAGCTCAGCAACGGCGAATGGCACGTGCACATCGGCACGCAGAGCACGTCCTTCGCGCGCATGACCCTGACGGGCTACCTCGCGGCCACGCTCAAGAAGAAGCCCGAGGACCTCAAGGTGTTCGTGCATCAGTATCTGGTCGGCGGCGGCTTCGGCGGCAAGCAGGACTACGACGACATCCTGGCCGCGGCCTGGTGCGTGAAGGAAGTGGGTCGGCCGGTCAAGCTGATCCATACCCGCGAATCCAACTTCGCCACGAGCTTCGCGCGCACGCCGACGTACCACAAGCTGAAGGCCGGCATCCGCGACGGCGAGCTGGTGGCGATGAACCAGGACATCGTGTGCGGCTGGATGGGTGCGCGTTTCGGCGTCGGCAAGAAGTACGGTTCCGACTGGCTGCAGCTCGATTCGGTCGATGGTCGCAACAAGGACATCGACCAGTGGTCCATCGGCGGCAGCGACCACTGGTACGACGTGAAGAACCACCGCGTGCGAGCGTGGAACCACGAGAACACCACGTGGGCGGTACAGGCGAGCGCGCTGCGCACGGTGTCGAACTCGTACAACATCTTCGTCGTCGAGTCGTTCATGGACGAGGTCGCGCACGCGGCCGGACGTGATCCGCTCGATTTCCGTCTTGCCATGCTGAACGGCAAGGGGGGCAACCGGGGCATTCCCAACTCGGGCTATGCGTCGGGCACGCCGTCGGACTACTACATGGACCGGCTGTGGATCTCGTTGCCGTGGGCCTCGGAGAATTCGTGGCCACTGTACGAGTCCGCGACCGTCGGCGGCGCCCTGCGTCTCGCCAATTGCCTGCGCATCGCGGCGGGCAAGGCGGGCTACGGCAGCAAACGCCTGCCGCCCAACACCGGCATCGGCATCGCGGTGACGGCGGCGGAGGAGCGACAGAGTCCCACGTGGGTCGCGGGCATCGCGGAGGTGACGGTGGATCCCGCCACCGGCGCGTACACGATCAACAAGCTCACCATCGCCATGGACCCGGGCATCGTGGTCAATCCGAAGAACGTCGACGCGCAGATCCGTGGCTCGGCGCTGTGGGGGGCGAGCCAGATCATGTCGGAGCGGCTCACGCTCAAGAACGGCTCGTTCGAGCAGCAGAATTTCGACACCTACCATCCGATCCGGCTGGCGCAGGTGCCGGAGATCGATGTCACGATCATCTCCTCGGACCATCATCCGAGCGGGGTCGGCGAACCGGCATCGACGGTCGTGGCACCGGCGGTGGCCAATGCGATCTTCAATGCCGTGGGCGCGCGAGTCCGGCACATGCCGATCACGCCCGAAGCGGTGCTGGAGGCGATGAAGAAGGCGTAAGCCTGACGATCGGAGCCGGCATTCCCCGCCCTGCGGCGTAACCGCCGCGGGGCGGCGCCGGTTTCCGGCAAGCACGATTTCGAGCGAGGCACGACGGGAAGCGCAAGCTTGCCGCCGGGCCGCGCCGTCCCTTCACGGGGGTAGCAGACGATGTCAGAAGACGTTCTTTCGATGCCGGCCGCTGAGCTGGTCGATCGATACCGCACGAAGCAGTTGTCTCCGGTCGAGGTGACCCGGGCGGCGCTCGGACGCATCGAACGATTGAACCCGACCTACAACGCGTTCGTGCTGGTCGACGAAGTACGGGCGCTGAAGGATGCCAGGGCATCCGAGGCCCGCTGGATGTGCGGCGAACCCGCGGGTCGCGTGGATGGAATCCCCGCGACGGTAAAGGACCTGATCGTCACCGAAGGATGGCCGACGCGGCGTGGCTCCCGCACCATCGACCCGGCGCAACCCTGGACCGAAGACGGTCCTCCGGTCGCGCGCATGCGCGAAGAGGGCGCGGTGTTTCTGGGCAAGACGACCACACCGGAATTCGGCTGGAAGGGCGTGACCGACAGCCCGCTCACGGGTGTCACGCTCAATCCCTGGGACACGCGGCTGACACCCGGTGGCAGCAGCGGCGGCGCCGCGGTGGCCGCAGCCCTTGGCTTCGGGACGCTGCACATCGCGACCGACGGTGGCGGCTCGATACGCATCCCGGCCGGCTTCTGCGGCCTGTTCGGCTTCAAGCCCACCTTCGGCGTGGTTCCCGTGCATCCGCATTCGGGCGCTCTCACGCTGTGGCATCAAGGCCCCATCTCGCGCACGGTTGACGATGCAATCCTGATGCTGCAGGTCATTGCGAAGAGCGACCCGCGCGACTGGTACCGGGTACCCGCGCGCGACAGCGAATTCGCGGCTCCCGCCGATGGCGGCGTACGCGGCCTGCGCATCGGCTACAGCCGGACGCTCGGTTACGCGAATGTCGACCCGGAAGTCGCCGCGCTGGTGGACGCGGGCGTGCGCCGGTTCGAATCGCTCGGCGCACACGTGGAGGAACTGGACCTCGCCCTGGACGATCCGATCGAGATCATGCAACCGCTGTGGTCGGTTGCGCTCGGGCTCGCCATCGAACCCATGACAGCGGCACAACGCGCGCTGGTTGACCCACCGCTGCTGCAACTCGCCGCGCCGGGAATCGCCTTGAGCGCGCTCGAGTACCGCCGGCTCGAACAACGGCGCGAAACCTTTGCCCGGCGCATGTGCCGGCTGCACGATGAATGGGACCTGCTCGTCACCCCGCAACTCGCGGTGACGGCCTTCGAAGCGGGTCACGAAGTCCCGCAAGGCTCCGGGCGTAATCGCTGGTGGGAATGGTCGCCCTTCACCTATCCGTTCAATCTCAGCCAGCAGCCGGCTGCGACCGTCCCGTGCGGGTTCACCAAGGCGGGTCTGCCGGTTGCGATGCAGCTGGTCGGCAACAAGTTCGACGACGCCCGCGTGCTGCGCGCGGCGCGCGCGTACGAAGCGATCGAACCGTTCCGCATGCCGAAGCTGGATTCGGCGCGCGCAAGAAATCCGGAGATGGCGAGCGGAACGGCGGGATCGGTCTGATCCGCCGCGAGGACCTGTGGAACACCACCGCCGAATCGCACCGGCATGCGGTCCGGGCGGCGCGCATGGGTCCGGTGGGCGACGGAGGTTGAGCGATGGCGAGCTTCGACTGGAGAATCGTTTCCGTGGACGCGCTGGAGCGTTACGACGAATCCGTGCTCGGCTACCAGGCCTGGCGGCAGCTGGTTGCGATGCTGCGCGAATTCCTGCAAAGCGATCAGCCGGATCCGTTTCTCGCGGCCTTCGACGAGTTTCTGCGCCAGATCCAGCAGATCGAGAGCGCCCCCGCGGCCTGCCGCTTGTTCGTCTCGCACCAACGGGCCGATGTCCCGCACGCCGAACGTATCGCCTACCTGGCCACCCGACAGGGCTTCGAATACTGGCTGGACGTGCACGACCCGCTCCTGCAACTGGCCAACCGCACGGCACTGCCGCCGGTGGTCCAATCGATCCTGATCGCGGGCATCATCGAGATGGCGCTGCTCAATTGTTCGCACGGCGTCACGGTCCAGACCGCCGCCGCCCAGCACTCGCGCTGGGTTCCGTACGAATTCGGGCGAGCCAAGCGGCGCTGGCTGGTGTCCTCGCAGGTGGCGAGCTGGTTCGACCAGGGGATCTACGCGGCTTCGACGGCGGACTATCTCAAGCTCGGCGTGTGCGCGCAGGGCGAAGCGGACGTCGTGCGCTGGCTCGCCTCGGAGTGGTCGCGTTGCCGATGCCCGATCGTGCCGGCAATCTGGCGGGGCGGACCGGTGGTGCCGTTGCCGAACTGATGGCAGCGCCCGGACTGATGGCAGCGTCTAAAGGACGCCTGATGGTGTGCGTCGACCAAGTGTACACGGCCACGATCGCGGCCGAACCGGCCCTTGCAGACGTCGCCAGGTCCGGGCAACATCCGACGCTGATCGAAGTTGCCGGCCCTGCCGCCGCCCGATGCGGGTTGTGTCGGCGACGCAGAAAAATTCCTCGAAGGATCGCCTTGAATCCCCTCGCCCTTGCCACGAAATGCGTCGTGCCGATGGCCGCGTTGCTCCTCGTCGCGGGGTGCGCCATCACCGACCGGCCCGCGCTCGATGCGGGCTGGTCGGCGCCGGACCGCCCCAAGACCGGGTTCCGCAAGGTGTTGATCCTCACCGTGGCGCGCGACGAATTCGTGCAGGCGGAATTCCAGGATCGGCTCGCCGCGCGGCTGGTGGAACACGGCATGAACGCGATCGCATCCCACCGCTATTTCACGCGCTACAACGCCGAGGAGAAGGAGCGTTTCAGGGAAGCCATCGAAGCCTCCGACGCCGACGCCGTCCCGGAGGTGCGCGTGACCACCACCGATACGCAGACCCGCAGCGCGCCCGACTTCTCGCTGCGCATCTATCCGACCCTCGTGACGAATGCACCGGACTATTCGCTCACCACCCTCACGTAGGAGGCATCGCTGTTCGAGCGCCAGGGACAGAAGCTGGTCTGGACGGCGCGCGCGCATACCGACAACGCCGGAACCGGCGACCACGAGAAGGCGATCGATCAGTACATCGACGTGCTGTTCGGCGCGATGAAGAAAGATAAGCTGCTCTGATCCGAACCCCGCCGATTTCACTGCCAGGAGCACCAGAATGGTCCACGTCATTGCCATGGTCACCGCCAAGCCCGGTCAGCGCGAAACCATCCTCGCAGCGATGCGGGCGAATCTGGCGGCGGTACGCGCCGAGCAGGGCTGCATCGAGTACGGGCCCGCGATCGACGTGGACAACGCCGGCGCGTTCCAGGCCAAGCTCGGTCCAGACACTTTCGTCGTGATCGAGAAATGGGCCGATTCGCATGCGTTGCGGGCGCATTCCGTGGCGCCGCACATGGCGGCTTACGCCGCCAAGGTGAAGGACCTGATCGCGAGCCGCGCGATCCACGTCCTCTCGTCCGTGGACTGATCGCTGGGGTAGCCACGCGGGCCGCGGGCAACCGTGGGCCCGGCGCTTCATTCGGAATTCGCCGGGGCGCGTCTTCGACGGACCCCTGGCCGCGTGCACCGTCCCGCCTGCGAACGCGTCTCGTGCGGCCGGGCCGGCGGAATGAGCGACATTCCAAACAGGGGGCAAGCGCCGTATTGCGGCACCTGTAGTATCGATCGAGTCGCAGACTCCGGGGGACTCGCCCCGCGCCATGTTGGGCATTCGCAAACAACGCACGATCAATCTCGCCCTGCAGGGCGGTGGCGCTCACGGCGCCTTCACCTGGGGCGTCCTGGATCGGCTGCTCGAGGACGGGCGCTTCGCTTTCGAGGGCATCAGCGGGACGAGCGCGGGCGCGATGAATGCGGCAGTGCTGGCGAGCGGTCTGCTCGCCGGCGGACGTGACGGCGCGCGCGAAGCCCTGGCGGCATTCTGGAGCGCAGTGGCCGCGAGCGTGCCTTTCGAAGTCACCGCGCCGGCCCACGAAGGAACGGACGTCACGCTGACGCCGATGCTGCGGCTCATGCTGCAATGGACGCACTATTTTTCGCCGAGCCAGCTCAACCCGTACGACATCAACTCGCTGCGCGACATTATCTCGACGCAGATCGATTTCGAACGGCTGCGCGCGCAGAGCCCGGTCAAATTGTTCATCGCCGCCACCAACGCCAACTCGGGCAAGCTCAAGCTGTTCCGGCAGGCGGAGATCACAGCCGACGCGGTACTCGCCTCGGCCTGTCTGCCGACGATGTATCGAGCCGTCGAGATCGACGGCGAGGCCTATTGGGATGGCGGGTATGCGGCCAATCCTGCGGTGTTTCCGTTGTTCTACGAATGCTCGGCGCGCGACATCGTGCTGGTGCTGCTGACACCGCTCGAGCACAAGGAAACGCCGCACGCCGCGCAGGAAATCCACGAGCGGGTGCTGGATCTGGCCTTCAACGCGACATTCCTGCGCGAGATGCGGATGTTCGCGCACCTGCGCGAGTACATCAGCCGTTCGTGGCTTGTGCTCGGACGTTTCGAGCGGCGCATTCTCGCCACCCGGTTCCACGTGATCGGCGCCGAGGCGCTGATGCAGATGCTGGCTACCGAAACGAAACTCGCCGCGAACAAGCGCTTCTTCGAGATGTTGCGCGACCGCGGCCGCGACAGCGCGCAACAATGGCTCGACGACAACGCACGCCACGTTGGTCAGCGCTCCAGCGTCGACTTGTCGGCGTTGTTCTATTGAGCTACCGGTAGCCCGCGTCGCCGGGCATCGGCGCCCGCCGTGACCCCAACTCCGGCTTCAGCTCGATCTGCCACTGCAGCGAAACGGGTTGGGCCTCCGCGAGATCGACGATTCGCACCGTGGCCTCCTCGGGCCCGATCATCCATGGATGCCAGACGCGCACATGGTTGCGACCAACGGGCAGCTTGTCTATCTGCGCACGGCCGGCCTTGTCGGTCTTGCCGAACCAGGGCGTCTCCGAGACGTAGATGTATCCGATCATCCAGTCGTGAATATTGCAGCCGAGCCGCACGACACCGGGCTTGTCGAACCGCAACGGTTGGGCGGGCGTGCCCTTGTAGAGCGGCAATTCGAATGACTTCGCGGGCGAGAACGAATACACGTGGTGCTGGACGTTGTCCTTGTTGGGAAATGCCACCAGCGAGCCGACGCGGATGGGTTTGACGTAGGGCGTGAACTCCTTGTCGACCTGGTCCACCAGTTCGATCGCCGGCGGCCCGGCGCGGTGCGGGATACCTGCGTCGGGGACGACTACGACGACGGCATTCTGGATCGCCTTGCCATCCTTCCCGATCACCTTCGCCACGAGAGTCGCGGCGGGGGCGGCGGCAGCCGCGGCCAACAGCGTCGTGAACACCATCGGCATTCCGAGAATCGCTCGCATCAGTAGCTGTAGCCGAGGATGACGCTCACGATGTTGGAGACGTAGGTCCCCGATCCCTGATCGGTTCGGCTCGAACGGTAGGTATAGTTCAGGTTCACGGAAGTACTCCGGCCGAGCGCATGGCTCCACGTCAAGCTGGCAGTGCGCGTGGCGGCAGCCACCCGGTAGGCGATCGTGCGGATGGAATCACTGAACGTCCCGTCGATCACGGCTGCATCGGAATACTCAAGGACCTCGAGGTCCGGATGGGTGACCGCCGTTACGGAACCATCGCGCCACGACAACGTGCCCGAGAGCAGGTCGGCCTCGGTCATCCGAAACGCCGCCTGCGCACCGAGCGTCCATCCGTCGATGTCATACGCTGCGGTCGACAATCCCGGCACACCTCCCGGACTCACGCGGTCTGCCACGTAGGCGTCGTACCCGAGACTGCCTCGGACCGACCATCGGTCGGATAGCTGCTTTCCGACCGAGATACTGGCGTTGTAGTCCCAGCCGTCGCGGAGATCGTCGTGATAGTCGCGATGCAAGGCGCGCGCTGCAAACGCCGCCCAGGGCGCTTCCGGGCCCAGTCCGAACTTGGTGCGCAATTGCGCACGCGCGCCGACTCCCAGGTTGTCCAGGCCTTCGTACCGAAAATAACGTGTCCCGTCGACGACCAGGCTCAAACCCAACCCCGTGCTCGTACTCAACTGCTGGTGGATCCCGGCCGCGACGCTGGCTGTTACTGCGGTATCGGGCTTGCGATCGCCCGCCTCGAACGCGTTGGTCAGGTTGTCGTTCCATGTGAGCCCGGTCGTCGCATCGAGCCCCCAGTCGGCGCACGTCGCCACCGATCGCCATAGCAGGAGACTGCCGAGGACGACGATCGACGCGATTCGAACGAATAAGGTTGAGGTCGACAAGGGCCCGATAACTGCGTCAGGTCGCATCGCTCGACACAAGCAACGCGATCAGGCTTTCGATGGGGAGCACGAACGCCACGACTTCGGCTGCTGCACGGCGCAGTTTGTTCCTGACGGGCGCAGCACGGACTCGGTGAATGCGACGCAGAGGATGAGGGACCTGCAAGCGCCCTTCCGTGCGTTCCCGCACTGTCGAAGGCTCTGCGTTGATCTAGCCTGCCCCACTCGGGAGCCCACCATCAGGCGCCCCACCGCCTGCCCACCTTCTGTCGAGGAGAGAGAGAAATGATCGGGATCGACAAGCACCTCGTCACGATACTCGCGATCGGTGTCACGTTCGCCGCCACGGGATTGACCGGATGCAAGCAGGAAGGCCCGGCCGAGACGGCCGGCAAGAAAGTCGACCAAGCTGTGGAGAAGGCCGGCAACGCACTCGAGAAGGCGGGTGACAAGGTCGAAGACACGGCTAAGGGCGACAAGAAATAGCGTCCCTCGGACCGCTAGCCGTTCCATTGTTGCGGGGAAGGCGACGGTCGGCTGAGTACCCGCGTCGCGAACGGGAGGATTTCACGCAGCGAAATCGGCCTGGCTGCCGAGCGCCGTGCGAATCGATTCGTCAAACTATAGTTATTTACAATCAATCGCTTGTGTTCTGTCGATGACATTTGCAAGTGGATTTCAAGAAATCTCCTAAAGCTTGTACGGTTTCGTCCGAAACTAGTCGCATCAAGCACTTGCAAGGCCTTTCTGACGAACCTAATGAACAAGGGATTCGACACCCAGTTGTTTCGCCAGGCCATGGCGGCTTGTACCGACGGCCTGGCCATCGCGGATGCCAGCGAACCGCATTTGCCGCTGATCTACGTCAATCCGGCATTCGAGCGGCTGACCGGCTACACCGCGGGCGAGGTCCTGGGCCGGA
>JBBQHP010000026.1:0-67831 GCA_038324085.1 Burkholderiales bacterium
ATCTCGCAACCCGCAGGGTTCACCAGCCTCACCATCCCGTCCTGGTCCAGTACCACCATCCCGTCGCTCATCGTGTCCATGAATCTCTGCGCCGCAAACGCCGGCGTGATCTCCACCAATCGGTAACACCACGTGGTCCACACGTTGAGCCCGTTCGCGAGCACCAGGACCACGCCTCCGAAGGGCAATACGTCGAGGCCGAAGGTCGGCAGGAAGTCGACGGTGCCGAAGCTCGCGACGCCGAGAGACGCCAGAAGCATCAGCCCGCGCCGCGAGGTGACCCCACCCTTCCGGTGCTGGGCATAGAGTCGCCACGCCAGCCAGAGGCTCACGCCGACCACGGTGACCACGTTGGCGACGAACAGCCATCCGGCCCAACCGTAGGCGGGGACGTAGCCCCATTCGAAGTGCCGCATGCCGCTGATGAATGCGGAGGTGAGCCAGAGCAGGCCGAGCAGGACACCGGCACCGACCCATGCGGCCGCGAGCGCCGTCCTCACCTGTCGCCATCGGACCGCAAGGGCGTGCATCAGGTGGAACAACAGCGGCAGCACGAGCACCGCGAGCGGTACCGCGAGAAACTGGTAGCGCGCCAGCGCCGCTTCCGCGTCGGGCGCACCCAGCGCATATGCGAACGACGCCTGCCAGCCCGACAACGCGGTCGACAGCCAGAAGTGCAGCCAGCCGATGCGTGAGCCCCGTTCGTACCACAGTATCGCCACGCCCATGGCGGCCAGGGCGATCGCGCAAAGATAGTGCAGCTCGGTCATCATGCGCGCGCAACGGTCAGGGGTGCGACGGCAGCGCGCGTCGACGTGTGCTCATGGCAGGCGATGCCGTGCTTGCACGATGGATGCGTTCGACGTCCATGCGGAACTCTCGACTCCGGCAGGGTGCGCCGGGAAATCATGGTACTCCGGCCGTCGATGCGGACGCCGGTGCGAGCCGATCGAGTTCGCCGGCGCGCTGATCGGCGGGCATCTTCGCCAGGCGCCTGGCTTGCGCATACAGTCGTTCCAGGTCGCCGCCTTCGCGCGCGAGCAGCGCCTCGAACGCCGGCACGCGCTGGGTGTAGGTTGCAACGGACGCAAGGTGCGCGTTGCCGAGTGCCTGGTCGAACCAGCGGTCGTAGCCGCGAAAGCCGTTCCATCGTTGCTTCAGCACCGCGTACTCGACGCGCATGCGGGCGAACTCGGCTGCCTTCGCGCTGCGCATCGCCGTCGGCTCCAGCGGCCGCGCGTAGACCACGTCGAGCCGCGCGCGCGTGCGCTCCACGAGCGCGACGAAATCGCGTTTGCGCACCTGCATGGCCTCGAACTCCTCGCGCTCCGCATCGGTACCGGCCCCTGCGAGCCAGCGGCGGACTCCTTCCAGTTCGACGGTCGTCGCGAACGACTCGTTGAACGTGCTGTCGCCGTTCGCATAGGCGACCTGGTGGGCCAGTTCGTGGAAGATCAGCCGCGCAAGCTCTGCGCGTGGGTAACGAATGAAGGTATTGAGGATCGGGTCGTCGAACCACCCCAACGTCGAGTACGCCGGGACGCCGTACACGAAGACATCGAAACCTTCGGCGTGCAATTGCGCCGCGAATGCATTCGCCGCAGATTCGTCGAACCAACCCTTGTAGCTGACGCAGCCCGCCACCGGGAAACACCACTCGTGCGGTCTGATCGAGAATTCCGGCGCCGCGAACACGTTCCAGACCACGAAGGGGCGGTGCAGGTCCGCATACTTCCGGTAGCTGCCGTTGTCCGGCAACTTCAGCTCGCGGCTCGCGTAGTCGCGAATCGCACGCGCCGCCTCGAGGCGGGCCTTGAGCTCGGGTGGCGTCGCCGCATCGTCGATCACGGCCGCAATCGGGCGCCCGGCCATGGTCAGGGCCAGCTGGCCACGGGTCGCCTGATAGTAATAGCCGATGCTGGAGCAACCCGCCGCCAGCAGCAGCAAAGCGGCGACGCCCGCGAACAGGATGCTTCTCAACAGGATGTCGCTCCCCGGGCGAACCGGCCCGTCTGCAGGAACGCGCAGGTTGCCGCCGCGACGCGGGCGGAAGTCAGCATGCCGGTATGCGTGACGGGCAGCACGATGTGATCGGCCATGGTCGGCAGGCGGGTCTCGGCCACGCTCACGGTCCCGTCGTGCGGACGCGGCAACTGCGTGACCAGCGAGCCCACACCGAAGCCGAGCGAACCGGCGATGACACCGATCTCGTAGCGCTGCCCGAGGTCGGTCCGCGGACTCTCGTACCATTGGGCGAGCGTGCGGCCCAGGAGCGAATCGCCTCCCGGCCAGCGATGCAGGGCGCGGGCGACCGCGCTACCGGCCCAGGGGGAACCGATCAGCACGAGGCGCCGGGTCCGCGGCTCCGGTTCGAGCTCGAGCATGCGCAGCGCGAGCAGGCCGCCCAGACTGTGGCCGACGAAGTGGACGACATCGCCGGGCTGCGCGCGGCTGAATTCGACCAGGCGCCGGGCGTTCGCGTCCAGGTCTTCGGCGATCGACGCGTAGGAAAACGCCTTGGCGCGAAATCCGCAGTCGCCGATCCGTTGCCGCTGCAACGCGAGGGTCCAGCCGCGGAGCCAGACGCCGTGAACGAGGATGACGGATGCGCGCACGATCGTGAAACGAGCTGCGATGCCGTAGCGGCGCCGCGTGTTGAAGGAGATCGGGACGATGCCCCAGGTGCACCGGTTGCGCGTTGCACACAACCGCTGCCGTCCGGAGCGGAAGCCGTAGAGTGGAATGGATCGCACGCTTCGACAAGGGGCTCGGTACCTGCATTCGAGAAAGTACCGGTGCCGAGGGTCCGGCAGCGGGCCGGCTGGCGCCTGCCGGGAGCGCCCGCGCGCCTGCGCACATCTGCGCTGGCCGCCCCCGTCTCGAAAGGGCCGGGTTCAGCGGATTGGCGGCGCTACGCCCGTCGGCTACACCCGTCAACCGTAGCCGCAAGCGCACGGCACCACTGCCGCCTCACGCCGCCTGCCGGCACCGTGCGCCCTCCGGAGCTACAGATTACTTGCGAATCCGCGGCGCAGCCGCCGGATTCCGGGTGCCCGATGAATCGCGCGCGGTTACCGGTGCGGACAAGGCCGCCCAGAGCTCGTCCCGCCCCGTGAAAGCGCTGGCAGTCCCGCGCTCCACGTGCTCGACCAGCCCGGCCAATTCCTGACCGGACACCCGGCTGCGCCGATACACGCGGACAACGTAGCTCTCGAGCGTCTGGCGGCTGGCACTGCGTCCGGTCACGGCGTTTCCCACTCCCATTCGATGTCATCCCAGTTCACCACCGGCGTCACGCCGACGAAGTTGAACTTGCCCTTCCCCTTGATTCCCGAGAACGGGCCGGTACCACCGAGCAGCGTGATGGTTCCGGTACTGCCAGTCGTCGAAGCTTTCGAATCGCAGCGAGCGAACAACTTGTGACCCTCTTTGGTGGTGAACGTTTTCAGGCAATAACCACCGCCGCCACCGTCTCCCACCCATACGACGTGGTAGTGCGCGCGGTCGAGCATGCGGTCGAGCGATGCGCCTCCGCCGTTGTGGAAGATCAATCCGTCCAGTTCTCCCGACATCGCGGACTTCATCGGATGGCCTTCCATTGCCTTGTACTCGGTGAACTTGGTGCTGTTCAACACGGCGTGGCCAACGAACTTGCCGCGCTCGCCGGCGACGGCCGTACCGGCACCCATCAGCATCAGCACGCATGCAAACGCTACGGCCAACTTCTCGAAGCAGTGAGTCATTTCCGTTCTCCTCCACATTGAAGCGGCGGACGCCCCGCACGCGAGGAGCATCGTGGCTCGGTCGATCCCACGGATGACCCACGGAACCCGCAACCGTGACGACCAACCTCAAGATCCCGTCAGCGCAGATCGAACCTATCTCCATGCGCGTGGCGCTCGCGCCGGTCCGCTGCGATCGTCCCGTCGGGCAACGGGCAAGGCGGTACCCATTCCGATCCCCGCGGCCATCCCAGCCAGGGTCAGGACTTCGCGCCGACTCGTGGAGAGAATGTCCGAATTCATCTCAATCTCCTCGCGATGGCGGATCAAGATCTGCGCTCGGCAAACAATCTGTCGCGACCCGGGAAAGACACCGTGCCGATTGCGCGACGCGGGGGCCACCCCGCTCCCAG
This sequence comes from Burkholderiales bacterium, assembly GCA_038324085.1. Lineage (GTDB taxonomy): Bacteria > Pseudomonadota > Gammaproteobacteria > Burkholderiales. Next base: position 4,136 of record JBBQHP010000026.1, read on the forward strand.
ATTGCCGGAGCGGCACTTACCACAGGGTTATGGGTCTTCAGGCGGATCCGCGCGCGCGTCTACGGTCCCCATCATCGCGGACCAGGGAACCCCGTCGGGGCCGCCGCCGCTGGCAGCGTCGGACGCCGCTCCCGACCGCTGCAAAGACCTCGCGAGCGCCTGGCTGTGCTCCGAGGGCGCCATCCCGAGCACGACGGAGAGCGTCTGCCGCAGGCGTCGATAGGCCGACATGCCCTCGGCGTTGCGGCCGAGCGCACCAAATGCGCGCATCAGACCCTGGTGGAAGGTCTCCGCCAGTTGGTCAGCTTCGAGGCCGCGGCGATACCACGCGATCGCTTCGTCCCAGGCGGACTCCGCTTCCGCAGCGGCGCCGACCGTTTCCACCAGCCGCACGAAGCGGCTGCGCAACTGTTCGCGGCGCCTGACCGTCCAGGATGCATCGCCGTCTCCAGGCAGGAACGCTCCGGCATACAGTTCGCATGCCCGGTGCAACTCAGGCCTCCTGTCCGCCGTCGCGTCGGCGAGTGCCACAAAGCTGTGGGCGTCGATCCAGCACAACTTCGGGTTCAACGTCACGGTTTCGTCACTTACCAAGAGGGCATCGTTGCGTCTCAGCAGCTTGCGCAATCGCGCGATCGTAACGTCGAGCGACTTGCGTCCCGCATCGCCGTCTTCATCGGGCCAGAGCGTATCGATGAGCGTGGCAACCGGTACCCCGGCCGTGCCGAACGCGATCAGCGCCTTGAGCAAGGCGAGCGGTTTCCTCGGCGTCTTGCCGGCAAAACGCAACGGCACCCCGTCCACCAGAACTTCGAACTTCCCCAGGGTGTTCACCTTGACCGGCCACGGCCAGCGATTGCTTGCCAAGTCCGGCGGTGACAGGCGATACCGTCGGATCAGCGCCGTCACCTCATCGACTTCGATGCCCGCTTCACCTGCTTCCGCGAGGAGTTCCCGGAAGATTCGCGTTCCCCGCAAGACGTGAGCGAAATGCTGCCTGGTCGTCCGCACTGCTCCGAGCGCAGTGGCCAGCAATTCCAGGCCCCTCGAACGCGTTCCATGAACGATCTCGTCCCAGGCCTCAATCAAGGTGGCGCTGCACTCGAATTGCCGGAAGCAGGTACCTCGCGCCATCCGCCTGAGCTTGGCGAGTTGCTCGTGCAAGGACGTCCGCCGCCCGACGCCGGCCAGTGCCATCGCAAAATGATAACGCGACAACAACTGGATGTAGATCATCCCCGTCGCCTCCGAAGTTTCGATACACCGCGCGCCCAGTTCCGCTGCGAGGGCGAAATTGCCCGACGCAAGTTCGTACACCATCCGCGATTCGTTCATGTGCCAGCGGCACATCGGTCGCGCATCGTCCTGTACCGCGGCTATCTTCTCGTGCGCGTGCCAGCAATTCGGCAAGTCACCCATGACGGCGCGCGTCAGCATCTGATAGCTGGCGATCAGGTCTGCGCTCGTGCTCAGCCGTTGGAAACCGTGCGTTTCAGCGATCGCTTCGGCACTGTCCAGCGCCGCAATCGCGTCTTCATAGCAACCCTGGATCATCAGGTAATAGCCGAACCTCAGGTGCCACCACATGCTCGTGAATGGTGTGACGGTGGTGCTGCGGATCAGCGCTTCGCCTCGCAGGACCACGATGCGTGCGCGTTCCATGTCGTCCGTCAGGTTGCAGTAGGACAGGAGCATCATTGCGGCGGCACTCTTGCTGTTGTCATCCAGATCTTCATCGAGCATTTCAGTCACCCTCTGAACGCACTGCGCTAGTCGAGGGTGGTCAGGCGCGGCGTAGAGGATTCCAAGGATCATGCTCGATTGAATTCGCTGCTCCCATCGCGGATTGTCTGACAGCTGCGCTCGATCGATCAGGCTGTCCAACGCGTCGACCCAGCGGCGCATCAGGCCAAAGCCAGTCCATTCGAAGAAGTACGCGTCTATGATGCCGCCCGCGCAGAGGGCCTGCCCGGTGGGATTACCGTTCCTGCCGAATTGCTCGAATGCTCGTTCCAACTGATGACGCGCCTCGCGCTGATCCAGCGAGATGAGTGAAGTGGCCAGCCAGTAGCGCAGCCACGGATGCGTCTCGAGACACGCCGGCGGTAACGCCTGTATCCACTCGCGTAGTGTCTGGCCGCGTCCATGCGCCAGGAGATCCCCTGCGCGCCGCTCGATCAGCCGCGTTGCCGCCGGCCAGTCGTGTGCCTCGCGGAATAGTTCGAACGCTTCGTCGGACATGGCGGTTGCTTCCAGGAGCCGCGCCGCCCGGCTCAACAATTCCTTCACCTCGCCCGAGCCGAGTACGACTCCGGCTCGCGTCTTCAGGAACGCGCGAAATAGCGAGTGGTACCAGTACACCGGTTCCGTTCCCGGGCGACGGTGCGTAAAGAGGTGACGCCGATAGAGATCGTCGAGGATCGAATCGGCCGCGGTATCCCCGGTGAGCTCGCGAGCGATCGACACCGGCACTTGCGGCAGATACGCCGTGGCCACGAGAAAGCGCTGCGTCGACTCTGACACGCGCGCGAAGATCTGTGCGGCGAAATAGTCGAAGATCGCATCGCGATCGTCGGGCAGATCGACCGAGACGTTGCCGTTGCGCCGACATCCCTCCAGCAGCAGGGTGAGCCCTGCGGCCCAGCCGCCACTGGTTGCGTGCAGCCGCTCCACTTCCCCGGCGGTGATCTCCATGCGCTCGGAGGCGATGGCCCGCGCTTCATCGAGCGAGAGCTTCAGTTGGTCCCAGTCGACCAGTTCGACGTGCTGGTTGGCGATAAGCCGCGCGTAAGTGTCAGGTGGGTCGCGACGGCTGATGGCCACCAGGACCATGCCCGGCGGGACCTCGTCGACGGCCAGGGCGATCAGTCCGTGCAACGCCTGCGCGGGCTCGACATCCTGATAGTTGTCGAGGACGAGCACTGCAGTACCAGGCAGTCGCGAGAACAGCTCGCGGAAGAACCGGCGCGAGAAGCCTTCGATGTCCTTCAGGTACTCCGGGGTCAGCGCCGGCAGGGCCGACTGGCCTTTGCGCGTGAACGGGACCGCGGCCTGACCAAGGTAGTGGAAGAACGTGGCCAGATCGGCATCGCCCGCGTCGACCTGGTACCAGATGCCTTTCGCACCCCTGGCATCCAACCAGCTCGCCACCAGTGTGGTCTTGCCCGCACCCGGCGGCCCGACCACGCAGATGGCCGAGCGCCGTTTCCGCGCCTCGTCGAGCTGCACGAACAGCCGCTCCCGTGCCACCGCGCCGTGCAGGCGCGGACGGGTCAACTTGGCGAGCAGGCGCGGCGGTGCGGACATGCCATCTTGGGAGGAAATGCCGACGCCCTGATTGTAGGCGCGCCGCCTCCCACGGATGGCTTACGGATTCAGCCCTCAGTAGTCCGCCATGCAGGTGTCCTGCTCGGTCAGCCCCTGGGGCGTGACCTTGCCCCTGTAGGTTCCACCACCCTTGATCGTCGCGAACTTGCCGGTCCCGCCGGTGAACTCGTACTTGCCGTCGAAGCTGGTTTCCCAGCCGCCCCCATCGACGGCCACAGTCCTGTGGGTACCCGACCATCGCATGTACGTGCGGTCGCCGTTGCGATGCAGGTTGACGCTGCGCCCACGATGGTCGCCTGTGCCCTGGACCTGATCCATCTGGGCATACACGAGCTGATCGATACCGTCGTCAATCACTACGCCGACACGATGGAAGCGACCAAAGGCCATTCCCTGACGACCAGCATCGACTATTCGGTCCTGACCACCGACGATCCGAAGAGCATCTACAACATGGTCACGGGTCGGTGCAGTGGAACATTCCTGGCGACGCCGGACGGAAAGGTCGGTGGGGCGGGGTTCTGTCTGCGCAGGGACAAGGACGGCGATACGCAGAGTATCTCGTTTGAGCTAAAGCCCGGTGCGGACGAGGGCGCATGGCAATCGACCGGCGGTACGGGGAAGTTCGCGGGCAGGACGGATTCCGGCTGGTTCCAGCCGGCCGTGAATGACGGCAAGATGGCTGTGTCGCGCTGGGGCGGGACCTGCAAGTAGCCACCCGCGCAGAGGCGGGTGCCCCCGCCTCTGCGCGAAACATCAAGGTAACTTGAAGTCGAGTCTCTGCGCGCACTGCAGTTCGCCGTTTTTGCCGGAGCCCTTGCACTTCCACGGCCCGCTTCCGGTGATCCCGGCGTACTTGCCGGTACCGCCGATGATCACGTTCGTACCTTCGGCGCCGTTGGGGGAAATGTTTCCGGTAAAGTCCGTGAAGATCCTGTCTCCATCAGCATCACCGAATGTGCAGTAACCCTTGTTCGGACCGCTGCCATCGACCACATAGAAGGCGCCCGAACAGTTGGCCGGACCGAGATGCAGAGGCCCTGACCCCTTGTCGTTGAGGGTGCTGCCGACCGATCGATCCTGCCCCTGGTAGCGCTTGTCCGACACCTCGTTCACATCGGCCGTGTCCTTCCAGCCGGTGTGGAAGTTGATGCTTCCGGACTTGGGCAACTGCTGCGCGCCAACGCTCGCGCACGCGCCGGCGAAGGCAACGCCTGCGATGAGAACAGCCAATCTCTTGCTCATGATTTCTCCTCGGGTTTAGGCCAGGGGTTACGCGCAACCGCTTCCAGCGCGCGAGGTTTCGTCCGAGGGCGGTCATTGACCGCATGCTGCGCCTGCACGAGCGCCCACAGCTCCTCGGCGCTGGCAAAGGCCCACTGCTCACCCGTGCCCGGGTTCTCGCACACGCCGACCGGACCTCTTCGTCCTTCGTCCGCGAGCGCCGGAAAGCGCAGTATGAGCACCTGTCGGTTGTGCATTGGTCGCCCCTCGAACTCGCCGCCAGCGTAGGTGCGCCACACTCACGAATTGGCTACGGATTGGCGTTCAGGTTCCGACTCATAGACGGTGCGATAGAGCGCCTCGGACGACTTCGACGGCGCGATACCGAGCACGACCGACAGCGTGTGCCGCAGTCGTCGATACGCGCCAAGCGCCTCTGCCCGGCGATCGGCTCGCAGATGGGAGCGCATGAGACCCTGGTGAAACGCTTCGATCAGCGGATCGGCGTCGATGCCGCGCTGGTACCAAGCAGCCGCCCGATCCCACGCACCGGTCGCCTCGAACGCGGAACCGAGGGCGTCGATCTTCTCCACGAAACGCGTGCGCAGGCGTTCGCGCGTGGGCAGTATCCAGGGCTGCTCCGCGTCACTGCCCAGAAAGTTGCCGCGATACAGATCGCATGCGCGCTCGATCTTGGCGAGCTCGGACGGATCCTGCCCGGACGCGGCTTGCTCGAACGCGAGTGCGTCGACCCAGCAGAGTCGTGAATCGAGGCTCACCTTGCCATCAGCCACCACGATCGCACCGGCAGTACCCATCAGCTTGCGCAAGCGGGTGAGGCTCACCCGCAGTGCGTGAACGCCGTGGTCGCCGTCGTCGTCCGGCCACAGCGTGTCAGCGAGCTTGCGCTCGTCGATATCCCGCGCCCCGAAGGCAATGATCGCCTTGAGCAGTTCGAGCAATCGTCGCGGTGCCTTCCTTGAGAACTCCGCCGGCGTGCCGTCGATCAGCAAGTCGAACCGGCCAAGCGTCAAGACCTTCACGGCCCACGGCCAGGATTCGACGGCGAGCGACGGGGGGCGAACATCGAACTCGCGAATCAACTCGCGCGCGGTGAGTCCCTCGATATCCTGTTCGATCGCAACGGGCATCATCGCTGCGAGCGCAAGCGGGTACCAGCGATAGCGGACGCGGGTGCACGGGTCGGCGGCGCGCTGAATCGCCTCCCGCAGACACGCGTCACGCGCCGTCCTGTCCCCGGACGAATGGTGGAGCCACGCCTCGAGCAGGCATTGGGTGCCGATCATGGAAACGGCGATCGGGCTCGAAATTGGGACACGGGTTCGCTCGAGAACCTTGGCCGCCGCCGCGATGTCCTGCATGGCGAGCGCGATGTGCGCAGCGAACCAGCCGACGAGCACGGCTCCGCTGGTCTGAACGGTTCGTTCATAGCGGAAATGCACATCCAGTATCTGCTCCACGACATGGGCTGTCCGCCCAAGCGCAAAGTCCACACCGACCGCTACCATCCGTTGTAGCACGGGCGCCGGACCAGTCGTCGGCTTGCGCCTGGCATTGCAGCGCTCCAATGTCGCCGCCGCATCGGCCACTCGATTGGAGCGTAGTTCGGCAAGAGCTCGCCACGCGCCTATCTGTGAACCGAGCTCGTCCAAGCCGTGCTCCGCCGTGATCGCCTCTGCCTCGGACAACACTTCGACGGCCAGATTGAAACGCCCGAAAAGATAGTGGCTATATCCTTCCATCCCGAGATACTGGGCAATCCGGTGCGCGGTGAGGTACGGCGATGCGAGAAGTGCGCGTCCCGCGGCTCGGGCACGAGCCTCGACTTGCTGGTCGGCGGTCGCAAGCACATACGCGTGCAACATGCCCGCCACGGCGATGCGCAGATTGGGCTCGATCGCACTGTTCAACAATGCCTCCACCCGCCGGACGCTCCGTTCCAGGTTGGGGTAGTCGGGCAACCTGAAACCGCACACCATCATCACGGCGGCATTGGCGCGGAGCTCATCGTCCAATGTGGGGGGATGCATCCCGGCATCCAGCAACGAGGTGATGCGATCCAGCCACGCGTCCATGGCGCCAAAATCACAGTATTCGAAATAGAGCGCCTCGATCACGCCGACAGCGCTCAGCATCTGTCCGACTTCATCTCCACAGACGGCGAAGCGCTCGTACGCTTCGACCAACAAGGGTCTCGCCGCCACGGGCGACACCGTGATGCGCGAACGTCCGAGCCAGTAGGCGAGCCAGGGATTCCCCTCCGCTGCGCGGGACGGCAACCGCCCGATCCATTCCTCGAGCGTGCGCCAGCGACCCTGGTCGATGAGTCGTTGCGCACTTGCGAGGAGCACGCGTTCGGCTTGCGCCCATTCTGCGGCATCGGCGAACAGTGCAAAGGCCTCTTCAATCTCTGCGCCATCCTCGAAGACCCGCGCAGCGCGCGTCAGGATCGACGCCCGTTCGGCGGGTGGCAGCAGCGACTGCGCCCTTGCCCGCAGGAACGCATGGAACATCGGGTGAAATCGATACCTCGGATTTGACGACGAGGCGCGGTCGACGAAGAGATTGCGCCGGCACAGCCAGTCGAGTTGGCGGATAGCCTCGGATTGGCCGGTGACGGCCTCGGCCGTGGCTGCGGTCACGCTCGGTAGCAACGCGGTGCGCACGAGCACATCCTGGACACTCGTTTGCGCCGAGTCGAAAGCGAGCGTGGCAAAATAGTCGAACACCGTTTCTAACGTGTCGGCACTGGCGGCCGCGTTCAGATCTCCGGCTCGGTTGATGCGTTCGGTCATCAGCACGACCCCCGCCATCCACCCGTTCGATTGCTCCTGCACGACTTGCGCCGCCGCGACGTCCGTCAGGCCGCGCGATGCGGCTACCGCGATCGTCTCTTCGATCGACAGGCGCAGATCATCCCATACCACGCTCGCGATCATCCCGTTCAATCGGGCCCGGGCGAACGGGGCAGGTGGATCGCCTCGGCTGACGACGATCGCATTCGAGCCCGGTGGAATCTCCTCCCATGCCGAGGACAACGCCATGTGCAGAGCGATGTCTTCTCCACCGTCCTGGAAATTGTCGAGCACGAGCACGCTGCCCGGGGGCAGTTGCTGAAACGCCTGGCGGAACCACCTCCGCGCGAAGCCCGGAACGTCCGCCAGATACTCCGGCGTCAGCAAGGGCAGCGGCCTGCCGCCGGGCCGCGCAAGCGCCGCTACCGCCTGCTTCAGGTAGTAGAAGAACGTCGCGGGATCGGCGTCGCCCTCGTCGACCCGATACCAGAGTGTCGGGATCGAGCCTCGTGCGAGGAAGTCGGCCACGACCGTCGTCTTGCCTGCACCCGGCGGACCCGCGACCCAGACGATGGGTCGCTGGCGGCCACGGGTGAGCAACCCGTGCAGGCGCTCGCGTTGCACAGCCCCCTCGAGGCGCGGTGCGGCGAGCTTCGCTATCCCTGCGGTCGACTGCGGCATCCTCTCTCCCGATATGCCTTTGGCGTACGGTCTTGTTCCGGCGCCGGTACGTCCAGCCTCATTGTCGGCCTTTGCCGCATACAGATCGATTACCGATTGACGCGCGCGGAGGCTTTCCGATTCCCCTGCCCGGGTCGTTTCGGTACCCTTTGTTGATCTTGGCGTCAACATACGGGATGATTGTCCAGTGGTCGATCGAACCGAAAGCCTCCCGGCCTTGCTCGCATTGCTCTCCGCGGCTGCGCAGCGTCGGGGCTTGAACGATGCTCAATGGGCGGCCGAGGCCGGCGTGCCCAAGGAGACGCTGTCGCGCCTGAGACGCCGGAAAGACTGCGATTTTGCGACGCTTTGCGCGCTGGCCGCGGCCGCCGCCGTTCGATTCGATGTCGTGCCGTTGTACGCGATCCCCACGACGCCCGACGGGCACATGCCGCTTCGCATGGACCGGGAGTACGAGGCCCATCTGTTGCGTCTTTGTGCATCCGGTTCACGCAATCCGGATGCCTGGTGCGCACTCGGACCCCGGTACTTCATGGCTGGGTTGGCCGTCATGCTCGCAAGCTCCCACGAGAACGATCGCAATGGATTGCTGGCGCTTGCCGAGATGTTGCATCCGGGCAGTTCGACACCGGACGTATTCCGGATATGGCTCGAATGCAGCCCCGTCCGCCCGTCCCGATTCTTACCCATGCTTCGCGCCGAAACGGCGGCGCTTCATGCTGCCTGATCAGGCAGCCCGTCCCGAGTTCCTGGGGGCGTTCGAGGAAATCGTCCGTCGCATCGCACGCACGCTCGCGGATACGCCGTCTACGGCGCTTCCCGTGCGGATGTATGTTGCCGGAGGTGCCGCATTGCACCTTCACACCGGCACGCGGGTCTCGGAAGACGTCGACGGCGTGTTCTCGCGCCGTATCGCGCTGCCGGCCGATCTCGAGGTGGCATATCGCGATTCCGACGGTACGGCGCGGCTGTTGTACCTCTATCGCCAGTACAACGACTCCTTCGGATTGCTGCACGAAGACGCCTACGACGAATCCGTGGCCGTCCCACTCGAGGGCATCGATCCTGGCGTTCTCGACGTTCGACTGCTCTCTGCGTTGGACCTTGCGACATCCAAGATCGCGAGGTTGTCCGAGCAGGATCGGGAAGACATCGCCACTCTGGCCGAACGCGGACTGGTCGATCCGGACAGGCTGATGGCGCGCGCGACAGAAGCCGCGCAAGCCTGTGTCGGCGACGTGGCGCGTCTACGATCGTCGATCGACATCGCGGTGCGCATTGCACGGAAAGCGATGTCAAGAAAACGTTGGCCGAAGCGCAAGCGCTGAACCGTCACACCGTTTTCCGACGACCGCACGTGCCCACCATTCCCACCGAGATCCTGATCGCCGCGCCCGTCATCGTATTCGCGGCCTACACCATCTTCGGCATATCGGGCTTCGGTTCGGCACTGATATCGATTCCGCTGCTCGCGCACTTCCTGCCGCTGAAGACGGTCGTGCCGATGATGGTGCTGCTGGACTTCTCCGCGGCGCTGTCCACGGGCCTGCGATTCCGCGGCGACGTGGACCGCTCGGAGGTGAGACGGGTGATTCCGGCGATGCTGCTGGGTGGTGCGATCGGCGTGCTGCTACTGGCGAAAGTGCCCGGGGAAGCGCTCATCACGCTGCTGGGCCTGTTCGTCGCAGGTTACGGCTTGCATCGGCTGCTGGCCCGGAAGTCGCCCCGACGCTTTCCGGATATCGCGGCGCATCCCACCGGATTCGTGGGCGGTGTGCTCGGCGCCATGTTCGGCGTGGGCGGTCCCGTCTACGTCATGTATTTCGCCTCCCGCATCCATGACACCGCCCGCCTGCGCGCGACACTGTCGATCGTGTTCTCGATCAGCACCGGATTCCGCATCACGCTGTTCGTCATCTCGGGGCTGCTCCTCGACTGGCGCCTGCTCGCGGCTGCGGTGGCGCTGTTCCCGTTGATGTGGGTCGGGATTCGATTCGGTCAGCGCCTGCACGTCCGGCTCTCGCAAGTGCAGCTGGCGCGGTTTGTCAGCGTGCTGCTGGTGATGAGCGGTGCGTCGCTGGTCGCGCGGGGCCTGAGCTGAGCTCGACACCGACCGTGCGACGGGTAGTGTGGATAGGTCCGAACGAGGCGTCCCGCGGCTCGCGCCGTCGGTGCCGCCACGGCGACCGGAACCCTTGACATTGCTCGGACGCAACCGGAAATCGCGCCCCGGACTCCGGCGGGTCCCGCTCGCGCTCGTCGCGTCCGGGATGGCGCTGGCGCTGTGGGCCTTCGTCCTGGAGCCCGCCAGCCTGCGCGAATCGGAGTACGAAATCGTCCTGGCGGGCTGGCCGAGCGCATGTGACGGTCTCAGGATCGCGGTGCTCGCGGACCTGCATGTGGGCTCGCCGTTCAACGGCCTCGACAAGCTCGAACGGATCGTCCGCGTGGCCGGGCCGCGCATCCCGACATCGTCCTGCTCCTCGGCGACTACGTGATCCAGGGCGTCCTGGGCGGTCACTTCGTGGCACCGGAAGACAGCGCTGCGATTCTCGGGCAATTGTCCGCCCCACGCGGTGTATGGGCCGTGCTGGGCAATCACGACTGGTGGTTGAGCGGGGCCAGAGTGACCAGCGCGTTCGCATTGGCGGGCATTCCCGTCCTGGAGGACTCCGCCCGACGCATCGACTCCGGGCCCTGCACCTTCTGGCTCGTAGGGATCGGCGATCTGGAGGAGGCTCGCCACGAAATTCGGTCCGCGCTCGCAGAAGTCGACGATCAGGCGCCGGTCATCGCGTTCACCCACAACCCGGACATCTTTCCCGAGATTCCGCTGCGGGTCGGCCTGACCATCGCCGGGCACACCCACGGTGGACAGGTCCGTGTCCCTTTCTTCGGGCGGCCGATCGTGCCCTCCCGGTTTGGCGAACGCTATGCCATCGGGCCCGTGGCGGAGGGCGGCCACCATCTGTTCGTGAGCCCCGGCATCGGCACGAGCATCCTGCCCGTTCGATTCCTCGTACCGCCCGAGGTATCGGTCGTGACCTTGCGCAGCCCGGAATCGGTCAGACCTGGTTCAGATTCGCCGGGCGGCTAGAGACACCCAGGAGCGCATAGAGCGGGCAGAAGCGCACGATCGCGGTGAGCAGCGGGACCACGCCGATCAAGCCGAACCACTTCGCATTGCCTTCGAGCAGGAACAACAGGCTCAACAGGGCGATCCCGATGACGATGCGCAGCGTGCGATCGATGGTACCGACATTGGCTTTCATTCAGATCTCCTTCCGGTGTGCGGTTGAACAGCTTGCAACCCGATGATCGATCCGCCGAGGCCCCGCGTCTGTGATGCAGGTCACGCAGCCACGAGTCTGAGGCGCGCGGCATCCACGATCTCGATCTGCTCGCGTCCGAGCGACACCAGGCCCTGTTCGGCAAAGGTCTTCAGCAACCGGCTCACGATCTCGCGCACGCTGCCCAGTTCGTCCGCAAGCGCCTGATGCGTGGTGTGGACAAACTTGCCCTTGCCCAGCAGCAGCGCGGCGAGGCGTCGGTCCAATCGCTGAAACGCGACCGCCTCGACCAGCTGCATCAGCTCGGCGATGCGCTCCGCGAACAGTCCGAAGACGTACTGGCGGAAGGGTTCGCACTCGCTCGAGAGCGCCTGGAACACCGGTTGCGGCAGCGCGACTGCCACCATGTCGGTTTCGGCGACCCCGCGCGCCTTGTACGCCACGTTGCCGAGCAGGCAGCTCGTGGTGAGGATGCAGGCCTCGCCGGGAACGACCCGATACAGTTGCAGCTCGCGCCCGCTGGTGCCGACCTTCGAGACCCGGATCGTGCCTTCCAGCAGTAGCGGGAACGCCTGGCACGGGCTGTCTTCGTCAAACAGGACCGCACCCGCCTTCATCGTCAGGATCAGCGACTCCGCGATCAATCTATCCAGACGCGCGTCGTCGAGCGTCTCGAAGGCCGGGTAGAGCGCGCGCAGGCGCCGGGGGATGGTGGCGCGATCCATCGTCCCGGCTTACGGCTGCGGACGCAGCGGACGAAAGAACTCGACGATCTCGCGGGCCAGCGCCTCGGGTTGTTCCATCGCCGCGAAATGACCGCCCCTGGGCATCTCGGTCCAGCGGCGTATGTCGGTGTACATCCGCGCCGCCACCGAGCGCGGCGGGCGCAGGATTTCCTTCGGGAACGCGGCGTAGCCCATCGGCGCGGCCACGCCGCCGTCGGGAATCGGCCACGGCCCGTGCATGCGCGCGTAGTAAGGCCAGAAGGACGAGCCGATGGCGCCGGTGAACCAGTACAGGCTGATGTTCGCCAGCAGGTGATCCTTCGGGAACACACTCTCGACGTCACCGCCGCAGTCGGACCACGCACGGAATTTCTCGACGATCCACGCGGCCAGGCCGGCGGGCGAATCGTTCAGCCCGAAGGCGAGCGTCTGCGGCCGGGTGCCCTGGATCCACTGGTAGCCCATGTCGTCCTTGATCCAGGCCTCGAGTTCACCCAGGAAGCGCTGTTCCTCCGGCGTGGGGTTGGCGAGCATCTTCGGATCGCGGCGAACGCCCAGCAGGTTGAGGTGGATGCCGATGACCTTGTCCGCATGAACCGCGCCGAGGCGCGAGGTGACGAATGAACCCCAGTCGCCGCCCTGTGCCGCAAAGCGGTCGTATCCGAGTATCCGCGTCATCAGTTCGGCGAAGCAGTCGGCGATCATCTCGAGGCTGAAGCGCGGCTGGCCGGGCGCGAACGACAGTCCGTAACCCGGCAGGGAAGGCGCGACGACTGTGAACGCGTCCGCCGGATCGCCGCCGAAGCGGGCCGGGTCGGTCAGTCGCGGAATGAGTTCCAGGAACTCAAAGACGGAACCGGGCCAGCCGTGCGAGAGCAGCAGCGGGAAGGGATGCGGCCCCTTGCCCGGCACGTGCAGGTAGTGCAGGTCGATGCCATGCAACGGAACCTTGAACTGAGGATGCGCGTTGAGCCGCGTTTCCTGCGCGCGCCAGTCGAAGTCCGTGCGCCAGTAGTCGACGAGTCCCTCCAGGTAGGCGACGTCGGTCCCGTAGCGCCACGGTTCGCCGGGGACCTGTTCGGGAAAGCGCGTCCGTGCGAGGCGTGCGCGCAGATCGTCGATGGCGTCCGCGGGTACCTGCAGGCGGAATGGTTGTGCCGTTGTCGCCATGTCGATGGGTCTCCGTCGTGATTTGCGGCGCATTGTCGCGGTCCGACGCGCCGAGCGTCCAATTCTTTTGGGCGCCGCGATTGTTACCTTCGACGAATCGCCGAGCCGCCGGCGCGGTCCGGTTCAGGCCGGGTCGAGCTCGTAGCGGGCCATGAATTTCCGGTCGATGGCATCCTTCCAGTGCCACACCCAGGCGCCCTGGAACGCGAACCCGCCCCAGGATGCGACGGCGTGCCGGCCTCCGGTGCTGATGAGCGACAAACTGCGGCGCTGCGGTCGGTACGATTTCAGGGGCGCATCGGCGAGCGCGAGGCGCAGGTTCTCGGCGAGCGGCGGCCCCTGGCGCACCGCGAATACGCCCGATTTTGGGCGCGGATGATCGCGCATCGTGGCGACGTCACCCGTGGCGAAGAGGCCCGGGTGGGAGACCGATTGCAGCTTGTCGTCGACCAGGACGAAGCCCTGATCGTCGAGAGCGAGACCGGAAGTCCGAAGCCACGCGGGCGCCGCGGCGCCGGTGGCCCAGATCACGCAATCGGCCGGCACTTCGGCGCCGCCCTCGAGCGTCAGCCCTTCGGCGGAAACGCGCACGACCCGAACGTTCGCGAGCACCCCGACATCCTTCGTCGCCAGCGCACGCACGATCCGCCTGCGTACGCCGGCGGGATGCCCCGACAGGACGCCACTACCCTGCGTCACCACGGTGAAATCGGCGCGCGGTGCGACGCCGCTCTCGTGCAGCAGGCGCTGGCGCATGGCGAGAATCAGTTCGACCCCGCCCGCGCCCCCGCCCACGACGATCACGCGCAACGTCCGATCGCGCGCTTCCTGCACGAGCGCGTTCCACACGTCGAGAAAACCGTCCACCGGCTTGACCGGGACGCCGTGGGCCGCGGCGCCTTCGACGGTTTCGATGGGTGGTACCGATCCGATGTCGAGACTCAGGACGTCATAAGTCAGGACCCGCCCGTCGGCACACATGACCTGGCGCTCCACGGGATTGATCGCGACGACGCGCGTCGGCAACAGCCGGGCGCCGGCGTGGCGTGCGAGCGAGGCAAGGTCGATGTGACATTCACCCCACGAATAGCGACCCGCCACCAGCCCGGGCAGCATGCCGGAATAGGGGGCGTCGGCTACCGGACTTACCAGGACGATATCGAGGTCGGGCACAGGTGTCTGGCCCAGTCGCAGCAACACTTCGACCTGGGCATGTCCCCCGCCGACGAGGACGAGCCGCTTCATGCTGCCCGCGGCAGTTGCGCGGCAAGTGCCGCGGTCGCCGGATCGGCCAGCAGGCGGGTGAGGTCTTCCGGTCGATCCACGTCCCAGCGCGTCGCCACTTCCGCGACGCGCAAGCCGAGCGCCGCGCAGCGCTCGCGCGTCGCCGCGAGGACCTGTGCGGTGCCCCAGGGAAGATCCACGAACAGCGCGTCGTCGACGGCCTTGAGGCCAACCAGCCAGTAGCCGCCATCCTCGGCCGGCCCGAATACCGCGTCGTGATCCGATGCGAGCGCGGTCGCCGCTGCGCGCAGATCAGGAGCCGTCATGGCCGGCACGTCGGTGCCGATGAGCAGCGCCGCCCGATGATCTGCCAGGGCAGCGCGCAGCGCGTGGGCCATGCGAACGCCGATGTCCGTACCCGATTGCGCGCGCAACGGTACGCCGTGACGACGACGGCACACGTCGAAGAACGGGTGCGTGGTATCGGGCGCGCACCACAGTTCCACCGGTCCGACGTCGGCTTCATATGCGGTCTCGAGTGCACGCAGCGTCAGGCGTGCGGCCAGCACGGCGGCGGCCCCGTTGCCGAGTTCCGGTGCGAGCCGGGTCTTGACCTGACCCGGCTCGGGCGCCTTCGCGAACAGGAGCACTGCGGGGCGCGCGTCAGGATTCATGCGGCATGTAGCGCTCGGCGAGTCGGGTCGGCTCCACCCCGAGGAAGTAGGCGATCCGCAGACGCCACATCAACAGGATCGTGCGCGCGACGCCGTGCTTTTCCCACCGCCGCCCGGAGGTGATCACGCGCGCGCGCAGGCTGGCGGGGCGCGAGATTCGCCGCAGGCGGGACGACAATGCGATGTCTTCCATCAGTGCAATCGCCGGGAAACCACCGGTTCGGACAAATGCGTCCCGCGTCACGAACATGGCCTGATCGCCGGTGGCGATGCCGCTGAGACGGGAGCGCAGGTTCATCAGGAACGCGATGACCGGCAGCATCGGATGGTGACCATCGATGCGCACGTCGAAGCGGCCCCACGCACGTCGCGACTCGGTCAGGGCCCCGGTCACCAGCAGGTCCGGCATGTCGGGCAGCAGCGTATCCGCGTGCAGGAAAATCAGCACCTCTCCCCGGGCTTCCGCCGCGCCCGCGTTCATCTGCAGCGCGCGACCTCGCGGGCTCGCGATCACCCGATCGACCAGGGGAAGCGCCAGTTCCGCCGTGCCATCCGCGCTGCCACCATCGGCGACGATCACTTCGTGCCCACGTTCGCGCAGCGGCTGCAACGCGCGCAGCCGGGTGCCGATCCCGACGGCTTCGTCGAGCGTGGGGATGATGATCGACACAAGCACGGGCGACGACCTGATCGGGCTGCCCGTCGGCAGCGCGTCACCGCTTGGCGTCATTCAGCGACCAGTCGTAGTCGAGGTATTTCACCTTGACCCTGCCCTCGCGGATCGCCTTCTGGTCGTCGGGCTTGTCGGCGAGCAGCGCCG
Organism: Burkholderiales bacterium; assembly: GCA_038324085.1. GTDB lineage: Bacteria > Pseudomonadota > Gammaproteobacteria > Burkholderiales. The sequence goes on from JBBQHP010000026.1 coordinate 20,087, forward strand.
CGTAATTGCCGAGGAACTGCTCGACCGAGCTGATGCCCTGGTAGCCCGCGGTGAAATCCTTCTTGTACCAGTCGAAGATCTTCGAGACCTCGAGCACGCCGTCGGCGTAGCGATTGCGACTGCGGTCGGACAGGAAACGCCCGGTCTGCTCCTCGAGTTGCCGGTCGAGACGGTCAGGAACGTAGGCTTCCTCGCGCAGCATCGGGCAACCGATGGAAGCACAGTTCACCGCAAAATGGATGCGTGGCTCGTCGAAGGCACCGGGCGCGCGAATGGTGTCCTGTTCGATGCCGTCGAGGGTCATCGGCTTGCCGAACAGCGTGAAGAACTTGTCCTTCCACGGATTGCCGAAATAGGTGCCGAAATCGCGGATCGACTTGAGATCGGGGTAGCGCGTGAGGACCTTCTCGACCGTGAAGGCGTTGTAAGCGTTGATCAGGAAAGCGAGTCGCTCTGCCTTCTTCCAGCCGGCGTACTCGGCTGCCGGCACTTTCGATACCGTGTCGAGATAGGTCTTCAGCGCGGCGCGGTCCTCGAGCGCACCCGCGTAATCGACCTTGGAGGCCTTGCCGTCATCGACGACGACCACGTGCTTCTTCAGGAACGAGGTCCAGGCAGAGTGGGTCTGGTCGAAGGCCTGCGCAGGCAATGCCGCCAGCGCCAGGACGAAGAGCAGGCCCTGCCGCGCCCGATACACCGGGCCACGCGACGAGAACCCGGAAGCGCGGGCGCGCGCCGCGGTGTCTGTTCGATCAACGGAATTCATCGTGTTCCTCCGGGCAGGGCCGTGTTCTGCGCGACCTGGGCGCTCAGCCACGCATCCACGCGTGATATCGCTCCAGCCACTCGAGCGCATTCTGCGGAGCATGCGCGCGCTTCCAGTTGCCGGCAGCGTATTTGTTCGCCTCCGCCAGTGTCGGGTAGATGTGGATGGTACCGAGAATCTTGTTCATCCCGATCCGGTACTTCATCGCGGTCACGAACTCCGCGATGATGTCGCCAGCATGTTCGCCCGCGATGGTGACCCCCAGGATCCGGTCCTTGCCCGGAACGGTGAGCACCTTGACCACGCCATGCGCCTCGCCGTCCGCGATGGCGCGATCGAGATCGTCGATACCGTAGGTGGTGACCTCGTAGGCTATGCCCTTGTCCTTCGCTTCGGTTTCGTTCAACCCGACCCGTGCCACCTCGGGCTCGGTGAACGTGCACCAGGGGATCACCGAAAAATCCGCCTTGAAGCGGCGAAAACGCCCGAACAGAGAATTGACCGCGGCGTACCACGCGGTGTGGGCCGCCGTGTGCGTGAACTGGTACGGCCCGGCTACGTCGCCGCACGCATAGATGTTGGGATACTTCGTGGCGAGATACTCGTTCACCTCGACGGTTCGCGCCCTGGTGGTCGGAATCCCCAGCTCCTCGAGGCCATAGCCGGTCGTGTTCGCAACCCGCCCGACCGCGCACAGCAGGACGTCGAAGACGATTCGCACCTCGGTCCCTGCGGTTTCGGCGTAGAGCACCTTCGCACCGTCTTCCACGGCGAAGCGCTTTGCCTTGTGGTTCACCAGCAGGTCCACGCCTTCGGCGCGGAATCGCTCTTCCACCATGGCCGCGATCTCCGCATCCTCGCGGATCATGAGGCGCGGCAGCATCTCCACCTGGGTCACCTTCGAACCGAAGCGCGCGAAACATTGCGTGAGTTCGCAGCCGATCGGACCGCCGCCCAGGACCAGCAGCCGGGGCGGCAGCACCCGCAAGTCCCATAGCGTATCCGACGTCACATAGCCCACGTCCTCGATGCCCGGGATCGGCGGCACGAACGGCCTGCCGCCGGCGGCAACCACGATGTTGCGCGTGGTGAGAGTCCGCGCTCCCTGCTCCGTCTGCACCTCCACGGACCACGGCGACGAGATCCTTGCGGTGCCCGTGATGCACTCGACACCGAGGCTCGTGTAGCGCGCGATGGAATCGTGCGGTTCGACTTCGCGGATCACCCGCTGGACCCTTTCCATCACCTCGGCGAAATCGAACTCGGCGCTCGCGGTATGGATGCCGAATTCCTTCGAACGCCTGACGTGCGACAGCAGCTTCGCCGAACGGATCAGCGCCTTCGACGGCACGCAGCCGGTGTTGAGGCAGTCGCCACCCATCCGGTGCTTCTCGATCAGCGTGACTTTGGCTTTCACCGCGGCGGCGATGTACGCGGACACGAGGCCCGCCGATCCGGCACCGATGACGACGAGGTTGCGGTCGAAGCTGGCCGGCTTGATCCAGTTCGCGTAGACCTTGCGCGCCTTGATCTCATCGATCACTTTCTTCGCGATCAGCGGCAGCAGGCCCAGCGCGACGAACGAAGCGATCAGTCCCGGCGAGAGGATGCCGCGCAGGCTGTCGATGCGCGCGAGTTGGGTGCCGGCATTCACGTAGACGATCGTTCCGGCGAGCATGCCGAGCTGGCTCACCCAGTAGAACGTCCGGGTCTTGATGCCCGTGAGGCCCATGGCCAGATTGATGACAAAGAATGGAAAGGCCGGAACGAGGCGCAGCGTGAACAGATAGAACGAGCCGTCCCGGGCCATGCCGGCATCGATCGCCTTCAGCTTGTCGCCGAAGCGCGCCTGCACGGCGCCGCGGAACAGGAACCGGCTCGCCAGGAACGCGAGCGTCGCGCCGAGGCTGGAAGCGAACGAGACGACGATTGTGCCGGTCACGAGGCCGAACAGGGCGCCGGCGGCCAAGGTCATCACGGCGGCGCCGGGCAGCGACAGGCCCGTGACTGCCACGTACGCCGCGAAGAACGCCCCGATCGTGAGCACCGGATTCGATTGGTACCAGGCATCGATGTCGGCCTGGCGGCTCTTCAGGAACTCGAGACTGAAGTAGTGCCCCAGGTCGAAGATGAAGAACGCCGCGATGGCAACGACGAACAGAGCGATGACGACCAGTCGGCTGCGGTTCACTCGAATGGATCCATGGCAAGAGGGTGACGCGGTCCGGACAGCGAACCGAGTGTAGCGCATCGCCCTGGCGGCAATCGCATTCCGGGCACCGTCACACTACGAGTCCGGAGCCCCAAACGGATGCGTAACCCGGGTGAGGCGGCACCAATTCGGACACAGGCGCCGGCGGGCCGGTTACACCTCGACCCGCCGCGGGCGTTGCGCGCCCCACCCCTGACGCGCACATGGGCATCCGCAGTTGTCCGGGCGCGCTTCCGGCAGGTGGAGCGATGCCAACCCCTCGTGCGGGCGAGACGATTCCAACCCGAGCGCTCCGCGAGCGGGCGTCGCGACGCAGGTCCCGTGGCCGGACCCTGCGCGCGGCGTCAGTCGTTCAGGCCCGGCGCCTTGACTTCCTTGCCCTTGTGCGTGAGGGCTTCCGGCGGCGCCGCGTCGCAGGTGGGACGCGATCCGGAGTAAGCCACCCGCGCCGGACTCTGGATGCTCTGCAGGTACTGCTTCTGTATGGCGTAGGCCTCGAGCTCGCGCTGGTACCAGCGTTCGCACGCCGGGGCGGCCGACATCGAATGGCCCATCTCCTGCAGGTAGTGCACCATCTCGTGGAGCAGGATGGACCGGTCGAACATGTTGGTTTCCGGCCGGAGCCCTTCGGTGAACAGGATTCCGCGGGACGGCTCGTACAGGGCGGAAACGCCACACTTCGTGGCACCCTCACCGCAGGCGATCCGGTCCAGGTCGCTGCGCGAGATCCGGGTCACCATCGGCAGCGCGTCCGGGACGTGATACTTCGACAGTTTGCTCGCGGTACGCAGCAGCAGCTGGCTGAGTTCGATCAGATCGTCGACCTCTGCGGTCTCGCGCGGGTTGTCGAACTGATCCTCGAATCCGGTCTCCTTGTAGACCGAATAGCCTTGCGCCGGCTTGGCCGGCTTCGCGTTGTTGCCGGTACCCGCTGCAAGCAGCGGCAAGGGGGCACCCATGATTGCGGCGAAGATCGCGGATGCTACGAAACGAGAGACGACGGAGTTCACAGCCCGGCTCCTTCTCCCCTCCCAGCGTAGATGGGTGACTGCGGACCGGACGCCAGAGGCTCGACCGATACGCACTCCCGTTTCATGCAGTCCGATTGTTGATTCCCAGCTAGGCACGATTCAGGTACTCAGCAGCGGCTCCCGCGACCGGGGGCCGCTGCACCGTCTTCGCGCCTGCCGGGGGTATCCAGCCCCCCTTTGGGTCACTCTGGCGGCGCATTGACGCCTTGGGCGATATCGTCGCATAAAGCGAGCCAGCCGCGGCCGGTGCCATGGTTCAGGTGCTCGCTTCGGTTCCGTCGGGGCGGATACGCTTGGCGCGCTCCAGTCGGGCATCCAAAGCACGAACCTTCTCATCGCCGGCGCGGCGCTGATCGTCGGTAAGCTTTGCCGCAACTTCCTGGAGCAACTGGCGGTTGTCCTCGGCTTCGACCGGGTCTTCCTCGGTGAACCGCAACGCGGCGACCGAGTACCAGACGTAGGCTTCGGCACCGTCGGGCCGTTCCCCGAGGTGACCGGCCTGATAGAGCTTGCCGAGACTGTACATGCCGAGCGGGGAGCCGCGCTCTGCCGCCTGCCGGTACCAACGCGACGCTTCGGCGTAGCTCTGGTCGGCACCGAGCCCGGCCTCGCTCAGATGGCCCACGTTCCACATGGCGAGAGCGTCCTTCTCGCGCGCGGCCTCGCGGTACCAGTTGAGCGCCAGTTCGTAGTTCTGGGGAACGCCCTGCCCGTTCTCGTACAGGTCGCCGATCGCGTTCATGGCCCAGGCGTTGCCGCGCTCCGCGGAGCGCATCCACCACTTGAACGCCGCCTCGTAGTCCTTGTTGACGCCATGGCCGTTGGCGTAGAGCAGGCCGACGTTGTTCATGGCCGGCGTGTAGCCCATCTTGGCGGCATAGGTCCACCAGTTGAGCGCTTCCTTGTAATCCTGCCGCGCGCCGCCTTCGCCGCGCGCCCAGAGCCAGCCGACGTTGTTGATCGCGCGCGGGTCGGACTTGTCCACGAGCGGGGAGAGTTTGCTGCCGTCCACGTTCGCCGCACCCGGCTCGGGGATGGTGAAGGTTTCCTCCTGCTCCACCGCCTGGGCCCCGAAACTCAGCGCCAGCAGCGCGACCATCGTGGTTAGCTTGAATCCCATGTCCTTCTCCTGTTGGTTCCGCGACCCCCGCCGGTATCGGACAGTACGCCCGGCCGTCCGGTTCGTCAGCCCTGCAGAAAAGGCTCCAGATCCGCCAGCAGGCGCTCGGGCGCTTCCTCCGGGATGAAGTGCCCGCAGGGAACCGCGTGACCGCGCACGTCGGTCGCCTTTTCTCGCCACGCGCCCAGCACGTCGAAGAGCGTGTGCATCTTGCCGAATTCCCCCCAGATCACGAGCGTCGGGCAACCCACGCGCGCTGCGAGATCGGCCTCGTCGTCGGCGCAGTCCCGGTTCGGGGCGGCCCGGTAATCCTCGAGCGTTGCCCGGATGGTGCCGGGCAACCGGAACACGCGCAGGTATTCCTGGATCGCGGCCTCTTCGATGGCGCCGGCACGTGACGACAGCGCGCGGAACATGGATCGCAGGAACGGCTCCAGCGTCGCCTCGATCATGATCTCGGGCAGGTCGGGCACCTGGAAGAAGAACCAGTGCCAATAGGCCGCGGCCAGTTCGCGCCCGGCGTCGCGAAACACCGTGTGCGTCGGCACGATGTCGAGCAGGCACAGCTTCGTGACGGCCGAACCGTGGTCGAGCGCGAGTCGATGCGCCACGCGCGCGCCGCGGTCGTGCCCGACAACGGCATAGCGATCGTGGCCCAGCTCGGCCATCAGCGCGTGGATATCGCGCGCCATGGTTTTCTTGTCGTAGCCGTCCCGCGGCTTGTCCGAATCGCCATAGCCCCGCAGGTCCGGCACGACGACGCGGAACCGGCCGGCGAGCGCAGGCGCGATCTTGCGCCACATGATTCCGCTCTGCGGGTAGCCGTGCAGCAGCACGACCGGCGCACCACCGCCCGCGGTCCGGACATGCAGTCGGACGCCGTTGGCACGGACGTACCGCCGCTCGAATCCTTCCATCATGCGGATGTCACCCTTTCAGGTAGCGTTCGAGCCGCTCGATGCCTTCGGCCAGCACCGGGATCGGCTTCGGATACGAAAAGCGCACATGCTGCGCCGCGCGGTGCGAACCGAAGTCGAGCCCGGGTGCGATCGCCACGCCCGCCTTCTCCAGGATGTCGAGGCAGAACGGGTAGCTGTCGTCGGTGAGTCGCGCACAGTTCGCGTAGATGTAGAACGCGCCCTCGGGCACCACCGGGATCTCGAACCCGAGACGCTTGAGGTGCGGCAGCAGGAAATCGCGCTGTTCGCGGAAAGCCTCGCGCCGGGCCTCGTGCACTGCCACCGCGTCCTGCGAAAATGCCGATATCGCCGCCTGCTGCGCGATGTCGGACGCGGAGATGAACAGGTTCTGCGCGAGCTTCTCGACATCGGCGACGTACGCTTGCGGCATGGCCATCCAGCCGAGCCGCCAGCCGGTCATGCCGAAATACTTCGAGAAGCTGTTGATGATGAACACGTCGTCCGTGAACTCGAGCGCGGTGCGATCGGGCCGGCCATAGGTGAGTCCATGGTAGATCTCGTCCACGATCAGCACGCCACCGCGGCGCTTGGTCACCGCATGGATCGCTTTCAGCTCGTCGAAATCGATCAGCGTGCCGGTGGGATTGGACGGCGTGGCCAGCATCACGGCACGGGTACGCGGCGACCAGTGCCGCTCGACCATGTCCGCGGTGAGCTGGTAGCCGCTGTCTGCACCGACCGGAATGCACACGGCGCGGCCATCCATGGTGCGCACGAAATGGCGATTGCAGGGGTAGCTCGGATCGGCCATGAGCACTTCGTCGCCGGGATCGAGCAGCACACCCATCGTGATGAGCAGCGCACCCGACGACCCAGGCATGACCGCGATGCGGGAGGCCGGCACCGGGACGCCGTAGCGCGTGCCGTACCAGGCGGCGATCGCCTCGCGCAGGTCGGTGGTGCCGAGTCCTGGCGTATAGCGCACCTGCCCGGTCTGTATGGCGCGGATGCCGGCTTCGGCGATCACCGGCGCCACCGGCGCGTCGGGCTCGCCGATCACCATGTTGACGATGGTGCGGCCCCGCGCTTCGAGCTCTTTGGCCCGCGTGACCAGCACGACGACATGGAACGGGTCGATGTCCGCCATGCGGGCCGAGACACGATGCCGGGAAAGTTCGGGACGATTCATGGGCGGTAAAATCGGAACACAAAGTCGCTAGGGTAACGGAGCCGCGTTTTCAAGGACAATAGCGGCCTTTGAAGGAGACACTCGATGCGCATTGCAATCATCGGCGCCGGCGGCGTCGGCGGCTATTTCGGAGCCAGGCTCGCGCACGCGGGCGAGAAGGTGACCTTCATCGCCCGCGGTGCCCATCTCGAGGCGATGCACGAACACGGTTTGCGCGTGCGTTCCGCCAACGGGGACATCAGCGTGAATCCCGTGCAGGCGACGGACGATGCCGGACAGGTCGGCCCGGTCGACCTCGTGATGATCGCGGTCAAGCTGTGGTCGACCCGTGACGCAATCAGGACTGCCCGCACCATGGTGGGCCCGGGCACCGCCGTGGTGTCGTTCCAGAACGGCGTGGAAGCGGTGGACGCTCTGATCGAGGAGTTCGGTGCGCCGCGCGTGCTCGGGGGTGTCGCCAACATCGCGGCACTCATCGAAACGCCCGGCCTGATCCGCCACAACGGCACCATGGCTCTGCTGCAGTTCGGTGAACTCGACGGCACGCGTTCCGCGCGCGTCGACGCCCTGCTCGAGATCTGCCAACGCGCGGGGATCGATGCCAAGGTACCCGACGACATCCGCAAGGCAATCTGGGAGAAGTTCGTGTTTCTCGCGTCGCTGTCGGCCATGACCGCGCTCACGCGGTTGCCGCTCGGCCCCTTGCGCGAGGACCCCGATACGCGCGACCTGTTTCGCCAGCTCGCCGAGGAGGTGGCTGCCGTCGGCCGCGCGAAAGGCGTGCCGCTGGCCGATGGCACGGCGGACGCGATGATGACGCGCCTCGATGGTCTGCCCGGCGAAATGGTCGCATCGATGCTCGGCGACCTGAAACGCGGCAATCGGCTTGAACTGCCGTGGCTGTCGGGCGGCGTCGTGGACATCGGACGCACGCTCGGCATCGCCACGCCGGCCCACGCATTCGTCGTGGCGGCGCTCAAGCTGCACGCACCCGGCCATCATCCGATGGCATGAGCCGCGCGCGTCCCGCGTCCTGGGTGGTGCCGCTGGCACTGGCGCCGCTGCTCGCGCAGAGCCTGCTGGACGGTTTCTACAAGGCAGCGCTCTATCGCTGGTCTCCCGTCGCGTTCTGGTGGGCCGACGTGGCCAAGTTCGTCGTCATCCCCGGCGTGGTCCTCTACTACCTGGCCCGTGCAGGAGGCGTACGTCCGCGCGACTACGGCCTCGCCGCGCCCGCCACGCCGTCCGAGCGCGACGCGATGCTCGGGAATGCGCTGCTGGCGACACTGCTGCTCGTGCCGACGTACCTGCTCGCGCAGGAATGGATCGGGCGCCTGTGGCCGGCCGCGACCGTGATCCAGTTCGCCTACGAAACGGCACTGCCCCAGCAGCGCTTCCTGCGCGAGCTTGCGGTCGCCTACTACGCACTCAGCGCCGGGCTGGTCGAAGAGATCGTGTTCCGCGGCCTGCCGTGGGCCTGTTTCGAACGCTTCCGAGGCAGGCACGTCCGCGCGGTGTATGTGCTGGTCACCGCCATCCTGTTCGGCCTGGCTCACTGGGAAAATGGCGCACCCGACGTACTCTCGGCCACGGCATTCGGACTCGGCGCCGCCGCGCTCTATCTGAAACTGGGCACGCTCTGGCCGATCATCGTGGCCCACGTGCTGACCGATCTGATCGCATTCTCCTGACCCGCTGCCGACCCTTTCCCACACCACCGGAGGAACCATCATGAGCAATCGCCTCACCATTCGCAGCCTGCGCGCACGTCCCGTCCTGGTGCCCATGCGGATTCCGCCCGTGGCCGCCACCGGATCGATTCCGAATGCTCCGCTGGTGCTGGTCGATCTCGAAACCGACCAGGGCATCACCGGTCGTTGCTATCTGTTCGCGGTCACGGCCATTGCGCTGAAACCGGTCGTCGAGGCGCTGAACGGCGTCGCGACCCTGATCAAGGGCGACCCGGTCGCGCCGGTCGACATCGACGCGAAGCTCAAGAAGCGACTCACGCTGCTCGACACGCCCGGCGTCTACGGACTCGCGCTCGCGGGCATCGACATGTGTGCCTGGGACGCGCTCGCCCAGGCGCAGGGCGTCCCGCTCGTGGCGCTGCTGGGCGGCGCCGTGCGGCCGGTGAAGGCGTACAACAGCTGCGGCCTGTGGGTCGGCGAGGTAGCGCAGCTTGCGGACCAGGCGTCCCGGCTCGTCGACGAGGGCAAGTTCAGTGCGGTGAAGATGCGGCTCGGCCGCCCCGATTTCGCGCAGGACCTGGCCGCCGTGCGCGCGGTGAAGGCGCGCATCGGCGAGGGCATCACGCTGATGTGCGACTTCAACCAGAGCCTCACCTGGAGCGAAGGCATCCGTCGCGGCCGGGCGCTGGACCACGAAGGCCTGTACTGGATCGAGGAGCCGGTGCGACATGGCGACTATGCCGGCAGCGCCAGGATCGCCGCCGCGGTCGACACGCCGATCCAGATCGGCGAGAACCTGCTCACCAGCTACGAGTTGACGAGCGCGATCGGCGCGGGCGCCATGGATTTCGTGATGCCCGACGTGCAGCGTATCGGCGGCGTCACCGGCTGGATGCGCGCAGCCGCCATCGCCCATGCGCACGGCATGGAGATGTCGAGCCATCTGTTTCCCGAATTCAGCTCGCACTTGCTGGCGGTCACGCCGACCTGTCATTGGCTGGAATACGTCGACTGGGCCGCACCGATCCTGGAGCAGCCGGTCGAATTGCGCGACGGCCATGTCGTCATCTCCGATCGACCCGGGGCCGGCATCGGCTGGAACGAATCGGCCGTTGCAAAGTACCTCGCAGGCTAGGGCCTGTTGACGCTTAGCACGGACCTGCGTGATCTCCAGAACGAGCGCAATCAAGGCGCAAAGCACAGCTGGGGCAGGTCCCCCAGCGAGCATTCGTAACGCGGAGTGCGCTCGTTCCGGAGGATCACCCAAAGGGCTGGGGGAACGATCGCTGCCGGGCTGACTCGCTGGCGCCGGGCGCGCCATGATGGCGCCTGTGGACGATCCGGCGCGAGCCTGACTCCGCATTCCGTCGGCGACCTGTCTTGTGCGTCGCACCACAAAGGTTTTTTTGACGGTTTGTTTTGCCGAGGGGTAGCATGCCCCGCAGATAACGAGTCCGCGTCGCATCATCGATGGTCGTCGATGTAACGGTTCGATGCGCAGACCGGCCCAGGATGGTTTGCTTGCGAGGCGCACCTTCATAGTGCCTCCGGTACCGGTGACCCACGCGCCGGAAAACGCCTTCGAAAACCCTGCCGCAGAGCGGGTGAATCGCATCATTGGGAGGACTCGGATGGACAGATCGCACGCAGTGATGATCGCCATGCTTCTCGCCTGCTGCAGTTCCGCCGCATGGGCCGAAGACAACAAGGACGAGCGCGCCGGCACCTGTCCGGACGCGAAGCAGCAGCAGGAGTATTTCTGCAACGAGCAGAATAGCGCCAGCGACAGCATGGTGGCGATGGGCACTGCCTGCACCAACGCGAAGAAGAACGTCGCCGCCGCCTGCGAGGGCAAGATCGAACCCGATCAGCCCTACCAGTTCGAGAAGAAGTAGTCCGCAGCACGGTGGTGGGCGCCGTGCCCCGGACTCGTTCGCGGTGAACGGGTCCGACTGCGGCTCCAGCTTCCGCAACTAAGGCGACGACGATCGAGTCTTCGCCAACGTCCAAGGAGAATCCGCAATGCAACGACACATCGGCGTTCACATGAGCGACGAGGAAATGAAGACGGTCGAGCCGGCCGAGACCGCTGCGTTCCACTCGCCCGTACCCACCCAGGTGGTATCCAACGGCGAGTACAACCCCCTTCCGCAGACCGAGCAGCAACGCCGGGTCGAGGGGTTGATCAAGGAAATGGCCGACGTGCAGGCGAAGCGGCACAACATGAACCGGCGCCAGTTCCTCGCCACCAGCGCCGGCATGGCGACCGCCTTCGCGGCAATGAACAAGGTCTTCGGGCCCGTGTTCGACGTGAGCGATGCCGAGGCCGGCGATATGGAGATGTCGGACTATCGCGCCAGCCAGCTGTCCGGCCAGTTCATCTTCGACGACCAGACCCACTTCATCCGCGACGACTTCAAGCAGGAAGGGCTGCTCGGCCTGACCAAGTGGGCGGTGGGCGCCAAGGTCAATCCGAACATCAACGACGCGCCGATGACACTGGCGCGCTACAAGATGGACAACTATCTGAAGGAGGTCTTCCTCGATTCCGACACGAAGGTGTCGCTGCTCTCGGGCGCTCCGTTCGACGATCCGTCCTGGTGGCTGCTGTCCAACGACGCGATCCAGAACGCCTGCAGGGCGGTCAACAAGATGGCGGGCAGCACGCGCATGCTCGGCCATACGGTCATCACGCCGAAGTATCCGGACTGGATGGACGAGGTCGATCGCGGCATCGAGCAGTTGAAGCCCGTGTCGTGGAAGTCGTACACGATCGGCGACCCGTTCGGGCCGTCCAAGTACGCCTGGCGGCTCGACGACGAGAAGCTCATGTACCCGTTCTACGAGAAAGCCATAAAGTCCGGCATCAACACTATCTGTATCCACAAGGGCCTGATGCCGCGCGACTACGAGAAGGCATTCGCGGGCACGTGGCAGTGCGCTACCGTGGACGACGTCGGCAAGGCTGCCAAGGACAACCCCGGCATGAACTTCGTCATCTACCATTCGGCAATCCGGCCGTGGCTTGCGGACGCGCCCGACAAGGAGATGGCCGAGTTCGAGAAGAGCGGCTACATCCAGTGGGTCACGGACCTCGCGCGCATTCCGGAGAAGTTCGGGGTCAACAACGTGTATGGGGAGATCGGCAGCAGCTTCGCCAGCACGGCAGTCACCAATCCGCGCTTCTGCGCGGCCTTCATCGGACAGCTCGTGAACATGATGGGGCCCGAGCGCGTGGTCTGGGGTACCGATTCGGTCTGGTACGGCAGCCCGCAATGGCAGATCGAAGCCATGCGCCGGCTCGAGATCCCGGACGACATCATGGAATCGAAGAAGTGGAAGATCCGCCTCGGCGGCCCCAACAGCGAAGTCAAGCAGAAGATCTTCGGGCTGAACTCCGCGCATCTGTACAACCTGGACCTCAAGATGGCCCAGGGCCCGGCCTTTACCGCCGACAAGCTCTCCGCCATCAAGGAAGAGTATCTGCGCCTGGGTGGCGAGCGCAGCAACATGGCTTACGGCTACGTCGCGAAAAAGACGACCGCCTGATCCGCATTCGATCATGCCAGTCCTCCGGGGTCCGCAAGGGCCCCGGTTTTTATTGCGGCGATCGCCCGCGGCGACGTGCTAGTGTTTCGCTTGGCGAATCCGTTCGGATCGATGCAGCTCGAGCCCCCGCGGCGGTGCTGCAGGATCCCGCGTCGTTCGCGGCCGCACCCTCCGACAACCCGTGCGTCATCGTCCTACGCAACCACAGCCATGCCTTCGATTCTTTCCATTCAGATGCTTTCCGCGACGCCGGAGCCCAGTGCCAGACCCACCGAACTGCAGGGCACCTGGACCGCGGAGGCGCAGGGTCGCATGCTGACCGCCGTCTTCACCCGCCAGGGCCATGCGGTACGCGGTCGGCTGGACATGGGCCCCGGGTATTGCCTGGCCCTGGCCGGCACCGGCAGCGCAGTCTCTGCGACCGGCTCCGCCGAAGGTCCGCTCGGCGAGGCCCGATTCGAAGCCGTGGTCTCCGGGGATCAGCTCATGCTCGGGCTCACCGCGCCGAATCCGCAGTTGGGACGCGATCAGCGGATGCTGTTCCGGCTCGCTCGCGCGGGCGACGACAAGAGCTTCGCGCCATGCCCCGCTGCGGTGGAGCAGCGCGATCTCCGCGCCGTCGGCCGCTGGCTCAACAAGTCGGTGCACGTCGACGGGAAGTCAGTGACCACCGACGAACGGACGCTGCTGTTCGGCCCGGACGGGAGCTTCACGCGCAACGAGCACGGCGCCCGCACCACCGGTCGCTGGCGCACGGTGGCTGAACTCGTCTATATCCGCCTCCAGGGCGCCGACGACTGGCAGGTGCTCGCGAGCCTGCGGCCGACCGGGGTCGGCGTCCGCCTGGTACTGACGGACGGTCGATCCTTCTCGCGGATCGCCGGCAGCTGACAATCCGGCCGCGCTTGCACGCGGGGCCGGGAAACCGGACCATTGCGGTCCGCCCGAAATAGACACCTACAAGAGGCACCCCAATGCTACAAGCCCTGCCGCAGACCACCGTCCAGCCGGCCATCGACGAACTGCGCACCCTGCTGGGCGAGCGTCTGTCCACGAGCACCGGCGTGCGCGACCATCACAGCAAGGACGAGTCCTGGCACATTCCCCACCGACCTGACGCCGTCGCATTCCCCGCGACGACGGAAGAAGTGTCCGCCATCGTGCAGGTCTGCGCCCGCCACCGGATTCCCGTCGTCGCCTATGGCACCGGCACCTCGCTGGAAGGCGCGGTGATCCCGGAATTCGGCGGCGTGGTCATCGACCTCATCCATTTCGATCAGGTGCTCAAGGTCAACGCGGAGGACCTCGACGTCACCGTGCAGGCGCGCGTGACGCGCAAGCAGTTGAACGACTACATCCGCGACCAGGGTCTGTTCTTCCCGATCGACCCCGGGGCGGACGCGTCACTGGGGGGCATGGCCGCCACGCGCGCCTCGGGCACCAACGCCGTGCGCTACGGCACCATGCGCGAGAACGTGCTCGGCCTCACGGTCGTGATGGCCGACGGCCGCATCATCCGCACCTCGCGGCGCGCGCGCAAATCCGCCGCGGGCTACGACCTGACCCGGTTGTTCGTGGGCAGCGAGGGCACGCTCGGCATCATCACCGAGGTCACGCTGCGCCTGTTCGGCATCCCCGAAGCAATGGCCGCCGCGGTCTGTTCCTTCGATTCCCTCGAAGGCGCGATCAACACCGTGATCCAGACCATCCAGCTCGGGGTGCCGATCGCGCGCATCGAACTGCTCGACGACGTCCAGATGGATTCGGTCAACAAGTTCTCGAACCTGAACTATCCGGTGAAGGACACGCTGTTCGTCGAATTCCACGGCACCGAGAACGGCGTCAAGGAACAGGCCGAGATCGTCCAGTCCATCGCGGCCGAGTTCGGCGGCGGCGAGTTCAAGTGGGCCACGAAACCGGAGGAGCGCACCCATCTGTGGACCGCGCGCCACGACGTCACCTATGCGAACAAGGCGCTGCGGCCGGGCTGCGAGATCTGGGCCACGGACGTGTGCGTGCCGATCTCGCGACTGGCCGAGTGCATCCTCGAGAGCAAGAAGGATCTCGCGGAAAGTTTCCTCATCGCGCCGCTGGTGGGTCACGTAGGCGACGGCAATTTCCATCTGGGCTTTCTGATCAATCGCGACGATCCCAAGGAGATCGCCGAGGCCGAGCGCCTCAACGACCGCCTGGTTATGCGCGCGCTCGCCATGGACGGGACCTGCACCGGCGAGCACGGCATCGGGTTGGGCAAGATGAAATTCCTGGTCGCCGAACACGGCGAGGCGGTGGGTGTGATGCGGGAGATCAAGAAGGCCCTCGATCCCCTCGGCATCATGAATCCGGGAAAGATCTTCTCGCTCTGAACGGGTTTCAGGTGGCGCGGCGACGCCGCGCCGCCACGCCCAGCAGCGCGAGCCCACCCACCATCAGCGCATAGGTGCCGGGTTCGGGTACCGGCGCCAGAACAGTCGAACCCGGGCTGCCGATGAAGCCCGCGGTCGACGCGATCGCACCGTCGGCACCGAGCACGGACAACTGCCATTGGGTGACGGTGTTGGTCCCGACCACGGACGGCGACGCCGGGACACCGCTGGTCCCCTGGGTGCGCGGACCGCCGACGGTGTTGTCGCCGTAGGTCAGCCGATCGATCAGTACCGCGGAGGCGTCGTAGATGTTGATCTCGTCGGCGCGACCCAGATTGGTGGTGTTGTCCCCGATGACCCTGATCGAAGGCGCGAGTCCCCATGCCGCGCGGAAATCGGCCGCCGGGGCCTCGGCCAGGATGACGCTCTCGCCAGAGGCAACCGTGCCGAACGCGGACAGGTCCACCGTGCCCGGTGTGCGGCTGTCGTCATCGAAGCTCCAACCGGCAAAGTCGACCGCAGTGGCGCCGAGGTTGGTGAATTCGATGAACTCGTCTGCGTTGTACATCCATTCGGTGATTCGCACGCCCTGCGCGCAAGCCGCGCTGGCTGCGCCAAGGCCGATGGCGGCGGCAAGCAATGTGGTGGCGAGTCGGCGGCAGCGGGTCATGGTCATGGTCTCCGTGATTGTGATGGCGAAGGAAGGCTGCGACGAGTGCTCGGGGAATTCGCGCCCGGGAGCGTTCTCCGGGCGAGAGACTGCCCGACGGCGATGACGTCGGCGTTTCGATTCCATTGCCGTTTCGCAGCCGGGGCATGATCCGAACGGAGACTCGCACCGGCCGATGCGGGCCGGTGCGAGCCGCCGCAAGCGGATACCATTGCCGCTTCTCCCTGCGATCCGCGGCCCATGCCTCTGCCACGCGCCATCTGGGCGCTCGGACTCGCGTCGCTGTTCATGGACGCCTCGTCCGAGCTGATCCATTCCCTCCTGCCGGTATTCATGACAGCCACGCTCGGCCTGAGCGTCGTCACGGTGGGGGTGATCGAAGGCATGGCCGAGGCGACGGCCGCGATCGTCAAGGTATTTTCGGGAGCACTGTCCGACTGGATCGGCCGGCGCAAGCCGCTCGTGGTGCTGGGCTACGGCCTCGCCGCCCTCACCAAGCCGCTGTTCCCGCTGGCGAGCGGCATCGGTCTCATCGTCACCGCGCGTTTCGTCGATCGCATCGGCAAGGGCATCCGCGGGGCGCCGCGCGATGCACTGATCACCGACATCACGCCGCCCGCGCAGCGCGGCGCGGCATTCGGACTGCGGCAGTCGCTCGATTCGGTGGGCGCTTTCGTGGGTCCGTTGCTCGCGATGATCCTGGTCGTGGTGTTCGCGGGCGACCTGCGCTCCGTGTTCTGGATCGCCGTGATTCCTGCGGCGCTCTGCGTCGCGTGCATCATCCTGTTCGTGCGCGAGCCGGAAGCGGGACCGTCCGCCGCGCGCCGCCGGGTGCCGCTCGCTCCCGCCGAGCTCGCGCGCCTGCCCGCGCGCTTCTGGTTCGTGGTGGCTTTCGCCAGCGTGCTGACGCTCGCCCGCTTCAGCGAAGCGTTTCTCGTACTGCGCGCCCAGGACATCGGCCTCACGCTGGTGTGGATTCCGATGGTGATGGTGGTGATGAACGTGGTGTACGCGGCAACCGCGATCCCGGCCGGCTACGCTGCCGACCGCGTGAGCCGGCGCACACTGCTCCTCTGGGGTCTGGCGATGCTGGTGGCAGCAGACCTGGTGCTCGCCCACGCCAGTGGCGCGGGTGAGCTCTTCGCGGGCACCGCGCTGTGGGGTCTCCATATGGGGCTGACGCAGGGCCTGCTGTCCGCGATCGTGGCCGACACGGCGCCGGCGGACCTGCGCGGCACCGCGTTCGGGGTGTTCAATCTCGCGACCGGCCTGTTCCTGCTGCTCGCGAGTGGCCTGGCCGGATACGTGTGGTCCGCGTTCGGTCCGCAGGCAACGTTCCTTGCCGGCGCGGTGTTCACAGTCGTTGCAGCGGCAGGACTCGTCTTCGCGCCGACGCGTCCGGGTCGGGCCCGTGGCTAGGTCCGTCCGCGACGCCGGGCCTGCGCGCACCCGCAGCGCGCACCCGGATTGCGCGGCAGCAGGTATGCTGGGGCGCATGATGCTGCGCGCCGTTTTTCTGGTCCTCGCCTGCACGCTCGTGAACGACGGCGCCGTGGCGGCCGATGGCGTGCGAATCTGCCTCAATTGGGCCCCGGGCGCGGATCACGCGCCCATCTACTTCGCGCGCGAACAGGGCTGGTTCGCCGACGCCGGCGTTGCGGTCGACATCCTGCCCGGCGGCAGTTCGGCCGATGCGTTGAAGAAACTGGCCGCAGACGACTGCGAAGCCGCCATTGCAGACTACGGCGCCTTGCGTGCCGCGCGCGCCGGCGGGCGCGATCTCGTGGCCGCGATGCGCCTCATGAGCGACTCGCCGCTCGCGTTCTACTGGCTCGAAGGCACACCCATCGGATCGCCGGCCGACCTCGCGGACAAACGCATCGGCGCCTACGCGACCGATCCGCCGCGACGACTGTGGCCAACCTTCGCAGCGCGCCACGGTCTCGTGGAGACGGCGGTGACCTGGGTCGATCTGCCCAACAACGCGAAGGTTGCAGCGCTCGCGCGCGGCGATGTGGACGTGGCAGCCAACGGCTTCTACCACCACCATGTCGAATACGCGGAGGCCTTCGGTGATCGCCTGCGCGTGATGTGGTGGCGCGACCTCGGCCTCAATCCGACCGGCAACGTACTCGCACTGGCGCGCGCTTGGGTCACCGCACATCCCGGGGCCGCGCAGGCGTTCGTGCGCGCCTTCCAGCGCGGCTACGCCACCTGTGCCGGCGACGGCGAGCCGTGTCTGGTCACGCTCCTGGCGGCCAATCCGTACCTGGATCCAACCCGCGAACACGCCAAGTGGCAGGTGTTCGTCCCATTGAGCGCGCCCGGCCGGCTCGCCGGCACGACCTTCGGCGCATTCGAAGCACCGCCCGGAGCGGCGCCCGATCCCTCCGTTGCCGACGAGATGCTCGACCCCGGCCTGAAAGTGCCCGCAGCGCACTGAAACGTCACGGCGCTTCTGTTGGCTGCGCGGTTGCGCTATTCTCGCTTCGCTGCAACACAGCGGGAGAGCGTGGCCCGGATCACTTCCGGGCTGCCGCCGAAGGCGCAACCACCCGGAATCGCTCAGGCTTCCCGAACCGCTGTGGCGGTGCCGCGCGAGCGCACCGGTGGCGACTCTGGAGAGACCGGCCGCGACGCCGGCGCCGAAGGGGCAGGCGGTACGCGCAAGCGGTGCTGGCCGAACTCTCAGGCAAACGGACAGAGGGGTGATCATCCGATCCGTACCGCCCGACGCGGCATGGACGCCGGTGATCCGGTCCGTTTCATCTCCCGGGGGTCTCGATGGCGCTGCGCACACCGCTGTACGAAACGCAC
Source organism: Burkholderiales bacterium (assembly GCA_038324085.1). Lineage (GTDB taxonomy): Bacteria > Pseudomonadota > Gammaproteobacteria > Burkholderiales. Next base: position 38,418 of record JBBQHP010000026.1, read on the forward strand.
CTCGGCAGCGGCGCCAGGCTCACCGATTTCGGCGGGTGGGACATGCCGCTCCACTACGGCTCGCAGCTCGAGGAGCATCATCGCGTGCGCACGGCCGCGGGCATGTTCGACGTATCGCACATGCTCGGCATCGATGTCGCCGGCCCCGGTGCGCTCGCGTTCCTGCAGCGGCTGCTCGCGAACGACGTGGCGAAGCTCGACGCGCCCGGGCGCGCGCTCTATTCCTGCATGCTGAACCCGTCCGGTGGCGTCGTCGACGATCTCGTCGCGATCATGCTCGATCCGCAACGCTATCGATTGGTGGTGAACGCGGCGACCGCGGACAAGGATCTCGCCTGGCTTCGGACCAACGCCGGCGAATTCCGCGTGACCATCACGCCGCGCCGCGATCTCGCGATGATCGCGGTACAGGGGCCGCAGGCGCGCGAAGCGGTATGGGCGGCACACCCCGAGCTGCGTGCCGCCACCGAGGGCCTCATGCCGTTCACCGCGACCGAGCACGGCGCGCGGCTCATCGCTCGCACCGGCTACACGGGCGAAGACGGCTTCGAGATCGCACTCGCGGCGGCCGATGCGCCCGCGCTCTGGCAGGCACTGCGCGCCGAGGGCGTCGCTCCCTGCGGCCTGGCCGCCCGCGACACGCTGCGCCTCGAGGCCGGCATGAACCTCTACGGCAACGACATGACCGAGGCGACTTCACCGCTCGAGAGCGGACTCGGCTGGACCGTCGATCGCAAGGCTGCGGAGCGCGATTTCGTCGGCCGCCCGGCGCTCGAAGCAGCGGCGCCACGACGCGCGCTGGTCGGTCTGAAACTGCTGGATCGGGGCGTGCTTCGCTCGCACATGCGCGTCACGACGCCCGCCGGCGAAGGCGAGATCACCAGCGGCACGTTCTCGCCCACCCTCGGGTTCTCGATAGCCCTCGCGCGGGTTCCGCGCGCGGGTGAAGCCGGGCCTTCTGTCGGCACCGAAGTCGCAGTCGACATGCGCGGCAAGCCGATGCCCGCGCGCATCGTGAAGTATCCCTTCGTGCGCCATGGCAAAGCGCTCATCTCATGAGGTCGCGATGAATCTCCCGGAGAACCTGAAGTACACGAAATCGCACGAATGGGTGCGCACCGAAACCGACGGCACGCTGACGATCGGCATCACCGACCCCGCGCAGGAAATGCTGGGCGACGTCGTGTTCGTCGGCGATGTGAAGGTCGGCGCCCACCTCGCGGCCGGCGCTGTCGCGGGCGTGGTCGAATCGGTGAAGGCAGCCTCGGATATCTACGCGCCGGTCACCGGCGAGGTGCTGGCCTTCAACACGGCGCTCGACGACTCTCCGGATCAGCTCAACGAGAAACCCTACGAGGCGTGGATCTTCAGGCTGAAGCCGGCCGATCCAGCCCAGCTCGCCACGCTGCTCGACGCTGCCGGCTACGCCGCCGCGCAGGAGTGACGGCATGGACCTCGCGGCGCTCGATCCAGGCGACGAATTCATCGCACGTCATATCGGGCCCGATGACGCGGCCGTGCGCGAGATGCTGCGCACGGTGGGTGCCGAATCGCTCGATGCGCTCATCGCGCAGATCGTTCCGGATCGCATCGCCGCGCGTGACGGGCTGAACCTGCCGCCCCCGCGCTCCGAACAGGCTGTCCTGGCGGACCTCGCACGCATTGCGTCGCGCAACCGCGTCTGCCGCAATTTCATCGGACAGGGCTATCACGGCACTTTCACGCCCACGGTGATCCTGCGCAACGTGCTCGAGAACCCCGCCTGGTATACCGCCTATACGCCCTACCAGCCGGAGATATCCCAGGGTCGGCTGGAGGCGCTGCTCAATTTCCAGACCATGATCGCCGACCTGACGGGCCTCGCCATCGCGAACGCCTCGCTGCTCGACGAGGCGACCGCTGCGGCCGAGGCCGTGGTGCTGGCGCAGCGGCATGCCCGGACCAGGAGCAAGGTCCTGATCGTGGCGGACGACTGCCACCCGCAGACGATCGCGGTGCTGCGTACGCGGGCCGAGCCGCTCGGTCTGGAAATACGCCTGCGTCCGGTCGCGGAGGACATGGCGCAGGCAGACTGTTTCGCAGTGCTCGTGCAGTACCCGTCCACGTCCGGGCAGATTCACGACCTGCGCCCGCTCGCGGCAGCTGCGCACGCGGGCGGCGCGCTGCTGCTCGTGGCCGCCGACCTGCTGTCGTTGACCCTGCTGGAAGCGCCGGGCGCTTCGGGCGCGGACGTGGTCGTGGGGTCCTCGCAACGCTTCGGCGTGCCCATGGGTTACGGCGGCCCACACGCCGCCTTCATGGCCTGCCGCGACGAGTTCAAGCGCTCACTTCCCGGCCGCCTGGTGGGGGTGTCGTTGGACGCCCAGGGCAACACCGCGTTGCGGCTTGCCCTGCAGACTCGCGAGCAGCACATCCGTCGCGAGAAGGCGACGTCCAACATCTGCACTGCCCAGGTGCTGCTCGCGATCATGGCGAGCATGTACGCCGTCTACCACGGCCCCGCGGGTCTGAAACGCATCGCGACGCGCGTGCACGCGCTCGCCTGCGTATTCGCCGAAGGCCTGCGCCGCCTCGGCTACGCGCCGACCGGCACGCAGTTCTTCGATACGGTGACGGTCCGCGCGGGTGAGCACGGGGCGCGCGTCCTCGCGCTGGCGAGCGAACGCGACGTCAACCTACGCGATCACGGTGCGGCTCGGGTCATCGGCGTCAGTTTCGACGAAACGCACGATCTCGCCGACGTCGAGGCGCTGCTGGCGCTTTTCGCGGCGGCCGCGGGCATCGCATCACCGGACCTCGCCGACTGCGAACAGGCGGCGGCCAGCGCAATCCCCGCACGGTTGCGGCGCACGACGGCATTCCTCGAGCATCCGATCTTCAACACCCATCATTCCGAGACCGGGATGCTGCGCTACCTGCGTCGCCTCGCCGACCGTGATCTCGCGCTCGATCGCACCATGATTCCACTCGGCTCGTGCACGATGAAACTCAATGCGACCAGCGAGATGATTCCCGTCACCTGGCCGGCGTTCGGCAACCTGCATCCGTACGCGCCGTCCCGACAGGCAGAGGGTTACCGCGAATTGACGGACGCATTGGAAGCCGCCCTGCGCGAGATCACCGGCTACGACGCGGTCAGTCTGCAACCGAATTCGGGTGCGCAGGGCGAGTTCGCGGGCCTGCTCGCGATTCGCGGCTATCACCGCGCACGCGGTGAAGGGCGTCGTGACATTTGCCTGATTCCGTCGTCCGCGCACGGCACCAACCCCGCTTCCGCTCACATGGTGGGAATGGAAGTGGTGGTGGTCGCATGCGACGAACGCGGCAACGTGGACGTCGCCGACCTCGCTGCGAAGGCCCGGGCGCACGCCGACCGGCTCGCCGCGCTGATGGTGACCTATCCCTCCACCCACGGAGTATTCGAGGATGCCATCACCGACATCTGCGACCTCGTCCACGCGCACGGGGGCCAGGTCTACCTGGACGGGGCGAATCTCAATGCGCTGGTCGGCGTGGCCCGGCCGGGGAAGTTCGGGGCCGATGTATCGCACCTGAATCTCCACAAGACCTTCTGCATTCCGCACGGTGGCGGCGGACCCGGCGTGGGCCCGGTGGCCGTGCGTGCGCACCTGGCGCCTTACCTGCCGGGAAATCCGTCGCAGGCAGACATCGCAGCCGGAGCGGTGAGCGCGGCGCCGTACGGCTCGGCGAGCATCCTGCCGATCTCGTGGGCCTACATCGCGCTCATGGGCGCGAGCGGCCTCAGGCGCGCCACCCAGGTCGCGATCCTCAATGCGAACTATCTGGCGACTCTGCTGGCGCGGCACTATCCGGTGCTCTACAGCGGGCGCGATGGACGGGTCGCCCACGAATGCATCCTCGACATCAGGCCGATCAAGGAGGCGACCGGCATCGGCAACGAAGACATCGCGAAGCGGCTCATGGACTACGGTTTCCACGCCCCGACCATGAGTTTCCCTGTCGCGGGAACGTTGATGATCGAACCCACCGAGAGCGAATCGAAGGTGGAACTCGACCGTTTCATCGCAGCGATGGTGGCGATTCGCGAAGAGATCCGCGCGGTGGAGCGCGGCGAGCTCGACCGGGACGACAATCCGCTGCGCAATGCGCCGCATACCGCACGCATGTGCCTCGCCGAAAACTGGTTGCACGACTACACGCGCGAGCGCGCCGCGTGGCCGCTGCCAGCGCTGCACGCCGACAAGTACTGGGTACCGGTGGCACGGGTGGACAACGTGCACGGCGACCGCAACCTCGTGTGCTCGTGTCCGCCGATGTCCGAATACGGCGCTGTCGCGGAAGTACCCGGGCACTGATTCGCACCGCGCTTTGCCCCGGGGAGCAGCCGGTCCTCCGGGGTCTGTGCGTCGGCTTCACCGGCAACGACGGCGAGGTCGGTTCGTCGATCGATTACGGCGGGCACGCAGCCGCGCCACCCGAGCCCATCACCACCGGCGGCCGAACGACCGCCGGCGGCGTGCGTCACATCTGCTTCCAGTCCCCCGCCTGCTCGAATGCCGCGGCAGCCCGGTAGATCGTGGCCTCGTCGTAGTGCTTGCCGACCAGCATCATGCCGATCGGCAGACCGTCCACGAGTCCGCACGGTACCGTCATGGCGGGATGATGCGAGATGTCGAACGGGCAGGTGTTGCCGATCATCTCGAGTGCCCGCTGAATGTAGAGTTCGCGATTCGCATTCGCGGGCGGCAGCGGCGTCGCCTTCATGGGCATCGTCGGCATGAGCAGCAGATCGTATTCGCCCAGCACGGCGTCATAGGCTTCGGTGATGCGGCGCGCCAGATTGATTGCCTTGCCGTAGTAGTGGCTCCCGTGGTGCTTCTTGATGTAGACCCCGAGCACGGTGAGCAGCTTGGTCGTCTCGGACAACTCGTTGGCGCGCAGTTCCCAGCCGTGCAGCTTGTCGATGAGACTCGTGACGTACAGGTCCGGCCGCGACAAGCCATACCCGTCGCCGAACATCATGGTCTGGGTGATGCCCTCGACCCCGATCGGCGTCCAGATGGCCGGTGCGACCAGATGCGCCGGAATGGACACTTCCTCGATCTTGGCGCCCAGCTTCTTCATGAGGTCCGCGGCGTGCCGGACTTTCTTGTCCGATTCGGCTTCCGATTCGGGTCGGTCGAAACCTTCCCTCAACACGCCGATCTTCAGGTCCTTGACGCCACCGTCGAGCAGCTTGGAGTACTTCACCTTCTTCGCCGGACCGTACTGGCGCGGATCGTAGCCGTCGTGGCCGGCGATGATCTCCAGCATCAGTGCATTGTCCGCGACGGTAGCGGTCATCGGGCCGGTGTGGTCGATGAAGACTTCGATCGGCATGACCCCCGTGTAGGGCACCAGCCCGTGCGTCGCCTTCATGCCGTAGATGCCGCACCACGAGGCCGGCATGCGGATCGAGCCGCCCTGGTCACCGCCGATCGCCATGTCCGCTTCGCCGAGCGCGACGACCACGCCGCTGCCCGACGACGAGCCGCCGGCCGAATAGCCCATCTTGTGCGGGTTGTGGACCGGGCCCTTGGCGTTCGTGTGGCTGCCGCCCGAGATGCAGTACGACTCGCAGTGCGTCTTGCCGACGATCTCGGCACCCGCGTCGAGCAGGCGCGCGACGACGGTCGCATCGACGTCCGGCACGTATCCCTCGAGGATGGAATTGCCGTTCATCATCGGCACGCCGGCGACCATCACGTTGTCCTTGATCGCGACCTTCTTGCCCTTGAGCGGCCCGTTGGGCGCTCCCTTGATCGAGGTCTTCACGTACCAGGCGTTGTGGGTGTTGTCCGCGGGCGCCGGGAACGAACCGGGCGTGCGTGGATACTTGACCGTCGGCAGGTAATCCGGGAGCGAGTCGACGACGTTGTAGGCATCGACGTTGCCCTTGAGCAGGCCGAGATAGGACTCGACGTCCGCGTCGGAAAGTGCGAGTCCGACCTCATCGGCGGCTTCGAGTAGTTGTTCTGCGGTCGGGTATTGGACTGCCATGGGTTGACTCCTCTGTGGTAGGTCGGTTGGTCTCCGGGCCGGCGGGATACCGGCACGTCGTTCAGGGGCCCAGCAAACGCACTGGCGTCGCATCGTCGCCATGTTCTGCTGCGGTGCCCCACAGCGCCACGTGCCCGTGATCCATACGCAACAGTATCCCGCCACTCTCAGCGCCCGTTTCAACTTCTCCTCGACGATCACCACCGCGATGGTCCGGGCCAGCTGCTCGAGGAACGCCGCGATCTCCTTCGGTCGGTTCATCGAGCATCAGCAGGTGCGGGTCGCCGAGCAGCTCGCGGCTGATCGCGAACATCTTGCACGCGTTCTCAGACATCCGCGAGATACGCGTCAGCCCGACGTCTGCCTCGGCCCGGAATGATCCCACCCGCAGCGTGTTCGTCGATGCTGGGCTGGCGTCCCGATTTCAGGGGGTCGAGCAGCACCACCGGCTTGGTGCCTCCGGCCATCGCGTCCTCCCGCGCGATGAACGGGACCATGCCGGCGGTGAACACCGTCAGCCGCTCCAACGTGGTGGCGGTGAGGTTCGTCAATTCGGTCTCCCGCAGAAATTCGTGCGATGCGAACCCGGGCATTCGCAGTTTTCATGCCGGTCAGGTCGAGACTGAAACGCGCTTCGATACAACACCGTAACGCGTGGCGGCCCTGATACGACGCTCCGCGGCGGTGCGATGCGGTTCGTCGCGGAGCGTAGTGATGCGCTTTCGGCCGCGCGGCGCCGGCTGCGTCGGGACGCCTGCCGGCACGCGCGCCTCGAGGCACTGAATGGTTGAGGCGCACGACGCGTTCGCGGATACTGTTTGTCGTTTCCCGTCAGGAGAGTCCGTTTGAGCAGCCGCGTTCATGTGTACAAGGGCGACACGATCACCGTTACCTGGGATGCCGGTCGCTGCGTGCATGCCGCGCAGTGCGTGCGGGGGTTGCCGAAGGTGTTCAACCCGGCCATCAAGCCCTGGGTGGATGCAAACGCCGCGGCAGCCACGGCGATCATGGGCGTAATCGAGCGTTGTCCTTCCGGCGCGCTCCACTACGAATTCGGCAATGGCGCTAAGTCCGAACGCGCGGCCAGGATAAACACTGTCACTGTCGCCTGCGACGGGCCGCTGCACGTGCGCGGCGACCTGGAGATCGTGCGTGGCGCCGACGGAACGATCTGCGCCAAGGACACGCGGCTGTCGCTGTGCCGCTGCGGTCACTCCGCCAACAAGCCCTACTGCGACCGGTCACACGTGAAGGCCGGGTTCTCCGACCTCGGTGCCGTCGGCGCGCCTCAGGCGAAACCGGGCGAGGACACCCCTCCGGTCTCCGGCGGCCCGCTGAAAATTACATTGCGACCCAACGGGCCGCTGCGCCTCGAAGGCGACATTCAGGTCCTCGACAGCGGCGGGCGGCAGGCATGGACCGGTCCCGCGACGGCGCTGTGCCGCTGCGGGGCATCCCGGAACAAGCCGTTCTGCGACGGTACTCACAAGGAAGTCGGGTTCGTCGCTGCCTAGCGCGAGGCCACCCGGCGAGGGGCCCCGCCCAGCAGTGGCGGGGATCGACGGCCAGGCGAGCGCTGGCCCAGACCGAACCGATACTGCTTGAACATCGCCAGCGCCCGCGGCGCCCGCCGCGATGATGGTTGTGTTCCCGGACTGCCTTGGCTACCTTAGCCGGCGAGCGGTCGCGGACTGTCCGCCGCCGCGGCCCCGGCAAAGTCGACAAGACCACAACGGAGGAGGACCGGCGTGAGAGTCTGGATGGCCCCGAAGTTCCGGTGGGCGATCGCGGCCGGCGTGCTGGTCAGCGCCGGCATGGCGCTCGGTGAGGATCCTGCGGGCGGGCTCAGCGAGGACGAACTGTCCGCGGGGCAACTCACGATCGCGCGCTACGACGAGCACGCTTTCGACCAGGCCCCGGTGGGCATGGCGTACCGGCCGTTGCAGAAATTCCTCCGCGGGCGTCATCACTTCAACCAGCGCTGGGTGCAGTTTCCGTCGATCGGCGGCGACTGGGGGCTCGGACCCACGTTCATCACCAACAAGTGCGTGGGCTGCCACGTCCGCGCGGGGCGCGGAGCGCCTCCGGAGAAACCCGACGAACAGGTCCTGTCCGTGCTGGTGCGCATCAGCATTCCGGGTGAGAACGCGTACGGCGGACCGAAACCGCATCCGGTCTACGGGGACCAGATCCAGAACCGCGGGTTGATGGGACAGGATCGCGACGATACCTTCCTGGGCGAACGGGTGACCCCCGAAGCGGAGGTCTTCCTCGACTGGGAAACGTCGACCGTGGCATTCGCGGACGGGGAGCAGGTGGAGCTGCGCAAACCGAAAGTGCGCTGGGGCAGGCTCTGGTTCGGACCCATCGGCGACGACACGATGATCTCGCTGCGGATGGCGCAGCCGATTCAGGGCCTCGGGCTGCTCGAAGCGATCCCGGAGGCGACGATCCTGAAACTCGCCGAAACGCAAAAACTGCAGGGACTCAACGGTCGCCCGAACTGGGTGCGCGACGACATCAACGACAAGACCGCGCTGGGCCGCTTCGGCTGGAAAGCCAACCAGCCGAGCGTGGGGCAGCAGATCGCTTCCGCCTACGCGGGCGATCTCGGCGTGACGTCATCCCTGTACCTGGCGCAGAACTGTCCCGGCCCTCAGACCGATTGCGCCGCCCAGCCGCCCGGGAACCAACCCGAGTTGATCGACAGCGACTGGAACGAGATCATGTTCTGGGAACAAGGCCTGGCAGTCCCGGCGCGACGCAACGTGCGCGACCCCAGGTTCGCCCTTGGCGGCGAACTCTTCGTGCAAGCACACTGCGCCGCGTGCCACGTTCCCGAATTGCAAACCGCGGACAACGTGCCCCACCTCGAGCTGCTCCAGAACCAGAAGGTGCGCGCCTACACCGACTTGTTGATCCACGACATGGGTGAGGGTCTCGCCGACGGGCGGCCCGACTTCAAGGCCGGCGGCCGGGACTGGCGCACCCAGCCGCTTTGGGGATTGGGGCTGGCGGGGGTGGTGTCGGGTGCCGGGACTCCGATGCTGCACGACGGCCGGGCCCGCAACGCGACTGAAGCGATCCTGTGGCATGGGGGCGAGGCGGAAGCCGCGAAGGAAATTTTCCGCAACATGCCGAAACATGACCGGGAGATGCTGCTGTTCTACCTGCAATCGATCTGACCCACCACGACCGGGAGCCCGCCGAGCGGCGCGCGAGCGAATGCAGCGAAGCCCGGTTGCCGTCGTCGTGCCCGCGCGACCACTGAACTCACGTTGCGAGGGCGTGTCGTAAGCGATGTCAGGGCACTTTCGAACGCGTGGTCTCGACCGGGAACGCCGGGTGTTCCGGACATCACAAGGAAGGAGACTGCGCATGGACGTTTCACTGCTCGGTACCGATAGCCGAATCCATCCGACGATGCCGGTGGAACTGCTGGTCGAAGTGGACGGAAAGATCGTCCGGGCCTCGATCGACTGGGAGACCATCGTCGGTTTCGTGGGCGCTGGGCGGGTCGACGAGGACATCGTCCATCACTTCATCCGGCACAACCGGCAAGGACTCGAACTGGCCATCAAGGCGAACCTGTACTCGCATGGTGTTCCGCTCAGCCGGCAGCTGGTCCTGACGAGCGACGATTTCCGCAAACTCGAACCGATCTGAGCGCCGGGGCCGCTCACACGCCGTCGGAATCGGGCGTCACTCGAATTCAGGCGACGTCCTAGCGGTCCGCAGCCGTGCCCGATGTCGGCGCCCGCCGTCCCCGCGTCCGTGTCCCCGGAGGCGTCGCATCCGCCTTCAACTCCACTGACAACGGCGCGTGATTGAGCAGGGCGACCAGTGCGACGCCGCCGATCGTGTTGCCGATCAAGGTCGGCAGCAAGAAACCGATGAGGCAGTCGCGCAGATCGGCGCTGCCGGTCATGAACGCGAATGCGGCTTCGACCGATCCGGCAACGATGTGCGGGAGCCCGCACAACGCGACCACATAGGTCAGCAACATGATCGCGAAGATCCTGGCCGATCGGGCGCTCGGCAGCAGCCACGCCATCAGCGCGATCAACCACCCCGACAGAACGGCCTTGAGCATGGTGATGCCGAACTCGCCACTGACGGCCTCCCGGGCGATCCCGATCAGGGCTGAGCGAACCGAAGCGTCGAACAATCCGTCCTTCATCAGGAGCAGCGCGAACAGCGTCGTGCCCGCGAGATTGGCCGCCAGTACGATCACCCAGAATCGCAGCACCGCCAGGAGCGTCTTGCGATCGCGGCGCATGAGCAGCGGCAGCATCACCGTCAACGTGGTTTCCGTGAACAGTTCCTGCCGGCCGAGGATCGTGATGACGAAACCCACGGTGTAGCCGATTGAGGCAATCAGGTGCCGCCATGGCGTTTCCGGCAGCATGCTCGTGATCATCGCGAGGCACAGGAACGAGAAGCCCATGGACATGCCCGCCGCCAGCCCCGACCACGCAACCGCGCTCGGCCGTTTCTTGAGTTCCTGTTCGCCGTCCTCGCGCACGACCTCGTGGATCACGAGCGCCGGGGGCGCGGAATGCTGCGCGGCCTGGACCTGCTCCGCTGCCTTGAGGTGGGGGGATTCGGCCCCGGCGTCGGCCATCAGCAGGCGCCTTGCACGGGCGCGCCTGCATCGGAGCGCTTGTGAACGGGATCGCTGCAGTGACCCGGACGCAGCGGTGCCCGGGAGTTGTCCCGACCAGCCGACGGCGCTGATGTACGGCGAGCCACAGGCACACTGACCGCTACGCCGCGAACGCCGGCAAACGGCGCACAGGTAGACGCTCCGAAGCGAGTGTCGGTTCGGTTTGGCATTGGCCCATGATGGACCCGGAGCCGGCTACCCGACTGTCAGCGCAATCCCGGTTCCGCGTAGGACCCATCCTGCGACGGGCCGCGCATGCATTGCCCACGAACCGCTATCCCGATGACACACTTCCCGGCGCATCCCGCTGCGCCTGCCGGACAAACAACGGCACAGGCGCGCGGGGCGATTCATCGGCGTGTTGCGATCTCACCCGGCCGGCGCCGCGACGGCTCCTCCGTGTTCGTGATGTTCGACGGCCTTGGGTGTGGCCGAGGCGTACTTGCACGAGAACAACACCACCGCGACCATGAGATAGCTCAATGCAACGGTCGGCGACTGCGCCACGCCGATGTGCTCTCCGTGCATGAAACCGAGAAAGGTCATGACGGAACCGACGAGGGCGAACGCAGATGCCTTGACGAATTCGCGCTCGATCAGGAACACGGCGATCGAACCCAGGACCAGGCTGGTCAGGATGGCACCGCCGCCCAGCACTTCGAGCCCGTGATAGAGGATGCCCACCTGCGCCAGCTTGTCGAGGCCGACCGCCGCGGCATTGGTGCCGGCGGCGCCGAGCGCGTTGTCGATCTGCAGCTTGCCCCAGGCCGCGACGTGCGGCACCAGTGCGAGGATCACGGCAGGGGCGTGGGTACGGGGTGTTTCCTGAAAGGCCTGGGCACCGATCAGCATGCCGATGTACAGCAGAATGGGTGCGATGGCGACCACGGGAATGAGCGACATCATCACCGCGACGATGCCCAGCCAGGACAGCAGCAGCACCATGACCCCGGTAGCCGCCGAATAGCCGATGCGCCCGCCGATCGACTTCCAGCCTGGATGTCCGATGTAGACCGCCAGGATGAAGGGATTGCCCATCAGGCAGCCGATCAGGCTGATGATGCCGTCGGCAGTCAGTACCCGCGTAGTGGGAAAACTGTCGCCGGCCGCGGATGCGCTCTCGACATTGTCGATGGCCTCGACCAGATCGTAGATGCCGAACGGAATGGCGGTGACGAGGATCACGCCAAGGAACTCGAAGCCGGAAAACACGTGGTTGATCGCCGGAATGGGAAGCGAGAAACCGAAGCTCGAGAACGAGCCGGCCAGCTTCTCGACGCTCATGCCGCCGTAGTTGTAGCCGAGCAAGGTGGAGCCCCATGCGATCAGCATGCCGACCGCGATCGCGATCAGGCCGGCCGGGATGCCCTTGAAGTACCGCACGCCGCCGAACCAGCTCGCGATGATGATGGCGAAGCAGACCACGCCGATCACGGGTGTCATGTACATCTCGAGCGCGGGTCGCATGGAGATGAAAGCGATCGACACCCCCGCGAGCGTGCCGAGCAGGGCGGCACGCGGCGTTATCTTGCGTATCCACGGCGCGACGAAGCCACCGACCATGAGGACGAAGCTCTGGATGAACACCCAGGCGAGACCCGCTTCCCAGCCCTTGATGGGGTCGCCGGACTTCAGGCTGATCGGCAGCATGATCACGAAGATCACGACGAACATGTGCGGCACGCTGGTGCCCGATGGCAACGCGCAGACGTCGGTTCGCCCGGTCGACCTGCTCAGGTTGTATGCGAGTCTCGCGTAGTACATGGTGCTGAGGAATAGCATCAGGCCGCACGCCGGCAGGATGCGGCCGAAGACGATGTCGTCGGGCATCCGCAACACGTAGCGCAGCAAGCCCGTCAGCACCAGCAGGTTGACGAGGATATTGGTGCCGAAGCCGAAGAACGCGTTCCAGTCTCCGGGCACCCAGATCGAGGGTTTTGCCGTTGTCATGCGCCGTCTCCCCTGTTGTCCGCCGCGCAACCGCATCCCGTGTCGCCGCACATGGAGCCCTGCCGGCATCGGGGCAATCGCAAAATGCAGACCATTGGCAAGTCCCCCGCCCGCGGCCCGCGAGCGCTGCTAATTCAGGGAGTTGAGATCGGGGAACGCAGTTCACCCGGAACAGCGCGCACCGTTTCGGTTGGGGACGCCCTCAGGTGGTGCAACCGACACGATTTCCCCGCCGCTGAGCGTTCACCGTTTCGTCGAGAGTGCCGGGCCCGCCGCGCGGGAACGCAGGGCTTGCGGGGAATGGAGCGTGCCGGCGCGACGCCGGTTTCAAGCCTGCGCTATCCTCGCGCGTCGCAGGTCGACCACCCGTCGAGGACCTCACCATCGCCCCGTTCACCCTGAAGAACAATGAAGAGCAGCATCGCTACGAAGCGTTCGACGATGCCGGGCTGGTCGGATATTCCGAATACAACCTGCTGAGTGACAGCATCATGTTCACGCATACCGAAGTGCTGCCCGGGCATGAAGGCAAGGGCGCCGGTGGCTTCATGGCCTCGGCCTTGCTGGACGATGCACGCAAGCTGGGCCGATTCGTGATCCCTGCCTGCCCCTTCATCGCCGCGCATCTGCGCAAGAATCGGGAGTACATCGACCTGGTGAAACCGGAGATCCGGCGGGCGTTCAAGGTCTAGGGCCGGTCGACCTGCCGGCAATCGCACTGCCCTCACGTCGCCCGAAGAATCCGGCGCCGTGACGTCGGCCACGCGGACCGCGTAGCATTCGAACGGTGTCTCCAACATCACGGCGCCGCGCGCCCCCGGGTGATGCGTAGCGACCGATTCGGGCGTTCCCTCTCATCGAGCCGCCTGCAGGCGGCCAGCCCCCCACTGACGATTGCGTTCAACCGATACTTGTGCAGGAGACTTTCATGAGAGCCAAATCGATCTGCGTCGGCGCAGCCCTGCTCGCAGGCACCCTGGCCGCCGTCCCGGCTGCGCAGGCCGACTATCTGGGCCCGACGCCTTATCTGAGCTTTGCCGACAGTCCTTTCAACGGCCAACCCATGTTCAGCTGGTTCCACCTGGAGGATTTCGAGGACGGCGCGCTCAACACACCCGGAGTCAGCGCATCTGCCGGCGGCGTCCTGGGCCCGGGCGCATTGACCGATTCCGTCGACGGCGACGACGGCGCGATCGACAGTGCGGGCACCGCCGGCCATTCGTGGTTCTCGAACGGTTCCGCATCGAGTATGACCTTCACCTTCAACGCTGGAGTGCTTGGGGCGCTGCCGACCCACGTCGGGATCGTCTGGACCGACGTGGGCGTGGCCGCGCCCACGAACGGCTTCGGACCGGTGACGTTCGAAGCCTTCGACGCGACCAACGCATCGCTCGGCGTGATGGGTCCGTTTGCTTTCGGCGACGGGTCCGCCGCGGGCGCAACGGCCGAGGATCGCTTTCTGGGCGCCACCGACCCGGGCGGAATCTCGGCCGTGCGCATCACCACGACGAACAGCACCGATTGGGAAGTGGACCATCTGCAGTACGGACTGGCGCCAATTCCGGAACCGTCGGCGTGGATGCTGCTGGGCGCGGGACTGACGGGACTGTGTGCGCAGCGGCGACGGATCGCCAGGCGGCTCGGGGGCTGACAGGTCCAGGGCGCGGGATGCCAGGGACGGGATCGTTCGACGGGAGCCACCATGATCACCATTCGCGAGATCGATCACGTGGTGCTGCGTGTCGTGAATCTGGATGCGATGGTCGCGTTCTATTCGAACGTGCTCGGCTGCACTCTCGAGCGTCGCAATGACGCGCTCGGCCTGGTCCAACTGCGTGCCGGCCGCTCGCTGATCGACCTCGTTCCGGTCGATGGCACTCTCGGCCGGATGGGCGGCGCCGCACCCGGTGCCGAAGCTCGCAATCTGGATCACTTCTGCGTCCGGGTAGACCCTTTCGACGCTGAAGCCATCCATCGTGATCTGGCGGCTGCGGGCGTCGTTGCGGGAGACGCGCAGCCCCGCTTCGGTGCCGAGGGCCTCGGGCCGTCGATCTACGTCACGGACCCGGAAGGCAATGTGGTCGAGTTGAAGGGGCCGAGGACGGTGGAGCAACCGCGCGGCGCCGGCGCTCCTTGAATGACGGGACGACGCACGCCGTGGGCTCGCACCCCGCTCGCGCCATGAAGCTCATCCGGGTCAAGGTGAAACCCAATGCGAGGACCAGCAGTCTGGAGGAACTGGGCGACGGCACCTGGCTCGCAAGCCTGAAAGCACCGCCGGTGGACGGCAAGGCCAACGCCGAGCTGTTGGGGTTGATCGCAGCACATTTCCGCTGCAGAAAGGTCGACGTCTCGATTGCGGCTGGCGCCTCCGGTCGTCTGAAGATGGTCCGGGTCGATGTCGCGTGACACACCGAAGGCCCTGCGACCTCGCGCTGGTGTTCGCGGCGTCGGGAAATCGGGCGCCGGCCCGGATGGGTGCCTGGAAGACAGGGCGCGGCGCCAGTTCCTCGAACTGCTCGCCGCCGCAAGCGCCCTCGGCATACCATTGACCGGCATGAGCGCAACCCAGGCAGGCCCGGCCTCCCCGTCGGCCATCGTCCGCCTCGAACAGGATGGGCTGTCGCTCACCGCGACGGAAGCGGCGACGGAGCTCGCGCGCCTGTGTGCCGCGCATCGGACGACGCCGGACACCTACGGTCTCGGCGGCATCGTGGCAGAGGTGGAAGCCTACTTCGCGCGCGTGCTCGGCAAGGAACGCGCGTTGTTCATGCCCAGCGGCACGCTGGCGAATCAGCTCGCGCTGCGTGCCCTTGCGCGCGAGCGCCGGCGGGTCGTGGTCCAGGACGTCAGCCACGTCTACAACGACACGGGGGATTCGAGCCAGATCCTGAGCGGCCTCACCTTGTTGCCGCTCGCGCCGGACCGGGCGACATTCACCTGGAGCGAGGTGGAGCGCGTGCTGGCCCGCACCGCGTCCGGCCGGGTCGCCGCCCCGGTGGGTGCGATCTCGATCGAATCGCCCGTCCGCCGGCGCCACGGCGAACTGTTCGATCGGGCAGAGATGCTGCGGATCTGCGCGCAGGCGCGGCGCCTGGGTATCGGCCTCCACATGGACGGCGCTCGTCTGTTCATCGCTTCGGCCTGCACGGGCATCGCGCCGGACGATTACGCGGCGCCCTTCGACACGGTCTACGTCTCGCTGTGGAAATGCTTCAACTCGATCAATGGAGCGATCCTGGCGGGACCCGCCGCGACGCTGGACAGCCTGGTGGACGCGCGCCGCATGTTCGGCGGGGCGTTGTACAACGCCTGGCCGTTCGCTCTCCTCGCGCGCCACTACGCCGAGGGATTCGTCGAGCGCTTCGCGTCGGCGATGGCCGTCTTCGAGCAGTTCACCCGCGCCGTTTCCGGCGGTCCGATCCGGATCGAGCGCGTGACCAACGGGACGAATGTCTTCAGCATGATCGTCGCGGACCCGCACGCCGCCGCACTGCCGGAGCGATTGCGAGCGCGAGGCATCGACCTGCCCGCGCCGACCCGGGAGCAAGGCGCGGCACGGTTCACGCTCACCGTCAACGAGACCTGGAACCGCAGCACCGGCGCCAGCCTGGCGAAACAGGTGCTGAGCGCGCTGGCGAACTAGCCGCCAGTTTGTCGGCGCGAACGCATGGTGCAGAATGCCACTACGCCCGGTGACGACCCCTTAGACAAGTTGGAGCCCTGATCATGAAACGCTTCTTTCTCGCGGCCATTCTGGCTACAGCCTTCGCCACCCCGGCTTCCGCCGCAGTGCTGTTCGCCAACGACTTCGACGGTCATCTGTCCGTGGATGCAGGCGTCGGCGTCACCTCTCTCGACAATGGCGCCCTCGAAGCAGCGCTGAGCTTCGGTGACTGGACCGGCAATTATTTCGCCAACCGCTCGGCGGGCGATCCCGCGGCCATGTCGGTCCTCTCGCTGTCGAACCTGGCGCCCCACACCCAGGTGTCCGTGGGCTTCATCCTCGGATTCCTGGAAAGCTGGGACAGCACGGACGGCAGCTGCTGCACCCCCGACTTGCTCGATCTGTTCATCGACGGCAACAGGGTGGCGACGCTCACCGCCCACAACGCCCTCGGCACGGTCGAGGATTTCGGCGGTGGAACCGTCACGGCGCTAGGAGTGCAGGCGAACGGCAACCCCTACTACTCCGATACGCTGGTCGACATGTCCACGGCGCCCTTTCTGACGTTCGCGCACACCGCTTCCACGCTCACGCTCGCGATCCAGGCGAGGGGCGCCGGCTGGCAGGGCGGCGACGACGAGGGCTGGGGCATCGACTCGCTGCGCATCGAATACGACGGCGTGCGGCCCGTGCCGGAACCGTCGTCGTGGGTGCTGCTGCTCGGCGGAGCGGGGGTGCTGGGCGCCGTGGCCCGGGTGCGACAAGGGTCCAGACGCCGCGGTCGGGCTGGCACCGGCTCGCTGGCATAGTTCCGGCGCCGTCGTATGGTCCACGCGCGACATCGCGTCGGAGCAGAGGCTCGCATTCCGGTAACACCACACGTCCGCACGGTGGGCCCGCGGCTGTCGCGCTCGGTCCCGGGCGCATGGAGGGTGCGTCCGAGCACAGCCTCGTCGCCGTGGGCGGAGCGCAACCGCGCAAAGCTCCCTCGGGCATGGCAATCGCCATCGCCGCCGCGACAGGGAATGCAAGCGAGCCCGAACCCGGCAGCGGAAGGCGGATAGACTGAGCCGCCACGACCCTGCACCCGGCCGACCCATTCCCGCGTACCGAATCGAGATGGCACCCATCGACCTTTCCCGCCAGCGCGTTCTGCTTACCCAGGCCGACCAGTTCATGGGGCCCGCGCTGCACGCCATCCTGACGGAATGCGGGGCTGACGTGGTGGCCGACACGCGGACGCTGGAGTCGCCCGGAGCCGCCGCCGCTCTGGTGGCTTCGGCCGGGACGCTCGATTCGATCGTCGTGAATCTCGCCGTGCCTGCCCCGTCCACACCGGCGGACGAGGTGACCGAAGCGGAATGGCGGCACGTCTTCGCGCACATGGTGGATCCCCTGCCGCGTCTGCTGAAGGCCGTGCTGCCGCAGATGCGGGAACGGGGTCGGGGCCGCTTCCTCGTGATGGGCAGCGCTTCGGCCTTGCGCGGCATGAAGCGCACGTCGTCGTACAGCGCGGCGCGCGGCGCGCAGCTCGCGTGGGTGCAGGCGGTCGGTGTCGAGCTCGCCCCGCTGGGGCTCAGGGTCAATGCGATCGCGCAGAACTTCGTCGAGAATCCGACCTACTTCCCGCCGGAACTCCAAGCGAAACCGGCTTTCCAGGAGCGACTGAAGCGCGAGGTTCCGCTCGGGCGACTGGTTTCGGCTCGAGAGGACGCGATGTTTGCTGCCTACTTGTGCAGCGAGGCGGCCGATTGTTTTGTCGGCCAGACCTTTCCCGTCTGCGGCGGTTGGGCAATCCGGTGAACACCGGGTGATTCGAAGCCGACCGCTTGCACAAACGGCAATCGGCCGGGATCGATGCAGGCGCGACCCGACCGCACCGAGCGACGCTGCATCGCTATCGCCATGTTTGCGAACTTGTCCGGCAGTTGGTCGTGTTCGTTCGAGTCGCTCCCCTGGCGCCTCCGGGGATGCACGGGGCGAGGCAGGCTATTCCAAGATGCATGAACGAGGGCCAGGCGCGTGACACACGACATCACTCTCATCTCCACGATCGCCGCTGCCCTCGGACTGGCGCTGATCCTGGGCTTCATTGCCGTACGTCTCAAACTCCCGGCACTGGTCGGCTACCTCGTGGCAGGCATTCTCATCGGCCCTGCCACACCCGGATTCGTCGCCGACATGGAACTGTCGACGCAGCTCGCCGAGATCGGCGTCATGCTCCTGATGTTCGGGGTGGGTCTGCATTTCTCCCTCGACGATCTGCTATCTGTCCGCAAGATTGCGCTCCCGGGAGCGATCGTGCAGATCGCAGTCGCAACCGCGCTCGGCGGTGCCGTGGCGCATTTCTGGGGCTGGGGCATCGGCGCGAGCGTCGTGTTCGGCCTGGCGCTGTCGGTGGCAAGTACCGTGGTCCTGCTGCGTGCACTCGAGGCTCGTGGCGTGCTCGAGACCATCAACGGACAGATCGCAGTGGGCTGGCTCGTGGTCGAGGATCTCGCAATGGTGCTGGTACTCGTGCTCCTGCCGCCGCTCGCGGGATGGCTCGGTGGCGATGCCGGTGCGATCGCGGAAGGCGCTGAGGAAAAGAGCCTCCTCATGACCCTCGTGCTCACCCTGGGTCAGGTCGCGGCCTTCGTCGCGCTCATGCTCGTGGTCGGCCGGCGCGTGTTTCCCTGGATCCTCTGGCAGGTTGCACGCACCGGATCGCGCGAGCTGTTCACGCTCTGCGTGGTCTCCGCCGCGGTGGGCATCGCCTTCGGATCGGGCAAGCTGTTCGGCGTGTCATTTGCGCTCGGGGCTTTCTTCGCCGGGATGGTCATGCGCGAATCATCGTTGAGCCGGCGCGCCGCCGACGAGTCGCTGCCGCTGCGCGACGCGTTCTCGGTGCTGTTCTTCGTCTCGGTCGGCATGTTGTTCGACCCGACGATGCTGATCCAGGAGCCGCTGAGGGTCCTGGAAGTGGTCGCGATCATCGTGCTCGGCAAGACGCTCGCGGCGTTCCTGATCGTGCTGGCGTTCCGCTACCCGCTCAACACGGCGCTTACCGTATCGGCGAGTCTCGCGCAGATCGGCGAGTTCTCGTTCATCCTCGCCGGCCTGGGCGTGTCGCTGAAGCTTCTGCCACACGAAGGCCAGAGCCTGATCCTGGCCGGCGCGATCATCTCCATCGCGATCAATCCGTTGCTGTTCAAGGCGGTCGATCCGCTGCAACGGTGGATCCGCTCCCGCTCCAAGCTCGCACGTGCCATGGAGCGCTCGGATGATCCGCTCGCGGAACTGCCGATGACCGTGGACCAGAGCAAGATCACGGGTCACGTCCTGATCGTAGGCTACGGTCGGGTGGGCCGACGTATCGGCGAAGCGCTGGCCACTCGCGGAATTCCGATCGTCGTCGCAGATCAGAATCGCGAAGTGGTCGAACATCTGCGCACGCGCGGCATTCCGGCAGTCTCGGGCGACGCATCCGAACCCGCGGTTCTGATCCAGGCGCACGTCCACCGCGCGAGCATCCTGGTCATCGCCACGCCAGATACCTTCCGGGCGCGCAAGATGATAGAGATCGCGCGCACGCTGAAGCCCGACATCGAGACCGTCGTGCGCACGCACAGCGATGAAGAAGCCGCTTTGCTGCGCACGGAGAAGGCGGGCATCGTGTTCATCGGTGAACATGAGCTCGCCCTGGGCATGACCCGGCACGTGCTGGAACGCGTTGCAGAGCATGCGCAGGAACATCGGGAAGCGACCGAGCTGGTGGCTGCCTTGCGCGGGAGCTAGCACCGGGCAGCGGCAAAGAGCCCGCTCCCGGGGCACGCGTTCTCTCGCGGCCTCGTACCGCGCGGGACCGGCGACCATCCCGTGAAGCGCCGGGCAGCCGATCGCGTCGATGCGACAGCGTCACGACCCACTTGCGTCGGTCGCTGGCGATGCGCGAACCTGGCACCCTGCTCGCCGCGAAGTCCTGATCGAAGAGGCGTCCTGCAAGCGAGCTCGTCGACGCGGGTAGTGCGAGCTTCGGAATCCGCCCTGCACTCCGGCGCGGACGGGGACCGCGGACCGATTGCCTATTGTGCGACCCAGCCACCGTCGACCGGTATGGCCGTGCCGGTGATGCTGGCGGCGCCGTCGGTGCAAAGGAACAGCGCCAACGCCGCCACTTCGTCGATGCCGACGAATCGCTTGGTCGGCTGGCGCTCGAGCATCACCTTGCCGATCACTTCTTCGCGCGGGATACCGTGCGCCTTGGCCTGCTCGACGATCTGCTTCTCGACCAGTGGCGTCATGACGTAGCCGGGACAGATCGCGTTGCAGGTAATCGCCAGCTGGGCGGTCTCCAGTGCCACGGTCTTGGTCAGTCCGACAACCCCATGCTTGGCGGCTATGTATGCGGACTTGAAGGGCGAGGCCACCAGGCCATGGGCCGAGGCGATGTTCACGATGCGCCCCCAGCCGTGCTTCTTCATGTGCGGCAGCGCGGCGCGAATGGTATGGAACGACGACGACAGGTTGATCGCGATGATCTGGTCCCACTTGTCGGCAGGGAATTCGTCCACGGGCGCCACGTACTGGATGCCGGCATTGTTGACCAGGATGTCCACCTTGCCCATCTGGCTCGCGGCCTCCGCCACCATGTTGTGGATTTCCGCAGGGCGGCTCATGTCGGCGCCGGAGTAGATTACTTTCACACCGTGATCCGCTTGCATCTGGGTTGCCAGCTTCTTGATCTCCGGCACGTTCCCGAAGCCGTTCAACATCACGTTCACCCCTTCCGCGGCGAGCGCCTGGGCGATGCCCAATCCGATACCGCTGGTGCTGCCCGTCACGATCGCCGATCTGCCCGTCAACATGCCTGCTCCTCGATTGTTGCGTCGCAGCAAGTCTAGCAGAAGAGGGCTCGAAATTCGTCCGCTGCCGAAGGCAAACAACGAATCGGTAATCGATCGGTAAGGCCGCGCGGTGCACATTCGGGATCGACGCCGCTTCGTGACATGCAATGGGCATCAGCAAGGTGCCCAGCTGCGCGCCGCGAGTGCGTTTCCAGCTCTGTGTTTCGCCACCTCCCCCTGCGGCAGCTTCATGGGGCGGTACGTACTCGGGTCTCCAATCGCGTACCGCCTTCTTTCTCATAGCGCTTGCGCCAGGCTGAGGCGGCCACGGACAATTCGCGCATGTCCCGTGACTCGGCAAATTCCATTGCAGAACGCCTGCGCGCCGTGCAGGTGATCCCGGTGCTGCGTCTGACGTCCGCCGCGCTGGCCGAGCGAGCGATCGAGTGTCTCGTCGAAGCCGGCTTCGGCACGGTCGAACTCACGCTCACCACACCCGATGCGGTCGGGCTCATCCGGCGCCTGCGGGAGCGCATGACCCCGGGCTTCCTGGTTGGCGCCGGCACCGTCCTCGATCCGGACACGGCGCGCGCCTGCGTTGACGCGGGCGCGGACTATCTGGTTTCGCCCTGTCTCGTGCCCGGGATGGCCGCGCTGGCGCACGCCGCCGGACGTGCCTGTCTGATGGGCGGATTCACACCTGCGGAGGTGCTCGCCGCATGGCGCGACGGCTCCGACATCGTGAAGGTTTTTCCGGCCGCCACGGGTGGTCCTTCGCATCTGGCCGCGCTGCATGCGGTGTTTCCGGAGATCCCGCTGTGCCCGACCGGGGGCGTCGCGCTCGACAATATCGATGCCTATCGGCGCGCCGGCGCCGTCGTGGTCGGTGTCGGCAACAACATCGTCGATCTGTCCGCGCTCGACGCGGGCGACACGGCGCAAGTGGTGGCACATGCCCTGCGCTTCCTCGGAAAGCACCAGGCATGACCGCGGCCGGACTCGATGTAGTCTCGGTCGGCGAGCCGATGATCGAGTTCAATCAGGTACCCGGGGATCCGCAGCGCTATCTGCAGGGGTTTGGGGGCGACACCATGAACGCGATGATCGCGGCCGTGCGGCAAGGCGCCCGTGCCGGCTACGTCACGCGCCTGGGGGACGACGAGTTCGGGCAATTGCTGCTCGAACTGTGGAAGACGGAACAGCTCGATAGCGCGGGCGTGAGCCTCGATCCGGAAGCACCTACGGCGGTCTACTTCGTCACGCATGGACCCGAAGGCCACGCTTTCAGCTACCGCCGGGCCGGGTCCGCCGCGAGCCGGCTGGCACCGGGGAACCTGCCGCTCGAAGTGATCCGCACCGCACGTTTTCTGCACACCTCGGGCATCACCCAGGGCATCAGCACCAGCGCCTGCGACGCCGCTTTTGCGGCCATCGATTCGGCCCGCGCATCGGGCGCCCGGTTCGCATACGACTCCAACCTGAGGTTGAAGCTCTGGCCGCTGGCGCGTGCCCGGGCCGTCATCACCACCACCGTCGCGCTCGCCGACTATTTCCTTCCCAGCCTCGACGACGCGTGCGTGCTGTCGGGGCTTGACGATCCGGAGGCCATCGTCGACTGGGCGCATCGACTCGGCGCGCGGCACGTCGCCCTGAAACTGGGACCGGGCGGCGTGATCGCCTCCGACGGTGAGCGCCGCGAGCACGTCCCCGGGCATCGCATCGAGTGCGTCGACGCGACCGGCGCCGGCGATTGTTTCGCGGGCAGCCTGCTCGCGCGCATGAGCCTCGGCGACGACTTCTGGCAGGCCGTGCGCTACGCGAATGCCGCAGCGGCGCTCACGTGCACCGGCTACGGTGCCGTGGCGCCCTTGCCCACACCGCACGCCGTCGCGTCGTTGCTGCATACGGACGAGCCCGGGCGCGCTTTCGTGAAGCCTCGAAACGGTTGATCGCACCGCGTCGGTGCGCCCGCTCGGGCCGCGGGCAGTCGGGCAGTTCATCAACCGACTGAATCGTCAGCGACTTGTGCGCTGGACGGGCCTGCATGACGCATGGCCCCCGACTTGCAAACCGAGCCACCCGGGAGACCGCGTCCCCGATGCATTGCATCGCCTACAAATCCCCGAGAGGAAAACCATGAGCGAGCACCACAACGGCTGTTGCAGCGATCCGAACCACCAGCACGACGTCGCCGTGGACACGTCCACCCTCGACATGCCGAAACCCGCGGACTCTTCGCGCCGAAGCTTCCTGCAAGGGACCCTGGCGAGCGGCGCCGCGGCCGCCGCGCTGGGTGGCATGGGCGTGTCATCGCTTGCGCGCGCTCAGACCGGGATGACCAGAAGCTCCATCTCGCATTATTCGATTCCAGCCACCGCCGAGACCGTGCACTGGGGCTACTTCAGCAAGCTGCTGAAACCTCTGGTCGAGGTGCAGTCCGGCGACTTCGTCACGATCGAGACCCTCACGCACCACGCCAATGACGACGCTGCGCGCATGGTCCAGGGCGATCCGGGCGCGGAGAGCGTCTATTTCTGGGACAAGACCCGCAAAGGCGTGAACCGGCGCGGCGCCGGGCCGATGGACGCATCGCTGTTCGGACGCGGCGCGGGCGAGGGCCTGGGCGTGCACATCTGCACGGGCCCGGTGGCCGTGGCGGGCGCCGAGGAAGGCGACATCCTCGAGGTGCGCATTCTCGACGTGTCGCCGCGACCGAGCGGGAACGCCGAGTTCAAGGGCAAGAGCTTCGGCAGCAACGCCGCCGCCTGGTGGGGATACCACTACAACGAGCTGATCGAGGAGCCGAAGAAGCGCGAAGTCATCACGATCTACGAGATCGACGCGACCGGCGAGCGCGACTGGGCGAAGGCGCTCTACAACTTCCGCTGGACGCCCCAGACCGATCCCTTCGGCGTCGTGCACAAGATCATCGACTATCCGGGTGTGCCGGTGGATCACAGTACGATCAAGGAGAACTGGGGCGTACTCAAGAACGTGCGCGTGCCGATCCGGCCGCATTTCGGCACCATGGGCCTGGCGCCGAAGGAAGCCGACATGGTGGATTCGATCCCGCCGAGCTATACCGGCGGCAATATCGACAATTGGCGCATCGGCAAGGGGGCGACGCTGTTCTACCCCGTATCCGTGCCGGGTGCGCTGCTGTCGGTGGGCGATCCCCACGCGTCGCAGGGCGACTCGGAACTGTGCGGCACGGCCATCGAATGCTCCCTCACCGGAACCTTCCAGCTCATCCTGCACAAGAAGGCTTCGCTCGCGGGGACTGCGCTCGAGCAGCTCGAGTTTCCGTTGCTCGAAACCCAGACGGACTACCTGGTCCACGGTTTCAGCTTCCCCAACTATCTTGCCGATCTCGGCACCAAGGCGCAGTCCGAGATCTACGGCAAGTCTTCCATCGACCTCGCGATGAAGGATGCCTTCCGCAAGATGCGCCATTTCCTCATGACCACGCAGGGATTGACCGAGGACGAGGCGGTCTCGCTGATGTCGATCGCAGTGGACTTCGGCGTCACCCAGGTGGTGGACGGCAACTGGGGCGTGCACGCGATCGTGAAGAAGGGCATCTTCGTGGGCAGCGACGGCTAGCCTCGACGGGCGACGGCCGGGCAGGGGTTCGCGCAAGCCGGCGCTCCCCTGCCCGGCATTCGTCGCCAGGATTGCGCCGCCCCTGGAGCATACGCGCCGGCTCGACGCGTGCTGCTAGGCCTTGCGGGCTTCGGCTTCGGCTTCGGCCTCCGCTTCGCGCTGTTTGTAGTCGATCGGCGGCTCGTGCAGCGCCTGCCGACGACTTTTCTCCAGACCCTTCACCACGGCGACTATCGTTTCGTTGTACGGCACGGCCAGACCGAGCGCGCGGGCCTCACGCACCAGCGCCCCGTTGATCGCATCGATCTCGGTTCGGCGACCCTGCTCGACGTGCTGCATCATCGAGGGCTTGTTGTAGCGCAGCCGGCAGTGGCCCTTGATCTTCTTGCGGAGGTCGGCCTCGGCCAGTTTGACGCCCTTGGCCTCGATCACCTGGAGGATCTCGTCGATCACGCGATCCTGCAGGGCATCCACTTCCGGCGTGCGCGCCATCTCGCCGCTGCGCAGGCCCGTGACGGCTGTCAGCGCATTGATGCCGCAGTTCAGTACGAACTTGCTCCAGACGTAGCTCATCGGATCGTCCACGATCTCGGTCTCGATACCGGCCAGGTTCAGCATGCGTGCGACTTCGCGGATGCGCGGAGTGTCGCGACCGTCCAGTTCGCCGATCGAGGTTGGCCCCGAATTCGTATAGGCCGAACGGCCCAGAGCAGGTCCGGCGGCGCTGTTCATGCTGACCCCGGCCACCACTCGCGCCCGGCCCAGTTCCGCCACCAGCGCTTCGACATTGCCGATACCGTTCTGCAAGGTCATGGCGAAGCCTTCCGGCTTCAGGATGCGCGCGGCCGCCTGCGCCGCTGCGGGGGTGGAATTCGCATCGGTGAACACGATGGCGAGATCGAAGGGCGCCAGACCGGCCGCATCGGTCGTGACTGCAATCGGGATCACGTGATCGCCGCGCACGCCTTCGACCCTGAGTCCGTCACGCTCGATCGTTGCTACGTGATCGGCACGGACGTCGATCAGGGTCACGTCGAATCCCGCACGCTCCAGCAACCCGCCATAGACGCCACCCATGGCCCCGGCTCCGATCACGCAAGTTCTCATGCTCTTTACCCTCGAAGAAAATCAGCAATGATGCCGGATCGGCAATGCGCCCGACGGGTCGTTGCGCAACCATGCCTCCATCGGCGCCGTACCGGCCGTCTTGCGCCCGTCGCCGGAATACGCTTCCACGCCGCATGATTGTGCAAGACTGCGCCTCCCGCCCAGATCTACGATTCCGGCGTCCCGCAGATTGGCAGGGCCCGACCTTGCAAGGGCCGAAACTGTCGAATTGCAAGGTTTTCAACCGGCCGTACGGGACGGCGAACTGCAAGGACCAAGGGGACCGTCCGGAACCGCGCGTCCCATTGACCCTGGCGACATCGTGCCTTCTGCTTTGCATCCAAAATGGCAGGTCTCAGCGTACCATCGCGTGCGCAGATGCCACACCAAGCGTGCTGCATTTCCATATCCCGATCAACTTTGGAGAACTTCAATGCGTAACCGTCTCATCACCAGTGTACTGGTGGCCTCCGCCTTGGCACTCGGAGCAGCCTCCAGCTTCGGCGCCGATGGCGATGCCGTCAAAGTCGGCAAGAAAAACGACTTCGGCCGCGAAGCCGATGGCGACGCCGTCAAGATCGGCAAGAAGAGCGACTTCGGCCGCGAAGCCGACGGCGACGCAGTCAAGGTCGGCAAGAAGAAGGACTTCGGCCGCGAAGCCGACGGCGATGCAGTCAAGGTCGGCAAGAAGAAGGACTTCGGGCGTGAAGCCGAAGGCGATGCGGTCAAGGTCGGCAAGAAGAAGGCCCACGGGCGCGAAGCCGAAGGCGACGACGTCAAGGCCGGCAAGAAGAGCGAATTCGGACGCGAGGCGGATCAGGCAGCCGCAGCGGCCAAGTAACAGCCCCTCAGGGCTGCGAGAACGGGGCGTTCGTCGCCCCGTTTTCAATTGTGCTTTGCGGCGCGTCCGGTGGCGTTTGCAGTCGGGCCCGGCCGCTGCTGATCGACGGGGGAATTGGTCATGGTCATTCGTTGCTTGTTGATGCTGCTTGCGATCGTCGCGTTCGCTCCCACCGCGGAAGCCATGAACGCGAGCGACGTCGCTACGTGCGCGCCGATGATGAAGCGCAAGGTTGAAACGCTCACGGGCCTGTTCAAGATCCACGTGGTCTGCGATCAGGTGTTCTTCGAGCTTCCGAAAGCGATCCTGAACAAGGATCTGCTCGTCACCACCGAGTTCGCCGCCGTGTCGGTCAATACCGAGGATGCGGCTCCCGGCGAGGTCGTCTACAACGGACTGCTCCGCTTCGTGCGTCGCGGCAACCGCGTCTTCCTCGAGAAAGTCCAGTACGACATCTGGGCGCCCATGGCGCCCAACCTTCAGCGCGGCGTCGAGGCCGCCCAGCTCGGCACGGTCATCAAGACCTTCGACGTCAAGTACGAGGGTGATGACGGTTCGCCGGTGATCGAGATGACCGGCCTGTTCGTGACGGAGGTGCCGGACGGATTCGGCCAGGAATACCGTTCCCAGTTCCGCGTCGCCACGGTCGATCCGAAGCGCTCCTACATTGCGCGGGTCAAGGCCTTTCCGAGGAACGTGAGCGTGCGCTTCTACCAGACCTGGGTACCGGACCAGGCGGAACGCCAGCGTAATCCCGAGGACGCCCACGACCTGGGATTCATGTTCCACACCAACATCCTCCTGCTGCCCGAGAAGCCCATGCGTCCCCGGTACTGGGACGAACGTGTCGGTTACTTTCCGGTGCGCTTTCTCGACTACGGCACCGGCGAACACGGCGGCGTGAAGCGGGCCTTCATTCAGCGCTATCGGCTCGAGAAGAAGGACCCGACGGCGGCAGTATCCGAGCCGAAACAGCCGATCGTCTTCTACATCAGCCGTGAAGTCCCGTCGCAGTGGACGCCCTATCTCAAGCGCGCCGTGGAGGATTGGAACGGCGTATTCGAAAAAGCCGGCTTCAGGAATGCGCTGGTGGTGCGCGATGCGCCCGGCGACGAGGAGGATCCTTCGTGGGATCCGGAAGATCTGCGCTTCAACGTGATCCGCTGGACGCCGAGCGGCCGCCAGAATGCTTCCGGTCCGGCCGTGGTCGACCCCCGCAGCGGCGAGGTGATGGCCTCGCACATCATCTTCTGGCACGACATCCTGAAGCTGCTCGAGACCTGGTACATCACCCAGGTCGGCGCGCTCGATCCGCGCGCCCAGAAGCTGCCCCTGCCCGACGACCTGATGGGTGAACTGCTGCGCTACGTGGCAAGCCACGAAGTCGGTCACGCGCTCGGCCTGCGCCACAACTTCAAGGCTTCCAGCGCCTACACCGTCGCCCAGTTGCGCGACCCGGCATGGACCCGACGCTGGGGCACGTCGGCTTCGATCATGTCGTACGCACGCTTCAACTACGTCGCCCAGCCGGGGGACAACGCCGGCCTGTTTCCGCGCTTCGGCCCATACGATTATTTCGCGATCCAATGGGGGTATTCACCGATCGGAACCGAGATGTGCACCGATGAGGAATGGGCGGCGCTGGACAAATCGGCATCGCGCCAGATCGACGAGCCGACGTTGCGCTTCGGTGGCGAGGACGTCGCGGCCGAGTACGACCCGGACGTCAATACGCAGGTGCTGGGTTCGGATCCGCTGGCGGCGACGGCACTCGGACTGAAGAACATCGATCGTGTGGCGCGCCTCCTGGTACCGGCGACCGAGAAGCTCGGGGGCGACTATGCGCGGCTCGGCGAATTGTACGAAGCGCTGGTGAAGAAGCGCGACAACGAGCTGGGCGCCGTCGCGAAGCTGGTGGGAGGCGTGGACGAGGTCCGCTACCAGGCGGGGCGAGGCAAGGCCCCGTTCATGCCGGTGCCTCCGGAGCGGCAGCGCGAGGCGGTGAAGTTCCTGCTCGACAACGCTTTCAACACGCCCACCGCCCTGCTCGACCGGGACCTGGTGTTTCGCATCGCACCCACGCGCACCCAGGATCCGTTGCAGGGTTCGAACATCCAGCTCTTGTCCAGGTTGCTGCGCACCGGCGTGTTTCAACGCATGGCCGAGGCACGCACCTACTGGCCGGACCGTCCGAGCTACGTGGGGATCGACCTGCTCAAGGATCTGGATGACGGGTTGTTTCGCGAACTCGACTCGCCCTCGCCCAGGATCGATCTGTATCGACGCACGGTGCAGCGCAACTACGTCCTGCGCCTGAAGGTCGTCAACGGCGAATTCCGGGATGCGCACGATGATTCATCGAGCGCCATCGAAGAGGACCGCGATCGCGGCAGCCTGCGCCGCGATCGCAGGAAGAATGCGGCTTCGATCGCGCAGTTCAATTCGAGCCTGGCGGAGACCGCACACAGCTACGCCGTGATCGCGGGGGCCGCGAGCGAGTTCCGCGCCGCGCTGCGCGTGGGCGTGAACTACCTGGGCGCGAAGATCCAGAAGAAGCTGGATTCGGTGCAGGACGCGGAAACCAAGGCGCACCTGAGGGATATCCTCGCGGAACTCGAACGCATCATCTGAGCGCGTGTTCCGGCGGCGCGCCGAGCCCGGGCCCGGCGCGCCGCAACAGCGCTAGCGCGAGCCACCCGGCGAGGGGCCCCGCCCCGCAGGGGCGGGGATCGA
>JBBQHP010000027.1:0-64711 GCA_038324085.1 Burkholderiales bacterium
TGCCACCGTGAACAGGCTCTCCTGCATCGCATCGGCTCCGCGCATCGCCATCACCTCACGGGCAAGTTCATGACATCCACATCGACCACAGTTCGTGTGAAAAGTGTCCGGATAACCATGAGAATTTCAACAGCCTGTTAGCCCACCAATCCAATATCCCGGCCTTAGGAGATTCATGCTGTTCCCTCACGATTCCTCCAGGCGTGTTGACCCAATCTTGCCGCCTCGTCGGGAAATGCTGACCCATTGCATCCAACTCAACAAGCCCAATGCCATAAGGGCGATCACCGTGACGGATGCACTTCCGACATTGAACGCCACGCTCAGCGCGACGAACACTCCCCAAGTTCCGATCAGGACGAAGATAGCGATTAGCGAGAGCTGCGAACGGCTTCGAGTGCACAGCAGCATTGTTGTGGCGGAGACCCCTGCGCCGGCAGTGGAAGCCATGGCAATGCCCAAGACTCCCATCGCCGGAGTGAGGAGCGAGTCTCCAAGGAGATTTGTCGCGAATCCGAGAGCCGTCGCGATCACCACGCGCCACGAGGATCCGGAGACCGCAGCCAATCGCAGAGAGAGCGCGGCCGAAACAACAAACGGCAGTTGCAGCGAGCCGATGCGCAAGACTGAGCTGAGTTCCTGTGCCTGACTGTACGTGACCTTGTCGCCAGCAATCAGGGTTACGACCAGGGGTTCAGACAATACGTGCACGATCAACGCGCAGACGCCAGCGATCCAGGAGCCCGCGACCAGCAGGAAGTAGGTGTCGTTCTCGAGTTGTGTCACTCGGCGCTGAACCACCAGTCGGCCAAGGTGCGGCAGTACGACTGCGCCGATTGCGAAGCCCGCAGTCGTCGTGACGACCTGCACAAACTTGTTCGCCAGCGCCCAGCTCGAGAGCGCTTCGATGTTGACGGTGCCGGCAAAACTGTAGTTCAAGGGAACGCTCGCCCCCGTGAACAGGGCTGCGATCGCCAGCGGAAGGAAGTTCGCGAGTACTTTGCGGACCGGCTCGGCTCTTCGTGCTAACGAAGGCACGAGCGGCAATCCCAGGGAGCGCGAGCAGTAAGCCACTATGGCCGTGTTGACCGCCATGCCAATCAACATCCCGAGTATCGCGGAATAGACGCCAAGCTCATGTTCAAACAACAAGATAGTCGTAACGGCGATGACCGGCACCGTCAACTGGGCAAGTGCTACGTCGCGCGCGCGGTGGTTCACGTTGAGGACTACTCCCCCTATCACCGTCCATGCAGAAAACATCAGGAACGGCGTGCACCAGCGAAGCATGGTCGCCGACCGCTTGACCATCGCGGCATCGGCGTTTGAGATTACGACTGAAATGCAGGCGTCAGCCCAAATGAAAATGATGATCCCCACAGTCACTAACGCCACAGTCGCGTACCCAAGAAGCGTCTGGACGAGGCGTCGCTTCTCCGTTTCGCTCAACTCCAGGAAATGCCTCGTCATTGCTTCGGCCAAGGGTGCCGACATGAAGGTGAAAAAGAACATCGGAATCATGAACGCCGAGAAAACGGCACCAATTTCTCCACCCAAGCCCTGAGCGTTGACCAAGATCAGGTCCCGGAACAAGAATCCAAGGACTGTAAGAAGCCAGATCATGGTGACTATTGCGCCAGAAGCAGCGATGCCCGTGATGCCTCCCGGATCGCTGAACGTGGTTGTTCCTATCCCCGCCATTCTCGATGGTTCTTGTCTTGATTCGGAAGCCTTCAGGACGGTAAGCAACACATGGCTCCATCCAATCGCTGCTATGAGCGCAACAAACATCCAGACGCCGAAGCGCAGTCTGTAGAGCGTTCCGACGACAGGTTGACCAAAGCTCATTATTGCGAGAACAGTGGCAGCAAACGCGAGTCCGGCGAATAAAAGGCGACTGGGACGATAGATCGCAAAGAGAGCGACTCCCGGCGCGAGCAGGTACCAAACAAGCGTTTCGGACGCGCCAATCAGCCGCACAATGGACGGCCGCTCTTTCCACGTGTTGGGGAATGGAGCGAACAGACCAATCGCGAGTGCACGGGGCGCGTAGGCAAGTGCACTCATCGCATCGCTGGGGAGCCGACTCCCATCCACCAGCGATCCGGCCAGTTGTCCGGCACCCGCGAAGTGAGCTCGTATCGCTGAGATCTGCATCAGGAGTTTGTCGATTCCTTCCGGCAGAGCGTCGCTTCGATTCCATGTCCATACGGGTTTGCCAGCCGTCGCAACATTGTCCTGGCTGGTTATGCGCTCTACGTCTGCATTGTGTGGCGCAATCAGTATTGACAGAAGTACGATACCGATGGGCAGGATCGACAACAATGCCCCGGATTTCGGTCGAGTGCGGCGACCACGCAGTATCGTGCCCGCAACAAAGACGAAAACTCCTGCAAGCATTCCGACAAGAATCAGTTGCAGCAGATAGGCTCGTACAGAAACAATCAGCGCGGCCCCGAGGGTAGCTATCAATGCGATCCGGACCGCTCCCCCGATTCTCATGAGCTTCGTCGCGGCGAGTGGTTGAAGCCACGCGTAGACAATCAGCAAGGTACCGGCAATCGCGAAGACGTCTTTGTGGTTCTGCGCGTACCACTGGAGGGATGAAGGAAAGACGGCAAACAAGATGGCGGCAATCAAGCCGCCGAGTCGGCCCGCTGCTCCCGGCCACGCTATTCCGCCCAACAGGTACAAAGTCGTGGCGGCGAGTGCATGAAGAGCTGCACCGAAGGGTATGAACCAGATGGGGTCAGGGCCGAGAATCACATACAGGGTCGCGAGAAGCTTGACATTCGCAGTATCCCCCCCTGGATAGGAGGTCC
Organism: Burkholderiales bacterium; assembly: GCA_038324085.1. GTDB lineage: Bacteria > Pseudomonadota > Gammaproteobacteria > Burkholderiales. Next base: position 2,823 of record JBBQHP010000027.1, read on the forward strand.
ATAGCTCCGACCACCCTCCTGCTGAAATTCGCTCGGCCATCGCGACAGCAACCTCGTGAAAATAGATCGCATCGTTCTGGAGCAGTCCGTGGCCGGCATGGAGACCGGGCATGAGCGGCACGAAGAGCTTCTGGAAAGCAAGCGCCATGAGCAACGAATACACAAAGACGATGCTCCAAACCAAAGGCGCGCTCGGGAACTCTCGAGATCGCGCGTGCTCACGTTCGACACTCATGTCCGTTTCCAAATGTTAGCTCGGCGAAGTCCCGACTTGGGCCTGCGATGTTCTCGGAAGCCATAAGAAGACAATGGCGAAGCGGCGAAACTGAGCAGCGATACCAATAGTGCGGCTTTCGTTGGTCGTTTGACTACCAGCCCCGTTGCAAACTTGCGGCAACCCGGTCGAATCATCGGCGTGAAGTTGTAGTCTCATGGCGCATGAATACTGTTGTACAGGCTCAGCGTTTGCGCGATCACGGTCTCGATCGAGAACTCTGCCTCTGCGAGATGGCGCCCGCGCTGGCCCATTTCCCGGCGTAGCGTCGAATCTGAAAGCAATCGTGCAAGTGCATTGGCCAGTGCACGCGAGTCGCGGGCAGGAACCGACAAACCGTTGTGTCCGTCGATGACGATCTCCCGGCATCCAGGCACGTCGCACGTGACGACAGGCCGCGCGCACGCGGCCGCCTCGATCAGGGCCTTCGGCAGCCCCTCCCGGTAGGACGGCAGGCAAACGATGTGACATTCGCGAAACACATTCGCCATGTCGTCGCGCCAGCCCCACCATTCGACGATGCCATCCGCGACCCACTGCCGCAGCAACGTCGGCGCCACGGAGGCAGGGTTCTCCGGATCCGGTTCGCCGACGAGCGCGAATCGGGCCGCGATGCCCCGGGCGCGCAGGCGCCGCGCTGCTTCGACAAATTCCACGACACCCTTGTCGACCAGCATTCTCGCTGGCAGGACCACGAGCGGCACGCCGCCCGGCTCCGGGACGACGGAGAATTTCGACATGTCCACGCCCGAGCCGCGGATCATCGCGGTGCGGGTAGGGTCCGCGATGCCGCGCGCCTGCAACAGCGCAAGATCGTCAGGGTTCTGCACGATGAGCCGGCTGTTCGGGCGATTCAGCAAAGTTCGATAGGCTGTCTCCACCAACGGGCGCAGCAATCGGGCCTTGCGTTCGTTCGACGAGAACAGATAGCCAAGGCCGGCCAGGGCATTCACGATCGCCGGAACACCGGTGATGCGGGCCGCGATCGAGCCGTACAGCACCGGCTTGGCGGCGACGTGGTGGACGATGTGCGGCTCCACCCGTCGATAGATCGTCGCGATCTGCGCCACGGCAGCCAGCTCACGCATCGGATTCTGGCTGCGGCGCGAAAGTTCCAGGGGGATCAGGTCCAGTCCAGCGTCGCGAATGTCGTCACCGTGGTCGGTGACGCGCGTGGCGACGCTGACCTCGTACCCGGCGGCTCGCGCGGCCCTGGCGAGCGGCAGGCGGTGCGAGCAGAAGTACCAGTCTTCGGTGATCAGATACAGGAGTCGCCGGGACACGGTCACGCACCGCCTTTGCCGTGCTGCTGCTCCAACCACGCCTCGAACATCAGGACCACCCACAGCGCATGCTGCCAGTTGCGCGTTCCGTTGCTGTGCTCACGCCATTTGGCGGTTATCGGCTCCGGGTCGAGGAACCCTTCGCGCGCGAGGCGGCCCGGATCGAGCAGTGCGGCAGCCCAATCCCGCAGCGGGCCCCGCAGCCAGCCGTCCAGCGGGATGCTGAAGCCCATTTTCGGTCGCTCGATCAGTTCGCGCGGGACGTAGCGGTGGAGCACTTCGCGCAGCAACCACTTGCCGCGACCGCCCCGCAGCTTCAACTCGAGCGGCAGACGCCACGCGAATTCGACCACGCGATGATCGAGCATTGGCACGCGCGTTTCCAGGCTCACATGCATCGCGGCACGGTCCACTTTCGCCAGAATGTCGTCGGGCAGGTAACCGAGGCTGTCGAGGTACATCATGCGCTCGGGCAACGAGCGCAGTGCAGCGGGCGTTCCGTACGCGATCCAGCCAAGCGGCACCGGGTACACGGCATCCCGCAAGGCCACTGCGTCCGGCCACAAAGACACCATGCGCTGGTAGAGGAGTTCGTCGCTCTCGGCGCCTATCAGCCCTGCCAGCTTGTGCAGCTTGTCGCCGGCTGCCTTGAACCGGAGGCTGCGCGGCAACACCCGGCTCGATCGTGCGAAAGCCGCATCGAGCGCCGCCGGGGAAAACCGCGTGATGCCCTGCGCGAGCAGCGTTCGCAGCGGTGCGGGCGCCCAGCCGAGAGTGCGCCGGAGCGTCCGCCCCCAGCGATGCCGGTTGTATCCGCCGAACAATTCGTCGCCGCCATCGCCGGACAAGCTGACCGTGACGTGCTGCTTGGCAAGCCGCGACACGAGGAAGGTGGGGATCTGCGAGGAATCGGCGAAAGGTTCGTCATACATGGACGGCAGCCCTGGCACCACCGCCAGCGCGTCTTCGGCGGACACGTACAGCTCGGTGTGGTCCGTGCCGAGGTGGCGCGCGACACTCTTCGCGTAGACCGCTTCGTCGTAGTCCTGCTCGGCAAATCCGATGCTAAACGTCCGAACCGGTCGGCCGCTCTGCGCCTGCATCAGCGCCACCACGGTGGATGAGTCCACACCGCCGGACAGGAAAGCTCCCAGCGGAACGTCGGCGACCATCTGGCCCGCGACGGCTTCGCGCAGGACCGCATCGAGTTGATCGACGGCGTCGGTCACGGGGCCCCGGCAGAGTGCCCGTGCGCCGTCGGAAGCCGCCGCTTCGAGCGTCCAGTACGGTTTCGGCCGAGCCCGTGCGCGCGACTCCAGTTCGCGATACGAGAAAGACAGCAGGGTTCCCGGCAGCAGTTTCGAGACACCCGCAAAGATCGAGTATGGCGCCGGCACGCACGCGTAGCGCATATACAGCGCGACGGCATCGCGATCGATGACCGGCCGGAAGGCAGGATGCGCCTGCAGCGCTTTGAGCTCGGAGCCGAACAGGAACGCAGCGCCCATCCATCCGTAGTAGAGAGGTTTCTCACCCATCCGGTCGCGCGCGAGATGCAGGACGCGTTCTCGCGTATCCCACAACACCAGCGCGAACATCCCCACGCATCGGCGCACCGTCAGCTCGAGGCCCCAATGTTCGAACGCTGCGAGCAGAACCTCGGTGTCCGAATGACCGCGCCATCCCGGTGCGGCACCATCGCGCTCCAGTTCGGCGCGCAGCGCGGGGTAGTTGTAGATCTCCCCATTGAAGGCGATGACGTAGCGGCCGCTCGCCGAGCGCATGGGCTGATGGCCTTCCGGCGACAGATCGACGATGGAGAGCCGGCGATGTCCGAATGCAATGCCGGCGCGTTCGTCTGCCCATTCGCCGTGGTCGTCGGGACCGCGATGAGCCAGCGTGTCCGCCATGCGCTGCGCCGTGGCGAGCATCACGTCGCGAGCATCGGCCGGCGGTTGCCAGAAGCCGGTCAGGCCGCACATAACGCCGCGCCCTCCGGTGATATGAACCACGCCGTTCGCAACCACCCGCGTCGGTCATGCGATCGGAGTCCAACCACGTTCACGTTCACGTGCCGTTGTCCACTGACTTGCTGGCGCGCCAGACCTCTCGCCAGCGGGCGAACTCCAGTTCCGACGCCGGTTGCGCGCGATGCCTCAACAGCAGGCGGCTCGCCGAAGTTCCGATCGCGAGCGCGTCGTAGGCGAACTTCAGCACCTGCTCGCCGACGGCGATCACGCCGGCGGCACGGTCACAATGCTCGCGCGCGTGCCGCCAGATCGATCGGGAGAATGTCAGGCGGCCGTGCCAGGACTTCCGGAGCGAGGGGCTGTCCTGACGATACCCCAGCAGAATCTCCGGCATCGCTGCGAAACGGCTATGCTCGAAGGCCCGCAGGAGCAGGTCCTGATCCTGGGCCTTCAGGCAGCGCGGATCGTAGCGCCAGCGGCGAAACCACGAGGCGCGGCCCATCCAGGTCGGATGGGCAAGTTGAAAGCCCGCATAGGGCCGGGCGCAGATGGCTTCGTGGGTCGTTTGCACCGGAAAACTGCCCAGGGGAGCACCATCGTCCCGGAACACGAGCATCCCGCAGCCCAGCAGATCGATCTGCGGATTGTTATCCAGGAACTCCGCCTGTAGTGCGAGCCGCTCGGGGTAGGCCACGTCATCCGCATCCATGCGCGCGATGAATCGTCCGCGGGCAGCGTCGAGGCCCTCGTTCAGGCGCGCTGCCAGCCCGAGCCAGCGCCCGTCGGCGAACAGGCGGATGCGCTCATCGGCGACGCGCCTGACCAGTGCCGCACTGTCGTCGGTCGATCCATCGTCGATCAGGATCATCTCCCAATCCCGATAGCGCTGCGCGCGAATCGAATGGAGGGCGGGCAACAGGGTCCGTGCGCTGTTGCGCATCGCCATGATCACGCTCACCTGCGGGCTGGGCAAGGACATCGCGTCCTCAGCTCTCACGATAGAAGAGCCGGCCGGGCCAACCGAGCGCACCGTAGGTTCGCGCACCAGCCATTCGCCAGGACAGCTCATACAGTACGCGCCGCGCGGCTCTCGGGCCCCGCCGCGGACCCCAGACCAGCTTCATCGGCGTGGTCAGTGCCCAACGCAGGAGGGGTAGCGCCCTTCGATTGCGGTGCAAGGCAGACAGCCGCTCCAGCTTCGCTAAGGCGGCGCTCCATTCGAAATCCGGTGCGTCGACACGGTCGGCGCCTATGTGTCGCGTCGTCTCCAACAGGTGAGCAAAGCGCTCGTCGTACGTGTGCTCCCGTCGAGTGCGCGCATGGCCCTGTCGCGCCATGGCGTCCCGCTCCTGCGGATGATCGAGGTAGTGGCGTACCAGCCGGGCAAGTCCGTCGGCATCACCGAACACCGCGATCTCCGTTCCCGGCTCGTAGTAATGCTCCAAGCCGTCGGCGGACTCGGTGAGCAGGCAACCTCCGGCACCCGGCACCTCGAACACGCGCGCCTTGATCTGCCGGCTGCGGTAGAGCTTCAAGCCTTCGAGATGAAAGCCGGAATCGCCGAAGTTGAGCGTCACGACCGACTCACGGTAGATGCGGGGAATGTCGGCCGCAGCAACCGGGCCCGCCGGCCAGCCGTGGCCGAAGCAGGCGACGTCGATTCCGCGCGAACGCAACGCGGACACCCAGCGTCGGCGATTGCCATAGGCGCTACCCACGAAACTCACGGCATATCTGCACTCCGAGGCCGGAAGGGGCTCCGACAGAGCGTCGCGATTCGCCGCCCACTGCGTCGGGACGAAGTTCTTCAAGCCATCGCGGCTCGCCGCGGCTATCGCTGCTGCCGACGTGCTCGCCCAAAGATCCACGTGCGGAGCGACATGGCGGGAGAACTGCGCATACTTCCAGGAGTCGTCCGTTCCCCAGTTCACCAAGGGTGCACGACTGCAGGCACGGATGAGATCCAGCGTCTCGGTCCAGATCTCGTAGCCCATGAGCACACAGAACACCAGATCCGGCCGCTCGCGCCGAACCGCGTCCAGCAGCGCAACGTTGAGCTCGGCAAAGTCGACGTAGCGGCTTCGGTCCCATGATTCGACGTGCTGCACATCCCAGCCCAGACGTCGAAGTCCGGGGACGAAATTTGCGCTCTCGTAGCCCAGGCCGCGCGCGGGATCGCCGTAGTTGTGCATGCCAAAGACGCAGAGCGCCTTCATGTCTGGTTTCGGCGACGATCCATGCGGTGTGAGCCGAAACGAGCGACGACCGATCGTGAATGCATCCTCGAAATGCCATCCCAGAACAGCCACCGACGGCAACGCAGAAGATCGGGTCCGATGTTTCGGCTTGCCCGCGCGCGCGCGCCAACGCACAATGCCGCTGAAGAAGCGTTGCGCTCGCCTTGCGCGGCGATCCGCGGTGACCTCCCTGCGCGCTCGCGCCGATGGGCAAACAGAGTCAACAAGGCAGAAATAGGGGTTCCAAAGTGATCCGACACATGCGAAGTTTATCGCGCCTGCTGCAACGTCAGGCGCTTGGCTCCATCGCCGCAGTCCTCCTGGCGATCGGTCCGGCAACAGCTGCGGTCCAGACGTTCTCGAACGCCACCGATTTCTTCAACGCATCGGCCTCCTTCGACTCAACCACGATGGTCGATTTCGCCAGCGCGCTTGGCGCGGGAGAATTGGTCTCGGATGTCTCGGCGTCCGGACTCGTCGCGGGAAATGCCGTCTTCTCCGGCGACCAGACGAGGGGCGGAAGCTATCTTTTCGTCGTTCGTCCGGGCTATGCGGGCAGCAATACAAACTATACGGGCTGGACGGGCAATCCCGTGGTCCTGCAGGGGCCTCCAGGGGTCGATGGGCTCGGAATCGTGGCGGGCAGCTTGCATGTCGCGTTGCCCCAGCAGACCTTCGCAGTCGGCGCGTCCTTCTATACCGTAAGTGTCGGCGGCAACTTGAGGATCGCGCTGGACGGCGGGACGCCGCTCCAGTTCTTCACCGCCGGCAAGCCTGGCGTCACGTTCTTCGGCTTCGTGTCCGACGTGGCGGTATCCGAGATCATCATCTCCGGCGTCGGCGACGTGTTTCCGAACGTCGCCAATTTCGCTTATGCGCAGTCGGTCGTCGAGGTGCCTGAGCCCGAGGTCGCTGCGTTGCTCGTGGCCGGGCTCGTCATGGTCGCAGGTGTGGGGCCGATCCGAAGGCGCTTGCGGGCTCGCACGAAGTAGCCGACGGTGAATCGCTGCTCTCGGTCGAAGCGATCGAGCCACGGCGCAACCGCAGGTAGGGCGATCCCGAGTACGGGAAAAAGCAGGCACCAGAAGGGCGCCCACAGAACGCCCGTGACGATCCCCAGCCGCCACGGGGCCGACAGCTGAAGGAAACGCACGGATTCCTGGCCGAACATCCGGAAGAAGCCGCCGTTCGCGATGACTTCGATCGACTCGAAGCTGGCCTCGCCTAGAAAGTGGCGGTACCAGTAGGGCGTGTAGCCACCATAGAAGTGATACGGCTCCTGGTGGATACCCGACCCCAGAGGGGCCGTCAGCAACAATGCGCCTTCGGGTTTCAGGATGCGCGCGATCTCCCGGACCACCGCGACGGGATCGGGTACGTGCTCGAGCATCTCGGTGCTCAGGACGAGATCGAAGCTGCCGTCGTCGACCGGCACGTGCGCGGCGTCGCACACGTAGTCAACCCGCGTGTAGGCCCCATCGCGCAACTGATCGCCCGTAAGTTGAGTGAAGTCCTGGGTCCGATACTCGCAATGAGCGAAGTGTGCCCGGTAGGGCGCAGAGCCGGCGCCCAGATCCAGAACGCGGCTTCCGGGCGGCACTTCCGCGGCCCTGGCAGCGACCCAGTCGTCCCGCCGCGAGTAGTTGAAGAGCAGGATGTGGCGCAGCGGCGTGCGTGCAATCAGGCGGCCGATCATGCCCTTCCCCGACGATGCCCCGCTGGCGCTCCGGACCGGACCGAGAACGACGACGCACTCATGGTCCGCGTCCCCGCCACCTGCCCACGTCGACGAATATGGTGTTGACATGCGTGTCCGCGTAGGCAAAGTAACCTTGCGTCGCCATCTTTTCGAAGATCGGCTCGATCTTCTCGCCATACCCGGTCTCGGAGTAAGTAAGCGTTTCGATGCAGCAGGCGATCGGTCTATGACGCTTGAAGTCGAACGTGGCAACGATCTCGGCATCCATGCCTTCGACGTCCAGGTTCAGGATGTCGGGCGTCCCGTCAAATTGCCCGAGCACTTCCTCGACGGTGACGACCCGCACTTCGAGGGTGGTCTCGATGCGATGGCCCATCCCCACCAGGCGCTCCGCTTCCACTCGGCTGAAGGTGTTGAGCACGGGCTCGGACATCACGAAGAACTCGAGCGCACCGGGGCGGGCCGCGACGCCCACTTCGAGAATCTTGTCGCGCGGCCGCTTGCGCCGGAGTCGCGCGGCCAGCCTCGGATCGGGCTCGACGCAGACTCCGGTCGCGCCGTGCTGATAGAACAGGTAGCTATTGCTGAAGCGCACCGGGTCGTTCGCGCCGATATCGAGATAGCTCGGGTTCGCGATGCCGAGCGAATCGAAGACGAACCGCAGGACGAGATCCTCGCCGCACTGCGCATAGGACGTCCTTCCGTGGAGCCCGAGCTTCCGCAGTGCGAACTGCCGCGCGCGGCGTCTCGCCATAGGTTCGGTCAAGACCTGCATCAGGGTCGGGCGGGCCATGGGGTCAACGCGTCGCGGCCGAAACGCGGAACCAGCGCGTGCGCAGCTGGGACAGGAACAGTCGCAGAGTCGTGGCCGCGGCCAGTGCCTGCAGCCCCGCTGCCTCGATCGTCGATAGGCGACTGCCCCGAATCGCCTGGCAGGTCGCGAGCAAGAACGGCACGAAACGCAAACGCTTTCCCACTGTCTTCACCGCGTACGCCCCCCCGTCGACGCCAGCCGTGAACAGCACTCTGGGATCGATCCCCACCGGCCCCTGGGTGATCAGCCGCAGCACGAAATAGCAATCGTAGTAGTCGAACCAGCGGGTCTCGTCGAGGATGAAAGCGAGCGCGGTACGACGGTGCAGGCCATAGAACAGGCTCGGGGTCGGCGTGTGCAGGAATGCGCCGATGTTGCGCGCCGTACAGTGATCCAGCGCCAGATCGGGCAAGGCATTGCTCGTGCGTTCCCCGGTGCCGCGATACAGGGTGTCGAAGCCTGTCATCGCCGACACGGCGCCGCGATCGAGCAGCGCCACGCACGCTTCGACGAAGCCAGGCGCCCATTCGTCGTCATCGGCGGCCCACATGAAGTACTCGCCGCGGGCCGCGCGCAGGAGAGACAGGAAATTCTCGGTGATACCGACGTTCGTCGCCTGCCGCGAAACGCGGATTCGGGTATCGCGCGCCGTGTATTCGTCGCACACAATCGCGACATCGGGATCCGGGGAGGCATTGTCGGAGACGAGCACTTCCAGGTCTGCGAACGTTTGGCCCAGCATGCAATCGAGTGTTCTGCGCAACCCTGCGGGGCGGTTGTAGGTCGGGACGCCGATGGTGACCCGAGGGAGTCGGGATCCAGTCATGCCGCCCTTCGTCGAGCGCTCGGCGGCGTCCGATGCCTGCTCATTCGCGATCATACCGCCCCGCTCTTGTGCAGCAGACTCCGGGTCGACGGCAGGAAGCCGCTTCCGATCAGCACGGTTGCCGTCACCAACAACGACAGCGTCAGAGCGCAGACTGCTCCAACGATGCTGTCGCTGAAAATTCGTACCGATCCTGCCGACGCGAAGGCAACCCCGATGGGTAGGACCACGTCGATGGCATACCAGCGCCATTTCTCGCGTGGCAGCAAGCGAAGGTGCATCAGGTGCATGCCCACCAGCACATAGAAGAGGTTGAGGGCGAACCACACGCTCGCTGCACCCAGGGCTCCGCCGTAGTTCACGCTCAACACGAGTGCCGGGACGCTCACCGCGAGCGCCAGTGCATTGATCCGGACGGCGAGCGCTGTCCAGCCCGAGGCGAGCTGCAATGCCCACGGCAAGCTCATTAGACCATTCAGGAACGTACCGCCGAGCAGCACCGCGAAGAGCGGCGCCACCTCCCGGGCCAACACCGCATCGCGCAACCATGCCGCGAGCCACGGCTCCGCGAACAAGATGCCAGACGCGGCGGCAGGCGCCAGGGCCAACGCAGCAAGACGGCAGCCCAGATGGTAGTCGGCAGTCAGGGCGACCACGTCGCCGGCCGCGAGGTGGCGAACCAGGCGTGGAAAGAACGCCTGATGGATCGGCCCCGCCAACAGACCCAGACCGCCCGCGACAGTGGCTGCGATGCCATAGTGACCGAACACGGACAGTGGCAGGAAGCGGCTCAACACCAGCTTGTCCATCTGCGATAGCAGGACCCCGAGACCGGAAACGATACCGACACCGGCCGCGAAGCGCCACACCGTTCGCAAGCGTTCGGAGGAGAACTTCCCGCTTACGCCGCGGGCGGGCAGACACCATCGCAACAGGACCCCTGCACTCACCGACGATACGACTCCGGCGATACAGTGCCACGCCGCGTAGGCCTCCAGTTCGGCCGCGACGCCCCATAGCACGACGACGGAGCCACCATGACGCAACGTCTCCGTGAGCACGCGCTGAAGGTTGAGAAGGCCCTGGCGTTCGAGTCCCGAGAGACCGCCCCAGTACAGCGTGTTGGGCCAGCGCAGCGCCAGTGCGATGCCGAGCCACCGCAAGCCGGCGGTGGTGCTCTCGATGGACAGACCCGACGGCCGCAGCCAGCTCGTCGCGAACCAGGGCGCCAGCGTCCAACAGGCGATGCCGATCGCCGCGCCGGTCAGCCAGTAGACGATCTCCAGTGTTCGCAGCGTGTCGCGCATTGCATGTGCCCCGTCGGGCTGCGCACCGAGCCGCGCGAGCTCGCGACTGATCGTGGCGCCGAGCCCCAGGTCCAGCAATGCCAGCACCGCCTGCAGCGATGCGAAGAACGCGATGACGCCCCAGGCTTCGACTCCGATCAGGCCCACACATACCGGCACGACAGCAAGCTGCAGCGCAACGATCCACGCGGTCCCTGCGAAGTTCGCGGCGACGTTGCGGCTCAGCGAAGCCAAGTCGGTCGGTCGGCGGCGGCAGGCATGCCCTGTCTCACGCCGGCAGCTTCGCGGTGAGTTCGCGTACGGCGTTGCAGACGTAGTCCACCTGCGCTTCGTCCAGGTTGAATCCCGAAGGCAGGTTCACTCCGCAGGCGCCGAGCGCGTAGGCCACCGGGGCGCGGCGGCGCGCGGCTTCCGGATCGGGCTCGAGCGCGCGATAGGCCGGGATCGAACTCAACGGACTGAAGAACGGCCGGCAGTCGATCCCCTTTCCGCGCAGTTCCGCGAGCGCCTGCTCCTTCGGCAAGCCGTCGATCAGGACGGTCACCATCCAGTATGAGTTGAGCAGGCCGGATGGCTCCGCATTCAATCGCACGCGCGGCTCTGCCTCGAGCCGGTCGCGATACCAGGCGAAGATCTCTCGCTTGCGCCGCACCAGGTCTGCGCCGCGTTCGAGCTGCGCGAGGCCGAGAGCCGCTTGCATGGAGCTCATCTTGTACTTGAAGGCGACCTCCTCGTTCATGAACATGGTGTCGCCCGGGCGCCGCCCATGATCCCGCAGGAACGATGCTCTCGCGTGCAGCGCGTCATCGTCGGTCAGCAGCATTCCGCCTTCGCCGGTCGTGAGGGTCTTCGAACCATGGAAGCTGAACACGCTGGCGGCGCCGAAGCTCCCGGCAGGGCGGTTGCGCCACCGTGACCCGAACGCCTCCGCGGCATCCTCGATGATGGCCACGCCATGGCCGGCCGCGACCTCGATGAGCGCGTCCCAGTCGGGCATGCCGCCATAGAGATCCACGGGAATGATCGCTCGCGTCCGCTTGGTGATCCGCGCGCGGAACGCATTTGCGCAAAGGCACCAACTCACCGGATCCACGTCCGCGAAGACCGGCGTCGCACCTACGTAGCCGATCGGCGCCGCGGTCGCAATCCAGGTCGATTCGGGCACGATCACCTCGTCGCCGGGGCCGATTCCCAGCGCAGCGAGTGCGAGATGTATGCCCGCCGTGCACGAGGGCAGCGCCATCGCGTGGCGACGACCCGCGTACTCCGAGAAGGCACATTCGAAGCGTTCGTGGTAAACGTTGGCATTCTCGTACCACGCCGACGCTGCCGCGTCGGTCACGTAAGCGATCTCCTTTTCCGTGATCCAAGGGCCGGACACTGGTATTCGTTTCGAGGGCCACATCATTCACCTACGCATTTGAGCCAGCCATCCGGCGCGACGGTGATCAACAGTTTGTGTTCAATTGAGCGATCGATCTCGAAACGCCTGCTGTGCCTTAGGAACTCCCACACGGCGGTCTTCGGATTGTTGCCTGGGCCCCAAGGTCGGTCCCCTACAAGATCGGCAGGCATGTCTTCGATCAAGGTATCGAACACAACGATATAGCAGCCGAGGCTCACGAACTGGGCATAGAGGTTCAGTTCCCGCAGTACATGGTCGTGTGTGTGGTTGGAATCGAGCACAACCATTGCCCGCCGACCGGATGCCAAGCCGCGAACCTGCGCCACCACCTCATCGCTGACCGAAGACCCTTCTACGAGATGAATTCTGTGCGACATCGGATGCGACTCGATCTCGCGACGATTGTGGCTGCGCACCTCGATATCGACACCGATGACGCAACGATCACCACCGAGCAATTCCAGCAGCGAAGCATAGTAGACGAGCGACCCTCCGTGCGCGACGCCCGTCTCGATCACGACGTCGGGTCGTGTTGACCAGATAATCTCCTGCATGGCGACCATGTCCTGCGGAAACTGGATGATCGGCCGGCCCATCCACGTGAAGTTGTAGGCATAGCGATGTCGGGCGATCTCCCGCACCCATATCCGGGACAGGGCCTGCACGTCCTTGTCGTCGCCAAGGCCGCGGATATTCTCGGCCACTTCCTCGAAGAAGCGCTTCACTTCGTCCAATTGAGATACTCCTTCCAGTTCACCGAAGGTGAACTGATGTATTCGAACCCTTCGCGGCCAACGTTCGCGATCAAATCGAGTACCGACACGTACGGCATGAAATCGCCGTGCACCTGCGCGTAGGGGGTCTTCTGATAGTCAAGGTACCGTACTTCGACTCCAAAGCGTTCAAACTGCTCATGGTCAAGGTAGTTCCGAGCTCCATGTCCGGTCACGTAGGTGTCGCCGCCGAGCGCCTTAACGATGTCAAGCACTCGCTGGCTGCTCGCGCCGAGGATTCCGATGGTCGACGACCGGATGAAGCGCTTGCCCGTCATCATTCCGAAGTATCGGCAGACTACCTCTATGCTGCGAATCGCGAGATCCGCAAGATTCGATGTCGCAGGCGCGTATACCTCGCGCGCCACCGCGAGCATCTCGTCCCGGAACGGCGCTTGTCGGTAGGCCTGCTCCAGCAGAGCCACATGACTGGACCGCCAATCGGGCCTGGTCTGCACGCAGACCTCGTCGATGCTCTGCCCCAGGTGCAGCCCCCGGAGCGGTACGGTCAACCACTTCGATCCGGTCGCCGTCTTTACCTGGACGCGATTGAAGTACCCTCCCTTGGAGAACTGAGCGTCGTCGTAGTGCACGTACACATCGGCGAGCCGGATTTGTTCGAACATACCGACCCATGGGAAGAACATAGGTTGCGAGATAACGATGGTGCTCATGCACCGGTACTCGTGAGCAGTTTCTTTTCCATGATAAGGACGTCATGAAACGATCCGTTCTGAAGGTGATGGTCGATCAGCACACCCACTCGGTGGAATCCGCTCCGCTCGTAAAAAGACACTGCTCGCACATTGCTGGCGAGGACCTTCAGCACCAGCTTGCGCAGCCCCAGAACGTTCCTCGCATAGCGCTCAAGCAACGTCAGTGTCTCATCCGCCACGCCGTTTCCCTGGTGCTCGGAAACGATGCAGATCCCGAAATCCGCGTACCGGTGGAGTAGATCGATGCCCGTGAGTTGAACGAAGCCGGCCACCGCATCCGGATCTGCAACTGCCACCACGAAGAACGCACCGTTCGGATCCCCGGCGCGCCGCTGCAGCCATTCCCTGACCCTTTCGATTGTGTTGGGGCGCGGCGTGGCCATCAAGGCAAGTTGAAGATCCGTGTCGTTTCGAATACCCGATAGCACCGGCAAATCCGATTCACGTACCTCCCTCAGCGCCACTCTTCCACCTTTGAGCATGTCTGTCAGAGGAAGAAATAGCGGAGAGAACGCCCGCTCCACGCATTGACCTCGGCGATGCTCTGGCGGGCCTCCCGTGGGTTCAAGCCGACGTAGACGGCACCAATTCCCTCGGGCAGAGCCTGCGGCGCCACGATCGGCCTGTCGAGCAAACGTCTCCCTTGGCGGTGGGGATTCTGGTCAACGAAGCACTCAACCCGCTCCACGTCACGCAGGCAGCTCGCGATGAACGTTCCGTAGAAGCCAGAACCGTATATCGCACATCTTCCCTCCCGCACCGCACTCTCTTCGAACGCCCGGACCTTGTCGGCGACGCTCATCCAATACTCGGCAAGTCTCTGAATCTCTGATGATTCCACCTTAGGCGGTCGCGGAGGATCTCCAGACCGAGACCCCATCTCGACGGCTGAGAACACCAATGCACCGTCGTGGGCAGTGTCGTCGATGTCTGCGACCTCGAATCCCGTCTCGAAGAACAGGCGCAGCAAGGATGTCCTGGTAAAGTGGTTGACATGGTCGGCCACCACGAAGTCTGCCGCGTTCGCGCGCACGTTCGGCACAACTCCATAGAAGACCCCATTCGGAGCAAGCAGCGTCCGCACGACACGCAGGACCGAGGCGGGATCAGCCATGTGTTCGAGCGCATAGAACGAAGTGACGAGATCGAACCGACCATTCCACTCGGGCCGGGGCGTGTACGTTGCCCAATTCGCCGGCACGGCGAATTGGCGCCAGAACGGTAGGTAGTTGCTGCTGACATCGAACAAGTGGGGAACGACGTCTGGGCGTATGCCACACAGCTTTCTGAGGCCAGCACCTTTTGCACAACCGTAATCGAGAACGAGCGCTCCGTTCCGCAAATGGACCTTCTCCATCAACGTCGCGACCTGATGGTCTGTGCGAAACACCGGAACCCCATTTATCACGCGATAAATCTGGTCGTCGTCGACACTCTCGACGAGGATGTTGTATTCGTGATCGTAGTACTTGTCGATCCCGGGAAGCTCGTTTGTCTGTAGGTGGCCGCATTCGTCACAGCGATACACGATGGTCTCGCCGGGCCAGGTTTCACACAAAGACGTCAGGGATCGGGGCTCAGGGGATCGATAGAGCGGCCTGCGCAATAAATCGCCGCAAACGTTGCAGCGACGGTCCAAATCGGCGCCCATCAATCCGCCACGAGTTCGGGATGCAAGAGCCGGAAATCCACGCCAGCAGCGAACGAACCCTTCCATCCGATCGCGATTCCGGTCGGGTTCAGAAAGTTGAAGTATCGAAACTGCATCGACCAGCGCGAACGAGCACCGCAGTTGATTCCGGACGCGTGCAGTGTCAAGAAGTCCACCAAGACGACGTCCCCCGGTCGAGTCGGCGGCGCCACTCGGTCATAGGACTCTATGAGCTCTCGCTCGTTCTTGAGACGCAGCGCATAGGCTCCGCTCTTCTCAGGATTGTCGGGGTCGAGCGTCAGGACAGGCACGACGCCTTCAAGATGCGACCCGACGCAGAACTCCACGGGACCAAGATCCTCCGTCATCGGGACAAGCGGACTCCAGAGCACAATCCCGTCCGGGCTTCGCAGCTGTGCCGGGTACTCTTGATGCCACGGAGCGCGATACTTGTTCTCGTTTGGGTTGTCGATTCTGATTCCGTAGCCCCCGCCGGCAATCCCAGGAACGGAATCCTCTCGCAGCTGGCGGAAGATCTCTTCATTCTTGCTGCTCGCAACCAGACGGACGAACGCCGGAATCTGCTTCGCTGCATCGTAGATCTCGCCACCAAGCCGTCGGTCATGCGCCAGGAGCTGCTGGAAACCATGATCGAACGTTTCCGGTGCAAATGCAGGCCGATCCACCGGAAGCCCCGCTTTATGCAGCACGATGCCGATCAGCTCGTAGATGCTTCGCTGGATTGGGATAACCTCGGTCTCGAGGTCATAAACGTTCTTAACAACGATCAATCCGTTGCGTTTGAACTCCTCGATCTGCGCTGAATTCAGAATTGATCTGTCGTCACGCATCGTCTTTCCCGAGGGCAGCCAGCGTCGGCCATGCCTGGTCACGAGCTGAAATCGTGGGGCACGAGACGGGCCAAGTAATCGCCAGCGCCATATCATCCCAGCGCACGCCGCGCGCCAAGTCTGCAAAATAGTACTCGGACATCTGGTACGAGACTTCCGTGTCATTCTCGAGCGTCTGGAATCCGTGGCCAACGCCTGAAGGTATGTAGACGCCGCGATGGTTGTGCGCAGTCAGCTCGAAGGCTTCCCAGGTTCCGAACGACGGCGATTCTGGGCGCAGGTCCACTAACACATCAAAAATCGCGCCACGAATCACTTGGACAAGCTTGTTCTCCTCATGCGGTTTCGCCTGAAAATGGATGCCGCGCAAGATTCCACGAACCCGATTGTAAGAAATACTGCGCTGTACACAAGCGGTGGACAGGCCAATCGCCCCGAACTCCCGCGCGCACCAGGAACGGGCGAAGAAGCCGCGCTCATCCTCGATGAGATCTAAGTCGATCTGGAACGCTCCGGGAATCTTTGTCGGCGAGAATCTCACGGTACCAGCTCCATCGAAGGAATTGGTAGTACGAATCGACCTCCCCAGGCCCGTATCTCTTTCATCTGCTCGATGATCTCGTCGCGTAAATTCCAGGGTAGGACGAGCAGATAGTCTGGCCGTGTCTCCGCAACCATGGACGGAGAAAGGACCGGAATATGCGTCCCTGGCAGCATGAGCCCCTGCTTGTGGGGACTTCGATCTACTACGTACTCGATAAAGTCGGTCCGGATGCCGCAGTAGTTGAGAAGAGTATTGCCTTTGGCCGGTGCGCCGTAGCCCACGACCTGCTTGCCCTGCTCCTTCGCTTCGATGAGAAAGCGGAGCAGCGCGCGCTTGGTCGCACGAACCGCCTCGTCGAAACCGGCATAGACGGCGAGATCGGCGAGTCCCGCGGCTCTCTCGCGAGCGATCAGCGCCTGCGGCCGCGACGTCATTCGCGGCCCGGCGACTTCTTCATGGCACGCGTACAGGCGCAGCGACCCGCCGTGCGTCGTCAACTCATCCACGTCGAAGACGCACAGCCCGTGCGCCGCCAACACCTTGACCGCGGTGAAGAGGGAGAAATACGAGAAGTGCTCATGGTAGATCGTGTCGAACTGGTGTTGCTCGATGAGCTTGAGTAGGTGCGGGAACTCCAGCGTGAGCACGCCATCCGGTGCCAGCAGGATTCGCAGCCCTTCGGTGAAATCGTTGAGGTCCGGCACGTGGGCGAACACGTTGTTTCCCGCGAGCAGGTCGGCCCGGACTCCGCGCTGCGCGAGCACGCGAGCGGTGTCGGCCCCCAGGAAGCAGACCTCGGTGGCGATGCCCTTCTCGCGCGCGACCGCAGCCACGTTCGCGGCAGGTTCAATCCCGAGCGTCGGTATGCCCGCCCGCTGGAAATACTGCAGAAGGTAGCCGTCGTTGCTCGCGATCTCGACGACCTGACTCGACGGCCCGAGAGCGAAGCGCTCGACCGCCATGCGCGCATAGGTCTCGCAATGGGCCAGCCAGCTGTCAGAGTACGAGGAGAAATACAGGTAGTCCCCGAAGATCTTTTCGGGTGGTTCGAATTCCTCCAGTTGCACCAGGAAGCAGCTGCCGCACACGCGGGCATGCAAGGGGTAGAAGGCTTCCCTGCGACCGACGTCGGCCGGCTTGACGAACGCGTTCGAGAGTGGTGACAAACCGAGATTGCAAAAGGTGGCCGAGAGCGGAGCTGCGCAGAAGCGGCAGGCGAGTGCGCTCATTGCACAAACGCTTCCGTATAGCGGCGAATCTGGCCCAGCGCCAGCGAGCGGGCCGGCGTCCCGCCGAGCCATTGCCGATACCAACCGACGGTCCACTCGAGTGCCTCGCCGATCCCGAGCCGGCAGCGCCAGCCGAGCCGTTGTTTCGCCTTGGAGGGGTCGAGCGCAAGTACCGGGGCTTCGCGCAGTCGAGCCTCATCCGTCGTCCTCCATTGGGCGCCATCACCCCACAGCGCAGCCGCGTGGGTCACGATTTCGCGAACGGGGATCGAGCCCACCGGTTCGGGTCCGAAATTCCACGCCTCTGCGTAGTCTGCGCCTTCCCGGTGCAGGCGCTCGGCCAGTTCGAGATAGCCCGCGAGGGGGTCGAGCACGTGTTGCCAGGGTCGTGTTGCCTCGGGATTGCGGATCGTCGCGATCCGGCCTGCGCCGAAGGCGCGCACGAGGTCGGGCAATAGCCGGTCGGCGGCCCAGTCTCCCCCGCCGATGACGTTGCCTGCGCGGGCACTGGCGACACACGGGGCGGCCGCATCACCGAAGAATGACCGCCGGTAGGCGCTCGTCACGAGTTCGGCACAGGCTTTGCTGGCCGCGTAGGGATCGTGGCCACCGAGCGCATCCGATTCACGATGCGGCGCGCCAACCGGGTGCTCTTCGTAGCACTTGTCCGTCGTCACGATTACGATCGCTTTCACGGTGGGCACATGCCGGCAGGCTTCGAGCAGGTTGACCGTTCCCATGACGTTGGTGTCGAAGGTGGTCACCGCATCGCGGTAAGACTCGCGAATGATGGCCTGGGCGGCGAGATGAAAAACCACGTCCGGAGTCGACCGCCCGAGCGCATCGGACAGGCTGGCAAGATCGCGCACGTCGCCTCGGACGGACGTTCGCGTTTCGTCCGATCGCACCTCCGTGAACAGATTCGGATCGGTCGGGGGCTCGAGCGCATAGCCGGTGACGCGCGCACCGAGGCTTTCGAGCCACAGCGACAACCACGCGCCCTTGAATCCGGTGTCGCCGGTAACCAAGACACGCCGGTCGGACCAGAATCCCGGCGTCACGACCAGATCTTCCAGGGCGCACGGCGCGAGCCCCACAGTTCTTCCAATTGCACTTTGTCGCGCAGCGTATCCATGGGCAGCCAGAAGCCGCGGTGCTGATACGCCGCCATCTGCCCTTCGCGCGCCAGACGCTCCATCGGTCCGCGCTCCCAAACGGTCTCGTCACCATCGATGTAGTCCAGCACCTTCGGCGAGAGCACGAAAAAGCCGCCGCTCACCCAGTCGCCGTCGCCCTTCGGCTTCTCCTCGAAGCTGCTGATGCGATGCCCGCGCAGGTCGATCGCGCCGAAACGCCCCGGCGGCTGCACGGCGGTGACCGTTGCCAGCGTGCCCTGCTGGGCGTGGAAATGTGTCAGCGCCTTCACGTCGATGTCCGAAACCCCATCTCCATAGGTGAAGCAGAATGCTTCGTCATCGAGATACCGTGCCACGCGCCTCAGCCTGCCCCCGGTCATGGTGTTCTCGCCCGTGTCCACCAGCGTCACGCGCCACGGCTCGGCGCTAGCTTGATGCACTTCCATTCGATTTGACGCCATGTCGAACGTCACGTCCGACATGTGGAGGAAGTAGTTGGCGAAATACTCCTTGATCATGTAGCCCTTGTAGCCCAGGCAGATGATGAAATCCTGTACACCGTGGGCTGCATAGATCTTCATCACGTGCCAGAGGATCGGCTTGCCGCCTATTTCCACCATCGGCTTGGGCCGCAGGTGCGACTCCTCGCTGATGCGCGTGCCCAGCCCCCCGGCCAGGATGACGACCTTCAAGCAGCGCCCCGAATCATGCGGTCGCGGAGACCGACGCTCCGCGTCTCAGGAAATCCTGGTACGCATTGTCGATACCTCGGGACAGGTCGGTGCGCGGCGACCACTCTAGCGAGCGCATCCTGTGCACGTCGAGCAGCTTGCGCATCGTCCCATCCGGCTTGCTCGTATCGAACGTGAGCCTTCCTCCGAACCCTACGACCCGGGCCGTGGTCTCGGCAAGTTCACGGATGGTGACGTCTTCGCCGCATCCCACGTTGATCAGCGAGGGCTCGTATTTCGCCAGGATGTCGTCGTACCGAGCATCGGGCAGGCTCATCAGCGTCACGCACGCATCCGCCATGTCGTCGCTGTAGAGAAACTCCCGCCGCGGCGTGCCCGTGCCCCAGACGACCACTTCACCGTCGCCGCGCTCTTTTGCTTCGTGCATCTTGCGGATCAGCGCGGGCAAGACATGCGAGTTCTGAAGGTCGTAGTTGTCGCCGGGACCATAGAGATTGGTCGGCATCACCGAAAGATAACGGGTGCCGTACTGTCGGTTGTAGGACCAGCACATCTCGATGCCCGCGATCTTGGCGATGGCGTAGGGCCGGTTCGTCGCCTCCAGTGGACCGGTGAGGAGATATTCCTCTTTGATCGGCTGCGGGCAATCGCGCGGGTAGATGCACGAAGAGCCGAGAAACAGCAGGCGCTTCACGCCGACCCGCCAGGCCTCGTGGATGACGTTCGTCTGGATCAAGAGATTCTCGGCGATGAACTGGGCCGGATACGTGCTGTTGGCCAGGATGCCGCCGACCTTCGCCGCGGCGAGGATCACGTACTCGGGCTTCTCATGCTCGAAGAACCGGTTCACTGCCACAGCGTCCTGGAGATCGAGTTCGGCATGCGTGCGCTTCAGGATGTTGCGATGGCCTCCAGCCTCGAGGCGACGGACCAGCGCCGAGCCGACGAGGCCGCTATGGCCGGCCACGTAGATAGCGCTATTGGGCTTCAATTTGCGTTCCGAACGCCGTCATGATCGTCCCCACAAGACCCCCTCACGGTAGGATCCAAACACGGGATCCACCGTAATGACCGGCAGTTTCTCGATCTTGGCCTGCGCGATCTGCATTCGGTCGAAAGGGTCGTTGTGCGGGCCCGGCGATTCGCCAGCCTCGAGCGCGTGCTCCGGTCCGATTGCGAAGGCCTCGATCCGAGCTTTCCAAGGCTATAGACTTCGGCGAAGGCCGACAAGCAGATGGGTGGGCAATACCGCTCGAGCCCGGGTTGACGGCAGACTCACTCATGGTAGTCATACGCCGCGAATCCGTGCTTCTTGACCAGTTCGTCGCGCTCCGCCGCCTTGAGGTCCTCGCGAACCATCTCGGCGACGAGGTCGCGAAAGCCGGTCTTCGGTTTCCAGCCGAGTTTCGCGTTTGCTTTGGCCGGGTCCCCGAGCAGCGTTTCGACTTCCGCTGGGCGGAAATAGCGGGGATCGACCGCCACGACGCACTTGCCATTCTGGGCGTAGCCCTTCTCGTCCACTCCTTCGCCGCGCCAGTCGATGCGCATGCCAAGCTCTGCGGCCGCGGCATCGACGAACTCGCGCACGCTGTGCTGCTGCCCGGTCGCGATGACGAAGTCCTCGGCCGCAGGCTGTTGCAGCATGAGCCACATGGCCTCGACATAGTCGCGGGCGTGACCCCAGTCGCGTTTCGAATCCATGTTGCCGAGGAACACCGTGTCCTGCAGGCCGAGTTTGATGCGCGCCATGGCGCGCGTGATCTTGCGGGTGACGAACGTCTCGCCACGGGTCGGAGACTCGTGGTTGAACAGGATGCCGTTGCACGCATACATCCCGTACGACTCGCGATAGTTCACCGTGATCCAGTACCCGTACAACTTGGCGACCGCGTAAGGCGAGCGCGGATAGAACGGGGTCGATTCCTTCTGCGGAATTTCCTGGACCAGGCCGTAGAGCTCGGAAGTGGACGCCTGATAGAAGCGTGTCTTGCGCTCGAGCCCGAGGATCCGGATTGCCTCCAGCACGCGCAGGGTACCCAGCGCATCGGAGTTCGCGGTGTACTCCGGCTCTTCGAACGAGACCGCCACGTGGCTCTGCGCCGCGAGGTTGTAGATCTCGTCGGGCTGCACCTGCTGAATTATGCGCACCAGGCTGGATGAGTCGGTCATATCGCCGTAGTGCAGGATGAAGCGCCGATTGCTGACGTGCGGATCCTGGTACAGATGATCGATGCGATCGGTGTTGAAGAGCGAGGTGCGGCGCTTGATGCCATGCACGGTATAGCCCTTCGAGAGCAGGAACTCGGCGAGGTAGGCACCATCCTGGCCGGTGATCCCGGAGATGAGCGCAATCTTGTCCATGGGAAAGACCGGGTCGAGAAGATGTCGCCATTATAATCGGGGCCCTGACCGTTTCCCCGACCCCCGGCGTATTGTTCGCGCCTCGTGCCCTCAATCCTTCTGGTCAAGACATCCTCGCTCGGCGACGTGGTGCACAACCTGCCCGTGGTGAGCGACATCCGGCGGGCGCTTCCGGGTACCGTCGTCGACTGGGTCGTCGAGGAAGCGTTCACGGCGATTCCGGCGTTGCATGGTGGCCTGCGACGCGTGATTGCCTGTGCGCCGCGGCGCTGGCGCCGCGGACTCCTCCGCCCGAGCGTATGGAACGAGATCGGCGACCTGCGCACGGTACTGCAGGAGTACCCCTACGACACTGTCGTCGATACGCAAGGGCTGTTGAAGAGCGCATTGATCGCGCGCCTCGCTTCGGGCGAACGGCACGGATTGGACTGGCGCAGTTCCCGCGAACCGCTCGCCTGGGCGTATAACAAGGTCCACTCGGTCCCGTGGGGCCGCCACGCCGTTCAGCGCAATCGCGAACTGGCGGCGAACGCACTGGGCTATGCGCTGGAAGGACCTGCCGAATACGGTATTGCGGCCCCGGCGTTTCCACCGGGCGAGACCGACGACGATTCTCCGGAGGAGGAACGGCTTCCCTGGATGGATAGGCAGACACGGTACGAATGGGTACCGGAAGGTCCGTTCATGGTGCTGCTCCACGGCACCAGCGCCGAACGCAAGCTGTGGCCAGAACATCAGTGGAAGAAGCTGGCCGCGCACTTTGGCGGCGCAGGGATCGCATGCATCCTGCCCTGGGGCAGCGCGGAGGAAGGCGCCCGCAGCAGGCGCATCGCTTCTGGAGTGCCGAATGCGATCGTTCCGCCGCGACTCGGCCTGCATGTCCTGGCAGGGCTGTTCGGTCGCGCACGGAGCGTGGTCGGTGTCGACACCGGTCTCGTACACCTGGCCGCGGCCTTGCAGCGTCCGACGGTGGGCGTGTTCGTCGCGACGAATCCGGCAGCAACCGGAGTGTTCGCACCTTGCAACGCGGTCAACGTCGGCAACGGGAAGCAGTCTCCGCCGCTGGCCGCCGTGCTGAATGCGATCGTGCAGGTCGCGCCGTGACCCTGCCCCGGTTCGCATACACCCTGTTGCTGTTCGCACTGGTCCCGGCGGCATTGTTCCATCTGTGGAGACGCGGGCGTAGGCAACCGGACTATCGCCGCCATGTCGGTGAGCGGTTCGGGCGCTACGCCTTCGATGTAACGCAACCTGTCATCTGGATCCACGCGGTTTCAATGGGCGAGACCCGCGCTGCCGAACCACTCGTCAAGGCGCTTGCCGAGCGGCATCCGGATCACCGCATCCTGCTCACGCACACGACGCCCACCGGCCGGACGACGGGTGAACAATTGTTCGGCGCCGAGGTAGCGCGCGCCTATCTTCCGTACGACCTGCCGTTCGCGATCGATCGCTTCCTCGAGCGATTCAGGCCGAGCTTGGGCATCCTGATGGAGACCGAACTGTGGTTCAACCTGATTCACGCTTGTGCCCTGCGAGATGTTCCGGTTGTCCTGGTGAACGCTCGACTGTCCGAGCGCTCGGCTCGCGGCTACCACCGTCTCGCGCGATTGACCCGGGAAGCCTTGCGTTCGCTGCGCGCAGTGGGCGCGCAGACCAATGCCGATGCGGCACGGCTCGAAGCACTGGGAGCGATGGCCGTGGCGGTCACGGGTAATATCAAGTTCGACGTGGTTCCCGCTCCGGCCATGACGATTCTGGGGGCCGAACTGCGCGAGTTGTTCGGCGCGACCAGGCCCGTCCTGCTTGCAGCGAGTACGCGCGAAGGCGAAGAATCCATCGTGCTGGATGCCTTCGCGCGGCTCGGCGTGGGCGACGCATTGCTGGTCGTCGTGCCCCGTCATCCGCAGCGTTTCGAAGAGGTCGCCCGGTTGCTGGACATGCGGGGCCTGGATTGGCAACGACGCAGCCGCGACGATCCGGTCGACGCCGCGACGCAGGTCGTGCTCGGCGACTCGATGGGCGAGATGTTCGCTTACTATGGAGCGTGCGACGTTGCCTTCATCGGCGGCAGCCTGCTGCCCCTTGGCGGACAGAATCTCATCGAAGCGTGTGCCGTCGGCACGCCGGTGCTGGTGGGTCCGCACACGTTCAATTTCGCCGAGTCCGCGGATCTCGCGGTCGCCGCCGGCGCTGCGATCCGGGTGTCGGACGCCGCACAGCTCGCAATCGAGGCGAGGCGCATCCTCACAGACGAATCCCTGCGTGCGTCGATGCATCGCGCAGCCATGCAATTCTCCGCTGCGCACCGTGGGGCCACGGCGAAGACCATCGAGCTCATAGAAACGCAATGGTCTCGATCTCCGTGACCAGCGCGGTCATTTTGCGATCGTGCTCGTCCATCGGAACCCGCTCGACACATTGAACGGAGAACGCCGCCGCGACGCACGGCAGATCCGGCACGGCCGCAGCCAGCAGGCGGTCGTAGAAACCGGCGCCGTACCCGAGACGACCGCCGCGTCGGTCGAACGCCGCACCGGGCACGAGCACGAAATCCGTTTCCGCGAGGGTGATCTCACGACAGCGCGCCGGGTTCGGCTCGCGGATGCCCCAGACACCCGGCACCAGGTCGTCTTCCAGGGACGCCACCTCATGTACGCGCAACCGCTGCTGCGACCGATCGATCCGGGGCAATGCCAGGTGTCGCTCCGAAGCCAGCACCCAGGCATTGAAGCGCGCAGTATCGAATTCGCTTCGAAACGAGCAATACGACAGCACGGATCGGGCACGCGCGAGCTCCGGCATTCGCAGCAGCGCATCCGTGATCCTGACGCCGTCCCGGGCGCGGCGCTCGGCTCCCAATTGATCGCGATCGGCCACGACCCGCGCGCGCAATGCCGCCTTCGCGCGCGTGACGTCGGGAGCAGGTGAGCTCAGCGTCAGTCGACCTTCAACAGACGATTGACCGCCGCGAGATCGTCGACAGCGAGACGGCCGACAGCTTGTTTGAGCTTCAGTTGTGCGAGGATGGTCGTATAGAGCGAATTGGCCAGATCCTTGCGCGCATTCGCAACCTGCTGTTGCGCGTTCAGGACGTCCACCTGCGTGCGCACCCCGACGTCACGACCAAGCTTGGTGGACTCTAGTGAGACCTCGCTCGATCGAAGCGCCTGTTCCAGCGCCCGAACCTGGGCGAGACCGCTCGTGACGCCCAGGTAGGATTGCTGTGTCGCCAGCGTCGCCTGACGCTTGGCGAATTCGAGATCCTGATCTGCCTTGGTCTTGTTCGCGATGGCCTCGCGCACTCGCGAATCGACGATGCCGCCGTTGTAGATCGGGATGTTGACTTGCAGGCCCACGACCCCCTGGCGGATGTTGCTACCGAATCCCTGGGGGCTCGAGTTGGCCCTGGTATCACTGTAATTCGCTATCGCGTCGAGCGTGGGCAGGTGCCCGTCGCGCTGCTTGCTGATCTCGCGGGAGGCGATTTCGACCGCGGTCTTCTGTATCTCGACCTGCAGGCTCGAACCGAGTGCTTGCTCCACCCATGCGTTGATGTCGCTCGGTTCCGGGGGCGTGAGCGTGAGGGGCCAAGTGATGCCGGCGATCGGACCCGGATACTTGCCGATGATCGCCGCCAGTGCCCGGTTCTTCACTTCGAGATCGTTCTGCGCCGCCACTTCCTGCGCGGTCGCAAGGTCGTAGCGCGCCTGCGCATCGTTTGTGTCCGTGATCGTCGCGGTGCCGACGACGAAGTTGCGCTTCGCCTGGGCGAGCTGCTCGCTGATCGCGCTCTTCTGCGCGCGGATGAATTCCAGGTTGGCCTGTGCCAGCAGCACATCGAAATAGGCCTGGCTTACTCGCACCATCAGATCCTGCCCCGCCGCAGTCAACTGGTATTCCGCCACCAGTGCCTGCAGCTTGCCCTGCTCGTAGATCTCGCGATTCTGTGGACGAAACAGCGGTTGCGTCAGCTGCACGCCGAAGTTGCGGGTGCCGAAATCCTGCTGACTGCCCCGGAAGAACGTGCTTCCGGGGAAAGACGCGTCGGAGTTGGTGTAATTGAGACCGGCGTTCGCGCTCAGTTGCGGCAATAGTCCGGCCTTGCCCTGAGCGGCCTTCTCCTGGCCTGCCAGAAAGCTGGCACGCGCGCCGGCGAACTGCGCATCGGACACCAGCGCCTCGCGGTATACGGACAACAGATCCGCGGCGGAGACACCCGAAGCACCGAGACATAGCACGGCGGCAACCAGCAGTCGGGATTGAAACTTGCGCATGACGATCGGAATCTCCAAGAGGTACCGCAACGATTCAGAACACGAACCGTTCGGGTTCGCGCGCGTGCTGAAGGGCGGATATGCTGGTTTCGAACAGTCCCACCGCGCTGAAGGTTCCCGGGGCGAGGCAGGTCGTAAGCATCGCGGTCATGATCGGCGGCCGGCCGACCACGGCAAGCATCCGGCCGCCGGGCTTGAGCTGCGCCTTGAACTCTCCGGGCTGCAACGGCAGCGAACCGGTCACGATGATTGCGTCGTAGGGCCCGAGCTGCGGCCAACCGAGCGCGCCGTCACCAATCTGGAGCGATGCATTCTGGATGCCGCTGCGCTCGAGCTTGATCCCGGCGCTGCGCGAAAGCTCGGGAACGATCTCGACGCTGATGACACACTTCGACAGTCGCGCCAGCAACGCGGTCATATAGCCCGAACCCGTTCCGATCTCGAGTACGCGATCGGTGGATGCCAACACCAGTTCCTGCACCATGCGCGCTTCCAGCTTGGGGGCGAGCATCGATTCGCCGTAGCCGAGCGGAATCTCCATGTCGGCGAAAGCCAGGTTGCGGAAAGCGTCCGGCACGAAGGTCTCGCGCTTCACCTCGAGCACGAGGTCGAGCACGCGTTGATCGAGCACTTCCCAGGTGCGGATCTGGCTCTCGACCATATTCGCGCGGGCGACTTCGAAATGCATCATTCTTGAGGCTTGTCCGGAACCGGTGGGGCCGAAGGATTATCACACAAAAACAATGCACCGAACGAGGTGCGATCGGACATTGGACGCTGCGTTTGCGCCGATGGGCGCGGATGGGTTACCTTGCGGTCACTGACACGGGGGTCCTGGCGCGGCGAGCGTGCGCGGCGGGTGAGAGAGACCCTTCGAACCTGATCCGGGTAATGCCGGCGTAGGGAAGATGTCGAATCCAGGCCACATACCGAATCTCGTTTCCATTGCCGGCGTCGATCCTTCGGGTGGCGCGGGAGTGCTTGCGGACCTCAAGACATTCTCGGCGCTCGGCACGTACGGTTGCGGCATCATTGCGGCGCTGACCGCGCAGAACACGCGCGCGGTCACCGGCATTCATGAGGTCCCGGCCGAATTTCTCCGGCTCCAGATAGACACGCTGTTCGAAGACGTCCGTATCGACTCCGTGAAGATCGGCATGCTGGCATCCGCCACACTGGTCCGTGTAGTCGCCGACGCCTTGCGTCGCCATCGTCCCAGGTACGTGGTGCTCGATCCGGTCATGGTCGCAAAAAGCGGTGACCGCCTGTTGCGCGCCGATGCGGTTGCGGCGCTGAGATCCGAACTGCTGCCGCTCGCCACAGTGCTGACGCCGAACCTGCCCGAGGCCGGCGATCTGATCGGGCGGTCGGTCGGCGATTCGCCCGACGATATGCGCAGCGCCGCTGCGCAGCTCAAGGAACTCGGGCCCGGGCACGTCCTCATCAAAGGCGGGCACGGCTCAGGTCCGCAGGTCGTCGATATCCTGTACGACGGCACGCGCCTGCTGCAATTCTCCACGCCCCGATTGGCAACGAAGAACACGCACGGCACCGGTTGCACTCTATCCTCCGCGATCGCCGCACTCCTGCCGCAGCGCGCCACCGTCGCTGAAGCCGTGGGCGACGCGCAACGCTACCTTCAAGGCGCCTTGCGCGCCGCGGCCGAACTCGACGTCGGCGGCGGGCACGGGCCGCTGCACCACTTTCATCAGGTCTGGCAACACTGCCGGGCCGCCACGGGAGAACCCGCATGAACGCCAATCCGAAATTCATCGCCGCGACAGCGCATGTAGACGCAGCCGCCGTCCAGCCGCTACCGCAGTCTCGCAAGGTCTATGTGAATGGTTCCCGGGCCGACATCCGCGTTCCGATGCGGGAGATCTCGCAGTCGGATACGCCTGCGTCGTTCGGTGTCGAGAAGAACCCGCCGATCTATGTCTACGACACTTCAGGGCCGTACACCGATCCTGGCGCCCTGATCGACATTCGCAACGGACTTCCCGCACTGCGCGCGAACTGGATCGAATCGCGCGGCGACAGCGAGGCGCTGCCGGGCCCGAGTTCGCGATTCGGCGTAGAACGCCTCGACGACCCGAAGCTGGCGGAACTGCGATTCAATCTTCGCCGGACGCCCCGCCGCGCCAAGGCGGGCATGAACGTATCGCAGATGCACTACGCGAGGCGTGGCAACGTGACGCCGGAAATGGAGTTCGTGGCGATCCGCGAGAACCAGCGGCGCGACCTCCTCGCCGAGCAGGTCACGCGGCAGCATGCGGGCCACTCGTTCGGCGCTTCGCTGCCCGCAGTGATCACACCCGAGTTCGTTCGCGACGAGATCGCGCGCGGCCGGGCGATCATCCCCGCGAACATCAATCACCCGGAGTCGGAGCCGATGATCATCGGTCGCAATTTCCTGGTGAAGATAAACGCCAACATCGGCAATTCCGCCGTCACTTCCTCGATCGGCGAGGAAGTCGAGAAGATGACCTGGGCGATACGCTGGGGCGGCGACACGGTGATGGATCTGTCCACGGGGAGGAACATTCACGAAACGCGTGAATGGATCATCCGCAATTCGCCGGTACCGATCGGCACGGTGCCCATCTATCAGGCGTTGGAGAAAGTCGACGGCCGCGCCGAGGACCTGACCTGGGAGATCTTCCGCGATACGTTGATCGAGCAGGCCGAACAGGGCGTGGATTACTTCACGATCCATGCGGGCGTACGCCTGCCATTCGTGCCGCTTACCGCCAACCGCATGACCGGCATCGTGAGTCGCGGCGGATCGATCATGGCGAAATGGTGCCTCGCTCATCATGAGGAGAGCTTCCTGTACACGCGTTTCGAGGACATCTGCGAGATCATGCAGGCGTACGACGTGTCGTTCTCCCTCGGCGACGGACTGCGTCCCGGGTCGATCCACGACGCAAACGACGAGGCACAGATCGCTGAATTGAAGACGCTGGGAGAGTTGACCGACATCGCCTGGCGCCACGACGTGCAGGTGATGATCGAAGGTCCCGGCCACGTGCCGATGCACCTCATTAAGGAGAACATGGACCTGCAGCTGAAGTACTGCAAGGAAGCACCGTTCTATACGCTCGGCCCGCTCACCACGGACATTGCACCGGGCTACGATCACATCACGAGCGGAATCGGTGCCGCCATGATCGGCTGGTACGGGACGGCGATGCTCTGCTACGTCACGCCCAAGGAACACCTGGGCCTGCCCAACAAGAGCGATGTGAAGGACGGCATCATCACGTACAAGATCGCCGCACACGCAGCCGATCTCGCGAAGGGGCATCCCGGCGCACAGATCCGCGACAACGCGCTATCGAAGGCGCGCTTCGAGTTTCGCTGGGACGATCAATTCAACCTCGGCCTCGATCCGGACAAGGCGCGCGAATTCCACGACGAGACTCTGCCCAAGGACTCGGCCAAGGTCGCGCACTTCTGCTCCATGTGCGGACCGCACTTCTGCTCCATGAAGATCACCCAGGACGTGCGTGACTACGCGCTCGCACAGGGCGTTTCCGCCGACGAGGCGCTCAAAAAGGGCCTGGGCGACAAGGCCGCCGAGTTCAACCGCGAGGGGGGGGAGATCTACCGGCCCCTGTGAAGCGGCCCGGCGATCAGGCGGTCGTCAGGAATCGCATCGGGTCCACACCCCATTTTTGCGGCAGTTCGTGGCCCGTGATCCTGTCCTCGGTACGAGTGAGGTCCAGCTCTTCGGGTTTTATGTAGCAATTGTTGCGGATGCTGAAGAACACCCGCACCCGAGGCGCCAGCATATTGCCTTCGGTCTGGTCGGTGACGACGCCGAGCCGATCGCTGGCAAGGCGTACCAGGGTCCCGACCGGATAGATGCCGATGCAGCGCATGAAACTGTGCACGAGCGCCTCGTCGAAGTGGAACTTGCTCCATTCGAACATCTTGCGCAGGGCATCGGTGGGCGGCATGCCCTTGTGATAGCAGCGGTCGGAAGTGATCGCATCGTAGACGTCGACGATGGCGGCCATCCTGACAAGAGTCGGAATCTTATCGCCAGGCATGCGGTGCGGATATCCGGAACCGTCGATGCGCTCGTGATGGTGCAAGGTGATATCAAGCGGTATGGCCCCGACTGCCTTGGACTCTACCAGGATCGCGTGACCCGCCTCGGGATGCTGGCGGATCAGGGCAAATTCCTCGTCGGTGAGCTTGCCCGGTTTGTTGAGCACCTTTTCCGGGACTTTCATCTTGCCTACATCGTGCATCAGACCGCCGATGCCCGCCTCGCGGATCGTCTCGGAGTCCATCGAGATGGCGCGCGAAGGGATGGGACAGCCAGTCGCAGTTCAGGTCGTGGACGTACATGCCGGTCTTGACCTGCTCGACAGCGATTTTTTTGATCATTCCGGAAGATCTCCGGGGCAGTGCGTGGCCGTCGGTGAAAATGCGCAGTCCGCAACCGCATTTACGGCAGGCATCGGGGCCACTTGAGGCCTTGGCCGTCGCTGCGTGGCGCGTATAATCCGGCCCGTCATGGAACCCCTGCTCCTCGTCAAAGCGCTGGTCCTCGGCGTGGTCGAAGGGCTCACCGAGTTCCTCCCGATTTCGAGCACCGGGCATCTCATCATCGTCGGCGCCCTGCTCGACTTCAATGACGAAAAAGGCAAACTGTTCGAGATCGTGATCCAGCTCGGCGCGATACTCGCGGTGTGCTGGGAATACAGGGCGCGTCTCATCGCCGTGGCGGCCACGTTGGGTTCGTCGACCCGTTCGAGGCGGTTCGTCGCGAATCTTGCCGTGGCGTTTCTGCCGGCTGCGATACTCGGTCTCGCGTTCGGTTCCACGATCAAGCGCCACTTGTTTCAGCCCGTACCGGTGGCGATCGCCTTCATCGTGGGCGGGCTGTTGATCATCTGGGTCGAACGACGCCGACATACCGTGCGCGTAACGGAAGTGGATTCAATGCGGACCTCCGATGCGCTGAAAGTGGGACTGGCCCAGGCGCTCGCGCTCATTCCCGGCACTTCTCGCTCCGGCGCGACCATCATCGGCGGGCTGTTCTTCGGCTTGTCCCGCCGCGCTGCTACCGAGTTTTCTTTCTTCCTGGCGATACCCACTCTTACAGCAGCGGCACTGTACGACCTCTACAAGCACCGGGGGCTGCTCGCAATCGACGACCTGTCCCTGTTCGCGGTAGGGTTCATCGCAGCGTTCGTTTCCGCATTGTTTGCGGTGCGGGCGCTGATCCGGTACCTGGCACAGCATGACTTCACGGTCTTCGCGTGGTACCGAATTGCGTTCGGCGCGATCGTGCTGATCACCGCGTCGATGGGCTGGGTGAACTGGACGGAGTGACGCGCGCTCAGGACTGCGCCCACGGCAAGCCGGCCTTGCGCCAGCCGCCGAGTAAATTGCGATGGCCCTGCGGGTCCTTGTCGCCTTCGAAGCCTTCCGCAACATTGTAGGCCGCGGTGTAACCGGCCTGCTTGGCTGCGGCCGCTGCCGCGTGCGAACGGGCACCACTTCGGCAAATGAACATCACGAGCGACTCGGCATCCACCTGTGCCCTGAGATCGGTCGCGAACGTGGGATTCGGTCCCCCATCCGGCCATCCCTGCCATTCGATCTCCACGCTGCCGGGAATACGACCGACCCAGGTCAATTCGGCACGCGTGCGAACGTCGACGAGTCTGGCGCCGGGCGCCAATGAAAGCAGTTCATGCGCTTCAGACGGGGTCAACGCACCATCGTAGGGCAGCCCTAGCTGCTTGCCTCGCTGTTGAGCCCGTTCGAGTATCTCCGATAGTCGACCCATGAATCTCTCCTCATGTTGAAAGTGTGCGCGCAAAGTTGGTTCGGCGTGAATTCGACGTGATGGGTCCAACCCGGGCCCGTGACCTCGCACACGGATCCGCCCCAACAAGGTGCGGCGCGCCCGAGAACGCACCAGATCAGAGCGCCCTGCCCCCGACTGGGCGCGCTAACGAATTGTGGCACAATGCTTTTTCCTTCAGAAGCAGTGGCACGGAATCTGCGAAACAGCACCCCCGACGTCCGCTTCTCAAATACAAATCCGCTTTTTACTTATCGATCTTCCCAGTCTCGAGGAGAACCTGAAGATGTCCCCAGCCGAAGTCCTTAAGATGATCAAGGACAACGAAGTGAAATTCGTTGATCTGCGCTTCACGGATACCCGTGGCAAGGAACAACACGTAACCGTGCCGGCCCGGCAGTTCGACAATTCCAAGTTCGAGGACGGCCACGCTTTCGACGGGTCGTCCATCGCCGGCTGGAAGGGCATTCAGGCTTCCGACATGCTGCTCATGCCGGACGCAATCAGCGCCCGAATGGACCCGTTCACCGACGAACCCACGCTCAACATCAGTTGCGACGTGGTCGAACCGTCCGACGGCAAGGGCTACGACCGGGACCCCCGCTCCATCGCCAAGCGCGCCGAGGCCTATCTGAAATCCACAGGCATCGGCGACGTCTGCTACTTCGGGCCAGAGCCCGAGTTCTTCGTGTTCGATTCAGTGACCTGGCAGGTGGACATGTCGGGTTCGTCGGTGAAGATCAACTCCGAAGAAGCGCCCTGGTCCTCGGGTCTCGATCTCGAAGGCGGCAACATGGGTCACCGCCCGCCCGTCAAGGGCGGCTACTTCCCCGTTCCGCCGGTCGACTCGTTGCAGGACATCCGCTCGGCAATGTGCCTGGCCCTGGAAGAACAGGGTGTCGAGGTGGAAGTCCATCACCATGAGGTAGCGGCGCCGGGTCAGTGCGAGATCGGCACCAAGTTCGCGCCGCTGGTACAGCGTGCGGACTGGCTGCAGATCCTGAAATACACGGTACACAACGTCGCCCACTCGTTCGGGAAAACGGCGACGTTCATGCCCAAGCCCGTCGTGGGCGACAACGGATCGGGCATGCACTGCCACCAGTCGATCTGGAAGGGTGGCGAGAACCTCTTCGCCGGCAGTGGCTACGCCGGTCTGTCGGAAATGGCGCTCTACTACATCGGCGGCATCATCAAGCACGCCAAGGCGCTCAACGCCATCACGAATCCGGGCACCAACTCGTACAAGCGCCTCGTTCCAGGCTTCGAAGCGCCGATCAATCTGGCCTACTCCGCGAAGAATCGTTCGGCGTCCATCCGCATCCCGCACGTCTCGAGCCCCAAGGGGCGCCGCATCGAAGTGCGCTTCCCTGATCCCACGGCGAATCCGTATCTCGCGTTCGCCGCGATGATGATGGCCGGCCTGGACGGCATCCAGAACAAGATCCATCCAGGCGATCCGATCGACAAGAACCTCTACGATCTGCCGCCCGAAGAGGCCAAGAAGGTGCCCAATGTCTGCTCATCGCTCGACATGGCTCTGGAACACCTTGATGCAGACCGCGATTTCCTGACGCGCGGCGGCGTGTTCTCGAACGATATGATCGACGCGTACATCGAACTCAAGATGGAAGAAGTCACGACCTTCCGCATGACCACCCATCCCGTGGAATTTGCGATGTACTACAGCCTCTGATCGAGAACTTTTCGAACCTGGCCAAAGGGCGGGGGAAACCCGCCCTTTTTTTTCCGGTCATTCGCGAAATTGCGAGCCTTGCACAGGTGTCTTAGACTTCGACCGCGCCCGACGGCGTCGCGCAATGCGGCGAATACCATCCCAGTACATGAAGACAAACATCGCCCTTTGCTGCGCACTGGCTTTCGGCGGCCAGGCGCAGGCCGCGCGCCAGATCTGCAAGTACGTGGATGGCGAGGGCCGGGTGACATTCGCGGATTCTCCCCAGAAGAACGCACACAAGGTGATGTGCTTCGATCCGATTCCGGTGCCACCGCCGAGGCAGTCGTCGAAACCGCCTGCGGCTAAGCCGAACGTGGACGAAGCCAACTTTCCGCGTGTGGACGACGCAACCCAGCGCCGGCGGGACTCGGAGCGGCGGCGCATCCTCGAGCAGGAACTCGCCGAGGAACAGAAGCTGCTCGAACAGGCCCGCCAGGCGATCGGGATCGATCAGGGCGGGCCGCCGGGCAGCGACGAGCGCATACCGGAAAGTCTGAAGCCTATGCGCGAAGCGATCGTCATCCACGAAAAGAACGTCGAAGCAATACGGCGCGAGCTCGCCAACGTGAAGTAACCGGGGCGAGCAGATGCAAGGATGTCCCGCACTGGCGCTTCCAGGATCTTCTGCGGCCGCGATCTCGTGGCTCGTTTTTTGCTGCTGCACTGTGGCGTCGGCAGGTGAATGCGCATGAACCCGGATGCACTCCGCGGCCTCGACGTTCTGGCCACTGCAGTGATGCTGCTCGATCGCTACCACGTGATCGAGCACCTGAACCCGGCCGGAGAGAATCTCTTTCAGGTGAGCAAGAACATCATGGTCGGTCAAGGACTCGAAACCGCATTCGTGCACAGCGGCCAGCTCGAAGCAGCGATCGACTTCGCCGAGCGCGGCAACTGCAGCTACACGCAGCACGATCTGGCGCTGATCGCCACGGCGGCGATCAGCGGTCAACGCGTGCCGCTTTCCTGCAGCGTGACGGCATTCGAACTCGACGACTTGAGCGGGTTCATGCTCGAGTTCACGCCGCTGCAGCAGCAGATGCGAATCGCGCGCGAGGAACGGCTGCTCGACCAGAGTCAGGCGAATCGCGAGCTGATCCGCAATCTCGCTCACGAGATCAAGAATCCGCTGGGCGCCCTGCGCGGCGCAGCGCAACTGCTGGACCGCGAGCTCGAACGACCCGAGCTGCACGAGTACACGCAAGTGATCATGATGGAAGCAGATCGTCTGCAATCCCTCATGGACAGGCTGCTCACGCCACACCGTCTGCCGCAGCCGACGGCACTGAACGTGCACGAGGTCACGGAGCGGGTTCGCAGTCTGCTCCTGGCCGAGTTTCCGGACATTCGTATCCACCGGGACTACGACACGAGCCTGCCTCCGCTGACGGCGGATCGCGAGCAACTGATTCAGGCGGTGCTCAACATCGGGCGCAACGCCGCGCAGGCCATGAGCGGTGCGGGGAACATCACATTCCGGTCACGGGTCGCACGACGCGTCACGCTCGCAAAGAAGCTCTACCGCCTGGCGATCGTTGTCGAAGTCATCGACGATGGGCCCGGCGTTGCACCGGATATCCGCGACCGCGTGTTCTTTCCACTCGTGTCGGGCCGCGACGGCGGCACCGGCCTGGGACTTACCCTGGCTCAGAATTTCGTGAATCAGCACCACGGCATCATCGAGCTCGACAGCCAGCCGGGACATACGTCCTTCACATTGTTGCTTCCGCTGCGCGAGACCGTGATCGCCTCCGGCGGACCCGTTTTACAAAGACCCTGAGATGACACACGCCATGAAGCCAGTCTGGATCATCGACGACGACCGTTCCATCCGCTGGGTGTTCGAGAAGGCCCTCACGCGCGAGAACATCGCCTTCAAGACGTTCTCTTCGGCCCAGGATGCGCTCGCCGCGCTGGGCACGACCCCGCCCCAGGTCGTCGTAAGCGATATCCGGATGCCGGGCAGTACGGGTCTCGAGCTGCTGCAACAGTTGAAGGCGCGCTTTCCGAATCTCCCGGTGATCATCATGACGGCGTACTCGGATCTCGAGAGCGCCGTCGCTGCGTTCCAGGGTGGAGCCTTCGAGTACCTGCCCAAACCCTTCGACGTGGACCAGGCGGTCGATCTGATCCGCCGGGCGATGGAGGAGAGCATGCGTCAGAGCGACGCTCCGGAAGTCGTCGAGGAGTCTCCGGAGATCCTCGGACAAGCGCCGTCGATGCAGGAAGTGTTTCGCGCGATCGGACGGTTGACGCAATCGCAGGCCACCGTTCTCATCAACGGGGAATCGGGTACCGGCAAGGAGCTCGTTGCCCGCGCTCTGCATCGCCACAGCCCGCGCGCAGCGAAGCCGTTCATCGCGATCAATACCGCCGCCATCCCGAAGGATCTGCTCGAATCGGAACTGTTCGGCCACGAGCGCGGGGCCTTCACCGGAGCGCAGGCCATGCGCCGGGGGCGATTCGAACAGGCCGAAGGCGGCACGTTGTTCCTGGACGAGATTGGCGACATGCCCGCGGATCTGCAGACCCGGCTGTTGCGGGTACTATCCGATGGTCAGTTCTATCGCGTTGGCGGGCACCAACCGATCAAGGCGAATGTTCGCATCATCGCCGCGACGCACCAGGATCTGGAAGCGCGCGTGAAGCTGGGGTTGTTTCGCGAGGACCTGTTCCACCGATTGAACGTCATCCGGTTGCGCCTGCCGGCGCTGCGCGAACGCCGCGAAGACGTACCGTTGCTCGCAAAGCATTTTCTGGTGAAGAGCGCGCGCGAACTGAGCGTCGAAACCAAGCGGATGTCCGATGTCGCGCTCAAATACCTCGGCTCGCTCGACTGGCCGGGCAACGTGCGGCAGCTCGAGAACCTGTGCCACTGGGTCACCGTGATGGCGCCGGGGATGAACGTCGACGTGCTCGATCTGCCACCGGAAATCCGCGAAGGCGACGCCCGCATGCCGTCCGAGAGCTGGATCGCTGCGCTCGAACGCGAAGCCGAAAGCGCGTTGAATCGCGGCGAGACTCACATCATGGACGAGATGACGCGCCAGTTCGAGAAAGCACTCATCCTGAAGGCGCTCGCGCATACCGGCGGACGCCGCATCGAGGCCGCGAACCTGCTGGGACTCGGTCGCAACACGCTGACGCGCAAGATCCAGGAACTGGGTCTCGAAGACAAGGACCGCGCGGAGCGCCAGGAGGCGGCCGAATCCTGATGCTTCTTCAATCGATCTCGACCAACACGGGCGCGTGATCGGAAGGCCGCTCGAGCTTGCGCGGTTCCACGTCGATGCGTGCCGACTTGCAGCGGCGCGCCAGTGACTCCGTCAGCAGGATGTGGTCGATGCGCAAACCCATGCGTCGCTTGAATGCGTTCATGCGGTAGTCCCACCAGCTGAAACTGCCGTCGGGCTGGTCGAACAAGCGGAAGCTGTCTTTCAGACCGAGCGCCTGCAACGCACGAAATGCCTCGCGCTCGGGTTCGCTGCAGAGTACCTGTCCCACCCACGCCGCGGGATCGTGGACATCCCGATCCTCCGGCGCGATGTTGTAATCGCCGAGCACGGCCAGATCCGGATGGCGCTTCGATTCCTCGCCAAGCCATGCGGTCAGACCACGTAGCCAGTCCAGTTTGTAGCGATACTTTTCGGAATCGACGCTTTGTCCGTTGGGCACGTAGACGCAGACGATCCGCACGCCGTCGATCGTGGCCGCAAGCACACGTTTCTGCTCGTCCTCGAAGCCGGGGATTCCGATGCTGATGTCCGACGCCTCGCTCTTCGACAGAATCGCGACGCCGTTGTAGGTACTCTGCCCGGCGTACACGCTTTGCCAGCCAGCGGCCTGAATCGGCGCGATTGGAAATTTCTGGTCGACGAGTTTTGTTTCCTGGAGGCACACCACATCCGGTTGTTCGCGCCCGATCCAGTCGAGCAGATGCGCCAACCTGACATTGAGCGAATTGACGTTCCATGCCGCGAGTTTCAAGGCAGTCCTTTCAGTGAGAATCGGCGCGGCGCCCGAGAGAGTGCACCACGATTGCGACAGCTGCACCTGGCAAGGCTGCGCGCGCAGCCCGACTGCGAACGCTATCACGACGAGCGGTTTCGCCGCGATGGGGACACCTGTGGCTGCTTTCGCCCGTACGAGGAGATTGGCCCGGGCATGCCGCGCGCATACCGGACCTGATATGAGGAGAAGACCAGAGATCAACCGATAGATCGCCCCCACCAGGTTCGCGACATCGCAGCAATGCTGGCAGCGACTCACGCCGGCATGACGACGGATGAGATCGACGCGGCAGTCACGGACTGGATCACGACGGCCAAGCACCCGGGAAGCGGCCGGCTGTTCACGGCGATGGTATTTCAGCCGATGCTCGAACTCCTGGGCTACCTGCGGGCGAATGGCTTCAAGACTTTCATCGTGTCGGGCGGCGGTATCGAATTCATGCGCCCGTGGACCGAGCAGATCTACGGCATTCCACCCGAACGGGTGGTCGGCACGAGCGGGGGATTCCGCTACGAGTTGCGCGACGGCAAGCCCGTCATCGTCAAGCTACCCGAGCTCGTCCTCAATGACGACAAGGCGGGCAAGCCTGTCGGCATACAGCGACACATCGGTCGGCGCCCGATCGCCGCGTTCGGCAACTCCGATGGCGATCTCCAGATGCTCCAGTGGACCGCCGCAGGCAACGGCCTGCGCTTCTGCGCGTACCTCCACCATACCGATGCCGAGCGCGAGTGGGCCTACGACAGGCAGTCCCGCATCGGCAGACTCGACAAGGGCCCCGACGAGGCCGAAGCGAAAGGCTGGATGATCGTCGACATGAAAGGCGACTGGAACCGGATATATCCGTGAAGAACGGTCTGTGGCGGGCCGCCTGATGCGACGGGCTCCTGTCGTTGCAACGATGCCGGGCCTGCAATCAACACAGGGCGGCTGCCATATCCGGATCCACCCGCAGGTCGCAGCGTCCTATCGCGATTGAGAGCCGGAGGACGGCGGCGGTGACGAAGGCGCGGAGGCCGCGGGTGCCGGCTGACCTGCAGCCGCCGGCGCCGGTGCGGACGACGATGCTGCGGGCGGCTGCGCCTCGGTCCGGGGCACCACCTCCTTCTTGCGCGCCACCGGTCGCACGGTCGCCGTCTTGGGATAACCGGCAGCGTCCAGGGCATTGTTCCACTCCCCGGGCTCCCAACCCTTGACCGTAGCACGACCGACCTGCATCACCGGCACCTCCACGTTCCCGCCGGTGAGTTTCTTCAGGTCGGTCTGGATCGCCGGATCGCGCGCATTCTTGTCCTCATAGGGAATACCGCGGCGCTCCAGAAGTTGACGAGCGGCATCGCACGGTTCGCCGCAGTCAGCGTTGTACAGGACGACGGGGAACGCTTCAGCGGCGCGTTTCACCTCGTAGGGAAGCTGGACATCGCCGGCCCGAGTGTCCACCCGCATCTTGTCGATGCCCTTGGCATCGTTCGGTGGCTGCTTGTCCGTGTAATGCACACTACCTTGCGCATCTACCCACCGGTAGAACTGCGCACTCTCCGCTTGGGCAACAAGTGCCACCGCCAGAGCTACCGGAACGATTGATTTCATGATTGCCTCCGATGTCGCAGTAGCAACCGTGCACCGCTCGACCCGGCAAATCAAGCAGACACCATGCCGT
Source organism: Burkholderiales bacterium (assembly GCA_038324085.1). Taxonomy (GTDB): domain Bacteria; phylum Pseudomonadota; class Gammaproteobacteria; order Burkholderiales. The sequence continues at coordinate 42,104 of JBBQHP010000027.1, forward strand.
TATGTCGCAGTAGCGCATCGATCTGCGGTTCGCGGCCGCGAAACGCGCGGAAAGACTCGAGTGCCGGCCGGCTGCCGCCCACGCCCAGGATCTCTTTCAAGAAGCGCTGGCCGATATGGGGGTCGAGTACGCCGTGTTCCTCGAACAGACTGTAGGCATCCGCAGACAGTACTTCGGCCCATTTGTAGCTGTAGTAGCCGGCCGCATACCCGCCCGCGAAGATATGCGAGAAGCTGTGCGAGAAACGGTTGTAGGTGGGTGGTACCAGGACCGCGATCTCGGAGCGCACCTCGTCCAGGATCTGCATGGGGCCCACGTCGCCGTTCGGATCAAGCTCGTGGTGAATGCGCATGTCGAACAGCGCGAACTCGATCTGCCGTAGCGTCTGCAATCCGCTCTGGAAATTCTTCGCCTCGAGCATCTTGTCGAACAATGCACGCGGCAGGGGTTCGCCGGTTTCGATGTGCCGGGTCATTCCGGACAGGACGTCCCACTCCCAGCAGAAATTCTCCATGAACTGGCTGGGTAACTCGACCGCATCCCACTCGACCCCGTTGATTCCGGACACGGCGAGATCCTCCACCTGCGTGAGCAGATGATGCAACCCGTGTCCGAATTCGTGGAACAGCGTGATGACTTCGTCATGCGTGAACAGGGCCGAACGTCCGGGCATCGGCGCGGAGAAATTGCAATTGAGATAGGCCACGGGCTGCTGGATTCCGCCCGCTATGCGCCGCCGCGCCATGGCCTCGTCCATCCATGCTCCACCGCGCTTCGTCGGGCGGGCGTACAAGTCCATGTAGAACTGACCGACCATCCGTCCGGCGCCGTCCGTGATGCGGAAGAAATGAACGTCCGGATGCCACACCGGCGCCTCGTCGGCCGCGATCGAGAGTCCGTAGAGCGTCTCGACGACCTTGAACATTCCGGCAATCACGCGCTCTTCCGGGAAATACTGCTTCACTTCCTGCTCGGAGAAAGCGTAGCGGGCCACGCGGAGTTTTTCGGAGGCCCACGGGATGTCCCAGGCCGCAAGTTCCGGCAATCCCAGTGTGTCGCGCGCGAACGCGCGCAGATCGTCCAAGTCCCGCCGTCCGAAGGTCCTCGCACGGGCGGCAAGATCACGCAGGAAGGTGAGGACCTGTGCCGGCGACTCCGCCATCTTGGGTTCGAGCGATACGTCGGCGAAACTGCCGTAGCCGAGCAACTGCGCCTGCTCTCGACGCAAGGCGAGGATCTCGCCGATCAGCGAGGTATTGTCGTGCCCGGGGGCGCCCAGTTCGGAGGCGCGCGTGACATACGCGCGGTACATCGTTTCGCGCAACGGTCGGTGCGTCGCGTACTGCATCAGCGGCAGGTACGAGGGCATGTGGAGCGTGAATTTCCAGCCCACCTTTCCGTCCGCGATGGCCGCTTCGGCGGCGGCTGCGAGCACATCGTCCGGAATTGCGTCGACCTCGCTCGCATCCGTCACGAGATGAGAGAAGGCATTGGTTGCATCGAGAACATTGTCGCTGAACCGCGACGACAGTTCCGACAAGCGCTCTGCCACCGCCTTGAAGCGCGACTTCATTTCTTCGGACAGCTCCGCACCACCCAGGCGGAAGTCGCGCAGGCGATTCTCGACCACCCGCCGACGTGCCGGGACGAGCTGCGCGAACCCGGGCGAGGCGTGGATTGCCCGGTATTTCCGGAACAGTCCCTCATGCTGCGAGAGCTCCGATCCGTACTGCGACAATTTGGGCAGGTTGGCGTTGTACACCTCGCGCAACTCCGGCCCGTTCATCACCGCATTCATGTGCGCCACCTGGCCCCATGCCCGATAGAGCCGCTCGTTCGCGTCCTCGAGCGGCTGGACGAAGTTGTCCCAGGATGCGGTCGCGACATCGCTTGCCAACTTCGCGATCAGTGAGCGATTCTCGGCGAGGAGGGAATCGACGGCAGGTCCCACGTGTTCCGCCTCGAACTCGGAAAAGCGCGGGAGACCGGAAAAATCGAGCAACGGGTTCATGGTTTCCTGTCAGGAGGAGGCGGGGATTCGTAAACCAGGCGACCGCCCACCAGCGTGGCGCAAACGCGGCCCTGGAGCTCGTAACCCGTGAAAGGTGTGTTCTTGCCCTGGCTTTTCAAGGCCGAAGGCTCCACGCGCCACCAGGCATCGCGATCGAAGACGCACAGATCTGCTGCGGCACCAGGTGCGAGCGAGGGAGCCGGCAGGTTCAACAGGCGCGCCGGGCCCGAGGTCACGCGCTCCAGGATTCGCGCGAGCGGCAAGTTCGCTTCAGCGCCCCATTTGAGCGCCAGCGGCAGCAGCAACTCGAGTCCTGTGGCGCCAGGCTCAGCTTCCCCGAACGGTAATTGCTTGCCGTCATCGTCGATCGGGGTGTGGTCCGAGCAGATGGCATCGATCGTACCGTCGGCGAGGCCGCGGACGAGTGCTTCGCGATCGCGCAAGCTGCGTAGCGGGGGCGACAAGCGGCAATGGGCATCGAAGTAGCCGATGTCCATCTCGGACAGGTGGATATGATGAGCAGAGACATCGCAGGTCACGGGCAGGCCATCGGCGCGCGCCTTGCGCACCATCTCCACGCCCTCGGTCGTGGACAGGCGGCACAGGTGCACGCGTGCGCCGGTTTCGCGCGCGAGCAACAGTATGGCTGCGATCGCAATGGTCTCCGCGACCGCTGGAATTCCGGCGAGACCCAGTCTCGTCGCGACTTCGCCATCGTGGGCGACGCCGCCTGCGGCGAGTCCGGGATCCTCCGGCCGCAGCCAGACCGGGAAGCCGAAGGTCGTCGCATACTGCAGGGAGCGCCAGAGCACCGTGAGATCCGCGAACGGACGATCGTCCTGCGAGAACGCCACGCAGCCGGCTTCCGTGAGCTCCGCCATTTCGGTCAGGCGCTCGCCGCGCAATCCCTGGGTCAGGGCGCCGATCGGATGCACGTGGGCCAGCCTGAGACTGGCCGCGCGGCGTTTCAGCATCTCGACCAGACCCGGTTCGTCGAGCGGCGGCTCGGTGTCCGGGGGACATGCGAGAGTTGTGACGCCGCCCGCCACGGCCGCGGCCAATTCGCTTTCGAGCGTTGCACGGTACTCGAAACCCGGCTCCCGCAATCGCGCCGACAGATCCACGAGTCCCGGACAGACCACTTTCCCGGTCGCGTCGATGACGCGATCCACCCTGAAGCCTGCGGGGATGGCGCCCTCATCAACGATGGTCTCTCCGGCAACAAAAAGATCCGCCTTGTGCTCGGTCCCTGCGACGGGATCGACCAGCAGACCGTTGGCGATCCGCAGGTTCATCCGCCCCCCGCGAGGATTGCCATCACCGCCATGCGCACCGCGATGCCGAAGGTGACCTGGGGCAGGATCACCGACTGGCTTCCGTCGGCCACCGCCGAATCGATCTCGACGCCGCGGTTCATGGGACCGGGGTGCATCACTATGGCGTTGCTCGCGGCCACGGCGAGACGTTCTTCGGTGAGACCGTAGGACTTGAAGAATTCCTGGGCCGACGGCAGGAGCGCGCCGTTCATGCGCTCGTTCTGCAGCCTGAGCATCATGACCACGTCCACGTCCTTCAAGCCGGTTGCCATGTCGTGGAACACGCGTACGCCGAGCTTCTCGACCTGGGCAGGCATCAGCGTGCGCGGCCCGACCACACGCACCTCGGGCACGCCAAGGGTGGTCAGCGCGTGGATCTCCGAGCGCGCGACGCGCGAATGCAGGATATCGCCGACAATGGCGATCTTGAGATTCGAGAACTCGCCCTTGTAGTGGCGAATCGCGAAGACGTCGAGCAGTGCCTGGGTCGGGTGCGCGTGCCGACCGTCGCCCGCGTTGACGACATGAATGTCCGACGTGAGATGCCGTGCGATCAGGTAGGGCGCGCCGCTGGACGCATGGCGCACAACGAACATGTCGGCGTGCATTGCGGCGAGATTCGCCACGGTATCGATCAGCGACTCGCCCTTCGTCTGGGACGAGGTGGCGATATTCAGGTTGACCACGTCGGCTGACAATCGCTTGGCCGCGATCTCGAAAGTCGTGCGGGTGCGGGTCGATGGCTCGAAGAAGAGATTGAACACCGATTTGCCGCGCAGCAGCGGTACCTTCTTGATCTCGCGCTCGCTCACCGGCAGGAACGATCGCGCCGTGTCCAGGATGTGAATGACCACATCCTGCGGCAGACCCTCAATGGAAAGCAGATGTTGAAGTTCGCCGTGCTGATTGAGCTGGGGATTACGCGGCACCGTCGCTCCGGGTGATGGCGAGGGACAAGCGCCCGTCGGGACTGCGTTCGAGTATGACCACGTCGGTCTCGTCCACCACAAGGGCACCACCCACGAAGTCCGCTGCGATCGGGAGTTCGCGACCGGCGCGGTCGACGAGCGTCGCAAGGCGTACCCGCGCCGGCCGTCCGTAGTCGAACAGTACGTTGAGCGCTGCCCGTATCGTTCGCCCGGTGTAGAGAACGTCATCGATCAGCACGATGTCGCAACCCTCGACCTCAAAGGGTAGCGTGGATGGGCGCACGTCGGACTTGAGTCCGCGACTTTCGTAGTCGTCGCGGTAGAAGGCAACGTCGACCGTGCCGATCGGTAGCGGGAGGGCGAGCGCCTCCCGCAGTCGCTCCGCGAGCCAGACTCCGCCACTGTGGATGCCGACCAGGGCGGTGGCGGCGTTCACCTGGCCACGCATGGAACTGACGAGGCTCGCGAATAGCGCCTCCGCCTCAGGCACAGGCATGCGGAGTCTCGAAAAAGGATTGGAGTATCTCCTGGGCGGCTGCCTGGTCGAGAACCGCCTTGCGTCGGATACCGTGCACGCCTGCCTCGGCCAACGCGCGCTCGCCGGCGTTCGACGTCAGCGTCTCATCGACGTAGATCACGGGCAGACCAAATCGTCCGTGCAACTGGCCGCCGAACTTTCTTACTGCCGGCGCAAGAGCGTGCTCCTCGCCGTCGTCGAGCATCGGCATGCCGACCACGAACAGAACCGGTTGCCACTCGGTCACGAGGCGCTCTACGCGGCGCATGCGCTCGACGCGATCGGCGCCGTCGATGGTAGTGACGGGGTGGGCGATGCCGACGGTCATGTCGCCCACGGCGACGCCGGTACGGCGCAGTCCGAAATCGAATGCGAGCACGGCACCGTGGCGGGGTGCCGGCGCCCCGAGCGGTGGGGGGACATGATCAGGCATGCCCGGCGACGTCGGACAGGGTCGCGAGATTGACCCCCAAAAGGCTCATGGCCGCCGTCAGCCGGTGCTGCGGGGGCGTGGCGAAAATGACGTCGGGCATGGCGGCGACGGTGAGCCAAGCGTTCTGCTTCAGCTCCTCTTCCAGCTGGCCGGGTGCCCAGCCAGCGTAGCCGAGCGACACGAGCAGGCTGCCCGGACCATTGCCTTCGGCCACGGCCTGCAGGATGTCGCGCGAAGTCGTCAGGCCGACGTCACCGTGGACCGACAGGGTCGACTGCCAGTCCCCGATCGGCCGATGCAGGACGAACCCGCGGTCTGTTTGTACCGGCCCGCCGAAATACACCGGCGCGTCCACGAGCAACTCGTTACCCGGTTCGATCTCGATCTGTTCGAGCAGCGAGCGCAGCGTCATATCGGTCGGTCTGTTCACGACGACGCCCAGCGCGCCCTGGTCGTTGTGCTCGCAGATGTAGGTCAGGGATCTTGCGAAATTGGGATCCACCATGCCGGGCATGGCGATCAGGAAATGATGCGTGAGATTGACGAAGTCCATGGGCCTCCTTCGCGCCGTATTCTAGCCCCCGGCGACAGGGTTTTCGATGTCTGGGAACGCGACAGTTGGTGCTACCATCCCCGAGACCGGTCTGACCGCGTCCACCGACTCATTCACGGGCGAATGCAATCTGGCTACCGAACAGGAGATCGCGGACTTCCTCGCGGAGGTGGAGCGCAGGGCTTTCAAGCAGGCCATGTTCGCCGTTCGCGACGAACACTCAGCGCTCGATGTGGTGCAGGATGCCATGCTCAAGCTCGCGGATCGCTACGCCGGGAAGCCCGCTGCGGAATTGCCGCTGCTGTTTCAGCGCATCCTGCAGAACACGATCAGGGACTACTATCGGCGGCAGAAGGTTCGATCGCTGTGGACAACTTTGCTGTCAGCACTGGCGCCCGCCGAAGATCCGGATGCCGATCCGCTCGACCACATGCGCCTCGATGTCGGAGCCAATCGCGATGGCGGCCCGGCGGATCTGGCGGAGCGCGCCCAGGTCGCCCGCCTCATCGGCCAGGCCATAGAGAAGCTCCCCGGGCGTCAACGCGAGGCTTTCATTCTCCGTTACTGGGAAGAACTTGACGTGGCGGAGACTGCCGCCGCGATGGGTTGTTCGCAAGGTAGTGTGAAGACACACTGCTCGCGTGCGACCCACTCCATCGCCACCTTCCTGCGGGAAAAGGGCATCGAACCATGAACGAGCGCGATCTGGGCGCCAAACTCAAGCGCAATCTCGACGCCAGCCTCGAGAATCTGCCTCCCCGCGTCCTCGACCGACTCCGGACGGCCCGGGAAACGGCTGTCGAACGAGCCCGGCAGACACAAGGAGCGCACGGTTTCGTGCGGTCGGGTTCGAGTACGCGTTTCCTCGGCGATCATGGTTTCGTTCCGGGTGTGCGCCGCTACTGGATGCCGGTAGTGGCGCTGGTCGTCGGACTCGCAATAGTCGGTTACTGGCACGCCGCGACCGGGCAGCCGGAAACGGAAGACCTGGAACTCCTTGCGGGTGAACTGCCGCTCAATGCTTACCTCGACCGTGGCTTCGACCAGTGGCTCACCTCTCCCTCGCGACGCTGACGCTGGCCTCGCTGTTGGCCTTCGTCAGCCCGGCCAACGCCGGCGACGGCCCTGCGCCGTCAGCGCCACCCGCCTGGGCCGATCTCAAGCCGCACCAGAAAGCGATCCTCGCGCCGCTCGAAGCGGACTGGAACAACATGGAACCGGAGCGGCGGGACCGCTGGATCGCACTGGTGAAGCGATACCCATCCCTTAGCAAGGAGCAGCAGGAACGGTTTCAGTCGCGCATGCGACACTGGTCGGCATTGACGCCGCAGGAACGAACCGAGGCCCGCGAGCGCTGGAAGAAGATGAAGGACCTGCCGCCCGACAAGCGCCAGGAACTGATGCAAAAGTGGCTCGAGTACGATCAGCTGCGCGAGGAACACAAGGACAAGCTGCGCGAGGAACACAAGGGCAAGGCGCCCGCCCCCGAGTCCGCGCCAAAGTGAGGTCAGACGCTCCTTTGAACGCGACAACCCCGGCCGCCAGCGTGCCTGCGGCCGGCTTGTGGCCGCGCTTTGCTGCCATGGTCTACGAAACGATCCTGCTGGTCGGGCTGGTGTTCGTCTCGTCCTGGCTGTTCATCAAATTGCTGGGCGACGCTTCCCACGCGCCGATGCGTCACGTGTTCCAGGGCTACGTGGTGGCCGTATGCGGCGCCTACTTCATCTATTGCTGGCGTCATTCCGGTCAGACTCTGGCCATGAAGACCTGGGGACTGCGACTGGTCGGGAATAACGAGCAAGCACTCACCCTCAACCGTGCTCTGGTGCGGTACGTCCTGGCGATCCTCGGACTCGCCGCCGGAGGCATGGGTTTCCTGTGGGCGCTGCTGGATCCGGATCGGCAATTCCTGCACGACCGTTTGCTGGGCACGCGGATCGTCAGAGCACCGATCTAGCCGCACCTACGGTGGGTCGGCAATGCATGCGCCCGAGCGGCCGGCCCGGCGCCAGTCGTTGTTCACCGACTTCCGCGCTCGGATCAATCACGGCGGCCCGCAAGCCCCCGCAATCCCGGAGCCGGTCGCGGTTCACCGCCGTTCTACCCAGTACATCATCGCGAAAGCCACCACGAGGAACAACAGGGTAGGAAAGGCGGCGCTGAAGAGCGGCGGCCAGGCGTTCAACAGGCCGAGATGACCGAACAGGCGCGAGGCAAGGTGAAAGCCCAGTCCTAACATGATCCCGGCGAAGATCTTTGCGCTGATGCCACCGTCGCGCGCACGGATGTAGGCGAACGGCAGCGCCAGGATCATCATCACGATCACCGCGATCGGATAGGTGATCTTTCCGTAGAGTGCGATCTCGTGCCGTTGCGTCGCCTGGTGATTCTCTCGCAGGTGTTCGATGTACGTCAGCAGGTCGGTGAGGGACATCCGCTCCGGGACGACCATGAGCACGTTCAGGATGCCCGGATTCAGCACGGATTCCCAGGTGCGCTGAGGCTCACGCCGCACGGCGGTTCGCTTGTCCCCGAATTCAGTGCTCTTGACGTCTTTCAGGAGCCACCGGTTGCCCCCCTGAAACTCGCCGGAAGCAGCTTCGCTGATCGACTCGAGCCGATAGCGTGCATCGAACTTGAAGATCCGGACCCCGGTCAGGACCGCATCCGTACTGACCTGCGCCACATTGATGAAACTCTGGTCGTCCTTGACCCAGAGCCCCGAGCGGAACTCCTGGGCGACGATTCCCGTACTGCGGACCTTGAGCAGCAGTCGTTGCGCCGCCGCTTCCGAAAACGGGGTCACGAACTCCCCGACGATGAAGGTGGCAGCGGCAAAAACCAGCCCCAGGGGCAGGACGATCATGACCATCGCCGTCGATGAAATGCCCGCCACCCGCATCACCGTGTACTCGGAGTTCGCGACCATCTGGGCGAGCGCGAACAACGTGCCCAGAAGCGCCGCGATCGGAAAGAGTTCGTACACGTGCCCGGGTATGCTCAGCGCCACTTTGATGAGCGCCAGGGTGAGCCCGTTGCGTCCCCTCCCGATGTCGCCGAGTTCCTGGATGAGGTCGAAGAACGCGAACAGCATCAGCAGAGCCGCGAACACGAGCGCAGTCGCGGCGAACACCTGGCGGGTCACGTAGCGCCGGAGGGTCCTCATGCGCGCTTCAACTGCAGCAGCGGTTGCACCGAGATCCGGCGCCAGAGCAGGAACACCAGCAAGCACACCATGACGACGTGGACGACCGCCCAGCCGAGCACCGGTGGAATCCGTCCCTGCCCGACCCACGACTGCGAGATGGACAGCAGGTTGCTGTAGATCATGTAGAGCAGGACCGAGAGGATCAGATTGAGCGAGCGACCGGCGCGAGGATTGACGAAACTGAGCGGTACCGCGAGCAGCGACAGCACCAACGCCGAGATCGGGATACCGAAGCGCCAGATAAGCTCGCCTTGATTGTTGGGGGTGAGATCGTCGAGCAGTTCGCGAGTGGGCGCGGAACTGTTGGAGGGGAAATACTTGGCCGCCTCCTCCGCCTCGATGCGGACCGCGTAGCGTTCGAACTCGGTGATCTTGTACTCGGCCGAGCCCGGAGTCCCTTCGTAGCGCCGGCCGTCGAGGAGCACGAGAAATCGGTCGCCGTTGGGTCGGGTCTCCGCGTAGCCGCGCGCCGCAACCATCACACCGGTCTTCTCGTTCTGTTTCGAATGGACGAAAATGTTGGCCACCATCGAGAGGTTGTCGGTGAGCTTCTCGACAAAGAAAACGCGATCGGCACGCTTGGATTCCTTGAACACGCCGGGAGAGATCGACGCTACGTCGTCACGGCTGTCGAGTTGATGGCGGAACTCTTCGGCCTTGCGCACCGCCCAGGGTGACAGCGCGAGCGACAGGAGCGCGATGAGCATCACGAACGGGACGGAATACACGGTCACCGGCCTCAACCACGCCACCAGACTGTGACCCACGGAGAACCACACGACCATCTCGGAATCTCGATAGCTGCGAGTGAGCGCGGCCAGCACCGAGATGAACAAGGTCAGGGACAGCAGGATCGGCAGGTAGCGTAGCGCGGCGAGGCCGAGGAGGATGACGACCCCGTCCGTGGGAATCATGCCCTGAGCGGCCCAGCCGAGCATCCGGATCAGCTGGGTCGTTATGGTGATCGCGAGGAGGATCACGAACACGGCAAGCCCGGTGTTCGCGAACTCGCGCAGCAAGGAACGCTGGAAGATCACGGCTTCACTTTGACTTTACCCGGAGCGAACGCGGATAATTTGAGGGATTTCGTTTTGTTTTCAGGGGCCTTAATCCGTCCCGATCATAACAGGAGCGATCGTGGAATTCAGCATCAAGCACTCCCAGGCCGAACGCGTTCGCACTGCGTGCGCCATCGTCGGCATCTACGAAGGCGGCAAGCTCTCACCTTCCGCAAAGTCCATTGATCGCGCCGCAGCGCGCTACCTCGCTCAGCTCCACGAGCGCGGCGACATCAAGACGCGGATCGGGGCCTGCACGTTGTTGCACGCGGTACCGGATGTTGCTGCAGAGCGGGTCATGCTCGTTGGCCTCGGCAAGCAGGGCACGCTCGGATTGAAGGGCTTTCGCGACAGCGTCGCGGCGGCAGTGAAAGCGCTCGCGGCAACCGGCGCCAAGGAAGCGACGCTCTATTCGACCGAATGGGACGCGAACAGTACATCGTCGGCTGATCGCGTACTGCACGCAGTGTCGGTCGCTGCCGACGCGACCTATCGCTTCGATCGGATGAAAAGCCAGAAGGACGACAACGTCCAGACGTTGGCTCACCTGACGCTGGGCACCACGGTCAAGCCGTCGGCCGCTGAAGCCTCGGCCGCCGATGCCGGATCCTGCCTCGCCGAGGGCGTCGCGTTCGCCAAGGATCTCGGCAACCTGCCGAGCAATGTCTGCACGCCTTCCTACCTCGCCTCCCAGGCACTGCACCTTGCCAAGAGCCACAAGTTGAAGGTTACGGTGCTGGAGCGCAAGGACCTCGAGAAGCTCGGCATGGGGTCGTTCCTGTCGGTGGCGAAAGGCAGCACCGAACCGCCTAAATTCATCGTCATGGAGCACCGCGGCGGCCCGAAAAAGCAGAAACCCGTGGTGCTGGTCGGCAAGGGCATCACCTTCGATACAGGAGGCATCTCGATCAAGCCCTCGGGTGACATGGACGAGATGAAGTACGACATGTCCGGCGCGGGCAGCGTGCTCGGAACGATGAAGGCCGTCGCGGGGATGCGCCTCCCGCTCAATGTCGTCGGCCTCGTGCCCACGTGCGAGAACATGCCGAGCGGCACTGCCACCAAACCAGGCGACATCGTGACGTCCATGTCGGGACAGACGATCGAGGTGCTCAATACGGACGCCGAGGGGCGCTTGATCCTCTGCGACGCGCTGACCTACGCGGAACGTTTCGAACCGGCAGCAGTGATCGATATCGCGACGCTCACCGGCGCCTGCGTGATCGCGCTCGGTCACGTAGCCACCGGCTTGTTCGCCAACAAGGACGAACTGGCTCGCGAACTGGTGGAAGCCGGCAGCGCATCCTGGGACCGCGCATGGCCCATGCCGCTCTGGGACGATTACCAGGAACAGATCAAGAGCCCCTTCGCGGACATGGCCAATATCGGCGGTCGTCCTGCCGGCAGCATCACCGCCGCGTGCTTTCTTGCCCGATTTGCCAAGAAATACCCCTGGGCGCACCTGGACATTGCCGGAACCGCATGGCGATCCGGACGCGACAAGGGATCCACCGGCAGGCCCGTACCCATGCTCACGGCGTTTCTCGTCCGGCGCGCGGCCAAGTGACGCAGATCGACTTCTACACCCACGTTTCGAACAAGCTGCAGACCGCCTGCCTCGTGTGCAGCAAAGCGCTCGGCCGCGGCATGCGGGTGATGATCCTCACGCCCGACGCGGATACGACGGAAAAGGTCGACCGAATGCTGTGGACGCATCCGGCTACGGGATTCATCCCGCATGTCCGGGCACGGCATCGGCTCGCTGCCACGACGCCAGTGATCGTCGATCACGAGCTCGCGGGTGTCGAGCGCGACGAACTGCTGCTCAATCTGCGGCTCGACACCCCCGACGTGTTCAGCCGTTTTCAACGCCTCGTGGAGATCGTGAGTATCGACGAGCAGGATATCGCCGCGGGCCGGCAGCGATTCCGCTGGTATCGCGATCGCGGCTACGAAGTGCGCGCGCACGACATCAGCCAGGGTCAAAGCGCTTGAGCGACATGGCCGATTCGCGTGATTCCCCAGCCGTCGTCGCCGCAGAGGTTCTGGGCGAGGCAGACAACTTGATGTCCAGGCACCGGGCAGCGGCGGCGCCGCGCGTGGACCCACGCCAACGCACGCTGCCCAACATTCCCACGCTCACGGACGTCGTGTCGGGACCCGATCAGCACAAGGCCAGCGCCGCCACGCCTGCAAGACCGCGGCGAACATCGATCCAGACCGATCATCTGCAGCGCCTGGAGGAGTACGTATTCACCCGTCTCAAGGAACGGCTCGACCGCGAGATCGACGCGCTCGTGGAGCGCCGGCTCATGCCGGAGCTCGCGAATCTCATGGCTCATTCGATCGGCCAGGGTGCTGATGAACTGAAATCGCACCTGCGTGAGCTGGTGCGCGATACCGTCCAGGAAGCACTTGCGCGGACGGAGCGCGGTGCGTCTGCCAAGACAGACGACGAGCGTTGAGCAGTAGCCGGCGATTGGCCATAACGGAGCCCCGGCCGACAGTACGCAATTGCATCGTCCCGGACCGCCCGGTACGGGGCCACCCATCGGACCGGCTGTCACGCTGCCAATACCCCTCGCAGCTATAATCGCCGGCTTACTTTCTCGTCGTCCGCTTCAGTCGTCATCATGGAACTCGCCAAGAGCTTCGAGCCTGCCGAAATCGAACGACGCTGGTACCCGATCTGGGAAGCACGCGGCTACTTTGCTGCCGGAACCACCGTGGGCAAACCGGCGTTCGCCGTGCAGTTGCCGCCACCGAACGTCACCGGCACCCTGCACATGGGGCACGCATTCAACCAGACGATCATGGATGCGCTCACGCGCTACCACCGGATGTGCGGGTTCAACACCCTCTGGGTGCCGGGCACGGACCACGCAGGGATCGCAACCCAGATCGTGGTGGAACGCCAGCTCGAGGCCCAGGGCGTGCATCGCCGTGAAATCGGCCGCCAACAGTTCGTCGAGAAAGTGTGGGAGTGGAAACGCGAGTCCGGCGCAACCATCACCCAGCAGATGCGGCGGCTGGGCGATTCGTGCGACTGGGATCGCGAATACTTCACGATGGATGAGAAGCTGTCCAAGGTCGTCACGGAAACGTTCGTGCGTCTGCACGAGCAGGGGTTGATCTACCGTGGCAAACGTCTGGTGAACTGGGATCCGGTGCTGCGCACCGCGGTCTCCGATCTGGAAGTGGAGAGCGAGGAGGAGGACGGCAAGCTCTGGCACATCCTCTATCCATTCGCTGGCGGTCCCGTGAACGGGGCGCGCGGGTTGGTCGTGGCGACCACGCGCCCCGAGACCATGCTCGGCGACGCCGCGGTCGCGGTGAATCCCGAAGATGATCGCTATGTCCCGTTCGTCGGCCTTCAGCTTGAACTCCCCCTGACCGGGCGCACCATCCCGGTCGTCGCCGATTCCTACGTCGATCGCGAATTCGGCACCGGTTGCCTGAAGATCACGCCGGCCCACGACGCCAACGACTACCAGGTCGGGCAGCGGCATGGCCTCCCGCAGATCAACATCTTCACGCTGGATGCGAAGATGAACGACAACGGTCCGCAAACGTATCGGGGACTCGACCGCTACGATGCGCGCAAACGCATCGTGGCCGACCTCGAAAGCGCCGGCCTGCTCGAGTCGGTCAAGCCTCACCGCATGATGGTTCCGCGATGCGGGCGCACCGGAGCGATCGTCGAACCGATGCTCACGGACCAGTGGTTTGTCGCGATGTCCAAGCCCGCGCCCGAAGGCACCTTGAACCCCGGCCGCTCGATCGCCGAGGTTGCCCTCGACGTCGTACGACGCGGCGAGGTCAGTTTCGTCCCTGACAATTGGGTGAATGTCTACAACCAGTGGCTCGAGAACATCCAGGACTGGTGCATCTCGCGCCAGCTCTGGTGGGGACATCAGATCCCCGCCTGGTATGACAACGATGGCAACGTGTACGTTGGGCGCACCGAGGCCGAGGTACGCGCGAACTATGCCTCGCGGCTGGCGGCAGGAGCGCAGCTCACGCGCGATCCGGACGTCCTCGATACGTGGTTCTCTTCGGCACTGGTGTGCCATTCAACGCTGGGCTGGCCAGCGCCAGAGGGCGACGATGCGACCGCCTACGAACTCTATCTGCCCTCGTCGGTACTCATAACGGGCTTCGACATCATTTTCTTCTGGGTTGCGCGAATGATCATGATGACTACGCACTTCACCGGGAGGGTGCCGTTCCGGCACGTGTACATCCACGGCCTGATCCGTGATGCCGAAGGCAAGAAGATGTCGAAGTCCGAGGGCAACACGCTCGATCCGGTCGATCTGATCGACGGTGTCGGACTCACGCCTCTGCTCGCCAAGCGCACTACCGGACTGCGCAAACCCGAAGACGCTCCCAAAATCGAGTCCCGGACGCGAAAAGAGTTTCCCGACGGGATACCTGCGTTTGGCGCCGACGCATTGCGTTTCACCATGGCGGCATACGCCACGCTCGGGCGCAATATCAACTTCGACCTCAAGCGCTGCGAAGGTTATCGAAACTTCTGCAACAAGCTCTGGAACGCAACGCGCTTCGTATTGATGAATACGGAGGGAAAAGACTGCGGTGCCGACGATTCGCGACCGACCTCGCTGAGCGCTGTCGATCGCTGGATCGTGAGCCAATTGCAACGGACCGAAGCCGAGGTGGCGAAAGGGTTCGCCGAATATCGCCTCGACAATGTCGCTGCGGCCATCTATCGCTTCGTGTGGGACGAGTACTGCGACTGGTATCTCGAGCTTGCGAAGGTCCAGCTGCAAACGGGCGACGAGGCGGCACAACGGGGCACTCGACGCACGCTGGTGCGGGTTCTGGAGGCTGTACTTCGGCTCGCCCATCCGATCATTCCGTTCATCACCGAAGAGTTATGGCAGAAGGTCGCACCGCTCGCGGACAAGTCGGGTGACAGTGTCTGCATCGCACCGTATCCGAAGAGCGAAGCGACCAAGATTGATGTGGCGGCCGAGAGCTTCGTGACGGAGCTCAAGGCTTTCACCGACGCCTGTCGCAATCTACGCGGCGAGATGGGTATCGGTCCGGGCGAGAAGATCCCGTTGGTTGCAATTGGCAACGAAATGTCGCTGCGCGCGTACTTCCCCTACCTGAAGGCTTTGGCAAGACTGTCGGATGCAATCGTCGCGACGACACTCCCCGACGCTGATGCGCCAGTCAAGGTGGTGGGGGAAACACGGCTCATGCTGAAGATCGAGATCGACGTCGCCGAGGAAGTCGCGCGGCTGGAGAAAGAACACGCGCGCCTCGCCGGTGAAGTGACGAAGGCCGAAGCCAAGCTCGGCAACGAGAGTTTCGTGTCGCGCGCACCCGCAAACGTCGTAGCTCAGGAACGGGAGCGGCTGGCGGGATTCCGGGCGACGCTCGAGAAGCTGACGGGACAACTCGAGCGCATGCGGGCAAAAGCTTAAGGGCACGCTGACTGCCCCGGCTGGCGCCAACGTAAATGAGGCACGCCGCTGCCCTGCGCGCGTTCCGACATCGCAACTTCCGGCTGTTCTTCGTCGGCCAGGGCATTTCGATCATCGGTACCTGGGTGCAGACGATTGCACTGTCGTGGCTCATGTATCGGCTGACGGGATCACCAATCCTGCTCGGTCTGACGACCTTCCTCACGCAAGCGCCAATCCTTCTGGTCGGTCCATTTTCCGGACTGTTGAGCGATCGTTTCGAGCGCAAACGGCTGCTGCTCGCCGCGCAGTCGCTGCTCATGCTGCAGGCCCTCGTGCTGGGAACGGTGGTGTTATCGGGGTACGGATCACCCCCTGTCCTGCTCGGGCTGGCCCTGGCACAAGGTCTCATCGCCGCGACCGATACGCCGGTTAGGCAAGCGTTCCTCAGCGTGATGGTCCCGGATCGCAACGAACTGCTGAACGCCATCGCGCTCAATTCGCTGCTGATGAACAGCGGACGGCTGGTCGGCCCCACAGTGGCGGGCCTGCTGCTCGCATTCACGTCCGAAGGCGTCTGTTTTCTGGTCAATGGGTTCAGCTACCTCGCGGTGATTGCTGCCGTTCGGTCGATGCGACTGCCTCAGGTGCCAATGGCAACGCGAGTCGCCGGCGTTCGTGCGGGCTTGCTCGAAGGAGTCCACTTTGCCCTCGAGTCTCCGACAGTGCGGACCCTGCTGCCATTGGTCATGCTCGCCAGTTTCTTCGCGAGCCCTTATGTAACGCTGATGCCCGTGATTACCCGCGAAGTATTCGGAGCGGGGCCGAGCACGCTGGGATTCCTCGTCGGCGCCGCGGGACTCGGCGGGCTTGCCGCTACCGCATGGCTTGCCTCCCGGCGCAACATCGAAGGCTTGCCTCTCGCTTCCGCGGCGGCATGCGTCATCGCGGGCTTGTGCCTGGCGGGCTTGGCGGGTTCCGAGAACTATCCGCTGTCGCTTGCACTGATGTTCGGCACCGGCTTCGGCATCATCGCAACGGCGGCGTCGACCAACATGATCCTGCAGACCACGGTGGCGGACCACATGCGCGGCAGGATCGTGGGCCTCTACACCATGAGTTTCCTTGGACTAGCACCGTTCGGGGGATTGTGGGCGGGCTTCTCAGCCAGCCACTTCGGCGTTCGGGCGACGCTTGCATCCAGTGGCGTGGCGTGCGCCCTAGGCGCCTTGGCGCTGCGTGCGAGCGCCCGGCGACTGGCCCGCTCGATCAGCGGGCAGCAATGAAAACGGGCGCCCGAGAGCGCCCGTTCCAACCTCCGTATCTGGCTTTAGGCCGGATCAGAAGGAGTGCTTGATACCGAAATAGATCGCGCTATGGTCAGCACCAGCTACGGCATTGTTGGTTGCCGCACCAGCAAGGATATATCGGGCGTTGTCCTTGTTCTGGACGATCGAACCGATGACTTGCAGTTGCGTCTGCTTGCTCAGGTTGTGGAAGTAGCCCAGGCCGAAGTAGGTACTGCCCGAATCCTCCGCAGTGCCGCTCGGAACTGAGATGCCCTGGTACTTGCCGTTCTGTGCAATCCCGAAGTTCGCGCCGATGTAGCCGGTGGGCAGGTTGTACTTGGCGTGCAGCCCGTAGGCAGTGCGCTTGTACTCGTTGAAGTTCACGCCGCCGTCGACCTTGTACTTCAGTTGCTCGATGATCGCGCCGACGGTCAGGTCGCCGAACATCACGCCGCCTTGCAGCTTGATACCGGTGTCGGTGGAACCCGTTCCGCCGTTACCAGCGCCCGAGATGACGCTCAGGCCGAACAGGTCTTTGTGACGCTCATACGACACGTTCACGTAGAAAGGCATGTCCGCGGGCTTGTACTGGCCGCCCAGGGAGAGCACGCCGGGCTTCGTCCCGCTGCTGGACGACTGGTACGCGTTGAGCGACACGGAAGCGCCGAAGCTGAAGCCATTGAAGTCCGGGCTTTCGTACCAGAGGTTCTGGTCGGTACGACGATAGAAACCTGCGCTACCGTTAGCGTTCGTGACGCCGCTCTGACCCACGTCGAACACGACCCCGTAACCCGGGGAACCGAACATCTGCAGGTTGCCGCCCACGCCTGCAGCGCCGTCCAGCGGGTCAGCCTGATAGAGGTACTGTTCGTAGATGTTTTCGTTCGTCCCGTACTTGACCGCGCCCCATGCGCCGCCAAGACCAAGGTAGCTGTTGCGAGTTCTGAGCGTGCCGGACGTGCTCTGGATCGGGCCACCCGTCTGCGAGATGTCGACCTGATACTGGAACAGGACTTTCAGACCGTTGCCGAGGTCTTCCTCGGAACGGATGTTGATGTTCGAGTAATTGGACGTGATGCCCTGGGTCGAGAAACCCCGGTTGGCACGGCTCGCGTTGTCACCATTTGCAGTGGTGATCGCGTTGGTCGAACCCACATTACCGTCGGTCGACGAGGTCAAATACGGACCCGCGTTGACCGTGCCGCTGATGGTCACATCAGCCATGGCAGGCGCTGCGAACGCGCCGGCCAGTGCAATAACGAGAAGCTTCTGTTTCATGTCATCTCCTGACTTGAGTTGAGACCCATTCAAACCAATCGGGCGCGGAGTACCGCACCTACCCTGGCGCTCTCATGAGGGAGCACCGTGACGAAACCCCTCACACACCGGAGCGGTGCGCGAATAGTGCCGAGCGCACTCTCCGTCGGGCAAGAGAAAATGTCGTACTGCGGCCCGCATAAGGACAGTTTGTTGTTTTTTTGCAACACAATCGATTTGCTGCAAAGCAACAATGAACGGTACGGTAAATTGAATCGAAATAGTAAATTACCGCAGAAATCTAATTCTCGTTCGAGCTATTCCTCGCACCCGATGCCCCAAGTGTGGCGTCATTGCATCGCCATCGACAGCCATCAGCACTTCGGGAATTACTGTCTCATCCGAACAGGCGTGCCAGTTCTCGGCCTGGATCGGGTGCCCGCATGAAAGCCTCGCCGACCAGAAACGCGTGAACACCGCGCGCCCGCATCGCAGCGACGTCGGCTGGCGCATGGATGCCGCTCTCGGTAATGACCGTGCGATCAGCCGGAATGCGATCGAGGAGGTCGAACGTCGTTTCGAGGCGCGTTTCGAAATTGCGCAGATTGCGGTTGTTGATGCCCAGCAGCGTCGTGCGCAGCGCCAGCGCCCGATCCAGTTCCGATTCGTCGTGCACTTCCACGAGAACACCCAGGCCGAGATCTGCAGCGAAAGCCTCGAGCTCCAACATGCGGGGTTGCTCCAGTGCTGCGACTATCAGCAGGATGGCGTCGGCCCCCATGGCACGAGCCTCGGCGACTTGGTAGCGGTCGATCGTGAAGTCCTTGCGCAGCACGGGCAACTCGCACGCCGCGCGGGCAGCCTGGAGATAGCTCGGAGCGCCCTGAAAGAACTGGGTATCGGTCAGCACGGACAGGCACGCCGCGCCGCTCTCCGCGTAAGAGCGCGCGATCGCGGGCGGATCGAAATCCGCGCGCAGCAGCCCTTTGCTCGGGCTCGCCTTCTTGATCTCCGCGATGACGGCCGCGTGACCTGACCGGATCTTCATCGCGATTGCACCGGCGAAATCCCGCGGGGGCGACATGGTTCGCGCTTCACGCTGGAGTACCTCGATGGGTTTCACGGTCATGTTCGCCGCGATCTCGGTGCGCTTCACGGCGAGGATTCGGTCAAGGATGTCGGACATTGAATGACTGTTCAGTCTCCGGTGGGCGATCCCGGAACATCGGGCTCCTCCGTACTCGCTACATCTGATGGCACCGCAATTTGCGGGCGCACCCCGTCTCAGCTCACGATCTGCCGAGTGAAATCCACGAACGCTTCTAGTTTTCGCTTGGCGGTGCCTTCGGCGATGACCTTCAGTGCGCGTTCGACGCCTGCCTCGTGACTCGGCGCGAGACCCGCCGCATAGATAGCCGCTCCCGCATTGAGCGCCACGATGTCGCGAGCCGGGCCTGGGGCACCATCGAGCCCGGCGACTACCAGAGCGCGCGACGCCGCGCCGTCGATCGCCCGGATCGCCTCTAACGGTGCGGGCGCAAGGCCGAACTGCTCCGGCCGGATGGTGTACTCGCGCACGCTGTCGTCCTTCAATTCGGCGACCATCGTTTCGCCTGAGATCGAAATCTCATCGAGGCCCTCCATACCGTACACGATGATGACGTGCCGACTCCCCAGGCGCTGCAGCACGCGCGCCTGGATGCCCACCAGGTCTCGGTGGAACACACCCATCACCTGATTGCGGGCGCCCGCAGGATTGGTCAGTGGGCCGAGGATATTGAAGATCGTGCGCACACCCAATTCCTTGCGCACCGGCGCCGCATGCTTCATCGCGCCGTGATGCGCCGGTGCAAACATGAAGCCGACGCCGATCTGATCGATGCATCGCGCCACCTGCTCGGGGGTGAGATCGATCCTCGCACCCAACGACTCGAGCACGTCGGCGCTACCGGACTTGCTCGACACCGAACGCCCGCCATGTTTTGCTACCTTGGCGCCAGCCGCTGCGGCCACGAATGCCGCCGCGGTGGATATGTTGAAAGTGTGAGCGCCGTCCCCCCCGGTGCCGCAGGTGTCGACGAGATTCGCGTGATCGGCCGCCTGGACCTTCGTCGCGAACTCGCGCATGACCGTCGCCGCAGCCGCGATCTCCCCGATGGTCTCCTTCTTGACCCGTAGGCCGATGATGATGGCGGCGATCAACGGCTCCGAAACGTTGCCGCCCATGATGTCCCGCATCAGGCCGAGCATCTCCTCGTGAAAGATCTCGCGATGCTCGATAACGCGCGTGAGCGCCTCCTGCGGCGTCACGCCGGCACCCCCGAGAGAACCGGGTTCGCGACTGGCGCAGCCCCGTCGACAAAGTTCTTGAGCAAAGCGTGCCCGTGCTCGGTCAGGATCGACTCGGGATGGAATTGCACACCTTCCACGGCGAGGGTCTTGTGCCGCACCCCCATGATCTCGCCGTCGTCAGTCCACGCAGTGACGACGAGCGCTTCCGGCTTCGACTCGCGATCGATGGCCAGCGAGTGATAGCGAATCGCGGTGTACGGGTTCGGCAGGCCCCGAAAGACGCCTGCGCCGTCATGGTGAATCATCGAAGTCTTGCCGTGCATCAACTGCCGCGCGTGGACGATCCTGCCACCGAATGCCTCGCCGATGGACTGATGCCCGAGACAGACGCCGAGAATCGGGATATGTCCCGCGAATCGGCGAATGAGGGCGACCGAGACGCCAGCCTCCTTGGGCGTGCAAGGTCCCGGCGAGATCACGATCCGGGCCGGCGCCAATGCCTCGATTTCATCGAGCGTGATCTCGTCATTGCGACTGACCCGCACGTCCTCTCCCAGTTCGCCCAGATACTGGACCAGGTTGTAGGTGAAGGAATCGTAATTGTCGATCATCAGCAGCATATCTACGCCTAACTAATTGATTGTTATAGATATCTGTGCAGTTGTATTGCACTGATACCCGCAGATATACCCGCTTTTAGAAGCGGTAGCCGGTGAATCCGAGCCTGGATCGCCGAGACACTCGGCGCGGCAATAGGTAAGTTCAGGCTGCGGGCTTGCGCCAGCGCCAACGGCAAGGAGTAGCAGAGGGAAAACAGGCATTCATCCTGGGAGTATTGCACTGCTTGCGTACGTCGCCAATCACATCGCGGCATCCGACTCTTCAGGAGGCCCTCTCCAGGGCGCGGCCTTGCTGAAGGTCCCGTCCACCCGTAGCCTGCCCTTGCCGGACGATACCGGACGGCGACAAATGGGAGGGGGTGAAATGAAAACACCAGTGCGCCTAGCGATTGTGACCGGACTCGCGCTCCTGACTGCCGACACCGGGGTGGCGGCACTTTTCGACAGAGGCGGAGGGCTGATCTACGACAACGTTCTGGATGTCACATGGTTGCAGGACGCGAACTACGCGAAAACCCTAGGCATTGCTCCAAACGGGCTTACTTGGCAGGAAGCGGTCGCTTGGGTGTCGAGTCTTGCGTACTACGACAGCGTAAGAGATGTAGTCCTGGACGATTGGCGATTGCCAATGCTCACGCCTATCAATGGCAATGATTTCTGCTACCGATTCCTATACGACGGCAATTGCGACTACGGTTATAACGTGAAAAGTACCAAGTCCGAATTGGCGTATATGTTCCATCAGAACCTCGGTCTCAAGAGCGCGTACACGCCAGATTCAGAGGGACGACCCGCAGGATCCTTCGGCGTGACCAACGCCAACATCGAAGTTCCGGGAGGCGACGGCAAGTCGATAGAAATCTTCCACCTTGAAAGTAATTTCTATTGGACCGCAATTGAGTATGACCGACCCCAAGGAGGTGCTTGGGTTTTTAGCTTCAGCAGCGGCTATCAGGGCCCCATCGGTCGAAACAATCCGCTGGTTCCCTGGCCCGTTATGAATGGTGACGTTGCCGCGATCCCCGAGCCCTCTACGCTTTCTCTATTCATTGCCGGCGGCCTACTCGCGCTCATCGCTGGACAACCGTTGACGCGGATGAAGGCGAAAGGCACGCCAAACACTGGAGGGGCTCCCCCGTCGTCAATGTGGACATCCTCCCGCCCTACTCCCCAATAAGTATCAATCTGTGTCGCAATGTGCTTTCGCAAATACCATCGCCGGCAAGCGAAAAGACAGATATCACCGCAATAGCGTCTAGCTCGGCTCCGACACTTACGCTTTCTTCCTTCTCCTGCCCGTCTTGATGAACGAAGAACGTCCCCAACCGCGAAACCTTCGCGTCAGGTGCGTAGTTCGGGGCACCCGTATCGGGATCGATCCCCAATTCTCTCTTGACGCTGAAGATCTCCGCCTTGCACTTTTCTTTCCATGCATCTACTGGAAGTTTCTGCAAGCTGGCATTCCCGAGGATTAGAACAATCAAGCGATTGTCTCGGGAACGGTAATGGACACTACGGCTGGAGAGTTGGGAATTCTGAGCTGTGCGATAACCCAGCGTGCCAATGTGATCTGCGACACCTACCTCCTCGCAATTAGAGTAGAAAGGTAGGAAAGATCTCATGGCAAATCCGATGAAAGCTGTTCTGAAATCTGCAGGCGAGCCCGCTGCGCTGGAAGTCGCGTTGGAGG
>JBBQHP010000028.1:0-64189 GCA_038324085.1 Burkholderiales bacterium
ATGTCCGCGCCTGCGGCGTGGCCGTTTCCGGTAGCGGGTAGGCCGAACTAAGAGCTTCCCAGATGCCTGCGGGCAGCCCTGCATCCGCGATGGATACCAGCCACTGATCCGCGGGCTTTTGGCCGCGAAGCTTCATCCGTCCCGGTCCGATTCCGGACGGCAGAACAGTACCGACGACCGAGCCGCTATTCCGGCCGATCGATCGGCATTCAGTTGTCCCGATAGAGCGACGGGGCGGCGTCCGCGCGCGCTGTTGCTGGTGGCCTATGGCCCCGCGCACCGATCACGCGCTCCGAATCCGCATGCGTGAGGTCACCTTGCGGCCTGCAGTGCTGTCGCGTCAGCAGTCCGCCTCGCCGGGTGCCGGTTTCGGGTCCGCCACGTAAGCGAAGCGCTTCGGCAATTCCGAGCTCGCTCCCGTGGTCAGCAGCACGCGCCGTATGCCGGTTGCCAGAAACAGCGGCGTCCCGATACCCCGCAGGAAATCGGCCATGTCGGACTCGTCGACTGGACGACCGGCAGAGGTGACCAGGGCATCGGCCAGCACCGGCAGGTCACGGTCGCAGACCGCGCCTACGCCGATGTCGGTACGCAGGACCACGGCGCCGTTCTCGTCCACGAGTGCCTCGCGGATCTGGTTCGCACGGACGCCGGTGTGGGTAAGAAGCACGAATTCTCCGTCCGCACGCTCCACGAAGAACACATAGGGCGTGTAATCGAGCCGCACGTACACCCGTTGCGGGCCGTTCTGGAAGAACCATCGCCCCTGCAGGTCGGCAGAGTAGTTGCGGCCGATGAATCCGGTGACGAGCGCATTGGTGATCCGATCGTCCTTGATCTGCCATTGCCCTCTGCGATCGAGCGACAGCCAGCCGTATACGGCCGGTACGTTCGGCCACTTGGCGATCGCTTTCAGTACGCTCTCA
Organism: Burkholderiales bacterium; assembly: GCA_038324085.1. GTDB lineage: Bacteria > Pseudomonadota > Gammaproteobacteria > Burkholderiales. The sequence goes on from JBBQHP010000028.1 coordinate 927, forward strand.
TCCATGTCGATCGGTCACCGGCCTATTCGTATTCGCAATGCTGCCTCCACGGGTGAAGTATAGAAGGAGTGATTCGCCCTCACGTGTAATATCCGGCCCAACTCAAGGGGAGCAATTGCATGGCACTGACCTTCTACTACGGTTCCGGTTCGCCGTTCGCGTGGCGCGTCTGGCTGGCCCTCGAATACAAGGGCATCGCCTACCAGCAGAAGGTCGTGTCGTTCTCCGCAGGGGACCTGCGCACGCCGGAATATCAGGCCATCAATCCTCGGCGTAAGGTCCCCGCGATCGTCGACGAAGACTTCGCGCTGTACGAGTCGCAGGCGATCGTCGAGTACCTCGACGAACGATTTCCCCAGGCCCCTCGACTGTTTCCCGGCGACGTGCGCCATCGGGCGCTGGTCCGCCGGATGGTTCAGGAAGCCGATCAGTACTTCATCGTGGCGATGGACCCGCTGATCGATCACGTGCTGTTCGGTCCCCGGGAACAATGGGACGAAGCGGTCATTGCGGACGCGCGCTCGCGCTTTGGGCGCGAACTCGCTCGCTGGGAGACGATCTTTCTCGGTGACTGGCTCACCGGCACCGCACCCACGGCCGCCGACTTCGCGCTCTACCCGCACATCGCGCTCGCGTTGCGCATGGACAGGAAGAAGCCGGACCTCGACGTCCGCGGATTGATCGGGCCCCGATTCCTGGCGTGGATGCAGCGAGTGGAAGCCTTGCCGATCCTGCGCAAGACCCTGCCGCCGCACTGGAAGGACTAGCGGGATTCCCCCGGCGGGCCTGAGCCCCGCGCCGGAGTGCGCTCGTCGCCTGATGCTGCTCAGGCCTTCGCGACGATCGTGCCGACCAAGGCAGCGTCGCCCGCCGCGATCGCGAACAGACGATCGATGTTCGGATGCTTGCCGGGATGTCGGGTCGCATCCTCCGCGTGCTCGGCATAGAGCGATAGACCCGCGCTGGCTGCGGCGCCGTCGATGCAACCGTACTGGTGCAGCAGATGGTTGTAGAGAGCCAGCGAGCCGGCCTGCCCGGGTTTGTTTTCGATCAGCGCGACCAGGTCACCGGACGCGGTTGCCAGTTCGATGCGTTCCAGTCCGGCGACGGACGGCAAGGTCTTCAGATTCTCGGCGAAGTTCGACATCGCGATCGTGATTCGGGATTTCGGTAACATGCTAACGGAAATCCTAACGGCGCCAAGCGCGCGAACTCGAGGGAAGCCATGATGGCGACAGCGGCAGGGCGGGGCGAGGCGACGCGATGAGCGTGCTACTGGGTTGCATTGCCGACGATTTTACCGGCGCCACGGATCTCGCGAACACGCTTGTGAAGGCGGGCATGCGCGCGGTGCAGTTGCTCGGCGTGCCGCGGGCGGGGCTCGCGGTGCCCGATGCCGACGCGATCATCATTGCCCTCAAGTCACGCAGCAATCCCGCTTCCGAAGCCGTATCGATGTCCCTCACGGCGCTCGATTGGCTGCGGGTTGCGGGCGCGCGCCAGATCTACTTCAAGTATTGCTCGACCTTCGATTCCACCGACAAGGGCAACATCGGACCAGTCGCGGACGCCCTGTGCGAGGCGCTGGGCGCGGCATTCACGGTTGCCAATCCGGCATTCCCCACCAACAAGCGCACCGTCTACCAGGGCTACCTGTTCGTCGGCGACCTGCTGCTGTCGGAGTCGGGCATGCGGCATCACCCGCTGACACCCATGACGGACCCTTCCCTCGTGCGCGTGCTGCAACGACAGACGACGCACAAGGTCGGTCTCGTACCCTACACGACGATCGTCCAGGGCGCCGAAGCGGTGGCCACTGCATTCGCCCAGCTGCAACGCGACGGCGTGCGCCACGCCGTCCTCGACTCGATCACGGACGACCATCTGCTGGTGCTCGGGGCGGCTTGCGCCGAACTGCCGCTGGTAACGGGCGGTTCCGGCATGGCCATGGGATTGCCGGCCAACTTCGTGCGCCAGGGTGTGCTCGCGCCGGGACAGCAGATGCGCTTGCCGCCGATCGCAGGCCCGGCGGTCGTGATCTCCGGCAGTTGCTCGACTGCAACGCAGGGTCAGGTCGCCGAGATGAAGCGTACGCATGAAGCGTTCGAGATCGATCCCATCGCCGTCGCATCGGGGCGCAATGCGGCCGAGGAGGCACTGGCCTGGGCTACGCCGAGACTGGGTGAGCGGCCGGTTCTGGTCTATTCGACCGCGACGCCCGAGGCGGTCGGTGCGGTGCAATCGAAACTGGGTCGAGAGCACGCCGGTGCACTCGTCGAGGAAACCCTGTCCCAGGTCGCGAAAGGCCTCGTGGCGCGCGGGGTGAGACGCATCGTCGTGGCCGGGGGGGAGACCTCGGGTGCCGTGGTGAGCGCCCTTGGCGTCGAGGGGCTGCAGATCGGTGCCGAGATCGACCCCGGTGTGCCTTGGACCGCAAGCCTGGGCGAGCCGCGGCTCGCCCTTGCCCTGAAGTCGGGCAATTTCGGTACGTCGGATTTTTTCCTGAAAGCGTTCGGAAAATACGGCTGAACCCGCCTGGACCGGCTGCCTGCTTGAGGACGGACTGCAACGCTTGCCGCGTTTGCGGCGCAATCGAGGTGATCTGATCCCCATGACCGAATCGAAATTGCGCGACCGGATGGCCGAGCTCGGCAAGTCGCTCTACGACCGTGGCCTCACGCCCGGGTCGTCGGGAAACTTCTCCGCCAGGCTCGATGACGGCTTCCTGGTGACGCCGACCAACTCATGCCTCGGCCGGCTTGATCCGGCACGGATCACGAAGCTCGACCTGGGCGGCAATGTCGTGGCGGGCGACAAGCCTTCGAAGGAATCATTCCTGCATCTCTCGATGTACGCCGAGCGCTCGCAGGCCGGCGCTGTCGTACATCTGCATTCCACGCATTCGGTGGCGGTTTCCGTGATCGAAGGGCTCGATCCGTCAGCACCCATTCCGCCGATCACGGCCTACTACGTCATGCGGATCGGCAAGCTCGTGCTGCTGCCCTACTTCCCTCCGGGTGACCCGGCGCTCGCGAACGCGGTGCGCGAAGTCGCAGGCAGGCACCACGCGGTGTTGCTCGCGAATCATGGGCCCGTCGTGGCCGGGGCGGACCTCGAAACAGCCGTCTATTCCACCGAGGAGCTGGAGGAAACCGCGAAGCTGTTCCTGATGCTGCGCGGAGAGAAGATCCGATTGCTGACGCCCGACCAGGTCGGCGAACTGGAACGGCGTTACCCGTCCTAGGGCTTACCGGGGAACGGTCCTGCCGGCGCGTGATCGCGAAGTGATGCGAGCGCCTTGAATACACCGGTGGTGCAAGGACGAGATGCCACGTGCTCTCGTCCGGGCGACGCGCCCCGGGTTTTATTCGTCGCTCGAATCCACCCAACGCCGGTGCGGGCCTTCGTAGCCGTCCAGGTCGTTGTCGATGGCATCCCAGCGTTCGGCGTCTTCGGCGTCCACGCGAATCTCGTAATCGACGATTTCGCGCAGCAGTGCCTCGGCCCGAAGTGCGGCCTCGGTACTGCGAGCCGAACGCATCGTGCGGGCGAGCAGCGCTTTGGCTTCGCGGTAATCGCGGTCGTTGTGAATTGCTCGGGCAAGACGAGAACGCATTGGAGCACGCTGTTGTTGCAAGGCTTGGGTTTCCATTTTCGATCTCCTTCGGTGTTTCGAGTCTCCGCGGCACAACAACGCAAGGCAGATGCCACCTGCGCAAATGGTCGCGGCGGTGACGTCCTACGTCAGTTTAATCGCTTGCCATGCCCCGGAACGCCAGCGCAACCCCATCATGACCCCCAGAGCGACGATATAGACCAACGCCGCGGCCCATCCTCCTGCGGCACCCCAGCCAAACTGCGGCAGAAAATCGACCCAACCTTTGCCCGGTGCGAAGGAGAACATGTGCGCGAGCGGTACGAATCCGCCCCATGCGAGCAGCATCAGATAGCGGGTGGGAACTTTGACGTCACCGGCACCGCGCAGGCAGAAAGCGCTCGCCAGGTTCATTCCGTCGAACAGCTGGTAGGCGCCGCCGATCCAGACCAAAGCGAGGCCGAGCCGGATGACTTCACGGGCGGCGGGATCGGAGCCGTCGATGAACAGCGGCACCAGCCAGGGCCCGCCCAGGCCGATGGCGACGCCCACGGCCCCCATGTATGCCGTGACCAGGACGATGGTGGTGTTGCCCATGCGCGCGGCCCAGGCCTTGTCCCCGGCGCCGATGGATTGTCCGACCAGAGTGGTGCCGGCCATCGCGATGCCGATCGCGGGCATGTACGCGAGCGAGGTCAGCATCATGACGATCTGCGTCGCCGCGCCTTCGACGGCACCGAGGCGAACCTGCATGATCTGGAACAGCGAGATCGCCACGAGATCGACCGCCGGGAACATCCCGGTGGGAATTCCGAGTGCGAAGACGCGGCGCAATCCCTTGCGGGTCGGCCGCCAGGTGCGACGCGTACGGTAGGGATTCTGCACGGACGGGGACAGGAACAGGGCCGCCGCAAGCGCAGTGCCGGCCCCGACCGATAAAGTGGTCGCCCAGGCCGAGCCGGCGATGCCGAGCCCGAAGCGGAAGATCAGCACATCGTTCAGCAGGGCATTGAGCACGGCCACGAGCACCATGACGAAGAAGGTGACCCGGGTGCGCCCTATCCCGTTGAAGAACCCCGACAGCGCCCAGAGTGCGACCGACAGCGGCCCGCCGAGCAGCCGCGGCGTCCAGTACTCCGTGGCTGCCGACTGGATGTCCGCGGGCAATCCGAAAGGCATGAACAGCCAGACGCCCGCGAATGCGACACCGACGAATATCGGCGTCGTGAGCAACGCGGCCCACAACCCCATCCACACGCCGCGCGAAGCGCGTAGGCTCGAGCGCGCCCCATAAGCTTGCGCGACCAGAGTCTGCACGCACAGTCCGACCCCGCCGACGGCGAGCAACACCACGATCGCCAGGAAATTCGTCGCGCCCATCGCCGCCATGGCGGTGGTCGAGATGCGGCCGATGTACCAGGTGTCGGTGAGGTTCAGGAGCAATTGCACCGCGCTGTTGAGCATCAGCGGCAGGGCGAGCCCGATGACGGCGCGCAAATCCACATGTCTCCGGCCGTGCGCGTCGAAGCGGACGGCGGGTACTCGTGACGGGTGCGGATCGATGAACATGGCAGCCGTCATGGTCCGGACGGCAGGCGGTTTCGTGAATTTCTCGCGCGCGTACCCGCGGCGATCGAAATCGAGGCGCGGAGAGTAGCCGAGGGTAACTGGGAGAGCAAACGTGCAGCGGCACAGCGCGACGTGGTCGATCCTCTGCCGCGCAATGGATCCTGATCAGCCCAGGTCCACCAGCAGCGGCTGGTGGTCCGATGCCTGGGTTGCGGCGTTCACTTCGACCCGTCGCAAGCTGGGCACCAGGTCCGACGTCGCGAAGACGAAGTCGAGGCAGGAGCGCGGCAGATTGTCGAGATGCACGCCGGCAGTCGGCGCGTTCGGAATGTCGGGGTTCAGCGACGACCAGACGTCGACGAACGCCGGTGGATCGCCGCCGAAGGGCGCACTCATGCGCGCGTGTTCCGGCCCGTCGGGCGTGCAGTTGAAGTCGCCGCAGACCAGCGCGGATCGCGGGCGCGTGGTGGCCAGGAACGGGTCGCCCGGATTGCCGGCCGGCCGAGGCGCGCGGGCGTGCGCGCAGGCTTCCTGATGGATTCGCCTGAGCCCCTCGATCTGCGCCATGCGAATGGTCGGGGAGTAGTACTCCAGGTGCGTGGACAGGACGCGGAGCGGACCGGAAGAAGCTTCCAGCACCAGTTCGATTGCGACTCGCGCCATGCTCGGGACTGCAGGATCGGCCGGCCACGGCAGCTGGTGGCGGTAGACCTGATACACCGGCAGCCGGGTGAAGATCGCGTTGCCGAACTGGCTGCGCCTCCCCGCCGGTCCACCTTCGAGGTCCGTGGCGACGGCGTAATAACCCTGATATTCGCTCAGCGCGAGGGCGAGGTCGGTCATCTGGTCTTCGCCACTGCTCCCGTCCAGCGCGGGGAAATTTCTGGCCACCTCTTGCAGGCACAGCACGTCGAAATCCGCGAATGCCCGCGCTTCACGGGCGATGCGATCAGTATCGACGCGACCGTCGACGCCGCGACACCATTGCACGTTCCAGGTGATCAGCCGCATCAGATCGATAGCCTCGCGGTGCGTCGGGACCAAATCGACAACCCGGGCCAAGCCCGGGTCCCGACCACGCCCATGGCGTCTATACGCGTCACATCGAGCCGGGCAACCCGCTCAGCATTCGGCCGCACCCTTGGGGCACGGTGCCATGAACTGGGCGCGCCGCTTCGGGCCGGACGCCTGGTCTCCCGCCGGTGGTGCGACGGCGTTCGACGGGACGGCCTGGGCATAGGCCGGCAAGACCTTTCCGCTTTGATCGTATTGCGGCAAGACGCTGCCGCTGCCGTGATACGCCGGTTGCAGTTCACTCTCGGGCGCGAGTTCCGCGGGCCGCAGGCGAACGTCGCGCTTCAGCGAACCGTCTGGTGCGCCACGAGGTGGATCGTCCGCCCGCAACGCGTTCGCGCGCTCGCGGCGGCGTTCCTGGACCCGGTTGCGCGTCACCAAGCCGCAGTATGGGTAACACGGTACTGCGAGTGCAGGAGCGTAGGGCATCGGTACATAGAGGTACGGATCGATGAACGGCGCCTGGGCGCGGGCCACGACGAGACTGGTCGTCACCAGCACGGCGGCGAGGCCGGTCTGAACGAGGAGGCGGCTGCAATGCATCGCGATTGGTACCGAAGGACGAATCAGGCGCCGATCGTATCCGGAAATGAAAAGCCCCGCGGGGGCGGGGCTTTTCGGATGTGCACGATGACGCTCAAGCGTGCGCCGGGGCCGGGCGTTCCTGCGTCTGTGGCGCCGGTTGGGTCGTTTCGGAGTCTTTTGCGCGGCGTGCGTTCTCGGCTTCCTCGCGTTCGCGCTCCTGCGCAAGTTGCGCCCAATACAGCCATTCGAACTCGAAGCACATGATGTGACCTCCTTCGTTCGTCAGTCGATAACCCTCTCACTCACCTGCTTGTTCTCCGGATGATCCTACGTCCCACGCCGGGGCATGGCAACCGCCGGATGTGTTGCGCCGCAATAGCCGATCCCTCAATAGAGGAACCCCGTCACCAGTCGAATAGCAAAGAAATCGCTGCCGATCCGGAAGCCGACACCGATGCGGTCGACGCTGAAGCCGAAAATTTCGAAGGGCTTCGATGCCCCCAGCGTGACCGCCACTTCGAACTGCTGATCGACACGCCTGCGCTCGCTCGAATCGAGGAAGAAATTGAGCCGATTGAAATAGGCGTAGTGGATGAAGTGCAGCCCGAAGTTCGTGGGCCTGCCGAGCAGTTCCTTGCCGGTCGGCAGTATGAAATTGAGTCCTGTCGACAGGATGCCGAGATTCTGGGTGGTACCGGTGGTGGTGTTGTTGCCGGCGTACAACAGCGCATTGCCGAGCACGAACTCGCCCTGCCGCATGGGTATCGTGTAGAGGCTGCGCACACCGGTCTCCCAGATTCGCGATCCCACGGCGCCGCCGATGTCCAGTCCATAGCCGAACGAGGCGGTCGGGCGGATGACCCATTGCGGCCGGATGTTTCGCTCGAACTCGACCCCGGGCAATACTGACACCATCGCGAAATTGTCGCGAGACAGAATGTCGCCCAACTGATTGGGAATCTGGAACACGCCCACGGTCACCGGCGCCTTCAGCTTGATGCCCCAGTGCTCCTCGTCGCTCGCACGCAGCTGATACGAGAACGGCAGCAGCCCCACCACTACGGTGCGATCGGCGATCTGGTAGACCCCGGTGCCGAAAGTCGTGGCGTAGTACCAGTCGATCACCCGCTCGGAATTGAGCTGCGTGAAATCGCGCGTTTGTGCGCACACGCCGGCACTGACGGAGACGGCACTGATGATCGCGAGTCCTCGCAGCAAACTTCCGACCGACCGCATCATGCGCGCGCCGCTCACAGGGAGCCGAGGAATCGGATCAAGGCGTCCCGATCGCTGCGCGGCAGTGCGGCATAGCTCTGGCGGGCGCCGAGCGCCTCGCCGCCATGCCAGAGTATCGCCTCCTGCATGGTACGTGCGCGCCCATCGTGCAGCAGTCGTGCCCCCTCCGCGACAGCGCGACCGAGCCCCCACAGCGGGGCCGTGCGCCAGTCGCGCGGGCCGGCATCGAATTCTGGCCGGCCATCCGCGAGTCCCGCGCCGAGGTCGTGCAGCAGGAGGTCGGTGTACGCCGACACCGGCAGTCCGTCGATCGTGGGGAGGTGGCAGGCCGCGCACTGGAGGTCAACGAAGATGGCCCGTCCTCGTCGAACCCCGGTGGCGGGGGAGACGCGCGCGGCAGGCGGCGGCAGCATCCGGATATGCATCGTCAGGTCGTCCAGTTGCGTCGTGGTGATCTCGGGGCGTTTCGCAATCGGGCGCAGGCGACAGGACGCCTGCGCCGGAGGGCAGTTCTCGTCGGGATGAAGGGTGGAGGTCACGCCCAGGTCTTCGTGCAATGCGTCGGCAATCTGCTCGCGGATCGTCGCCCGACTCGCCTTCAGTCCGAAGCGGCCCGCGATCGTACCGGTGCCCGCTGCCGCCGGCACGCGATTCACCCGGCCGTGAATGCCTTCACCGGCATCTCTTTCGGCCAGGGCGATGAGAGTACTGTCAGCGACGGTTTCGAGCATCCCCAGGCCCGCCAGCGGTGGCGCAACCCGTGCTGAAGTCATCGTCTTCTCGCCGAGCGGTCCGAACGCCAGATTGCGGACCTGGAGGCGCGGCCTGCGCAGATGCACCGTCGTGCCGTCACTCAGCACGACGCGCTCGTCCATCCAATCGAGGGTTGCGATGCCTTCGGCAGGCACCTCGCCGAGGATGCCCTGCTGTTGCAGTTGCAGGCCATAGACGGGATGGGGCTGCGGCCCGCCATCCCGTCTCGCCCCCGGCACCGAGAGCTTCAGCAGCATCGAGGTCATGATTTCATCCGCCCGTTCCGGGGGCGTTCCACGGCCATGGTGCGCGTGACAATCTGTGCAGCTTTCGCCGTTCGAAGTCGGGCCCCGGCCCCACATCCCGAAGACGGACGGGGCGACGACCCAGTGCTGATCGAACAACGTGCGTCCGCGCTCGAGACGATCTATTGCTGACGGTGCTTCATATTCGGCGCTGGCTGCGGGCATCACCGAGAGCGACGCGATGCACATCCATGCGATGACCGGCGCGTGCAATTTGTGCGAAAGAATTCCTGGCAAGGGATCACCGGGTAGTGGTCGTCCCCGTCAGCCCTGACCCGCGTATCGACGCAGGAAGATCAGGCACGAGGCGCGCGCCGACTGTGTCATCCCCCTCGTCCATGCGCAAGGACGATGAGGGGTCCCGTCACCGAATCCGCACACCGAATCAAAATGGTCTCACTCAGGGCGCCGGAAGACAGTGATCATCGACCTGACGATACGACGACCCGGGGTTCGGGCGCGACCCGTGCGGTCTGCGCTGTGGCCCGGACCAACATTCGTTCCCACAACGTGTCGGGTTCGCTGTCGTAGACGCTATCCGAATCCGCCGGGAGCACATACCAATCGCCACGCTCGATCTCGGCATCGAGCTGACCCGCGGCCCATCCCGCGTACCCGGCAAAGAAGCGTTGCGACGCGGGATCCCCCGGTTTCGCCATCAAGGCCTCGAACAACTCGCCATCGCCGGACAGATAGATATCCGCGAGGACCGGGACTGCCTTGACCGGGTGCTCCGGGGCGCGGAACAGAAACAACAAGCCATCCGGCTGCACCGGGCCCCCTGCGTACACGGCGTCGCCGCGCCCGCCGAGCTCCGGCCGGTCCTGCAGCAGTTCGCCCAGGGAAACGCCGATGGGGCGGTTCAGAACCACGCCCATCGGACCGGTATCCTGCGGAAAGGTGACCACGATCACGGTGCGGGCGAACTCCGTCTCGTCCAGGCGTGGATGCGCGACCAGCAACACGCCCTGGTTGCCGTCCTCGACGCCTGCCATGACCAGTGCCGGGACGAAACACAGCAGAACGAGCAGACACCTCACGGGCTGATCACTCCACGATGGCGCCGTACACGAGGTCGCGCACGGCCGAGCGATATTGCGATCGGCGCGTGGGTTCGGTCGTCATGAACACCACGGTGAGTTGTTCCTGGGGATCGACCCAGAAGTAGGTGCCGGCGTAGCCGCCCCAGTAAAAATCGCCCACCGAGCCGGGCCAGGCGGACATGCCGCGATCGAGCCTGACGCCGAAGCCGAGGCCGAAGCCGTAACCGGGCCCGGGCAGGAAATTGCCGCGCACGATGTTGTCATTGACATGGTCCGACGTGGCGAACGCCAACGTGCGTCGGCCGATGATGCGCTTGCCGTCGAGCGACCCGCCGTCGACCAGCATCTGGGCGAAGCGGAGGTAGTCTCCTGCGGTGCCGGTGAGTCCGTGGCCACCCGCAAAAAAAGTCTGCGGTTGCGTGAAGTCGATCAGCTCGGGCGTCTGGTGCGTGTAGGGATCCGGCTGCGGCTGCGCGAGGCGATCCACCTTGCCAGAGGGGAGGGAGAACGCGGTATCGGTCATCCCGAGCGGCTCGAAAATCCGCTCGGCGAGCACGGCGTCCAGGGTCTTGCCGGCAGCGACCTCGATCACACGGCCGAGCACGTCCGTGGAGTGACCGTACTCCCAGCGCGTGCCGGGCTCGGCGATGAGCGGCACTTTCGCAAGCGCTTTGGTGAAATCCGCCAGCACCCATTTCTGCGACCAGATACCGGCTTCCTGGTAGAGCTTCTGCACCCGGGTCTTGGTCGACAGCGGTGGACCGTAGGTCAATCCGGAGGTGTGACGCATCAGATCCTGCACGGTTATCGGCCGCTTGGCCGGCGCCGTGGTGAAGATCTCGGCGCCCGAGGCCGGGTCGAAGGTCTCCGTTCCCACCTTCATGTCCTTGAACTCGGGCAGGTACTTCGAGATCGGATCCTGCAGCGCGATCGTGCCGTCCTCGACCAGGGCCATCGCGGCGATGCTCACGATGGGCTTCGTCATGGAGTAGAGCCTGAATATGGAATCCTCGGCAAGCGCGTCACCCTTGGATGCGTCGCGGAAGCCCTGGGTGTCCGCATAGACCAGTTTCCCCTTGCGCGCGATCAGCGTCACCGCACCGGGAATCTCCTTCTTGTCCACCCACTGCTTGACGGTCGCCGTCAGCTTCTCGAGTCGGGCTGACGATAGCCCTACTGCTTCGGGCGTCGCCCGCTCCAGCGGTTCGGCGAACGCCGGCAACGCCAGCGCGAACGCGGCCAGCAAGGCCGCGGTTTTCACTGCGATCGGTCGCATGGTCTCCTCCTGTTGTAATCGCTTGGCGCCGGGGCGCCGGGGCCGCACTAGTATAGGCCCCGCCCCTGTGCATGAGCGGTATCATCGAGCTTCGTACCGAGGAGGATTTGCCACATGAACCTGATGGCCGAAGCGAACGCGCTGAATGTGCGCGCCAACGTCGGCGAGGCAGAGTGGTCACTGCGCGTGGATCTCGCCGCCGCCTACCGCCTGCTTGCCCTGTATCGATGGGACGACCTGGTCTTCACGCACGTTTCGGCGCGCATTCCCGGCCCAGAGCACCATTTCCTCATCAATCCGTATGGGGCCATGTTCGAGGAGATCACCGCGTCGAGCCTGGTCAAGATCGACCTGGACGGCAATGTCGTCATGGCCTCGCCGTTCTCGATCAACCCCGCCGGCTTCGTCATCCACAGCGCCATCCATGCCGCTCGCGACGATGCGCAATGCGTGATGCATACCCACACGGCTGCGGGCATTGCGGTGTCGGCCCAGAAAGCGGGCTTGCTCCCCATTTCGCAGCAATCGATCTTCCCGCTCTCCTCGCTCGGCTACCACGACTACGAAGGCGTCGCTCTGGTCGACGACGAGAAGCCGCGGCTCGTGCGTGATCTGGGTGACAACACCTACCTGATCCTGCGCAACCACGGCCTGCTGACCGTGGGGCCGACCATACCGGACGCGTTTCTGTCCATGTACACATTGCAGCGGGCGTGCGAGATCCAGGTCGCGGCTCAGGGGGCAGGTGCCGAACTGATTCCCGTGCCGGAGTCGATCGTGGACGGCGCGGGCGAATTCGCGAAGGTGGGCACGCGCGGGCTCGGCGGGCGGCTGGTCTGGCCCGGATTGCTGCGCAAGCTCGATCGCATCGATCAATCCTATGCAAGCTGATGTTCGAGATCCTCGCTGAACGGAAAATTCTCGAAGCGCGGGCCCGCGGCGAATTCGAAGCGTTGCCGGGCGCGGGGCAGCCACTGGATCTGGACGAGTTTCCGCTAGTGCCGCCCGAGGTCCGCGTGGCCCATCGCATCCTCAAGAATTCCGGCTGCGTGCCGCCCGAGGTGGCCCAGCTGCAGGAGGTGAACTGCGTCGCACGCTCGCTGGCGAACGCGGTCGATGACGAGGCCCGGCGCCGGGCGCTGCGCAAGCTCCAGGCGCTTTCGCTCGCCCTTGCTGAGTCGGGACCGCCTCGGCGCGGCGGGCTCCAGATCGAGCCTCGGTACTACGCCCGCATCATCGACCGGTTCGCCTGATGACAGAGGCAGCCAGCGCGGGTCCGCAACTGTTGGCGATGGGCGACCGCGCGTTGGTCGTCGAGTATGGACGGGCCCTCAATGCCATTACCAATGCGCGTGTGCGCGCGTGCGCCGAGTATCTCTTGGCGCATCCGCTACCCGGCATGACCGACGTGGTGCCGGCCTACGCTGCGCTCACGGTCTACTTCGATCCCTTGCGGGTGGTCGCAGATCATCGCACGCTCGATCCCATGGGCGCGATGCGAGAAGCGTTGCTGCGGGCCATCGCGAAGGCGCCGGAATCACCAAAGCACAAGGTGAGGACCGTCGAGATTCCGGTCTGTTACGGGGGCGAGTTCGGCGAGGACCTGGACGATGTAGCGAGGCGCTGCGAGATGACGCCCGAAGAGGTCATCAAGCGTCATGCCAAACCGCTCTATGAGGTACACATGCTGGGATTCGTGCCTGGCTTCGCCTATCTCGGCGGCCTCGACCGCAGCATCGCCACGGCGCGCCGGGATTCTCCGCGCAAGCGCATCCCTGCGGGCAGCGTGGGCATCGGCGGGGAGCAGACGGGCGTCTACCCGTTCGCGACGCCCGGCGGATGGAATCTGATCGGTCGCACGCCGCTCGTCCTGTTCCGGATCGACGCGGACCCGCCGGTGCTGATGGAGCCCGGCGACCGCGTGCGTTTCGTACCCGTCTCGCGCGAGGCATTCGACAAGCTGCGTTCCGACGCGGGCACGACCGCCGGCCGCCAGTCTCCGCCCGTGCCGGTGCCTTGACGTGAATATCGTCGTCGAGCGGCCCGGATTGCTTACGACCCTGCAGGATCTCGGGCGCGTCGGGCGCCAGCATCTGGGTGTACCAGTCAACGGTGCCATGGACGAGGTCTCGCATCGCATGGCCAACTGGCTGGTAGGCAACGACGATGGTGAAGCGACACTGGAGATGACTCTCACCGGCCCGGCGCTCGTATTCGGTGTCGACGCGGTGATCGCGGTGTGCGGTGCGGGCATGGGCGCCAAGGTCGATGGCGAAGCCCTGCCGCAATGGCGGCCGGTACGCGTGCCGGCCGGGGCCAAAGTCGTGTTCGGTCGTGCGCAGTGGGGCTCGCGCGCGTATCTGGCGGTCGCCGCCGGGTTCGATGTGCCGGCGGTGATGGAAAGCCGTTCCACCGCATTGCTCGGCGGCTACGGGGGGTTTCGTGGCCGGGCCCTGCGCAAGGGCGATGTGATCGATCTGCGCTCTCCGGACGAGGCGCACACGGTTCGCTGGATCGGGTTGCTGTCCCGCAGCCATCGCGGTCTTGCGTTTCCGAGCTGGTCCGTGAGCCGGGCGCGCCTACCCCGCCCGCAGACCCTGCAGACGATCAGAGTCGTGCCGGGGCGGCACTGGCAGGCATTTCCCGTCGCCGTCAGGGATCAACTCACGCAGGGCGAGTATCGGGTCCTGCCCGATTCCGATCGCATGGGGTTTCGCCTGGAAGGCCAGGCGCTCGAGGCGCGCCGCGGCAACGATGTGTTGTCCGAGGGGGTCGTGATGGGTGCGGTCCAGGTACCGCCGGGTGGCCAGCCGATCGTGCTGATGGCCGACCGGCAGACCGCCGGGGGCTATCCGGTCATTGCGGTGGTCGCCAGCATCGATCTGCCGCTGATGGCGCAACTGGCGCCCGGTGACCGGCTGCGCTTCGAATTGATTACCCTGGAACAAAGCTACGCGGAACTCGCTGCGCGCGAGCGCAAACTGGGCATGATCCGCGAGGCGCTGTGGGCGCGCCTCAGATGATCGCGCGCGTCGACCTCAATGCAGATGTCGGGGAAGGGATGCCCGGTGACGCCGAACTGCTCGAGGTCGTGACGTCCGCGAACATCGCATGCGGACTGCACGCCGGCAACGGCGAGACGATGACGCGCACAGTCGAGCTGTGCGTGGCTCGAAACGTTGCAATCGGCGCGCACCCATCGTTCGATGATCGGGCGGGGTTCGGCCGTCGCGAGATGGATCTTCCGCACGAGGAAGTCGCGGCGCTAGTGCAGCGCCAGTTGGAGGCGTTGGCCGGGATCGTTCGCGCCGCTGGAACAAGGCTGCGCCACGTCAAGCCGCACGGCGCGCTCTACAATCAGGCGGCACGCGACGCGTCGCTCGCACGGGCCATCGCGACCGCGGTGCATGCCTTCGATCGCGATCTGCTGTTGGTGGGTCTCGCCGGGGGCGCCCTGTTGGCGGCGGGAAGAGCGGCCGGGCTGCGAGTGGCGAGCGAAGTCTTTGCGGATCGCGGCTATCGCGCCGACGGGTCCCTCGTTCCACGCTCTTTGCCCGGGGCTGTGATCGAAGACCAAGCCGTCGTTGTCGGAAGGGCGCTCGGGATGGTTCGCAGCGGTACCGTGCGCAGCGTCGATGGCGCCGAAGTCGCGATCGATGTCCAGACCGTCTGCGTGCACGGTGACACGCCTGGCGCCGTGGGGCTGGCACGAGCCCTCCGCGACGCTCTGCGCGAAGCCGGGATCAGCGTGGATGCGGCCTGATTCCGCGCGCGGGCTTGGCGCGAATCAGCGCGCTTTGCCAGCGCGTTGGGTCGCGCGCGGGACGGGCGCCCTCGCCTGGGTCGTCCTCGTCACCGGCTGCGCGACGCCAGCGCAGGTCGACCACCCGCCGGATACGGAATTTCGGAAAGCGCACGTGGCGTGCTATCAGCGGATGATGGCGGCAAGCCAGGTCGGACAGGGCGTGACCCCGAACCGCCATCTCTATCTCATGTGCATGAAGGCGAAGGGGTACGACGTCTGACGTGGCGTGGGGGCGCGGACGGTCAGGAGCGGATCGCCGCTTCCGGCGCCAGAAACGGCTTCGAGATGTCATCCGCCAGGGCCCGATAGGTGATCCGGCCATGGGCGACCTGCAAGCCATTGCGCAGACCTCCGTCGCGCTCCAGCGCTGACCTCCATCCCTGGTCCGCGAGCGTCACCAGATAGGGGAGCGTGGCCTGGGTCAGCGCGAGCGTGGCGGTACGGGCGACTGCACCCGGCATGTTCGGCACACAATAGTGCAGTACCCCTTCCTCCACGTACGTCGGGTCGGCGTGCGATGTCGGGCGTGACGTTTCCGCACATCCGCCCTGGTCGATACCCACATCCACGAAGACCGAGCCGGGGCGCATCGTGCGCAGCATCGCCCGCGTCAGCAGCTTCGGCGATTGCTTTCCGGGGACCAGTACCGCGCCCACCACGAGATCCGCGTCCTTCACGTACCGCGCGATCGCCTGCGGTTCCGCGTGGCACGTCTTCAATCGCGGTCCGAAGATTTCCTCGAGCCGGCGCAATCGCTGCAAGTTCAGGTCGAAGATCGTGACATCCGCGCCAAGGCCGACGGCCGACCACGCGGCGTGGGTACCGACCGTGCCGCCGCCGAGAATCACGACTTTCCCGGACGGCACGCCGGCCAGGCCGGGGAGCAATACGCCGGCACCGCCTTGCGGAAGCATTTGCGCCCATGCGCCCATCTGAATGGATAACCGGCCGGCGATTTCCGACATCGGAACCAGCAGAGGCAGTCCACCGCTCGCGTCGGTGACGGTCTCGTAGGCGATCCCCACCGAATCTGCCTGCATCAGTGCGTCAGCCACAGCGGGACAAGTGACGAGGTGCAGATAGGTGAACAGCACCTGATCGCGGCGGAACAATGAAAGCTCCTCCGGTTGCGGTTCCTTGACCTTCGCCACCAGCTCAGCGGTCCAGGCTTCGGCGGCGGTCGCCACGATCGTCGCGCCGGCGGCCCCGTACTCGTCGTCGCAGAAACCGATGCGCGCACCCGCTCCGGACTGGATCCGGACGGTATGGCCGTGCGCGACGAGCAGCGCCGCCCCGGCCGGCGTCAGCGCAACGCGGTACTCGTGATTCTTGATCTCCCTCGGGATACCGATGCGCATGTTGGCCTGGTCGGTGGCGTGGCTAGCAGACTTCCGTGGTCGTCGCGGCGCGGCGGCGCGGACGCCTCCTACCTCGACTCGCGCGCCGGCGGCGAGTTCCCGCCGAGGGAACGATCCGCGCCCGATCGCGCCACAAATGAAAGAGGCGCCCGCGAGCGCCTGTTTCGTGGATCGCGGCGGGTCGCCGCCGTCAGCCCCCGACCACGTCCTGCCGCTGCTCGCCGAGGCCGTCGATACCCACTCGCATCACGTCGCCGGCCTTGAGGAACTGCGGATTTGGTTTCATCCCCATCCCGACGCCGGGCGGGGTGCCGGTCGTTATGACGTCGCCCGGCTTCAGCGTGAACAGGAAGCTCGTGTATGCAATCAGCTGGCGCACGGTGAAGATCATGGTCTTCGTCGTGCCGGCCTGCTTGCGTTCTCCATTGACGTCCAGCCACATGGCGAGGTTCTGAGGATCGCCGATCTCGTCACGCGTCACGAGCCAGGGCCCGATCGGTCCGAAGGTGTCGAAGCCCTTGCCCTTGTCCCAGGTCTGCCCGCGCTCCAACTGCCATTCGCGCTCCGAGACGTCGTTGCAGATCATGTAACCCGCTACATAGCCAAGGGCATCGGCTTCGGCGACGTTCTTGGCGGTCTTGCCGATAACGAAGGCGAGTTCCACTTCCCAGTCGCCCTTGACCGACCCTCGCGGCAGGACGACGGTGTCGTTCGGTCCGGCGATACAGGAGGTCGCCTTCGTGAAGACGACGGGCTCCTTCGGTATCGGCATGTTCGATTCCTTCGCGTGGTCGGAATAGTTCAGACCGATCGCGATGAACTTGCCGACGTTCGCCACCGGGGCGCCGAAGCGAGGCGTCCCCGTCACCTTCGGCAGCGTCTCGAGGTTGAGGGCGCCGAGCTTGGCGAGCGAGGCGTCGCTGAGCGTGCTGGCGTCGATATCCCGGATCACGCCCGAAAGATCGCGGATGGCGCCGCCGGCGTCCAGAATGCCGGGCTTTTCCTGTCCGGCTTCTCCGTAACGAACGAGTTTCATTTCAGATCTCTCCCTTTCCTCGAAGATTTCATGCTGAATGACGGATACCCGTCACTGGTTGTCGCCGCTTGGCAGCCATGTCGACGGGCCACGGCACGCCGGGCCGGTCGAGAGATGCGGCTTTTTCTACCTAGATGGTGATCCCGCCGTCCACGATCACTGCCTGGCCGGTCATGAACACCGATTCGTCCGAGGCGAGATAGACCGCGATGCCGGTCAATTCATCGGCAGTGGCGAGCCGACCCATGGGTTGGCGCGCGATGAAATCGCTACGCGCCTGATCCGGGTCGGCAAATGCATTGATGCGATCGCCCAGCGACGGCGTATCGACGGTGCCGGGGCAGATGGCATTGATGCGTATGCCACGCTTGACGTAATCCATCGCGAGCGCCTTGGTCATGCCGATCACGGCCGCCTTCGACGTGCCGTACACGAAGCGATTGGCGATGCCCTTGATGCTGCCGGCGACCGAAGCGACATTGATGATCGAGCCCTTCCCGGCGGCGAGCATGCCGGGCAGGAAGGAGCGGATGACCACGTAGTGGCTCCGGACGTTGAGGTTCATGGAGAAATCCCAATCCTTGTCCGAGCATTCCTCGATGGTGCCGTGGTGCACGAATCCGGCGCAATTGAAGATCACGTCCGGCGTGCCGATTTCGGCAGCGAGAGTAGCCACGTCGGCATCCTTCAGCACGTCGAGCCGGCGCACCTGAATGCCCGACGTCGCCTTCAGTTCCGCGAGCTTGGCCTCATTGATATCGGTCGCCCACACCTTCGCGCCTTCACGGGCGAACGCCAGCGCCGTCGCTCGGCCGATGCCTTGCGCTGCCGCGGTAACGAACGCGGTCTTCCCTGCGAGCCTTCCCCCCACGCTGTCCCCTCGTGTTTTTTTGCGAGCGGGGAAGTATGCCACAGCGTCGCCTTGTTCCGTTCCGCGGGCGGGCAGTAGACTCGCGACCGGAGAAAGTCGTGACCGGCGCGACGCGCGCATGCAACGAAACCAAGGGGACGGAGCGATGGCGAAAGTGAAGAAGTCGAAGATGAGGTCGCAAAACTGGTTCGGCATGGGCACGCGCGACGGATTCGTGCACCGGTCCTGGATGAAGAACCAGGGATTGCCGCATCACCTGTTCGACGGCCGGCCGGTGATCGGGATCTGCAACACGTGGTCCGAGTTGACGCCCTGCAACGCGCACTTTCGCGAGATAGCCGAGTACGTGAAGCGCGGGGTCTACGAGACAGGTGGCTTTCCAGTGGAATTTCCCGTCATGTCGCTTGGCGAACCGGTGATGCGGCCCACGACGATGCTGTTCCGCAACCTGGTCTCCATCGATGTGGAGGAATCCATCCGCGCCAATCCTCTCGACGGGGTTGTGCTGTTGACCGGGTGCGACAAGACGACACCCGCCCTGATGATGGGCGCCGCATCCTGCGACCTGCCCACGCTGGTCGTCTCCGGCGGTCCCATGCTGAACGGACGCTGGCGCGACCAGACGATCGGGTCGGGCACACATGTCTGGAAGTTCACGGAGATGCTGAAGACCGGCGAGATGGATCAGGCAGACCTGCTCGAGGCGGAAGTCTGCATGTCGCGTTCGGCAGGGCATTGCATGACGATGGGGACGGCCTCGACCATGGCTTCGATGGTGGAATCGCTGGGCATGGGGCTGCCCTCGAATGCCGCGATTCCCGCGGTCGATTCGCGTCGCTACGTGCTGGCGCACATGGCCGGCCGTCGCATAGTGGACATGGTGAAGGAAGGGCTGACGATGTCCAAGGTGCTCACCCGCAATGCCTTCGAGAACGCCATCCGCACCAACGGAGCGATCGGCGGCTCAACCAATGCGGTGGTGCACCTGCTGGCGCTGGCCGGACGGATCGGCGTCGAGCTGACGCTCGACGACTGGGACCGGCTCGGCCATGACGTGCCGTGCCTCGTCAACCTGATGCCCTCCGGTGAATACCTCATGGAGGATTTCTACTATGCCGGCGGGGTGCCGGTCGTGCTGAAGGAACTCGCTGCCGCGGGCATGCTGCACAAGAAAGCGCTTACGGTGAACGGCAAGTCGATCTGGGACAACGTAAAGGACGCCGTGAACTACAACCCCAAGGTGATCTTCCCGACCGGAAAGCCGTTCAAGCGGCAGGGCGGTATCGCCGTACTGAAGGGCAATCTGGCGCCCACCGGCGCAGTGTTGAAACCGTCGGCTGCGACGCCGAAGCTGATGCAGCACAAGGGTCGCGCCGTGGTGTTCGAGGACATCGACGACTACAAGAGGCGCATCGACGATCCCAAGCTCGACGTGGATGCCGATAGCGTGCTGGTATTGAAGAACTGCGGTCCGAAGGGCTATCCGGGCTTTCCCGAGGTGGGCAACTTTGCACTGCCGACAAAACTGCTCAAGCAGGGCGTGAAAGACATGGTGCGCATCTCCGACGCGCGCATGTCCGGCACGGCATACGGTACGGTGGTGCTGCATACGTCGCCGGAGGCCGCCACCGGGGGACCGCTCGCGCTCGTGAACAATGGCGACGTGATCGAACTGGATGTCGCCAGGCGCAGGCT
Source organism: Burkholderiales bacterium (assembly GCA_038324085.1). GTDB lineage: Bacteria > Pseudomonadota > Gammaproteobacteria > Burkholderiales. The sequence goes on from JBBQHP010000028.1 coordinate 21,068, forward strand.
CGTGCTGCACGTGGACGAGGCCGAGCTGGCACGGCGCCGTTCCGCCTGGCAGGCGCCGCCCGCGCACAGCGAACGCGGCTGGGTGAAGCTCTACTGCGCAACCGTGATGCAGGCGGACCAGGGCGCGGATCTGGACTTTCTGGTGGGGTCGAGCGGCGCCCCGGTTCCGCGCGAGTCCCACTGAGGCGGCCGGCGCGATCGGAGCGAACCATGGTCGATCTGCTCATCCGCAAGGCGACAGTCGAGGACACGCAACTCGTCCACGACTTCATCGCCGAACTCGCCGCATACGAGCACCTTTCGCACCTCGTTGCGTCCACGCCCGAGTCGCTCGAGACAGCCCTGTTCGGCGCACATCCCGGCGCCGAGGTGCTGCTGGCCATTGCGGACGACGTTCCGGTGGGTTTTGCCGTCTTCTTTCACAATTTCTCGACGTTCCTCGGTGCCAAAGGCCTCTGGCTCGAGGACATCTACGTGTGTCCGACGGAGCGCCGCAACGGCTACGGCGAGAAGCTCCTGCGTCACCTAGCCCGCATCGCCTGCGAGCGCGGCTGCGGTCGTTTCGAATGGTCCGCGCTCGACTGGAACACGCCGGCGTGGGAATTCTACAAGTCGCTGGGGGCCGTACCTCTGGACGACTGGACCATCTTCCGGGTCACCGGGGATGCCCTCATGCAACTCGCATCCCCGCCCTGATTTGTTCCCGATCAGGTGCCCGCTAGCAGTTTCAGCTTCGCGATGCGGGCTGCGGCCGGAGGGTGCGAATCATAAAAGGCCGAATGCAGCGGATCCGGCGTGAGGGTCGTCGCGTTGTCCTTGTAGAGCTTGACCAGGGCCTGCGCCAAGTCGCCGGCAGGCGTGTAGCGCGCGGCATAGGCATCGGCTTCGAACTCGTGCTTCCGGGAGTACATCGCCAGCAAGGGCCGCAGCAGGAACGTGAACACTGGCACGATCGTGAAGAAGAGGACCAGAGCCATGGCGTCTCCGGCCGGAACGCCAACACCCAGCCCTTCGAAGAACCACGCAGCGTCGCGCAGTTGGCCCAGTACCCACAGGAATGCCAGACTCACCGCGAACGCCCACGCCATGCGTCGCACTACGTGGTTCATCTTGAAGTGGCCGAGCTCGTGTGCGAGCACTGCTTCGATCTCCCCCGGTTCGAGCCGTGTCAGCAACGTGTCGAAGAACACGATGCGCTTGGCTTTACCGAATCCGGTGAAGTACGCGTTGCCATGACTCGATCGGCGCGACCCGTCCATCACGAAAAGCCCCTGGGACCGGAACCCGCACTTCACGAGCAGCGCTTCGATGCGCGCCTTCAGCTCGCCGTCCTGCATCGGCGAGAACTTGTTGAACAAGGGCGCGATGAAGGTCGGGTAGAACGCGAGCACGAAAAGGTTGAAGCCCATCCAGACGAGCCAGACCCAGAACCACCAGTACTCGCCCATGCGGCCCATCATCCACAGCACAGCGAGCACGAGCGGCAGGCCCAGAAGTGCGGCGACTGCGGCCTGCTTCGCCAGGTCCGTGACGAACATCATCGGAGACATCTTGTTGAAGCCGAAGTGGGTTTCGATGCCGAAGACCCGGTAGACGTTCAACGGCAGCTCCACGGCGGCGGAAACGATCATGACGGCGGCGATCAGTGCCACCCCTCCCGCGAGCCCGCTTCCGAACCAGACGTGCGCCCAGCTGTTCAGCGCGGCGAAACCACCACCGAGGGTAAAGATCAGCAGCAGCGCGGCATCGACGACGATGCCGAACGCGTTGAGGCCGGTCTTGGCGCTGGAGTAGTCGGCCGCCCGCTGGTGCGCGGGGAGATCGATCTGCGCGGAGAATGAATCCGGGACCTGGTTACGGTGTGCCTGGATGTAGCGGACGTGCCGCCAGGCGAGCCAGAGCCTGGTGGCAGTCGCGGCGGCGAGGGCGATGGCAAATACGATGGTGAATGTGTTCATGCGCTTTTCCGTTGGCTTCGAGCGAGCCGATGTGACACAATTAAATTCTTTAAATTCCGATACTTGAACATTATGGCACAGGACCCCAATCATCTGATCTGGCTCGACATGGAGATGAGCGGTCTCGATCCTGACCACGACCGGATTCTGGAAGTAGCGATCGTGATCACCGATGCCAATCTGGACATCGTCGCAGAAGGCCCGGTTCGCGTGGTTCATCAGAGCGCTGCCGTCCTCGACGCGATGGATTCCTGGAACAAGGGCACCCACGGCAAGTCGGGTCTGATCGACCGAGTCAAGTCTTCTACTCTTTCCGAGAGCGATGTGGAAGCGGAACTCCTAACCTGGCTCGCGCTGCATGTCCCTGCCAGCGCGTCGCCGATGTGCGGCAATTCAATCTGCCAGGACCGACGCTTCCTGGCGCGGACCATGCCCAAGCTCGAGGCTTACTTCCACTACCGGAACCTCGATGTGAGCACCTTGAAGGAGCTGGTGAAGAGGTGGAAGCCCGCCATCGCCGGCGGTTTCTCGAAGCACGGCAAGCACGAGGCGCTGGCAGACATCCTGGAATCGATCGAGGAACTGAAATATTACCGGGAGCACTTCCTCAATCTCTGAAGGGCGGGCGGGCGGTCGCGGCGACTGCGTCGGTCGGGATGACGGCCGGTGCCCTCGTCCCCGAGGCGGCTGGCGATTCAGTGGCGATTGTCTGCGTGACGGCCGGACTGCGTCATCGCACCACGGCGGCGTTCGCCTTCCCGTAGTCGTCGAGTTCCGAACACAGGGTCGCCGTGAGCGCACGCAACGCAGGCATTCCCTCGATTGCACGCTTCAAATCGGCGTCGCGGGTCGCGCATTCCATCGCATAGGAGGCTTCGCGCAACCGGGTGGCGCCGAGCGTTCCCGCCGTTCCCTTCAAGGTGTGCGCGTGGCGCCGCGCGGCGGTGACGTCGGCACGGCTGATGGCTTGCTCCAGGTCGTCCAGCTGGCGCGGCAATTCCGTCAGGGAAACGCCGATCACCTCGGCCAGCAGTTCGGCGTCTCCCTCGACGAGCTTGAGCGCTGCCTCGCGATCGAAGCACGGACTTGCCGCGGGCGTCGCCGGCACCGGCTCAGCCGGCTTCCTGATCGAATCCTGCGCGATCGCCATGCGCGCGAGCGAGACTCTCAGGACCTCCAGTTCGATCGGCTTGGTGAGATAGTCGTCCATTCCGGCGGCGAAGCATTGCGCGCGATCCGCTGCGAGCGCGGCGGCGGTCAGCGCGATCACGGGCAAGCGTACCGCGCCGGTGGATTGCTCGATTGCACGCAGCCGCGTCGTCGCCTCGATGCCGCCCATGACCGGCATCTGCAAATCCATCAGGACCACGTCCGGACGGTGGGCCGCGATTTCCGACAGCGCTTCTTCACCGTTCGTCGCTACCGAGACCTGATGACCCAGCCGGTGCAGCAGCGCCGTCGCGACCCTGCGGTTGATCGTGTTGTCCTCCACCAGCAAGATGTTCAGCCTGATGACCCGCTGGTCCGTCGACTGCGCCGTGGTGCTGGCCTCCGCGGGCGATTCCTCAGACAACGCCGCCGCGATCGCCTGGGCCAGTTCGAGTGGCCCCGCCGGAGTCATCAGAGCGACTGCTCCGGGTGGCAGCGACAGCCTGGAGTCGTCTCCCGGCGCATACAGGCCCACGATGCGGATCCCTTCGGACCGCTCGCGTGGCAGGGCAGGGGAGGACTCACCCGCGGCGTCCGGGTTCGCGCAATCGAGAATCCAGAGTATCGGAAGCCGATCCGGGGCGAGCGTGCCGGGCAGCACCGACGGGTCCAGCGCCTGATGTACCCGGGCGCCCCAATGTTCCAGCCAGCGGCGGCGGGAACATCGGCTCGCTTCGCTGCCGCCGCTCAACACGACATCGCGGTCGGGCAGGCCTCGGGGCGCGGTGATCGCCATCCCGCCCCGCTCGGCGGCGCCGAACGACAATGCGCAGGCGAATGTCGCGCCGCTTCCCGGGTGGCTCGACAGCGAGATCTCACCCCCCATCAGGCGGGCGAGGCGCGAGGATATCGACAGTCCGAGCCCGGTTCCGCCGAATTGCCGCGTCGTGGTTGTATCGGCCTGGGCAAATGCCTCGAAGATCAGGGCGTGCTGTTCGGCGGGAATGCCGATGCCGGTATCCTCCACTTCGAAGTTCACGCGGATCGCATCGCTCGCCGAAGGCAGGGCGCATGCACGCACGATCACCCTGCCTGCCGGGGTGAATTTCACGGCATTGCCCACGAGATTAACCAGAATCTGCCGCAGGCGGGTCGGATCTCCGAGGACGAACTCCGGAAGGGCAGGGTCGACGTCGATGACGATCTCGATGCCCTTGTCCCGGGCCTTCACGGCCATCAAACGCGCCGCGTCGCGCACCGGTTCGCACAAGCGGAACTCACTGCGTTCGAGGACGATCATCCCGGCTTCGACCTTCGAGAAATCGAGTATGTCGTCGATGATGTGGAGCAACGTACGCGCCGAGTACCGCGCAGTGGCGAGGTACTCCCGCTGGGTCGGACCGGGGTCGATGTCTTCCGCCAGTTCGATCATCCCGAGAATGCCGTTCATGGGCGTGCGAATCTCGTGGCTCATGTTCGCGAGGAATTCGCTCTTGGCCCGGTTCGCCGCCTCGGCTGCATCGAGCGCTTCGCGCAGGAGGGTGATGTCGCGATTGGTCCCGACAATGAAGGGCCGGCCAGTCGGGTCCCGATAGATCGACTTGCGGATGGCGAGAATGCGGGTGCGCCCGTCGGGATCGTCGAGCAGCCGTTCGTTGATGACGTCCGAGCCGCTCCTGAGCAGCTCGTCGTCGCTTTGCCATGCCAGGTCCGCCCGATCGATCGGCAGGATGTCGTGGTCCGTCCGGCCGATCAGTGCCGCCGGTGTGGAGCCCATGATGCGCGCAAATGCCAGATTCACGTGCACCCACCGATGGTCTTCGTCCTTGACGAAAACCGGGTCGGCGATGGCATCGAGAATGCCTTTCAGGAACTCCTGTGACTGCTGAAGTTTCGCTTCCGAATCCTTGCGCGCCTGGACGTCCGACGCGAGACCGGCCATCCGCATGGCGCGGCCCTGCGCATCGCGCGCGACCACCCGTCCGACCGAATGGACCCAGCGATAGGAACCATCGTCGGCGCGCACCCGGTACTCCACGTCCAACCGGTGCTGCACGCCACTGAGCACGTCCCGCGATGCCCTCAGGAAAGAGTCCAGGTCCGCGGGGTGGACCAACTTAGCGTAGGTCGCCAGCGGGAGACGCATTTCCAGAGGTGCCTGCCCCATCTTGAGCGCAAAGCGCCCGTCCACGAACAACAGGCCGTCGAGGTAATCTGCCTCCCAGAGCGCCATGCCGGAGGCCTCGAGAGCGAGATCGAGACGCTGTCCCGCTTCGCGCAGCGATTCTTCCGCCAGTTTGCGCAACGTGATCTCCGTGCGAATCGAGACATAGCTTCCGATCGTGCCGTCCCGATCAGCGAGCGGCGCGATGGTGGCATCCACCCAGTACAGATTCCCGTTCTTGGCGCGATTGCATAGCTCCCCCCGCCAGACGCGTCCGCTGGTGATGGTCTCCCAAAGATCGCGAAAGAACTCGTGCGAATGCTTGCCGGACCCGACCTTGCGCATGTTCGACCCGATCAGCTCGACCGACGTGTAACCCGTCAGTTCGCGGAACAGGCCGTTCATGTAGCGGATGTCCCCGGCGCGATCGGTCACGACCACGCTGACGTGTTCGTCGATCACCGGCTGAAGGGCGAGCAGCTCCTGGTACGTCGCGCGCCCGATGGGCACGTGCGGGAGTCGCGCCTCAACGCCATCGATGCGATTGTCCGGCGGGACCGGACCCCGCCCGATAGGGAAGCGCGCCCCGGCTTGCGATCGCTCGAGGTCCTGCGCGGGATCGCTCCTCTCGCGCGGCGTCGGCAGGCGCACGGCATTGCGGGTTGCGACCAGCATGGCGGTTCCCGACCCTGCCAGCACCAGAAGGAACACGCCCGCGGAAACCCACAAAAGCTGACTGCGGACGCGGGCGATCGGTCCGGAACCGGCGCTGACCAGTACCGCGCGAGGCGCAGTCGCGACGGCCACGGCCTGCGGATCGCCCAGTGCGAGCGCAATCGTGGCGGATAGCCCCGACAACGCCGGTGACGAAGCTCCGTCCGGCGCAGTCTGGCCGACCGCTCTGAACAGCGCCGAGCGAACCTCCTTGTCCGGTATATCCGCAACCGCGATTCCGGCCCATTCGGCTGGCACGCCAGCCAGTACGCGTGGCGGGCTGCCGCCGACAACGACGACGGTCCGTAGATTCCCGGCGACGCCGATGTCCGCAACGTAACGACGCAACTCGTCGATGCCTCGCAGGTCCCGGGACGCTGCCGCGACCCCGGCCGCGACGCTCCCTGCCTGACGCGCAAGATCGGTCTCGAGGTCGTCCAGCAGCCTCTGCTGGACGAATGCTATGCCGACCGGAAGCGCGGTGATCAGCAGCAACCCCGCCGAAATCAGCAGCTTGAGTCGGGTCGGCCGGGATTCGGGGAAGGGCATGTGTGCGCTGGGCGTTCAGGAACGCCGGACCAACGAATCCCTGTCGGGGTGCCCGTCCGGACATTGGATTAACGGCGCAAGCAAACCCCGCTTTATGGGTCCCGGTGGTCCCGGCGAATGCCACGATCGCGGACGCCCGCCAGGAGTCCGGCTGTGGACGAGTCGAGGCTGGGCTCGACATTGCCGCCTTCGAGCGCGCCGAGCACCTGTCCCGCGAGCTGCTTGCCCAGTTCGACCCCCCATTGGTCGAACGAGTCGATGTTCCAGACGATGCCTTGTACGAACACCTTGTGTTCGTACAAGGCAATCATGGCGCCGAGACTGTGCGCATTCAGGCGGTCGAGCAGAAGTGTATTGGTCGGGCGATTGCCCGGGAAAGTCTTGTAGGGCGCCAGCCGCTGCGCCGCCGCTTCGTCCAGGCCCTGCGCGCGCAGCTCTGCAAACGCTTCGTCGCCGGTCTTGCCGAACGCGAGAGCCTGAGTCTGCGCGAAGCAGTTCGCGAGCAGGAGGTCATGCTGACTGCCCAGGTCGTGCAGCCCGTCGATTGCAGCAATGAAATCTGCCGGCACCAACTGCGTGCCCTGGTGCAGGAGCTGGAAGAACGCATGCTGACCGTTGGTTCCCGGCTCGCCCCACAGCACCGGTCCGGTGGCGTAGTCCACTGCGCGACCGTCGGAGTCGACGCGTTTGCCGTTGCTCTCCATGTCGAGCTGTTGGAGAAATGCGGGCAGCCGATGCAGGTACTGGTTGTACGGGAGCACCGCATGGGTTCCGCGGCCTTCGAAGTTGATGTGCCAGATTCCGATCAGGGCGAGCAAGGCCGGCATGTTCGCTTCCAGCGGCGCCGTGCGGAAATGCTCGTCCATGGCGTGGGCACCGGCGAGCAGTTCCTCGAAATGCGCCATGCCCAGGGCCAATGCGATCGACAGGCCGATTGCCGACCAGAGGGAATAGCGACCGCCGACCCAATCCCAGAACTCGAACACGCGCTCCGGCACGATCCCGAAGGCGGACGTCGCGGCGACGTTGGTGCTCACCGCCGCGAAATGGCTTGCGACGGCATCCGCGGTGCCGACTTGTCGGACGAGCCAATCACGCGCCGCCACGGCGTTGGCCATTGTCTCCTGCGTCGTGAACGTCTTCGATGCCACGATGAACAAGGTGCGGGCAGGATCGAGGCCCCGCAGCGTTTCCACGAGATGCGTCGGATCGACGTTCGAGACGAAGTGAGGGCGCGGCGCGTTTGGATCCGCGTAGCCCCGAAGTGCTTCGGTAACCATGAATGGACCGAGGTCGGAACCGCCGATTCCGATGTTGACCACGTCGGTGAAGCGCTCGCCCGAATGCCCTTTGATGTCGCCGGCACGGACAGCGTCGGTGAACGCACGCATCCGCCGCAGGACATCGCGTACGCCTGGCATCACATCCGACCCGTCCAGTAGGATGGGTCGATCCGAACGGTTGCGCAGCGCGATGTGGAGCACGGCACGATCTTCGGTGAAGTTGATCCGCCGGCCCGCGTACATGGCGTCGCGCTGACGCTCGACCTCGCGAGCACGCGCCAGGTCGATCAACAGCCGCATCGTCTCGTCCGTCACCGCATTCTTCGAATAGTCCAGCAATAGCGGTCCGGCGCGCAGCGAGAAGCGTTCGAAGCGCTGCGGGTCGCTCGCGAACAGTGAGCGTAGCGACGTCCCTGCCAGGGCATCCCGATGGGCGCCCAAGGCGCGCCAGGCGGCGGTTTGGATGAGAGCGGACATTCCCCGGCCCCGTGAAAGCAAAGTGACCGGATTCTACGGGGCGCCGGGGCACCCCGGGCCGGCGAAAACGAAAAGCCCCCGGCTCGCGGGGGCTTTCTGGTACCGGCTGCTGACGGGTCTGGTCAGGCCGCTTTCTTCTTGCTCGTCGGTGTCGCGCTGTTGGCGGCCTGCACACCGGCGCTCGCCACGGCCTGGACCGACGCGTCGGTCAGCTCGGCGACCTGGCGCCCTGCCTTCACGAAGACATCGTAGGCCTGGTTGGCCGCGGCGACGGCAGACTTGGCGGCAGCTACGGCAACGTCGGAACCGGCCGGACCGGTCGTCGCGGCCTGATCGAGCATCGATACGATCTGTTTGTTCAGTTCGTTGATGTGCTCGTCCACGTAGCGGGCGAACTCGCCCTGGGATTCGGCGGCGAGCGATTGGAGTTGACGGGCGTACCCGGCGAAGGTCTCGGCAGACGGCTGCGCCAGCGCAGTGGTCACTTGAACCCATTCCTGGGGATCTTTGACGGTGCTCAGCGTGCGGACGTTCTTGACCGTCTCGGCGAAGGCCGCCTTCGCCGTCTTCATCTGGAAATCGACCAGACGCTCGGTGCTCGTGGTCGTGATGCCGAAGAATTCGACGAACGCATCGACATTGGTTTTGTTGAGTGCTGCCAACTGCTCGGGAACGTTGTACATGGATCACTCCTGACTTGACTATGACGAGGAACCCGCCGCTCGGCGGCTTCTGCTGCAGTGCAACAGGAGACGCATTCTAGGGCCGCTCCAGAGGATGTCAAGGACTTAATGGCGGCCACGATCGGGCGCGGATTGTGTGCCGCACCATGATTCGCCGACGGTTCCTGCCACGCTTCCAAAGGCCACTACAGCCCGGGCCGTCGCTGCCGTAGATACCTGTTCAAGGTACCCGACGGTCGCTTCGAGCCAGACGTGAAAATCCTGCAAGGTATTGATCAGTTTTCGGTCACATCTGCGCCTGAGACGGCTTCGGCGGCCCGTATCGCAGGCCTCGAAGCGGCCTTGCGCGAGGCCCGCGAATTCGGCGACGCCTTGTACCGCGGCGCGTCGGCTGCGATTTTCGTGGTCGAGGTCTGCGCGGACGGCGCCTTCCGGTACACGGAGCTGAATCGCTCGCACGAAGAGGTCACCGGCATGGCGTCGGGGTCGATCCGCGGCAAACGACCTGTCGATCTGGTGCCAGAAGTCCTCTCTACCGAACACGCTGTTGCGGTGACGGCAAACTATCAGCGCTGCGTCGAGGCCCGCACGTCCATCGAATACGAAGAGCATCTGGCGCTTTCCGGGAAGCTCGGGTGGTGGATCACCCGCCTGACGCCATTGTTCGATGCCACCGGGCGGATCGTTCGTCTGGTGGGCAATTCCTGGGACATCACGACGCGCAAACGGCTCGAGGCCGATGGCGAATCGCGGCGGCGCTGTTTTCGCGCCGTATTCGAGTTCTCGTGCGAGGCGAAACTGCTGGTTGACGATCACGGACGCTACGTCGAAGTGAACGGCGCGGCTTCCCGGCTGCTCGGCTACGACCCGGCAGAACTTGCGTCGATACACGTCTGGGACCTCATCCCGGCGACCGGTCGCGACCAGGGGCGCGCCATGTGGTCGGACTTTCTCGAGCGAGGCAGCCACTCGGGTGAGATGCTTCTGGAACGCAAGGACGGCGGTGTCGTGCCGGTCGAGTTCGAAGCCGTCGCGAACGTCGTGCCGGGTGTGCATCTGTGGGTCTGCCGCGACCTCACCGCGCGCAAGGCGGCGGAGACCGCCGCGAGCGAAGCCGGGCGGGCGCTCGAGGAGGCGCATTCCCGCCTCGGGGGCATGATCGAAGGACTGACCCATCCGGTCGCGGCGTTCTCGTTAGATGGCCGCATCGTGGCGTGCAATTCGGCCTATGTGCGGGAGTTCCAGCGGCTCTATGGCCTGCAGATTGCGCTCGGCGACGCGATCCTCGACAAGATCACTCACGTTCCCCAGGACGTCGAGCGCTGCGCGAACCTGCTGTCGCGCGTGGCGACCGGCGACGCGCTGTCGCTCGTGGCGGAGTTCGGCGACCCGGGGCTGGGCCGCCACGTGTACCAGCTCTCGATTTCGCCCATTCGTGGCGCCGAAGGTGAGGTGAACGGCGCAGCATTCATCGCCGAGGACATCACCGAACGGACCCGCGCCGAACTGGCGCTTCGCGAGAACGAATCCCGGTTTCGGGACATGGCCGCCAATGTGCCGGGGGTCCTCTATCAATGGTTCGAACGCACTGACGGGACCCGGGGCAGCCGCTGGACGAGTCCGCGCCTGAAGGACGTATTCGGGATCGACCCGGCGGAGGCCGATCGGATCGCCGACTATATCCATCCCGATGATCGCGAACGCTGGATCGAATCGATCCTGGAGGCGAATCGAACCGGTGCAAACTGGAGCTTCGAGGGACGCCTGCTCTACCCCGACGGTTCGGTGCGATGGTGGGAAGGCATCTCGCGGCAGAGCCGGGTCACCGACGAGGAAATCGTCTACAACGGGGTGATGTTCGATATCATGGACCGCAAGCTCGCGGAGGGCGAGCTCCGGCTCGCCGCCAAGGTTTTCGAAGCGAGCAGCGAGGGCATCATGATCATGGGCCCGGACCGATGCGTGCTCTCCATCAACCGGGCGTTTACCACGATCACCGGCATGGCGTCGGGAGACATCATCGGAGCCCCACCCATGCTGCTCGAATCGGGCCGTCACGACGAGCAGTACTACCAGGCCTTGTGGCGCGAGCCCATGGCCGGGGGGACATGGGCGGGCGAGGTCTGGCTGCGCCGCAAGGACGGGTTTCCCTTCCCCGCATGGGTGCAGGTATCTGCCGTGGTCGGTGACGACGGGGAGATCACGCATTTCATCGCCATCTTCGAGGACATCTCCGAGCGCAAGGCCCAGCAAGAGCGCATCCGCCACATGGCGCAGCACGACTACCTGACCGGCCTGCCCAATCGGGCACTGCTCGAGGATCGTCTGCATCAGGCCGTCCCGCTCGCATTGAGAAACGGCACGCGCATAGCGGTGCTGTTTCTCGACCTCGATCGATTCAAGCTCATCAACGATTCGCTCGGACACGAAGCCGGCGATCGCCTGCTGCAACAGGTTGCACGCCGATTGTCCGGTTGCGTGCGCGCCGCTGACACCGTCAGTCGCCAGGGCGGCGACGAGTTCGTCCTTCTGCTCCCGGACCTCGACCTTCCCGACCAGGCCGCCGCCGTGGCCCGCAAGATCCTGGAAGTGATCAGCGAGCCGTTCGTGGTGGACGGTTCCCAGCTCGCGGTGACCCCGTCGATCGGCATCAGTGTGTTCCCTGACGACGCGCCCGATATCGCCCCTCTGCTGCGCAACGCCGATGCGGCGATGTATCACGCCAAGGGCGCAGGCAGGAACAACTATCAGTTCTTCACGCGCGACATGAATGCCCGGGTGATCGAGCGGGTCGCGATCGAACGGCGGCTGCGCCGCGCGATCGCCCATCGGGAGTTCTCGCTGCAATACCAGCCGCGCATCGACCTGGCTAACCAGCAGGTGATCGGCGCCGAGGCGCTGCTGCGCTGGAACGATCCCGAGTTCGGCATGGTTCCGCCCGGCACCTTCGTCCCGGTAGCAGAGGAGTCGGGGCTCATCCTGCCGATCGGTGAATGGGTTCTGGGCGAAGCCTGCCGCCAGGCGCGTCGTTGGCAGGCCAGCGGCCTGCCGCCGTTCGCGGTCTCAGTGAATCTGTCCGCCGTGCAGTTTCGCCAGAAGGACCTGGATACCGTCGTTGGCAATGCGCTGTCGCAGAGCGGCCTTGCGCCCGAATGCCTCGAACTCGAGGTGACCGAGACTTCGATCATGCACGACATCGCCGAGGTGCGCGGAACGCTCGACCGGCTGAAAGCTCGCGGCGTCCAGCTCTCCGTCGATGATTTCGGTACCGGCTATTCGTCGCTGGGCAATCTCCGGCGCCTGCCGCTCGACCGGTTGAAGATCGATCGCTCGTTCGTGAAGGACCTCACCGAGGACGCTGATGACGCCGCCATCACCGCAGCCATCATCGCGCTGGCGCGGACGCTCGGCTTGAAGACCATCGCCGAAGGGGTCGAGACCGAGGGCCAGCTCGAATTCCTGAAAAACCTCGGCTGCAACGAGGCGCAGGGCTATCTCTTCTCGCGGGCCGTTCCGCCGGAGGCGCTGGCCGACTTCGTTCGCAAGCAGCTCGGGTGCTGACAGTGCTGGCGTCGGGTCCGGTCGTTCCGGACCCGAGCGCCCGGATCAATGCAAGCGTTCGAAGATCGCGGCGATGCCTTGTCCTCCTCCGATGCACATCGTGACGAGCGCATAGCGCCCGCCGATCCGTTCCAGCTCGTAGAGGGCCTTGATGGTGATGAGGCATCCGGTCGCGCCGATCGGGTGGCCGAGCGCCACGGCACCGCCATTCGGATTGGTCTTCGCGGGATCGAACTTGAGATCGTTCGCGACCGCGCAGGCCTGCGCGGCGAAGGCCTCGTTCGACTCGATCACATCCATGTCCGCTACGGTGAGGCCGGCCTTCTTCATCGCGTTGGTAACCGCCGGGATCGGGCCGATGCCCATGATCGCGGGATCGACTCCGGCATGGCCGTACGCCACGAGCCGCGCGAGCGGCTTCAGGCCCTTCTTGTCCGCGACCGAGCGTTCGGTAAGCACCACGGCCGCCGCGGCGTCGTTCAGGCCGGACGCGTTGCCGGCGGTGACCGAGCCGTCCTTCTGGAACACGGCGCGCAACTTCGCCATGTCCTCGAGCGTGGCGTCGCCACGGACGTGCTCGTCGGTATCGAAAATCACCGGGCCTTTCCTGCCCTTCAACTCGATTGGCAGGATCTGTGCCTTGAATCGGCCCTCGATCTGCGCCCGACCGGCGCGCCGGTGGCTTTCCACGGCAAAGGCGTCCTGTGCGTCGCGCGAGATGTTCCACTTCGCAGCGATACGCTCGGCAGTGACGCCCATGTGCTGTTTGTCGAAGGGATCGGACAGCGCGCCCACCATCCAGTCCATGAGCGCTTCGTCACCCATGCGCTGGCCCCAGCGCGCGGCCGGCATGATGTAGCCGGAGCGGCTCATGCTTTCGGCGCCGCCTGCGAGGGCGACGTCGGTGTCGCCCAGCGCAATGGCTTGCGCGGCGCTGATGATGGCCTGCAGGCCACTGCCGCAGAGGCGATTCAGGGTGAGCGCGGGCGCCTCTTTCGGAATCCCGCCGTTCATCGCGCAGACCCGTGCGAGATACATGTCCTTCGGTTCGGTCTGGATCACGTTGCCGAAGACCACGTGCCCGATCTCGTCCGGCGCGACACCGGAGCGCTTGATTGCCTCGCGCGTCACCTGGGCGCCCAGTTCGGTCGGGGCAACGTCCTTCAACGCCCCGCCGAAATCGCCAATCGCCGTGCGCACTCCGCTGACGACCACCACCTCACGTACGTTCTGCATGCTGTCCCCTTTTCGCGATTGCGCGAATGTTCGTTGCCTTTTTGATCACGACGGGCCCCGGAGCGGCTCATGCCCCGGGTGCTGACCGGCTCAAGCCCAAGCGCGCCAGCGACCGGATTCCGCCCCGCGGCGTCCGGGTCGCATGCGCTTCATCGCTCAATCGCCAGGGCGACACCCATTCCACCGCCGATGCACAGGCTCGCGAGGCCACGTTTTGCGTCACGCCTGATCATCTCGTGCAGGAGGGTCACCAGGATGCGGCACCCCGAGGCGCCGATGGGATGTCCGATGGCGATGGCGCCGCCGTTCACGTTGACCTTGGCGGTGTCCCACCCCATGTCGCGATTGACCGCAATGGCCTGCGCGGCGAAAGCTTCGTTGATTTCCATCAGGTCGATGTCCTTGATGGTCCAGCCTGCTTTCGAGAGGCACAACTTGCTGGCCGGCACCGGGCCCATGCCCATGAATTTGGGATCAACGCCCGCCGATGCATAGGCCTTGATACGGGCGAGCGGTTTCAGGCCCAGCTCCGCCGCCTTCTTCGCCGACATCATCATTACCGCGGCGGCGCCGTCGTTCAGTCCGGACGCGTTGCCGGCGGTCACGCTGCCTTCCTTGTCGAAGGCAGGCTTGAGCGCGGCCAGGGCTTCCGCCGTGGTGCCGTGCTTCGGGTACTCGTCGGTATCGAACAGGGTGGGCGGACCCTTGCGATTCGGAATCTCGAAGCCGACGATCTCGTCCTTGAATCGCCCGGCTTTCTGCGCTGCTTCGGCCTTCTGCTGCGAGGCTGCGGCGAATGCATCCTGGTCGGCCCGTGAGACGTCGAACTTCTTCGCGACGTTCTCCGCGGTCGTGCCCATGTGGTACTGGTTGTAGACGTCCCAAAGGCCGTCGACGATCATCGAGTCGACGAGTTTCGTGTCGCCCATGCGATAACCATCGCGCGAATTGGGCAGGACATGGGGCGCCGCACTCATGTTCTCCTGACCGCCCGCGATCACGATTTCGGCGTCGCCCGCCTTGATCGCCTGCGCCGCCAGGTGAGTGGCCTTGAGTCCCGACCCGCAGACTTTGTTGATGGTCATGGCAGGGACCATGTCCGGCAGGCCACCGAAGATGGAGGCTTGCCGCGCGGGGTTCTGTCCGGATCCGGCTGCCAGCACCTGGCCCATCAGGACTTCGCTCACCATCTCGGGCTTGACGCCCGTGCGTTCGAGCAGCGCCTTGATCACCGCCGCACCCAATTGCGGAGCAGGCGTTTTCGCGAGTGCGCCCCCGAATTTACCGACGGCGGTGCGCACGGCACCGACGATCACGACGTCGTCCATGACTGTGACTCTCCTTGTGGTGGGCGCCCGTCGCCGCGGGCGTCTACGGCATTGTTGTGAAAAGCAATTGTGTACTGCGCGTCGTCAGAATATACGCGCTGGCGCAGACCGCTGTCGAGCCGTTGCTGCGATACAGCATCGGCTTTGAGTGCGATCAATCCTCCGGTGGCAGCAACCGGTCGATGTCCCGTCGCGCCTTCTTGGTCGGTCGTCCCTTGTGCAGCGGGTTCACTGACCGTGCCGCGCGCACTTGCTCCGCCATGGCCTCGCGCGCGAGTCGGCTCTCGGCAGATTCCGAATAGAGCTTCTGTGCCTCAGGCGCGGGCCCCCGGCGTTCGGAGAGACCCGAAACGGTGACGTTCCAGGTATAGGGCCCGAGCCGGATCGTCAAGGAATCCCCGACCCGGACCAGCTTGGCCGGCTTGACCCGCTCGCCTTCCACCTGGACCCGGCCACCTTCCACGGCGTCGGCCGCGAGCGAGCGGGTCTTGACGAAACGCGCGGCCCAGAGCCATTTGTCGATGCGAAGCTTGTCGGGCGGTTCACTCATGTCAGTGCCGTGTGGGCCCCGCCTGGGTCTGCAACTCGGCGGCGAATACCTGTTCGGCGTCGACCGGATCGAAGGTGTAGCGCTTGCGGCAGAATTCGCACGTGACTTCGACCTTGCCGCGCTCGGCGATGATGGACTGGACTTCGTCGCGGCCGAGCATGCGCAGCATCGCCGTCACGCGGTCGCGCGAGCACGAACAGCGGAAAGCCAGAGGCGAGGACTCGAACACGCGGACGTCTTCCTCGTGGAACAGCCGTCGGATCACCTCCCTGGCCGGCAGCTTCAGCAGTTCTTCCGCTCTCAGGGTCGCACCCAGGTGCGTTGCCCGGTTCCACATGTCCGCGTCGCCCTCGTCCTGTTCGGGCAGTTTCTGCAGCAGCATGCCGGCCGCCTGCCGTTCGTCGCATGCGAGCCACATCCGTGTCTCCAACTGCTCGGACGTGCGCATGTAGTGCTCGAGCACGGCCGCGACGCTGTCGCCGTTCATGTCCACGATGCCCTGCCAGGATTGCGTTCCGTCGGTGGGCACCAGCGAGATGACGAAGCGACCGCCGCCGAGGAGTTCGACGAACAGGGCTTCGGGCAGCTCACCGTCCCAGCTCGCCGTTGCACGCAACGTACCGTCACTCGTCACCTCGACCACCACCAGCTTGACGGGGCCGCGCCCCTGCATCTGCATGATGAGCGCACCGTCGAACTTCAGCGTTGCCGAAAGCAGGGCGCCCGCTGCCATCAGCTCGCCCAGCAGCGAGCGCAGCGGCAGGGGGTAGGCGTGGCGCTCGAGCACCGCGCGCCAGGTCGCGTCCAGATGCACCAGCTGGCCGCGCACGGGGGTGTTCTCGAAGATGAATCGTTGCAGCGAATCGGTCACGCTTGGTCCTTGTCGTGGGCATCGCGCAGAACCCTGCGCTGCACCTTGCCGGTGGTCGTCATCGGGAGCGCGGCCGCAAACTCGAAAATCTTCGGACACTGGTAGGGCGCGAGCCGTACCCGCACGTGGTCACGCAGGTCCTGCTCGAGTGCCGCGGTGGCCGCCTGCCCCGCGCCCAGGACGAGCACCGCCTTGATGATCGTGCCGCGGGTTTCGTCGGGGACGCCGATGACCGCCGCATTGGCCACGGCCGGGTGCCGCAGCAGGCAATTCTCGATCTCCGCGGGGCCGATCCGATACCCGGCGCTCTTGATGACGTCGTCGGTGCGTCCTCGGTACCAGTAGAACCCGTCCGCGTCGCGTTCCGCCAGATCCCCGGTATGCCCCCAGGGACCCGTGAATTTTTCCGAGGTCGCCTCGGGGTTGTTCCAGTACTCGAGAAAGATGACCGGGTCGCCGTCGCGATGGACGCAGATCTCGCCCAGTGCGCCCTCCGGGACCGGATTGCCGGCGTCATCGAGCAGCGCGATCCGGTGACCCGGATAGGGCCGACCCATGGCGCCGGGTTTGGGTTCGAATACGCGGGCGCAGCCGCCGATGACGTAGTTCATCTCCGTCTGACCGAAGATCTCGTTGATCGTTACACCCAATTGCGCGCGCGCCCAGTCGAGGACGGCCTCGCCGACTGCCTCGCCACCGCTCATGAGGGTGCGCAACCTGATGTCGTGCCGCGCCCGTGGCGCCGCGATCTCCTTCATGATCATCTTCAGCGCGGTCGGGAACAGGAAGGCATTGCGGACGCCGTACTTTGCCATCAGCCAGCAGGCGCGCTCGGCGTCGAAGCGTCCCCGGTAAGCGAGGATGGGCATGCCGAAATGCCATGTGGGCAGGAGTGCGTCGAACAGGCCCCCGGTCCAGGCCCAGTCGGCGGGTGACCAGAACATGTCCCCGGGCTCCGGAAACAGGTCGTGCGAACAGGCGAAGCCCGACAGGTTGCCGATCAACGTGCGGTGCGCGATCAGCGCGCCTTTCGGCGAGCCCGTGGTGCCACTGGTGTAGATGATCATGGCCGGATCATCCGGCGCAGTATCGACGCATTCGAAGTCGCGACTGGCCCGCGCCAGCAGTGCCTCCCAATCGTGCACGTGGCTCTCGGCCGCTCCCGCGACGCCGATGATGTGGCGCAGGGCCGGCAATCGGTCCTTCACGGACCAGAGCTTGGGCAACGTATCGGCGTCGACTATCGCCACCATCGCCGCTGCGTCCGCGAGGCGGTACTCGAGCGCATCGGGGCCGAACAGGTGCGACAGCGGCAGCGCGAGGGCGCCCATCTGATAGCACGCGACGTGCGCAATCGCGGTCTCCGGGCGTTGCGGGAGCAGGATCGCGACCCGGTCGCCGCGCTTGACACCGAGCGCTCCGAGCGCGTTGGACAGGGCGTTGGCGCGCACCTGGATATCCCAGAAGGTGTATGCGCCCGTCGCGCCGCCTTCATCCTCGTAGTACAACGCGAAGCGCTCGCGCTGCCGCGCGTGACGCCCGCAAACGTCGAAACCGATGTTGTAGCGCCGCGGCACGTTCCAGCGAAAGCGCGCGATCAGATCGGCGTAACCGTGGGCATCGCGCGGCAGGTGCAAGGGCTCGGTCACGGCTGCTCGCGCCCCGCGTCGGTTACACCCGAGTCGCGATAGAGACGGTAGCGTTCGCGACCGTCGCCGGCGCGGTGTCCTTCCCACATCAGGGTCCAGGGGCTGGTCATCCGACCCCGGTCCACGGTGCCTTCGATGAAGAGCAAGTCGCACGACTGGGGCGCGTGACCCGCTTCGACCCGCAAGGTCGTGATGCCCGCGAAGTAGTGCAGGAGCGCGCGCTGCGATTCTCCCAACGAGACGCTCACGATGCAGCCCCGTTTGGCGGGCAGTGCCGCGACGAGCGAGTCGATCATGTCGCGATAGGACTTCGCGTTGTCGACGAACGCGATCAGCAAGGTCATCAGGACGGCCCAGAATGCGGTTCCGCCGGCGGTCCACGCTAGCAACGGTCTTTCCGGGGAGCGGCGCACGTTGAACATGAACACGACCCAGGCGACGGTCAACAATGCGGCCACGACCATCAACGGGATACTCAGCACCGGTTCGTAGCCCGGTTCCATTGCCGCCATATGCGCTGCGAGCCGGGCCGGGACGCCGAACTCGACCGCCAGCCAATAGAACCAGACTGCCGCGATGAAGAACAGGAAGAAAGCGATCGAGAACCAGAAGAAGGCATATTGACCGCCGCGCGGCACCGTCTTGATCCGCGGCACCGCCAGCAACGTGAGCGGTGCGAGCAGCGGCAGCGTCAGGATCTCGCGCCGCTCGTGCGACCCGCTCAATACCAGCAGCGCCGCACCGAATATCGTGAGCGGCACGATGATCGCCGGCTCCGTTAGATTGCGGCGCGCGTGCCACAGGGTCCACGCCGCGAATGGCAGGACCGGCCAGGCGAACCAGGGGATGACCCCAAGGTAGTACAAGGGATTCCCGCGATCTGAGAGCAACGATTCCGCACCGAAGTACCGTCCGAGATCGGCGGCGAACCATTCGGCGAACAGGTGTGGCGCGCTGAAATAGAGGGTTGCCGGCCAGATCGCAAGCCAGGGCAAAGCGGCGCCCAAAGCGGCAGCGGCGGCGACCAGTGTTGCCCGGTTGCGCATGTGCGGTGCCAACACCGGCATGAGTCCGAAGCCCAGCAGCAGCGCGGCAGAACCCGCGACTCCCTTCGACATGAACGCCAAGCCGATGCCCGTGCCGACGACCAGTCCGCCGCGCGCCGGAAATCTCGGGATGATCGCCAGGCCATAGAGGGCCGCGGCGAAGGCGGAGAGGAGCGCGTTGTCAGGCACCAAGAGGTGCGCGGGAAACACGAGGCCCACCGAGCCGAGGAGCAACAAGGGTGCGATCCAACCGCGCCCGGCCCCGTTCAGCACCTGCGCCGCCATGGCGAGCAGCCCGAAGGTCAATGCGCCGAACAAGGCATTGACCAGCCGCACTGCGTCGTGCAATGGCAGCAGCGGCGATAGCATCTTTCCGACCAGCGCGGCGCTCAGATAGTAGAACGGCGGATTGCGCAGGTAGGTTTCACCGGCCAGCGCCGGCACGCTCCAGTCGCCGGAGAGGATCATCTGGTACACCACGCCGAAGACGAAGGCCTCGTCGGGCTTCCACGGATCGCGCCCGATCAACCCCGGAATCATCCAAAGTGCGCAGAGCGTTGCGGCTATGACGCCCGGCCGCCTTTCGATATATGCGGTGAGGGGCTCATAACGAAGACGGTTGGCGCCGAGGATCATGATGCACAGCTATTCTAAGATCAGACCCGCGATCGGTCTGTCCGACAATGAAAAAAGGCAGCCGAAGCTGCCTTTCTGCATGAAGCCCGGCCGGTTCTACTCGGCAGCGGGCTTCGGTTTGCGACCGTAGCGCTGGTTGAATTTCTCGATCCGGCCCGCCGTGTCCATCACCTTGTGCTTGCCGGTATAGAACGGATGCGACGCCGAAGAGATCTCGACCTTGACGACCGGATATTCCTTGCCGTCCTCCCACTTCATGGTCTCGCGGTTCTTCGTCTCGAGCGTCGAGCGCGTGAGAAAGGAGAAGTTGGCGCTGCTGTCGAGGAAGATGACTTCCTTGTAATCGGGATGAATGCCTGCTTTCATGGGACGATCCTTTGGCCGTGGCCCGGCGATTCCGACCGCCTGGGCAGAGTGCGTTCGCATGAGCCCGGAATCCGACGGACCCCGGACGCGAAGAGCCGCGGATTATCCACAGATCGGGGCGCCGAGGCAAGGCCCCGCAACGTCCTCCTGCCTATGGCGCACGGGTGGATCAGCCCCGTCGCATCTGATCGAAGAAATCCGCGTTGTTCCTGGTGGTGCGCAACTTGTCGACCAGGAATTCGGTGGCTTCAAGCTCATCCATGGGATAGAGCAGCTTCCGCAGTACCCACACTTTCTGCAGGATCTCGTGCCTGATCAGCAATTCCTCGCGCCGGGTGCCCGAGCGATTGACATTGATGGCGGGGTAGATTCGCTTCTCCGCCATGCGCCGGTCGAGATGGACCTCCATGTTGCCTGTGCCCTTGAACTCCTCGTAGATCACATCGTCCATGCGCGAACCGGTGTCGATGAGCGCCGTGGCAATGATCGTGAGCGATCCGCCTTCCTCGATGTTGCGCGCCGCGCCGAAGAAGCGCTTCGGTCGCTGCAGCGCATTGGCGTCGACGCCGCCGGTCAGCACCTTGCCGGACGCCGGCACCACGGTGTTGTAGGCGCGCGCCAGGCGCGTGATCGAATCGAGCAGGATGACCACATCCTTCTTGTGCTCGACCAGCCGCTTGGCTTTCTCGAGCACCATCTCCGCCACCTGCACGTGGCGCGTGGCCGGCTCGTCGAAGGTCGACGACACCACTTCGCCTCGAACCGAGCGTTGCATCTCCGTGACTTCCTCCGGCCGCTCGTCGATCAGCAGAACGATCAGATATATCTCCGGATAGTTGGCCATGAGCGAGTGCGCGATGTGCTGCAGCATGACCGTCTTGCCGCTCTTCGGACTCGCAACGAGCAGGCCGCGCTGGCCCTTGCCGACGGGCGCGATGATGTCGACGATCCGGCCAGTCAGGTTCTCCTCGGATTTGATGTCGCGCTCGAGTATGAACTGCTCGGTCGGAAACAGCGGCGTCAGGTTCTCGAAGAGAATCTTGTGCTTCGCATTCTCGGGCGACTCGTCGTTCACGCGATCGACCTTGACCAGCGCGAAGTAGCGCTCGCCCTCCTTCGGCGTCCGGATCTCGCCCTCGATCGAATCGCCGGTATGCAGATTGAAACGCCGGATCTGCGACGGACTCACGTAGATGTCGTCCGGTCCCGCCAGGTAGGACGTGTCGGGCGAGCGCAGGAAGCCGAATCCGTCCGGGAGGACTTCGAGCGTCCCGTCGCCGTAGATGCTCTCGCCCCGCTTCGCCGAGTTCTTGAGCAGGGCGAAGATCAGGTCCTGCTTGCGCATCCGATTCGCGTTCTCGATCTCGTTCGTCGTGGCCATGTCGACGAGCTCGGAGACGTGCAGGTGCTTCAGATCGGAGAGATGCATGGCTGCAGGCGCGGGGAAACGTGGAGGGACTGCTGCGGAGGGACTGCCGAACGGCACGGCACGGCGCGTTGCGGGAGGGCGCCGCGCGGACCGCCCCGTGTCGGGGACGGTGGTCGGCAGGACTGTCTGGGAGGGCCGTCCGGCAGGAACTACGAAGACGGCCGTTGAAACCAGTTTGAAACTAGCCCGGGTCAGAGAGCGCTGTCAATGAATGCCTTCAGCTGGGATTTCGGTGCCGCGCCCACCTTCTGCGCCTCCATGCTGCCGGCCTTGAATATCTGCAAGGTCGGGATGCCCTTTATGCCGTACTTGCGGGGCGTCGCGGCGTTCTCATCGATGTTCAGCTTGGTGATCTTGAGCTTGCCGGCATATTCCTTGGCCAGGTCTTCCAGTGTCGGGGCGATCATCTTGCAGGGCCCGCACCATTCGGCCCAGAAGTCCACGAGAACGGGGACGTCCGACTGCAGGACCTCGGTTTCGAAGGTGTCGTCGGTGATGTGATGGATTTGGTCACTCATGGGAGGTATGGACTCGCGAAAAGAAGGGGGAGGGCACGGCAACGTACGGCGGAGGCTTCGTGCAGGACATCCCGGACAGGATGGCAGGAATACATCTCGGGGAAATCGTAGCGCAAATCGATTCATCGTGGGAAGGCGGTTCCGGCGAGGCCGCTGGTACAATCTCGCGCGGGATGCGGGCGTCACGACGCCAGTTCCCGTGCGCCAATCCGACCCGATCCATCCAGAGAACAACATGACTTACGTCGTCACCGAGAGCTGTATCAAGTGCAAGTACACCGACTGCGTGGATGTCTGTCCGGTGGATTGCTTTCGCGAGGGGCCCAATTTCCTCGTCATCGATCCGGATGAATGCATCGACTGCACGCTATGCGTGGCCGAATGTCCGGTCGAGGCAATTTTCGCGGAGGACGACGTACCCACGGAACAGCGACCGCTCATCGAACTGAACGCGGAACTGGCCAAGGAATGGCTGCCGATCATCGAGAAGAAAGACGCTCCGCCCGACGCCGACGAATGGAAGGACCGGAAGGACAAGCTCAAGTATCTGGAGCGGTGAGGCGCCCGGGTGCGCGACGCCGGGATGCGGGCCGCGACGAGCGGCCCGCTGCTTTTCGGTATCGCGACGCTCCGCGCCGGCCGGCCCGCAGGCTCGCAGACAGGCCGAGGGCGCGCCCGGGATGGACATGACCCTGGATCTGCATCGGGCGATCACGGACGGTGCCACGATCGTTACGCCGAATCGGCGCCTCGCCCGCGCAATCAAGCGCGAGTTCGACGTCGCGCAGCACGCCGCCGGCCTGAAACTGTGGCCAACCGCGGACGTCCTGCCGTGGCAAGCGTGGCTCGAACGCATGTTTGCCGAACTCGTGCGCGACGAGGCGGACGCGCGGCTGCTCTCGTATCCGCAGGAGCTCGCGCTGTGGCAGCAGGCGATCGCGGATTCGCCATACGCAAATGCGCTGCTGGATACCGCCGCCGCTGCTCGCATCGCGCGCGAGGCCGCAGTCCTGGAGCGGGGATGGCGACTCGACCTTGGCGCGGCCGACGCTGCGCTGCATGACGACGGTCAGGCCTATGCTGCCTGGTCCGCGCGCTTCCGGGCGCGTCGCGCCGCTGGCGGGTGGGTGGATACGGCCGGGTTGCCGGATGCCGTTGCCGTGCGCATCGGGCAGCGGCCGGCATGCGCTTCGAACCGGCTCGTGGCCTTCGGCTTCGACGCGCTGACGCCGCAACAACAGGCGTTGTTCGATGCCCTGCGCGCCGCCGATTGGGTGGTCGAGGTGGCGGCTCCGGCCGGCGCCGCGGGTGCCGTCGTTCGCCGCAGCTACCTCACCGCGAGCGACGAATTGACTGCGGTGGCGCGAGCCATCCGCGACCTGCTGAATTCGAACCCGGCGCTCGCGATCGGTGTCGTGGTGCCGGACCTCTCGCGCCGTCGGCGGGAGGTGATCCGATCCTTCGACGATGCGCTCGAACCGGATCGCGAGCTGGTCGCCGACCGCGACCGTCCGAGACGCTGGAATCTGTCCCTCGGGATGCCGCTCTCGACCTGCCCCCTGGTGCATGCGGCGCTCTCGATCCTGCGATTCGCCCGTGGCAGCCTGCCGCTGACCGATCTCGGGGTTTTGCTGCGCAGTCCGTTCCTCGCTGGCGCCGAGGAGGAGCGGGCCGCGCGCGCCCTGCTCGATGCGCGCCTGCGGCGCCGGGGTCGGCTCGAGTTCGACATCGTCGCCGTCCAGCGCGAGGCATTCGCGCGCGACCGGGGCGAGCCGCATGCCTGCCGGCGGCTGGCGGCCCGGCTCGAGTCCTGGCTGCCGATGACCCTCGAATTGCGCGAGCGGCGGCAGCTCCCTTCCGCGTGGAGCAGCAGCTACTTCCGTCTGCTGGCCGGCCTGGGCTGGCCGGGCGAGCGCACCCTCGACAGCGAGGAGTTCCAGACCTGGGAAGCCTGGCGCGGCCTCGTGTCCGGACTGTCGGCGCTCGATCCGGTGCTGGGAACGCTGCGCCATGACGAGGCGCTCGGGTGGCTCGCACGCCTGTCCTCGGAGACGCTGTTCCAGCCTGAATCCGAAGCGGTTCCGGTGCAGGTGCTAGGGGTCCTCGAATCGTCGGGTCTGCATTTTGATCACCTGTTCGTGACCGGGCTGGACGACGAGACCTGGCCGCCAGCGTCACGCCCGAATCCGCTGTTGCCCGTGGCCCTGCAACGCGCCCGCGCCATGCCTTACGCGGACGCGAACTGGGCGCTTGGATTTGCGCGCCGCACGGTCGAGCAATGGCGCCGGTGCGCGCGGCAGGTGCATTTCAGCCACCCGACCCGCGAGGGGGACCGGGCGCTGCGTCCGAGCCCGTTGATCGCCGACGTCGATTGCGAACCGGACGAGCGCATCGACGAGGACTACGCTGCCCGCATCCTCGCATGCGCCCGCATCGAAACGCTCCCGGACGAAGCGGCGCCGCCGCTTGCGACCGGGCACGTGGTCGCAGGCGGCGCAGCCGTATTCACGGATCAGTCGGCATGCCCGTTTCGCGCGTTCGCCCGGCACCGCCTCGGCGCGCGCGCGCTCGAAGAAGGTCGTGCCGGTCTCGACGCGAGGGAGCGGGGCACATTGATGCATCGGGCCGTGGCCCACCTGTGGGGCGAACTCGGATCGCACGCGGCACTCGTTGCGATGGCGCCCGAGGCTCTCGGCGCCACCGTCGCGCGAGCGGTCGACACGGCGCTCGCGGCGCTGGGGCGGGATCGACCCGACGCGCTCACCCACGCCTTCGTCGCCATCGAACGCGACCGCCTCGGGTCCCTGATCGCGCGGCTGCTCGATCTGGAGCGGGCGCGGCCGCCGTTTCGGGTGGTCGAACGCGAATCGCCGCGGCTGCTGAGCATCGCGGGTCTCACCGTGAACGCCAGGGTCGACCGCGTCGACGAACTGGCGGACGCCCAGCGCGTGATCCTGGACTACAAGAGCAACGTGGCGCAGCCGACGCAGTGGCTCGGCGAGCGACCGGACGATCCCCAGCTCCCGCTCTATGCCGTGACCGACCCCGGCGACGTGGCGGCCGTGGCCTTCGTCACCTTGAGTGCGGCCCAGGTCGGATTCAAGGGCCTGGCGCGCGAGCCCGGCCTGCTCGCTGGTGCGGAGCCGCTGGAGCGATCGCGTACCTCTGCGCGCGACGTCGCCGATTGGCCATCGCTGCTCGAGAGCTGGCGGCGCACCCTCGATTCGCTCGCCACGGAGTTCCTGGCCGGCCGCGCGGACGTCGCGCCGAAGAACTACCCGCACACCTGTCGTTACTGCGAGCTCGGGCCCCTGTGCCGGATACGCGAGCGCCTCGATTCTGTCGCTGCGCCGGGTGCGGAAGGCGACGACCGAGACGATGGCGACGATTGATCCGCGCGCTGTCGCCGATGCCGGGGAGCGCGACCGCGCGCTCGCTACCCGGTCGTCGTTCATCGTCCAGGCCCCGGCCGGCTCCGGCAAGACGGAGCTGCTGATCCAGCGGCTGCTTGCCCTGCTGGCCCTGGCCCAGTCGCCCGAAGAGATCGTGGCCATAACGTTCACGCGCAAGGCTGCTGGTGAAATGCGCGAGCGTGTCCTCACTGCGCTCGAGGGCGCCCGGCACTACACCGAAGGTCCGGACGCTCATGCGCGACGCACGCGGGCACTCGCGCGCGCGGTCCTGGCGCGGGATGCGTCCGAGGGCTGGGGGATCGCGAACAATCCCGGACGTCTGCGGATCCAGACCATCGACGCACTCTGCGCCAGCCTGACCCGACAAATGCCGGTCCTGTCCGGATTCGGCGCGCAGCCCGAATCGGTGGAGGACGCGCATCCGCTGCACCTCGAGGCGGCGCGCCGGACGCTCTCGATGCTCGAAGCGGAGGGGCCGGCCGCCGCCGCCCTTGCGCGTTTGCTGCGCCACCTGGACAACGACGTGGCGCTCGCCGAGCCGCTGCTCGCCGGAATGCTGGCGCGGCGCGATCAGTGGCTGCGGCACCTGGCCGGAGCCGCATCCGATCGGCTCGCGCGCGCCACGCTCGAAGCGGCTCTGGGCGGTGCCATCACGGACGCGCTGCATATTCTGCGTGCGGCTGCGCCGAGGGAGTGCGAAGCGGAATTGATCGCCCTCGGGCGCTATGCAGCGGAAAATCTCGCGCTGGCCGGCGTGGAGTCCCCGATCCTCGCGCTGCGCGACCTGACCACGTTGCCCGGGGCCGCCGTGGACGACTTGCCGCTGTGGCGCGGTCTCGCCGCCTTGCTGCTGACCGGAGAGGGGTCGGCGCGTACCGCCGTCACCGTCCGCTTCGGTTTCCCCACTTCGAAGGACAAGGCGGAGAAGGCGCGGCTCGGGGTCTGGAAGGACCGAATGACTGCGCTGCTTGCCGGCATCGTCGAGCACGCGGAGTTTCTGGTCGAGCTCGGGCGATCCCGCACCTTGCCGCCCCCCGGCTACACGGAAGCGCAATGGGAGGTCGTGGAAGCCCTGGTCGCGGTCCTGCCGTTGGCGGTAGCCCAGCTCGACGTGCTGTTCCGCGAACGCGGCCAGGTCGATTTCACTGCGGTATCGCAGGCGGCGGTGCGTGCACTCGGCGAGTCCGACGATCCGACCGATCTCGCGCTTGCGCTCGACTACCGCATCCGCCACCTGCTGGTGGACGAGTTCCAGGACACTTCGCAGGCGCAGTACCAACTGCTGGCGCGCCTGACCGCGGGTTGGGAGCCGGAGGACGGGCGCACGGTGTTCGTGGTCGGCGACCCGATGCAGTCGATCTACCGGTTCCGCGAGGCCGATGTCGCGCTGTACCTGCGCGCGCGGTTCGAAGGTATCGGCCCGGTGCGGCTCGAGGCGATCACGTTGCAGGCCAACTTCCGCTCTCAGGCCGGCATCGTCGACTGGGTTAACGATGCGTTCCGGCGCGTGATGCCCGAGGTCGAGGATCTCGCGAGCGGGGCGGTGCCGTTCGCCGCCTCGGCAACCGTGAAACCCGCGTTGCCCGGACCCGCCGTCAGCGTTCATCCGCTGTGGAGCGAAGACCGCAGGCTCGAGGCCGAGCAGGTGATCGCGGCGGTACAGGCCGCGCGCCAGGAGGATCCAGGTCAGCGGGTGGCGATTCTCGTCCGCACCCGGTCCCACCTCGCGCAGATCGTTCCGGCACTCAAGGCGGCGCAGCTGCGGTACCAGGCAATCGAGATCGATCGGCTGGGCGAGCGGCCGGTCGTGCAGGATCTTCACGCGCTGGCGCGCGCGCTGTTGCATCCGGCGGATCGGGTGGCCTGGCTCACCGTGCTGCGCGCGCCGTGGTGCGGGTTGGCATTGGCCGATCTGGACGTCCTGGCCGGATTCGATTTCGCCAGCTGCATCGCCGATCAGCTGCGAGCTTCCGAATGCCTCGCGCGGCTCTCGGTGGAAGGGCAGGCGCGCGCCGAAAGAGTCGTCCGGTGCCTGAACCCGTTTCTGGCACGGCGCGCGCGTGGATCGTTGCGGCGCAGGGTCGAAGGTGCGTGGCTCGCGCTCGGCGGACCGGCCACTGCACCCGATCGGGCCGGGCTCGCGGATGCTGCGGTATTCCTGGAAACGCTCGACGAACTCGAGCGTGGAGGCGATCTGTCGGATTTCGCCGCCCTGGCGCGGCGCGTGGCCGCATTGTTCGCGAGACCCGATCCGTCGGCCGACGACGCGCTCCAAGTGATGACCATCCACAAGGCCAAGGGGCTCGAGTTCGACACGGTGATCGTGCCGGGCCTCGGCTACGCGCCGCGCACCGATGACAAGCGGCTCCTCATCTGGCTCGAGAGCCCACGCAGGCACGGCCGCAGCGATCTGCTGCTCGCTCCGATCCGTGAACGATCGCAGGGCACCGATCCCATCTACCAGTATCTCGAAGGACTCGACGCCGCCAAGGCGAGGCACGAAGACGGTCGCCTGCTCTACGTGGCCGCGACGCGGGCGAAATCGCGCTTGCACCTGATCGGCCACGTGGAGCTGCGCGACGGCGTACCGGTTCCGGCCAGGCGATCGCTCGTCGAACGTATCTGGCCGGTAGTGGCGAGTCGGTACACCACCGAAGCGATGGTGTCCGCCGCGACTTCGAGCCCGATACCGACCGCGGACGCCATGCCATCCGGCACGATCCGTCGGCTCGCGCTCGACTGGATCGTGCCGCCACCGCCGCCGGGAATCGCCGCACTGCCCAAGCGCGAGCGCAGCGGCATGTTTCCGGTCGAAGTGGAGTTCTCATGGGCGTCCGAAACCGCGAAGCACGTCGGCACAGTGGTGCACCGGGCTTTGCAATCGATCGCGGAAGACGGCCTGGCGCGCTGGAATCCGACGCGGGCCACCGCCGCGCACCCGGTATTCGCGCGCGAGCTGCGTGTCCGCGGCGTGCCGGAGCCGGAACTGGAACGGGCCCTGTCGCGCGTGGTCGCAGCGGTGCAGGGCGCGCTCGCCGACGAGCGCGCGCGCTGGCTGTTGTCGGATCACGGCGAGGCGCGCTCCGAGTGGCGCCTGACCGGCGTGCTCGAGGGTGAACTGGTGGACATCGCCATCGACCGCACCTTCGTCGACGCCGCGGGCGTGCGCTGGGTGGTGGACTACAAGACCGGTGCGCACGAGGGGGCCGATCCCGAGGCATTCCTCGACAACGAGCGCGAACGCTATCGGGTCCAGCTTGAACGTTACGCGGCCCTGCTCGCGCAACTCGAAACGCGCCCGACCCGGCTCGCGCTGTATTTTCCGCTGCTGCGCGGCTGGCGCGAATGGACGCCTTCCGGCTGACTTGCCTGCCCCGGCGCTATGCGCGATGGTGTCGGCATTGTCGGCCCTCTGGCCGTCGGGAGACTGCCATGCAGTTGCGCCTGATCGTGCTCTTCGTTGTGGCTGTCGCATCTATGCCGGTGCACGCCCAGCTGAGCGTCGGCGGTGGCCTCGATTACGTGCGCTGGACCGAGGACGCCGCGCCCGAAGTGAGGGAACGAGGAGCGCTGCTGGTATTGACGGGGGGCTATACGCAACGGCGCGACAAGGGTGCCCTGTTCGCCTGGCGCGGCACGCTCTACGGCGGCGCGGTGGATTACGACGGATCGACTCTCTTCCCGCCGCTCCAGACAGTGCACGGCACGACGGACTATGGCGGAACGAGCCAGGAGGCACAGTTCCGCTATCGCATTCCGGTGCGCGGCGGCGCGCGGGTCGACCTGGTCGCTGCGGGCGGGTTCGATCTGTGGCGGCGGCAATTGAGCACCATCCAGAAGGAAGACTACCTGGTCGGGTTCTTCAGGCTCGGGCTGGAACTCGACCGTGACGGGCGCGGCCTCATCGCCGGCGGAGGACTGAGGCAACCGATCCGTGCCCGCGAGCGCGCCTATCTCGACGGCATGAATCCGGACCCGATCGAGTTGCGGCCGGGCAACGAAACGTCCTTCTACCTCATGTTCGGCTACCAGCTCGACCGGCACTGGCGAATCGCGGGCACGCTGGACAGCTTCCGGTTCGCGCGTTCGCCGGCCACCGGCGCAACGGTGCCCGGGTTCGGCGCAGGACAGTTCTTTCAACCGGCGAGCACGCTCTATCGGGTGGGCGCGCGGGTCGAGTACGTATTCCGCTGAGCGCCGGGGCTCGATGAGCGCCCCGTCGACAGTCAGGGCGTCGTCTTGCCCCAGCTCGACAGGTCCGTCGCCTTCATGTCGAATTCCTCGACGCGCGGCGGACCTGCGCTCTTGTCCTCGCCAGCCACTCGCAGGAACGCTTCCGCCAGCTTGAAGCTGATCTTCGCGAGGCTGTCCGGATTGGACTTGATCTGCGCGGCGGTATCGGTGATGACGATGCCCCGGCAGACGAGTTCGACGTAGATTCTCTCTGCAAGATCGCGTACTGGAATTGCTTTCGATTGGGGCATGGCAGGCGTTGTCGCGCGAACTGATCCCCAATGCTACGCCGAAAATTCGACTATGGATGTGAAGCACGGGCGCATCCGATCGTCGGCGCGCGGCGTAATTTGTTCCTGTAAGGCGTCGCTTCGCGTCGTCGCATTGCGAAGGGGATGGAATGCGGATCGCGATCGCATTGCTGTTGCTGATCTCGGCTCACTTCGCGTGGGCCCACAAGCCCAGCGACAGCTATCTCACGCTGATGTCGACGGACAGCGCGGTCGACGGGCGCTGGGATATCGCGCTGCGCGATCTCGACTACGCACTGGGTCTGGATGCAGACCAGGACGGCGCCATCACGTGGGGTGAACTGCGGGCGCGCCACGACGACATCGCAGCCTACGCGTTGGCACGGCTAAAACTGGATGCCGATGGCACCGCGTGCGCCACCCGCATGATCCGGCACGAGATCGACGACCACAGCGACGGCGCCTATGCAGTGCTGCGCTTTCGCGCGGACTGTTCGCATCAGCCGGTCGCCCTGAACATCGACTACCGATTGTTTTTCGACCTCGATGCACAACACAAGGGGTTGCTCGGCCTGACTCACGGCGGCGCTACCCAGAGCGTGATCTTCTCCGCCGATGCGCCGCGACGGCACATCGCGATCGGAGCGCCGGATCACTGGCGGGAATTCGGCGACTACCTGCGCAACGGTGTGTGGCACATCTGGATCGGCTTCGATCACATCCTGTTCCTGTTGTCGCTGCTGCTGCCCGCGGTGCTGCTGCGTCGCGATCGGCGCTGGCAGGCCGGCGAGAGTTTCGCGGCAGCGTTCCGGGAGGTGGCCAAGGTCGTCACCGCGTTCACCGTGGCGCATTCGATCACGCTGTCGATCGCCGCGCTGGGCGTGGTCTCGCCACCTTCACGCTGGGTCGAATCGGCGATCGCGGCCTCGGTCGTGCTCGCGGCGCTGAACAACATCCGTCCGGTCGTCACCGGCAGACGATGGATCATGGCCTTCGTGTTCGGCCTCGTGCACGGCTTCGGCTTCGCAGCGGTGCTGGTCGATCTGGGATTGCCGAAGGCGAACCTGCTGATAGCGCTGGTCGCGTTCAACGGCGGTGTCGAGCTCGGGCAGCTCGCGATCGTGACGGCCTTCCTGCCGGTCGCGTGGTGGTTGCGGCAAGGTTTGTTCTATCGCCGGGTCGTATTCATGGCGGGTTCCATTGCCGTGGCTGCGATCGCGGCGGCGTGGCTCATCGAACGCGCGTTCGACGTGAGACTGGTCACATGAGAATTCACGTCGCATTCGTGACCGCCTGCGCGCTCGCATCGGCCGCCCAGAGCCTGCACGCTGACCCGCGCGTCCCCGTCGATGATCGCGAAGTCGTCGAACGATTGCCTGTCGCGCCCGGCGCAGAAGCACAGGAACTGCGCGCGCTGCGGGCGGCGCTGGCGCAGGCGCCCGGGGATCTGGGCCTGGCGGTCCGCGTTGCGCGCGGCTACGTGGCGATCGGCCGATCCACCGGCGACCCGCGCTATGCCGGCTATGCACAGGCGGCGCTCGCGCCCTGGTGGCACCTGGCCGATCCGCCGATCGAGGTTCAGGTGCTACGCGCGACGCTGCGCCAGCGGGTGCACGACTTCGACGGAGCGCTCGCGGACCTGGACGCCGTGCTGACAAGGGCGCCGCGCAATGCGCAGGCCCGCCTGACGCGCGCAACAGTGTTGACCGTGCAATCGCGCCTTGACGAGGCCGCGCAGGAATGCGCACGACTCAAGGGACTCGTGGACGAACTGATCGCGCTCGCCTGTTCGGAGAATGTCGGGGGCCTGACCGGACGATTGCGGCAGAGCGAAGCGCGGTTGCGCGCGGCGCTTGTCCGCAGTACCGACACCGATCCGGGAACGCATTCCTGGGTTGCCGCCGGATTGGCGGAAATGGCGGAGCGCGCGGGAAACACCGAGGCGGCCGCGGCAGGTTTTCGCGACGCGCTGGCGGCCGATCCGGACGATGTCTATTCGCTCGCAGCGTATGCGGATCAACTTCTCGATCACGATCGCCCGGAGGCCGTGATCCGACTGCTGAAGGCCCGAACCAGAGTCGACGGATTGCTGCTGCGCTACGCGCTCGCGGCGCAGCGTCTGGGGCGCGACGATGCGCTGTCGTCGATCGAGCAGTTGCGCGCGCGGTTCGACGCGAGCCGCCGCCGCGGCGATCGCGTGCACCTGCGCGAGGAAGCACGCTTCCTGCTGCATCTCGCGCGTGATGTCCCCGGTGCGCTGACGGTCGCGAAGGAAAACTGGTCGGTACAGAAGGAGCCTGCCGATGCTCGGGTACTTCTGGAAGCGGCCCTCGCGGCCCGGGACGAAGCGTCGCGTCGCGTGGTTCAGAGCTGGGTCGCGCTACACCATCTGGAAGACGCGAAACTGACGAACATGTTGCGGAAGTCCAATCCGATCCGGAATTAGTGCCGTATTGATTTGCAGCGCGGCCTCGTGCGATCCCGGACGAATGCGCCGGGGTCCGCGTACACGAAGTTCAGTTCAACCTTCCAGACCCGACAGCGGGGAGGAGAACCACCATGATACGAACAGCATCACTGTTCGGCGCAGGACTGTTGACGTTCGTCATCGGTTGCAGCGCCACCGCCTTCGCAGCGAGCCATCGCGAGGCACCACAGATCGCAACCGATCCCACGGCCGATCTGACCGACGTCTACTTCTTTCGCAGCTGGCAGAACCCGAACAACGTCGTGATGATCATGAACGTGATTCCCGGGCAGGAACCAAGTTCGGGTCCGAACTATTTCAACTTCGGCGACGACGTGCTCTATTCGTTCCATGTGGATGCCAATGGCGACGGCAAGGCGGATGACGTCGTCTACGAAGTTCGTTTCAAGTCCCAGATCCGCGGCGGACTGACAGCGCTCAAGCTCCCCGTTGCGTACGCCGCGGTGCCACCCGTCACCGCGCTCGACGGCGCAGGTTCCGACGGCATCATCGTGCGGCAGAGCTATACGGTTACGGAAGTCCGCGGCGGTCAGCGCAAGACGCTGAGCAACGCGCCGCTGTACGCGGTGCCGTCGAACGTGGGACCGAAGACGATGCCGAGCTATGAGGCGCTCGCGGCACAGGGCAGGTATCCGCTCAGCAACGGTGGCAAGGTGTTCGCGGGCCAGCGCGACGAAACGTTCTACATCGATCTCGGTGCGACGTTCGACACGATCAATCTCCGGCGCGCGCCGCCGGTGCTGACCGCTGCCGAAGACGCGAGCGATACGGCCAACGCCTTCGGCGTCGATCACTTCTCGGGTTTCAACGTCAGCACGATCGCGATCGAGGTTCCGATCGCATCCATCACGAGCGATCCCAAGGCGATCGTGGGCCTGTACGCGGCCACCAGCCGGCAGAAGTTCCGGGTACTCGGGCAGATCGGTACCAGCCTTGACGCCGGGCCGTGGGTGCAGGTCTCGCGACTGGCCAATCCGCTCGTAAACGAGGTCATCATCGGCACTTCGCACAAGGACCTCTGGAACGCGCTCGAACCCGAGAAGGAGTCGCGATTCCTCGACTTCTATCTGAATTCCCGCCTCGGTACCGTGCTGAATCTCGTCTATGGACTGTCGGGCACATCGCTGGAGATCCCGACCGCCGGCCGCACCGACCTGGTGAATGCGCTCCTGAAATATCCGGCGCAGGCGCAGACGGGCTCATGCGATCGAGCCAGTACCTGTTCGGAATTGCTGCGACTCAACCTGGGTGTCGCGCCGACGGCCCCCGCGAGCCAGAAACGGTTGACGGTGCTCGCAGGCGACAATGCAGGCTGGCCCAACGGCCGTCGCCCCAACGATGACGTCATCGACGTCGCGCTGCGCGTCGTGGCCGGTGTGCTGCGGGGCTCGGCGGCGGGCGCTCTTGCCCTGGGCGACGGCGTCAACTTCAACAGCGCTGCGTTCGGTTCGAATCTGACGCCGAATGGGATCTACACGGTGTTCCCCTACCTGCCGACCCCGCACGACGGTCGCAACCGGCGCCACATCGATTGTGGCGAGGCCGCGGTCGCGTCTTCCTCGCCCGCCACCCCGGCGGGTGCGCCTTGCAACTGAGGCGGTAGTTGCCAATGACGGCGGTGAGGCACATCCACACCGCCGCCTGCCGATCCGGGACGGGTCAGTCGCACGGCGGCCCGTCTTCCCACGATCCGAACACCGGGAGTCGATTCATGAGATCCATTCTGCTCACTTGCACCCTTGCCCTCGCGTCCGCGACGGTTCACGCAGCACCTGTCACCTTCTTCGACAGCACCTATTCGATCAGCGCCGTGGCCATCGCGGGCGCCACCGTCGATACGCACAGTGCGGACTCGGCGACCTCGCCCTGGCCGCTCTTCATCAGTGCCCAGGGCAGCAGCGGTGATGGTCTGGCAGCGAGCTCTGCGGTCGCCGATTATGGCGTGCTCGGTACGATCGCCGAAGCGCTCGGCGCGGACGTGCCGGTGTCGGCCATTGCCAACGCCTCGTTCGTCGGGAGCTTCATCGCTCCGGGCGGCCCGGTGCAACTCAACCTCGACTTCACGGCCGACGTGCAGAACGAGGGTACGGGTTCTCCCGACAGTTTTCTACGGGTGAGCCTGCTCTCGGGCGCCAAGACGCTGTTCGATACGACCTTCTCTTCAGCCGGTACGTTTACTCCGGTCGTGAGCATGGTGGCGGGAGAAGAAGGTCTGCTGACCCTCTCCATGACCAGCGCTGCCGACGCACCCCAGTTCGCCGATATATCCACAGCGAACCATGGGCTCACCTTCTCCGTTCAGGCCGTGCCGGAACCATCGACTATGGCCCTCGGTCTTATGGCCGGGGTGTTCCTGGCAGGCCGGATCGCGTGGACGCGAGGCCGACGTCGGAGCGCGTAGCCCTGGCACAGTGACGCCCTGCGACGACAGGGCGCTCTCCACCACGCGGTGCGTGGAGAGAACACAAGCGGTCACCGGGGCGTCATAATCCGTCCCTACCATCTGGGGCTCGGAAGAAGGGAAAGAGACCGTGGTCCGCCTTGAGCGAAACATCGCTCCGTTTCCATTGCGGGAGCGGAACTCGCAACGCCGCCGTGACGCGTGCACCCGCCGCCGTCACGGCTTCACGCTGCTTGAACTCCTGGTCGTGATGGTCATCATCGGGCTGCTGGCCGCATACGTGGGGCCGAGATATTTCTCGCAGATCGGCAAGTCGGAGGTGAAGATCACCAAGGCCCAGATCGATGCACTGGAGAAAGCGCTCGATGCCTACCGTCTCGACGTGGGCCGCTACCCGACGACCGAGCAGGGCCTCGTTGCCCTCGACGTGCGACCGAACAACGAAGCGAAATGGCAGGGGCCCTATCTCAAGAAGGCCGTGCCGCTCGATCCCTGGGGCAAGCCCTACCAGTACCGTTCGCCCGGGGAAAAGGGCGAATTCGACCTGTACTCCTTCGGCAAGGACGGCCAGGCCGGCGGGGACGGAGAAAACGCCGACATCACCAACTGGAATTGACCGATGATCGCTCCGTTCAGTGCGCGATCCGCGCGCTCCTCACGCCGGTCGGTACTTCCGGCGCAGCCCGGCCCTCCTATTGCGGTGTGAGCGCATCGCTTCGCAACCGGCACCATCGACTGGATTCGATCCCCGCCACCCATGCGCTACCGCGTCAAGGCCATGAAAGCAGGCGAGGGCGTTGTCTCCCTCGCGCTCGACGCACGCGATGCGCGTGACGCGCGCGCGCAGGCCACGGGGCAGGGCTATGCGGTACTCGCCGTCCGGGGCGCGAGCGGGTTCTCGCTGCCTTCCCTGAAGGGGCGGACGCGCTTTCCGCTGCTGCTGTTCACCCAGGAACTGCTCGCGCTGCTGGAATCGGGCATCAGTCTCGTCGAAGCCATCGAGACCCTGGCGGAAAAGGAATCCCGCCCCGAGACCCGTTCGACGCTGCAGACGCTGCTCGCCGCCCTGTACGAGGGCAAGCCGCTGTCCGTGGCGGTGCAGGCGACGGCAGGCGTGTTCCCGGATCTGTACGTGGCCACGGTGCGCGCGAGCGAGCGTACGGGCGATCTGCCGCAATCGCTGTCGCGCTTCGTCGCCTATCAGACGCAACTCGACGTCGTGCGCAAGAAAGTGGTGAGCGCGTCGATCTACCCGGCCATCCTGATCTGCGTGGGTGGTCTGGTGACCTTGTTCCTGCTGGGCTACGTGGTGCCTCGTTTCAGCCACGTCTACGAAGACATGGGCGGCGACATGCCGTTCGTCTCGCGCCTGCTGCTCAAATGGGGGCAGACGGTGGAAGCGCACGGCGCCCTGGTGGGCGCCCTGTTCCTGTCCAGCCTGGTTCTGATCGGGTGGTGGCTCAGCCGTGCCGCCACCCGCGCGCAGATCCTGCGCGCGCTGCGCGCGATCCCTGCGATGGGTGAGCGGGTGCGCATCTACCAACTGACGCGTTTCTATCGGACACTGGGCATGCTGCTCTCGGGCGGCATCCCGATCGTTCCGGCCCTGGGCATGGTGTCGGGCCTGCTCGATTCCGAGTTGCGCGTGCGGCTCGAGGGTGCCCGGCGCCTAATCCGCGAGGGCAAACCCATGTCCCAGGCGATGGAAGCGAACGCCCTCACCACGCCGGTCGCGCTGCGCATGCTGCGCGTCGGTGAGCGAACCGGGCGCATGGGCGAGATGCTGGAGCGGGTGGCGGTGTTTCACGACGAGGAGATGGCGCGCTGGGTCGAGTGGTTCACCAAGACCTTCGAACCGCTGCTGATGGCCTTGATCGGCATCATCATCGGCGGCATCGTGGTGCTGATGTACCTGCCGATCTTCGAGCTGGCCGGGAGCATCCAGTGAAACCCCGCGATTTCGACGCACCGCCCGCATTTGCCGCCGAGCAACTCGCGGCCGCGCGCGCGGCCGCGGCGACGAGCGGCAAGCGCCCCCTGCTTTGCCTCGAGGAGGCGAGCGGTCTCGAGGTCGAAGCGTTCGCGTCGGCGCTTGCCGCGACCTTCGGCCTCGTGCCCATGACCATGGCCGACATGCATGCGGCGGAGCCTGTGTTCGACGGCCTGCCCTATTCCGAGGCGCTCGCGCGCGAGTGCATCCTGTTCCGCGTGCCCGGCGGCGGACTCGTGCTGGCGCTTGCCGATCCCTTCGACGCGCGCGTTCGCCCCTGGGCCGAGGAGCGCATCGATGCTGCGATCGGATTCCGCCTCGCCCACCATGCGGACCTGGCCGCGTACCTCGCGCGTCACGGCGAGAACATGCGCGCGATGGAAAGCGTCGTGCTGCAGCCGCGCCTGGAAGGCGAAGGCCGGGGCGCCCTCGAGGATCTGTCGCTCAAGACGATCAGCGAAGACACCAGCCCCGTGGTGCGACTGGTGCATTCGACGCTGTACGACGCCCTGAAGAGCCAGGCGAGCGACATACACCTGGAGACTTCCGCCAGCGGCCTGATCATCAAGTACCGCATCGACGGCGTGTTGAGCAACGTGAGCCAGGTCGGCGGCGCGGAGACGGCGGAACAGGTGGTGTCGCGCATCAAGGTCATGTCCGAACTGGACATCGCCGAGCGGCGTGTGCCGCAGGATGGCCGCTTCAAGGTGTCGATCAAGGGACGCGAGATCGACTTCCGGGTCTCGATCATGCCGTCGATCTTCGGCGAGGACGCGGTGCTGCGGATCCTCGACAAGCAGAGCCTCGCCGATCAGGTCAAGGGCCTGTCGCTCGACAGCCTCGGCTTCGGCGACGAGGCCAAGACGTGGATCCGCCGGCTCGCCTCCGAACCCTACGGCATGCTGCTGGTGACCGGTCCCACCGGCAGCGGCAAGACCACGACGCTGTACGCCGCGATCTCCGAGATCAATCACGGCCACGACAAGCTCATCACCATCGAGGACCCGGTCGAGTATCAGCTGCCGGGCGTGCTGCAGATTCCGGTGAACGAGAAGAAAGGCCTCACTTTCGCGCGCGGCCTGCGCTCCATCCTGAGACACGATCCGGACAAGATCATGGTGGGCGAGATCCGCGATGCCGAAACGGCGCAGATCGCCATCCAGGCGGCGCTCACGGGTCACCTCGTGTTCACGACGGTGCATGCCAACAACGTCTTCGACGTGATCGGCCGCTTCACGCACATGGGGGTCGATCCGTACTCCTTCGTATCGGCGCTGAACGGCATCGTCGCGCAGCGTCTGGTGCGCGTGAATTGCACGCATTGCTCCGCCGACACCGTCGCCGACGATACGCTGCTCGCCGATTCCGGTCTGTCGCGGGCAGCCGTGGCCGGATATCGCCTGCGCGCCGGCACGGGCTGCGGCCATTGCCGGGGCAGCGGCTACCGCGGCCGCAAGGCAATCTCGGAGATACTCATCCTCACCGACGAACTGCGCGAGCTCATCACGCAACGCGAGCCGATCCGTCGCATCAAGGAGGCCGCGCGCGCCAGCGGCACGCGCTTCCTGCGTGAATCGGCCCTCGATCTGGTGCGCATCGGCGACACCACGCTGCAGGAGGTCAATCGTGTCACCCTCGTGGCGTGACCGGGTGCTGATCGGGCTCGCGCCCGGCCGCGTCGAGCTGACGCGATTCGCGCGCGGCTTGCGCCCGGGAGCGATCCGGACGGCCAGCGTCCCGGTCGAGACCGCGGGCGCCGGGTGGGAAAACTGCCTCGCCGCGCTCGAACGCTCGCTCGCGGAGCCGCACTGGCGTGGCGCCGATGCGGAGGTGACGCTGTCCAGCCATTTCCTGCGCCTGCATCTGTTGCCGTGGAGCGAAGCGCTCGCGACCGACGACGAACGCCTGGCCTACGCCCGCGTTGAACTGGAAGCGATTCATGGCGAACGCGTTGCCGGGTGGACGCTGCGCCTGGACGATGCGCCCGTCGGCACGGCCTCGCCGCTGTGCGCCGTGGACACGGCGCTGCTCGAAGGCATACGCGGCGCGTGCGCACGGGCTGCGCTGAAGTTGCGCGGCGTCAGTCCGGGATTCGTCCGGGTGTTCAATCGACAGCGTTTGCTCATGCGCGGTCGCGCCGGCGCCTTCGCGTTTGCCGAACCTGGCCGCGTGACCGTCGCTTTGCTCCAGGACGGCGCCTGTCGCTGGTTCGCCAACCCGCGTGTCGGGGTTGCGTTGTCCGAAGCGCTGGCCGGCGAGATCCGGCAGGCCGAGGCGCTCGGCGCGATCTCCGTGCATGGTCAGTTGCGGGTCGCGTTCGCGGGCCCCCGCGAGGCCTTGCCGGGTCGCATCGGGGTCTGGGAAGTCGTGCCGATCGCCACCGATCCGGTGGCGGTGCCGGCAACCGACATCGGCGCGTTGCGCCCGACGGAGCCTTGACGTGGTCGCACGCGCGCTAGCCCTCGACTTCGAACGGGCCCCGGGCCGATCGCCGCCGTGGGGCACGATCCTGCTGGCAGTGGGCGCGGTGCTGGCCACCTGGGTCGCGCTCGAATACGGCTCGGTCAGCGACGAGC
Source organism: Burkholderiales bacterium (assembly GCA_038324085.1). Lineage (GTDB taxonomy): Bacteria > Pseudomonadota > Gammaproteobacteria > Burkholderiales. The sequence continues at coordinate 60,587 of JBBQHP010000028.1, forward strand.
TGGCGCGCTGGGAAGGCAAACTGTCCGACACGCGCCGGCTCGCGAAACGGGCGCTGCCCAGCTTTGCCGTCGAGGCAGCGCCCAGCACGGAACTCGCGCAGGAACTGAAGGCCGCCAACGCCGTGCTCGACCGCCTCGCGCTGCCCTGGGATCAGCTATTCGCGCAGGTCGAAGGCTCGGTCATCCCCGACATCGCATTGCTGGGCATCCAGCCCGATCCCCGCAGTCGCCTGGTGAACATCCAGGGTGAGGCGCGCGACCTCACGGCCCTGTTGACGTTTCTGGCACGACTCGAGGCCGCTCCGGCATTGGCCGATGTGCACCTCAAGCGGCACGAGATCCGCCAGAACGACCCGAACCGCCCGTTCGCATTCGTCATCCAGGCCCGATGGACGGCGCCGCGCTGAAGTCGCTTCGCTGGATCGGTCGACGCGAGGCTTCGCGCCTGCAATGGCGTGGCATCGTCGGACTGGTGCTGAGCGTCGGCGCGGTCGGGTTCGCGCTGGCGGCGTTGCTGCCGGCCAAGCAACAGGTCGAAACGGTGCGCAGCGACGTGTCCGAACTGCGCGCGCGCTTGCGGTCCGCCGGGAACGCCGCGAACGTGCCCCCGCCACGAGCGACTCAACTGGAGAATTTCTACGCGTTCTTTCCGCATGTCGACTCGCTGCCCGACTGGATCGGCAGGATCCACACGGCCGCGGCGCGCAACGGACTCGTGCTCGATTCCGGCGACTACGTGCTCGAGCGCAACAAGGGCGCCCGGCTGGTCAGCTACCGCATCACGCTGCCGGTCCGGGGCAGCTACATGCAGATCCGCGGTTTCGTTGCGGAAGTCCTCGACAAGGTGCCGGCGGCGGCCCTCGAGGACATCGTGCTGAAGCGCGAGAACATCGGGGACGGATCGATCGAGGCAAGGATCCGCTGGATCGTTTACCTGAACGGGGATTCCCCGTCGTGAAGGTCGACCCGCGCCTGCGCCGGATCGCCGTGTTCGGCAGTCTCGGACTGACCTTGCTCGCGGTCCGCTGGATGAGTGGCGACGAGCCCGAGGTGCGGCATGTGAACGCGGCGCAGCGCGGTGACGCGGCCGGGGAAGCCCGCCCGTCCACCGGGGCGACGCCGCCGGCGGCCGAGGCCATCACCCTCGACCTGTCGCGCCTCAAGCGGGGCGCAACGGGTGTGCGCGCGGTGCCGGCATTCGGCGCGCGTGACTGGAATCCGCCCCCCAGAAAGCTGACCCCGAAAGAGCTCGAGGCGCAGCGTGCCATCGCGGAACCGCCACCACCACCGCCGCAGGCGCCGCCGCTGCCGTTCACGTACCTCGGCATGCTCGACGACAAGAACGAGACCATCGCATTCCTCGGACAACAGGATACGAACTACGCGGTCAAGAAAGGCGATGTCATCAACGGCACCTACCGGATCGAGGAAGTCGAATCCGGGCGTGTGGTGCTGACCTATCTCCCGCTCGACCAACGCCAGACCCTCACGGCCACGACCACAGAATGAAGCTGCTGCGCCTGTTACCCCTGTTCCTGTTGCTGGCCGCGTGCGCGCATGACCGCAGCTACGAACAAGCCAACGAGATGATGAACGAAGGCAAGCCGCTGGAAGGGCTCGCCAAGCTCGAGCAGGCGGTCAAGGACAATCCCAGGAACTCGACCTACCGGGCGGCCCTGATCCGCGAGCGCGACCGGATCGCCGCCGCGTTCGTCTTCCAGGGCAAAGCCGCGCTGAAGGCGGGCAACCTCGACCTTGCCGCCGCGCAGTTCCGCGAAGCCCAGCGCATCGACCCCGAGGGCTTTCGCGCCAACACCGGCCTGCAGGAAGTCGAGCGTGCGCGCGGTCAGGCCGAGCGCATCCGCCAGGCCGAGGCGCTGATCGAGAAGGGTGACCCGGGCAGCGCCGAAGCGCTGCTGCGCGGCGTGCTCGCCGAGAACCCGAATCACACCCATGCGCGTGAGGTGCTGCGCAAGCTGGTCGACACTTCAGTGGCGCTCGAGCCTGCAGTGCGGCTGAAATCGCCCTACAAGAAGCCGATCACGCTCGAGTTTCGCGACACCGCGCTCAAGACCGTGTTCGAGATGCTCTCGCGCACCTCCGGTATCAATTTCGTCTTCGACCGCGACGTGCGATCCGATCAGAAGATCACGCTGTACGTCCGCGATACCACGCTGGACGACGTGATGAAGCTGATCCTCACCACCAACCAGCTCGATCGCAAGATGCTGAACGACAACTCGGTCCTGATCTATCCCAACACGCCCGCCAAGCAGAAGGACTATCGCGATCTCGTGGTCAGGAGCTTCTACCTCGCCAACGCGGACGTGAAGCAGGCCGCCGCCATGGTCAAGGCCCTGGTCAAGACCCAGGACGTGTTCATCGATGAAAAACTGAACCTTCTCGTGGTCAAGGACACGCCGGAAGTGGTCCGGTTGACGGAGCAGCTGATACGCACGCTGGATCTGGCCGAGCCCGAGGTCATGCTCGAAGTGGAAGTCCTCGAAGTCGCCCGCACCCGGCTGCAGGAACTCGGCATCCGCTACCCGGGCAGCGTCAACCTAGAAGCCCAGGGCGCCGGCGGGGCGGCGAGCGGCGCTACCAGCACCGCCATCGATGCGCCGATGCTGTTCACCATCGCCAACCCCGCCCTGGTGTTCAACCTGCGAGCGACAGTGGGCACCACGAACATCCTGGCCAACCCGAGGATCCGGGTGAAGAACAAGGAGAAGGCCCGGATCCACATCGGCGACAAGGTCCCCGTGTTCACCTCTACCGCCACCGCCAACGTGGGCGTATCGACTTCGGTCAGCTATCTGGACGTGGGCCTCAAGCTCGACGTGGAGCCGCAGATCTACCTGCAGGACGAAGTGGCGATCCGGATCGGCCTGGAAGTGAGCAACATCGTCGAGACCATCACCGTCGCGACCGGTGGCGGCAACACGGTGGCCTATCGACTCGGAACGCGCAATGCCAACACCGTGCTGCAGTTGAAGGACGGCGAGACCCAGATCCTCGCGGGCCTGATCAGTGACGAGGACCGTCGCAGCAGTCAGCGCATCCCGGGCCTGGGCGACATCCCGCTGCTCTCGCACCTGTTCGGCTCGTCGCTGGATAACCGGGTGAAGACCGAAGTGATCCTGATGATCACCCCGCGCATCGTGCGCAACATCATGCGCCCTGAAGGCGTGCAGGCGGAGTTGCCGGTCGGGACCGACAATTTTCCCGGACAAGCGCCGTTGCGGATCGCGAAGACGGCGCCGGGCGGGCTCGCACTCGCCTCGGCCAACGCCGGCGGAACGCAGGCCGCCGCGCCCGAACCTTCGGCGCGCGATGTGCCGCCCGTCGCCCAGCTGCCGTTCCTGCTGGGCATGAGCGGGCCGGAACGCGCGCAGCCGGGCAAGGAGTTCGCCGTCGAAATCACCTTGCCCGGAGCCCTCTCGCCCAAGTCCGCCAGGGTCGATCTCGAGTACGACGCGAAGGTGCTGCAGGCGATCGATCCCGCGCCCACCGTTCCGGGCCGCGCATCGCTCGATTTCGCGGCGGATGCATCGAGCCGGACCATGCGCTTCAAGGTCCTGCCCGGCGCCACCGGAACGGCGT